>CAZUVX010000042.1:8747-21235 GCA_964623865.1 uncultured Spirochaetaceae bacterium | reverse complement strand
CGCCGGCCCCGGCGCGCTCCACGGAGCCGGCGGTGCCGCCCTGCACGAAGGTGCCCGCCGATACGATCACCCCGTCCCCGCGCACCACGAAAGCGCCGTCGATCTTGGCGTACTCCTTGATTGTCTCCTCGAGGTTGGGGTCCAGGACGTTGCGTTGATCCTCCGGGCAGCCCGCGAAGGGGTTCACAATGAGCTGATGAGCGTGTCCCTTCACGTTCTCGTAGTCACCCAGGACGAACATGGTGCCCACCGGTTTGCCCTCGCGACCCTCCGTAGCAAGGGTGCTCACCAGCTCCAGGAGGCGCGTCATGACGTGGGGCTGCACGTCTCCGGGCATCTCGTTCTCGCCGACACCAATGGGCAGATCGAACTCGCTCTCAATGTGAGTGAGCCGGATGGAGTCGAAGTACCCGGATCCCGGGAGGCCGAAGACGTTGACCACGACGTCTTGCCGGGAGAGTGCACCCTGAGATAGGAGATAGAGGAGCGCGAACTTCACGTTTGCCGAACGACGCGCGGCGCCGAGGGGGAGCGAGATGATCTCCAGGTCACCGTATGCGGTGCCGGAGAAGCGTTCCGGCCGCGTCGTAACCACAATGGCGCCTACCTTGCGGGCAAGTCCCGCAAGATACTCGACCTCATCGATTGCGTCCGCATGGAGAACGATTCGCGCCGCGTTGAGGCGCTCAGCCATCTGCCGCGCCTGGTCGACGGTGAGGACGGAGACATCGGTGTCGTTGAACACCAGGCGACGAGCGGGCTCGCCGCGATCCGCCACCAGTAGCCGATACGCATGATCGCCGTCCTGTGCCTGCAGGAGCTTTCCGTAGAGCTCTTCGTCCCGGAGTTGTCCGGCAATGGCGCCGAGCACTTCGAGGTGCTGATCGGGGCCGCCCACCACCAGAACGATCAGGTGCACCGGGTCGCGACCGTGAGGATCCCAGATCACCCCCTCCCGTGAGATTCCAAGAACGACGTTCGTCTCCGACAGCCCCTCCATGACCGCGTGGGGAACGGCAATGCCCGCGGAGATCCGCGAGGACATGGCCTCTTCCCGGTCAAAGACGCGGCGACGCACCTCTTCCCGGGGAACCGACGGGGCGACGTGGGAAAGCCGGTCCAGCAGGGCGGTGATTGCCTCGTAGCGCTCACGCACGCTGAGAAAGGCAATGCGCTCCGCCGTTAGATAGTCCGTAAGCGCGGTAGACGACATGGAGGGAGTATACACAACGCCGCAAGCGGCGACGACGCCCCCCGGGGCTCGAACGCCCCGGGGTGGAACACCCAAACGCCCGCGAGAAGAAACGCCCGGAAGAAGGAACGCCCCGGGGTGGAACGCGCCGGGGTTGTCGGCCGCAAACCGCCTACCTCCGGATGGTCGTCTCCGTAGTCGCTCCGCGACGCCAAATCCCCAGGCGAATCCGTCTACCGCTGTCGTTGAAGAGGCGGTAGAAGTCACCCAGGCCGTCGACACTCGTACCGCCGACACTCTCGATGATGTCACCCTGACGAATGTCGGCCTTCCCCGCCGGTGAGTCCTCGGCGATCTGCACGGCAACCACACCGTTCACGGACCCGGGCACGTCGAGCTGGTCGCGCATGGTCTCATTGATGCCGGCCACGATCACTCCCGGCCACAGCCGGTCGGACAGCTGATCGAGCTCCGCTTCCGGTTCTCGCTGGGAGATCTCAATCTCGAAGCTCCGGGACTCACCGTTGCGAATCAGACCGATGTCCATGCTCTCGTTGGGTGAAAGATTGCCGATGATCCGGGTGAGCTCGGAGGAGTTGTCGATCGACTCTCCGTTCACGCTGGTTACAAAGTCGCCCGGCAGAAGCCCCTGCTGTGCCGCCGGTGACCCCTGATAGACGTTCACGACCAGCGCACCGGTCTCGTCGCCCAGGTTGAGCTCGCTCCGGATGTCCTGAAAGAGGGACGAGCTCGAATCCGCAATTGAGACACCGAGCCAGCCGTAGACGATCTCTCCCTCTTCAATGAAGTCGTTTACCGCCTTCCGGGCGACATTGGCAGGAATAGCAAAGCCGATGCCTACGCTACCGCCGCTCCGGGAAGCGATCCACGTGTTAATGCCCACGATCTCTCCATCCAGGTTGGAGAGCGCCCCGCCGGAGTTCCCGGGGTTGATGGCGGCATCCGTCTGGATGAAGTCGGTCAGCGTGGGCACGTTCGCGCCCTGCTGCTGCGCCTGGGCCATGGCGGGGGTGCGTCCGAGGGCGCTGACGATTCCGGCGGTCACCGTCGACTCGAAGCCGAAAGGATTCCCAACCGCAACCACCCAGTTGCCGACTTGCAGCTCGTTGGAGTCGTCCAAGGTCGCCACCGGCACGTCTTCACTGGTTGTGAACTCGAGGAGGGCCAGGTCGAGCCGCGTGTCGCCGCCGACCAGCTCGGCCTCGTACTGTCGTCCGTCTGCAAGCCCAACGTTCAGTCGGTCCGCCTCGCTGACAACATGATTGTTCGTAATGACGTACACAGTGTCCCCGTCCTGACGTACGATCACGCCGGAACCGAGCCCTTCTTGGGGCACCTCCTGCTGCTCCTGGTCGTCGCGCTCGCCGCGCGGGGAGAAGAAGAAGTCGAAGGGTGACTGCGGCACCTCGACCATACTCACCACGTTCACTTCCACCACTACCGGCAGGATCTCCTCGGCGACGTCGGCAAAAACCGTCTCGAAGCTCTCCAGCTGCTCCCGTGTCGACGAATCCTCGTTCGACCGTGAGCCGTTTGCCTGGGCAACCTGTTGACCGTCGGTCCCGGAAGACTCGGAGCCTGCCGAGTCCGTTCCGGAGTCCGTGGAAGCCGTCGTATTCCCGCACGCCGCCATGACGGTGAGCATGGCGAGCGCCGTTACAGCGATCCGCTTGAGTGTCCTGGGTCTCATATGTGATAACCTCCGTGCCCTCAACCTACGTAGCCCACGAGGGTTAGCAAATAAACCCAACGGACTATTAATGCGTCTGTAACAATCAACGGCTTATGCGGTATAAATGGAGCATAAACTTGCAGACGAGGGACGGTTCTGTGGGGTTCATGCACACGAGAGCATACATCATGGGCGGGTCGAGCGGCATTGGACTTGCCATTGCGAAGGAACTGCGGCGGCGGAACGTGGATGTCCTGGTTGCAGCGCGCAATCCCGCCCGCCTGGCGACGGCGGTCCGCGCCATTCAGGACGAGCCGGGGACCGGACTCGTGGAGTCGCGGGAACTCGACGTCACGGATCCGGACGCTACCGACCGGATCCTCCGGGAGGCCGTCGACACATTTGGACCCCCGGACCTGCTCGTCAACAGCGCGGGGTTCGCAAGACCGGGAGTGTTCGACGACCTCACGGCGGAGAACCTGGTAGCATCGTTCCAGGTCAATCTTCTCGGGCCGTGGAATGCAACCCACGCCTTGCTTGACCCGCTCCGGCGCAGCGGTGGTACTATCCTGAACGTCTCGTCGGTAGCGGGCCTGATTGGTATCTACGGCCTCACCGACTACTGCGCCACGAAATTCGGCGTCGTGGGGTTCAGCGAAGCGTTACGGCAGGAGCTCGCGCCGTTCAACGTGAGGGTGAAGGTTCTGTGTCCTCCCGACACGGACACTCCGGGGCTCGAGCAGGAGAATGCAACCAAACCGGTGGAGACGAAGGCGGTATCCGGTTCCGCCCGACTCTTCACCGCTGAGGAAGTCGCCGCCGCCGCCGTGCGAGGCCTGACGCGCCCCCGGTTTTTGATCATTCCGGAACGAATGAGTAGGTTTGCACTTACTGTGAGGACCGTCGCGCCCAGATTCTTCTTCCGGGCAATGGATACGATCGTTCGCCGGGCACAACTCAGTGAGACGGCGGAGCACAGCAAGACGAGCACGAGGAAGGGACAATGAGCATCACAGAACAGCACACCACGGAAGGTGATATCTTCAAGAAATGCTACGACTTCCGGGAGGCCCAGGACGCGCGGGAGCACGGCATCTACCCCTATTTTCGACCGATCCAGGCGTACAAGGGCCCGCGCGTCATCTCCGAAGGGCGTGAGCTCATCATGGCCGGCTCCAACAACTACCTCGGTCTCTCCCTTGACCCGCGCCTTCGGGACGCCGCGGAGGAGGCGGTCGAGATCTACGGGACGAGCTGCTCAGGCTCACGGTTCATGAACGGCACGTTGGCCCTTCATGAGGAGCTCGAAGAGCGTCTGGCGGCCTTCGTCCACAAGGAACGCGCCCTGTGCTTCACCACGGGGTATCAGACCAATCTGGGGACCATCTCCGCCCTCGTCGGCCGGGGTGAGCATGTCATCACCGACAAGCTCAATCACGCCTCCATCATGGACGGGATCTTCCTCTCCCTGGGCATGAACAAGGGCATCAACATCCACCGGTACAAGCACAGCAACCTCAAACAGCTCGAGGAAATCCTGGACCGGATTCCACTGGACGAGCCCAAGCTGATTGTCACCGACGGCGTCTTCAGCATGGAGGGCGATATTGCCCGGATGCCGGAGCTTCGCCGACTCGCGGATGCCTACGGCGCACGGATCTACCTGGATGAGGCCCACGCGATCGGCGTTGTGGGCCGGACCGGCCGAGGAACTCTGGAGCACTACGGGGATTGGGACCTGGCGGACCTGGTTATGTGCACCTTCTCCAAGTCCTTCGGATCAATCGGAGGCTTCGTAGCCGGGAACAAGGAGGTCATAGACTACATTCAGCACTTTGCCCGGCCCCTGATCTTCAGCGCCAGCATGCCGCCGGCGAATCTGGCTGCGGCCTCCAAGGCCCTGGAGATCATGGAAACGGAGCCGGAGCACGTGCAGCGCCTCCAGGCCATTGCCGAGAAGATGATTGCCGGATTCACCGAGCGGGGCTTCAACGTAGGCACCACCGAAACCGCGGTGGTTCCGATCATTGTGGGAGACAACAACAAGACCTTTCAGTTCTGGCAGTACCTCTACGACCACGGGGTGTACGTGAACCCGGTGATCGCACCCGCCGTGCCGCCGAACCGCGGTCTCCTGCGCACCTCCTACATGGCCATTCACACCCAGGAGGACCTTGAGATCGTTCTCGACACCGTCGAGGAGGGCGGGAGGGCGCTGGGGATAATCTGAACGGGCGGGCTACCGTGATGAGCCGACCGGTACCACGATCTTGCCTCGGGCGTGCCCGGACTCGCTCATCGAGTGCGCCTGGGCAATGCTTTCCAGGGACGGCACACTCGTCGTGGTGAGACGCACGGTACCCTCCGCCGCCAGCGTCGCCAACATGGAGAGCGCCTTTCGGTCGGGTTTCAGTTTGAAGTAGTGCAGTCGTGGTGACGGCGCCCGCCGGCCGCAGAACACGATGTAGCGCCCCCACCGCACGAGTGCCGCCATGAGCTCGGGATTGTCGCTGCAACCGCCCGCGTCCAGTATGAGGTCTACCCAGTCGATACCCTCGAACGGCCGCTCCGCGGTGTAGTCCACGGTCTCGTCGGCGCCGATGCGGCTCAGATACTCAAGATTTCGTGCCGATGCCGACGCGACGACGGTCGCGCCCTTCCACTTGGCGAGCTGCACGGCTATGTGCCCCACCCCACCGGCGGCGCCGTGGATGAGAATGCGGTGTCCGGACGTCACCTTGCCGTCCCGGAAGAGGCCCTGCCACGCCGCCGTTCCGGCCAGCGGCAGCGCCGCCGCTTCTGCATGGGAGAGCCCTTCCGGCTTCGGCAAGAGGTCACCGGCTGCCGCGACAACGTATTCGGCGTAGGCCCCGCCCGGGGAAGGGAAGTTCACGAGGCCGAAGACCTCCTGCCCTTCCGTCAGGGAGGTGACGCGCGGGCCCACCTCTGCAACCTCCCCGGACACGTCCCACCCCGGCACGAAGGGCGGTGGACCAAGAGCCTCCGCAAAGCTCTCGCCGCGGCGAACCTTCCAATCGAGGGGGTTAATGCCGATCGCCTTGACCGCAATGAGGACCTCGTCGCTGCGGGGTCGTGGAACCTCCGCGCGCTCGACGCTGAGCGCCTCGAGGCCGCCGAAGGAGCGCACGACAACCGCCACCATGGTGTCGCCGTTCCTCTGCTTTCGTCCAAACATAAGTATCCGGGTACTATATCAAGTATCCGCGTACTATATCACGCGTCCCCCGGAGCGTCGACGTCGCCACGCGCCGGAAACGACCTACCATGATTTGGTACGCCCTCCACACCAAATATTACGAAAATTGTTTGGTATTACCCGGCAAATGGGCTATATTCAGGTTCGCAAAGCAACGCGAGCCGCCGCGGCCCCGGCCGTAGCGGCACCGGCCGCCGCAGCATCAGCCGTAGCGGCGCCACCTAACGAGCCTCCTCATGTTTGGCCCGTTGTGATTCAGAACCGGATTCCCGGTTGTCGCAGCGGGCCTTTCTTGTGTGCCCTTTCGCCGCCCTTTCGTCCATTACGGGACAGTGCCGCCCAGCCGTCACGAATCAGCTGCCCACCACGTCGTCCGCGGCGACGGTGATGTGTCGCTTGGCGGTGAGACCGCGATAGGCACCGAAGGCCGCGACAGGGGCGCCCACAACCAGAAGGACGATCGCCGCCCAGGGCGGGAGGGCAACGCCGTAGTAGCGACCAACCAGGCCGGCAACGCCGAGGACCACCGGCACAACGCCGGCCCAGAGCAGGGCTGCGCCCTTGCGGGCCAGGGCGCGTCGCTCGCGCTCGAAGCGTTCCTCCACGTATTGCGCCCATCGGTACGCCTTTTGCAGGTCGAGGTCATACCTCTCCGCCACGCCTCGAGAGGCGGAAAGGCTGTCCATCCCCGCCTGGAAGGCTTCAACAATCTCCGGTACCGCCTCCCGGGCAATGCGTGCGTCTCGCTCTCGCTGCTCTCGGAGATCCATCATGAGCTCCCGTTGTTGCCGTAGGGGTTGGCGCGCCTGCCGGTGCGTCCGAAGCCGTAGGGCGTCAAGACGCCGAGGAGGGCGAATACCGCGCCGAGCCCTACAAGTATGGCCACACGCCCCCAAAGCCCCCAGAAGTCGGCGACACGGGCGTCTTCCGGCCTATCCGGGTTGTACAGGACATCGATGGGGGCGCCCTCCTCGTAGGGCCGTTGTCGGTGGCCTTGATCGGCCGTGAAGGTTCCGGAGTCACCCCGGGGCGTCTCGAACTGCACAATAGCATAGTACAGCACGCCGCCACCGGGTCGGGTGGCCATAAAGGGCGCGGCGTTCTCGACGATCTCGTAGTCAATCACGCCGGCAGTCGTCGTCTCCGCCCCTATGAGAAAGATCCCCGTTCCGACCGCGGAGATGGCGCCCGCCACCAGGAGAAGGCCGGCGACGACAAAGAAGAAGAGCGACAGTACGTTCTTGATACCCATGGTGTGGTCAATATAGTCATCGCGTGCCGCCGGGTGAAATGCTGAACCCCGGGCCGCGGCGGCCGGTGCCGCCGTGGTCGGGGCGGGGCCGCGGCGGGCGGGGCCACGGGGGCCGGTGCCGGGGCCGGGGCCGCATTGCCCCGGGACGGAGGCAGCTATTACCTTGTGCGTATGGAAAACACGGCAGCACCGAAGAAAGCAATACTCGACCTCGAAGGCGCAAACTGCACATCCTGCTCTATTGCCATTGAGCACCTCGGGCGCAAGCTCGACGGTGTTGAAGATATTTTTGTTGACCGCGGCACAAGCACGGTGCAGGTAGAGTATACCGGGGGGACGGAGGTTCTCGACAAGATCGTAGAATTCGTCGACCGCCTGGGGTACCACGCGTCGATCCGTACAACCGAGGAGTAGCGAAGACGCGCTCCCGGGCGACCTCAGAGAGCCACAGCGTCCTTCTGAACTGCCGAGGCAAGACGCACGTTGAGACGGGAAATGCGCTGCGCCAGCAATCGCGCCAGGAATATCCCGTAGTGCGGATTGTGCTTGATCGCGTTGACGAAGGAGTTCTTCGAGATTCGGAAGAGGTTTACCGCGCCGCGAGCGATGACCGTCGCGGACCGGCGATCGTTCAGGAGAAATGACATCTCACCCAGGAAGATGTCCTCCGGCCCGAGGGTGGAAACGAGCTCGTTAGACGAATAGACCTCGAGATGCCCTGAGACAATGTAGTAGAGGTAGTTCGACTCCTCCCCTTCGGTGAACACCGTGTCGCCGTCGCGGAAGATCGTTTCCTCTTGGTTCCGGAAAATGCCGGGCACCGTCTGCGCCTCGCGCTCCTGGTGGGGCATCTCGAAGGAGACCACGTTTCCCTTCTCGTTGTACCGCATGTTCTCCACGTAGTGCCCGGTCATCCGGATGCCGTGTCCGTGCATGCCCAGGTTCACCGTGCCCGGCTCGGGCTCCATGTGGCTTTGCCAGTCGAACCCGTCACCCTCGTCCCGGATGGTGTAGTAGGAACGGTCGGGTGTTATGCGGTATGAGAAGAAGACGCGCTTGGCCTTGATGGCGGGGTCCTTTGTCTTCTGCCGTATGAGATCAATGATGTTGCCTCCTTCTTCCAGCCACCGCGTCTTCTCGTCGTAGGAAATCTCGCAGTTTCCATGTTCGACGGCGTTCATGAGGAGCTCAAAGAGCGCGACGTGCAGTCGCTCCTTGCGGTCGCCGTCAATGTAGTTGGAGTTGAAGAGGAAGTTCGTCACCAGGTTCGAGTAGGTCCGGACATTGAATGGGTCGTTGTCCATGACAAAGTTACCTGAGATGGTACCGGTCAGGTAGCTCTGGATCTCCCGCTGGAAGAGGATGTGCCGGTTCTCAATGACGATCTTGAGGACGCGAGAGAAACTGGACACAAAGCGACCGCGGGGAATCATGGAGATGATATTGGAGTTTGGTACCTCCCTCGAGATTCTCTGCTCTTCGCTCTGTTTGTGCACCGCCACAATGCCGCCGTAATGAAGCCAGGGATCGGACTTGACCGTGTTCAGGATCTCCATGGTGTCAACGCCGCGGTCCGAAAAGTTGATAACGCTTATCTCCGGCAACTCGTACCGGAGAAACTCCAGTGCGCTCTCACTGTCGTCGAAGAAGACCGGAACGAAGACGTTGCCGAATCGCTCGCAGATTCTCGTAATGCGATCGTTGAGCTCGGCGTCACTGCTGATGACGGGCATTTTTCTCATACGTGCACCTCTTGCGCGCGTCCCTCGCACGTGGCTCTTTCATGATCGGCGCATACCACCAATCTCTTGCGGGTCGGTTGCTCCTCACCGCGCCGCCGTGACAACATAGCCATGAGGGGTATTGTACATGAGAACATACGCGTATGGCTTCCCGCGCATCGGGGCCAATAGAGAGTATAAGAGGGCGGTGGAAGAGCTCTGGAAGGCGGATTTCTCGGCAGAGGCGGAGGAAGAGATGACACACCGCCTCCGAACGCTCCAGGAGGAGATCATCGAAACCTATGAAGACCGGGTCGATGAGTACCCCGTGGGTGAGATGACCGGCTATGACTGGATGCTTGACACCGCCATCATGGTTGGCCGCTACAAACCGCAAACCCAGCGGGAGTACTACGACCTGTGCCGCGGCGGCACCGCCCTCGAGATGACGAAGTGGTTCAACACCAACTACCACTATCTGGTCCCGACCTTCGAGGACTTTGTCCCGGAAGACATGGACCTCACGCTGAATCTTGCCGCGAAGGCGCATACGGAGTACGACGGAACACCCTGGCTGATCGGGCCGTACACCTTCCTGCGGCTATCCAAGGGGATTCCTCCCGACATGTTCCGGGAGTACCTGGCCGCAGCTGCGGAGGTCTATCGCCGCGCCCTGGAAGAGGTGCCGGCGTGTCACGTTCACGAGCCGGCCTTCGTACTCGACGTCGGCCCCGAGGACATCGCCATGATTCAGATGGCCTACAGCGTAATGGCCAAGGGTGACGCCAGGATCTCACTCTTCACCTATTATGATGCCGTCGACTTCCTAGAGGAGCTCTTTGCACTGCCCGTCGCGGCAATAGGCCTGGACTTTGTCCATGGGCCGACAAACCTGGACACAATCAGCCGCATTGGCTTCCCCAAGGGCAAAGAGCTGATTGCCGGCCTCGTGGACGGACGCAACGTGTGGCGTACCGAGGTTGATCACGTTGTGCTGCAGCTCCGGGAGCTCGCGGAGCACGCAGAGCACCTCGCCCTGTCCAACGCCGCTCCCCTCTTTCACCTGCCCGTCACGGTTGAGGGGGAAGAGCTTCCGGAAGCGCTGATGGACCGCCTGGCATTCGCAACGGAGAAGCTCGACGACCTGGCCGTGGTGAAGGCGGTATTCGAAGGGGCCCTCACGTATCAGCCAAAGCCGCCGGCACCGTTCGGGGAGAACCGAATGGTACGGGAGGACGTCGCGAACCTGTCGGGAGAGGACTTCACCAAGGCCGCCCCATACGAGGAACGCCGCGGACTCCAGCGGGAACGATTTCGGCTGCCCCTCTTTCCAACCACCACGATCGGGAGCTTCCCCCAGACCCGGGAAGTGCGCAAGGCGCGGGCGGATGTCCGCAAAGGGCGTATCACCGAAGAGGCGTACCGCGACTTCATCCGTGCGACCATCCGGGATACCGTTGCCAAACAGGAGGAGATCGGTCTCGACGTCCTGGTTCACGGGGAAGCCGAGCGCTCCGACATGGTGGAGTTCTTCGCCGAGAAGCTCGATGGAATCGAGACGACGGCCAACGGCTGGATCCTCTCCTACGGCACCCGCGGCTACCGACCTCCCATAATCTACGGAGATGTGTCTCGCCCCGCTCCCATGACCCTTGACGAAATCACCTACGCTCAAAGCCTCACCGAGAAGCCCGTAAAGGGCATGCTCACCGGGCCGGTCACCATCATCGCCTGGAGCTTCGTCCGGGAAGATCTGTCCCGGGAGTCCGTCGCCTATCAAATCGCACTCGCCCTCCAGGACGAAGTGGCGGACTACGAGGAAGCGGGCATCGGTATGGTCCAGATCGATGAGCCCGCCTTCCGGGAGCTCGCTCCGAACAAGCGGGCGGACTGGGACGACTACTTCGACTGGGCCACGAACGCGTTCCGCCTGGCCACTGCGCGGGCCAAGCCTGAGACGCAGATCCACTCGCACATGTGCTACTCCGAGTTCAACGAGATCATCGGGTACATCCAGGAGATGGATTTCGACGTGATCTCGATCGAGGCAACCAGGAGCAAGGGAGAGGTGCTGTCGAGCTTCGAGGAAGCGAACTTCGACAGACAGATCGGCATAGGGGTATACGACATTCACTCTCCCGTCGTACCGAAGGAGGAGCAGATCGCCGAGGTCATTCGCCGCAGCATCCAGGTCATCCCGAAAGAGAACTTCTGGATCAACCCCGACTGCGGACTGAAGACGCGGGGATGGGAAGAAACCGTCCCGGCCCTCACGAACATGGTGAATCAGGCGCGGGCGTTCCGCGAACAGGCGTGAGCCTCACCCTTTCGGTGAGCGGTTGCGCGGGAAGGTCAAGGTTGCCGAGAAGCCCGGCGCGCCGCCGAATACAAGCTCCCCACCCAGCTGGGCCGTGAGCGCTTCCACGATCTCCATGCCGACGGACCCCGGACGCGGACTCTCGCGCTTCTCCGGCGACAAGCCGGGACCGTCATCCGCGTAGTAGAGCTCGACCACCTCGTCCGGCCCTTCGGTCTCCCGGATTGTAAGCCGGCCCTCGGAGCGCCCGGTGAAGGCGTACTTGATGCTGTTGGTGAGGAACTCCGACAGGATAATGCCGACGGGAATGGTTTCGGCAAGGCTCAACCTTCCGGAGGCAATGTCAATGCTCACGTGGACGGAACCGCTTAACCCCGCCTGTGCGAGGGAGTTGTCGACCATGCGCCGGATGTAGTCATGCAGATTGACGTCGCCGTAGGTGCTCGACGTGTAAATTGTCTCGTGGACCATGGCGATCGCTCTCACCCGCTGTTCGAGCGACTCCACCCACGACGGCGGGTCGTCCTCCGATCCCGCCAGGATGGCCACCAGGCTGGCAATGATCTGCAGGTTGTTCTTCACCCGGTGGTGGGTCTCTTTGAGCAGGAGACCTAGACGCCGCACCTCATCGCGCAGAGCCGCCTCCCGGCGACGATGCTCCGAGAGATCGGTCAAGACCACAACCGTACCGATTCGCCGGGATTCGTCGTCGGTCAAGGGAGAGAGGGCCAGGCGCAGAGGGACCGCCCGGCCGTCGCGCCGGCGAAGATCCACCTCGGCCTGGAGGGACCCGCCCCTTGCCGTCGCAGCCACGCCCGGAGCGCCCTGGTCTTCCCCGAGCGCCTGAATCACCTCGATCGGCACCGGTTGATCCCACAGAGCGGTGAACTTGGTTCGTTTGAGCTCTTCCTGCTGCAACCCGCACAGCTGCGTTACGGCGGGATTCGCCGAGACGACGCAGTTCTCGCCGTCGAGCGTACAGACGCCGACATCGAGCGCCTGGACCAGCCGAACCCAGGTGCCCGGCCCGTAAAACTCAGGGAGAACGTCGTCTTGGTGACTACTGTGACCGTCTCGGTCCACGCACGATGTCCTT
>CAZUVX010000042.1:2693-8647 GCA_964623865.1 uncultured Spirochaetaceae bacterium | reverse complement strand
GCCGGGGCCAGGTCGCTCAGGCCCAGAGCGTTGAAGAGGTCCTCCGTCACGGAGGCGCGATTCAGGGTGTAGAAGTGCAGGCCCGCTACGCCCTCATCCAGAAGCTCCCGCGCCTGGTTGATGGTCCACTCCATGCCGACGCGGGCTACTTCCTCATCGCCCTCGCATGCGTCGATGCGTCTCATCAGCCGCGCCGGGTAGCGCGACCCCTGCGCCAGGTCGGGAATGCGTTCGAAGCTCCGTCGGGAGAGAACAGGCATGAGGCCGGCAATGATCGGCACGGTGATACCAATATGAGAGCACCGATCCCGGAAGTCCAGGAAGTCGCGGTTGTCGAAGAAGAGCTGGGTACACACGTAGTCCGCACCTTCCTCCACCTTCTCCTTGAGGTAGGCGAGCTCCTGCAGGCGGTTGGGCGTGTGGGGATGTCCCTCCGGAAACCCGGCCACGCCGATACCGAAGCCGCGCTGGTCCGGATGCTGCCTCCGGCTGTTGAAGGCGACGATGTGCCGCACCAGGTCGATGGCGTGGGGGAAATCGGTACCCGCGCACTGTTCCGGAGCCCAGTCTTTGGGCGGATCGCCGCCGAGAGCCATGATGTTGCTTATACCGTGGCCCGCGTACGCGTCCAGGATCTCGTCGACCTGGTCCTTTGTGTGGCAGACACAGGTTAGGTGAGGGACGGGATCGAGCTTGGTCTCTTCCCGAAGGCGAACTACCAGATCGTGGGTCTTGTCACGGGTCGTGCCGCCGGCGCCGTAGGTCACCGAAACGAAGCTGGGCTTCAACGACTCCACCGCGGCAATACGGTCGAAGAGGTTGTTCCAGGCCTTCTCCTTCGTCGGCGGGAAGAACTCCAGGCTGACTGTGGGATTGTAGTTTGCAAAGATATCTCGTATGTGCATGGTACCGTTACCGCAGCGGGAGCTAGAGCGTGGAGAGCACCTGCTTCGAGGTGCGGTCTATGTGGCTCAACTCGTCGTCCGAGAGTGAGACGTGCAGCGCGGCGGCGTTGTGCTGCGCCTGTTCCGCCCGGGATGCACCCGGAATGGCGACGACGGTGTCGCCGTGGAACTGCACCGTCCACGCCAGGGCTACCTGGGCGGGCGTAACGCTCTCCCCCTTCTTTTGCGCCACCCTCTTCAGCAGATCGATGAGAGGCCGCGTCTTTTCCAGAGTTGATCGCCGGAACCGCTTGAGAAAGCGTCGGGGACCGGGCCTGCTCTTGATGAGGTCGGGGTCCTGGTGAAACTTGCCGGTCAGGAGCCCCTGGGCGAGCGGCGAATAGGCTATGATCGTTGCACCGGCGCCTTTCGCAGCCTCCAGAACACCGTTTGCCTCAATCTTACGATCCAGAAGACTAAAGGGCATCTGATTCGACGAGATGGACATCCCCATCCCGCTTGCCGTTGCCTGCGCCTTCGTGAACTGCCGGGCGGAGAAGTTGCTGACACCTGCGGCACGAATCAGGCCGCGCTCCAGGAGCTCAGCCATGTTCCGAATCTGGGCTGGAATGCTCGAGATGCTTCCAGGATTGTGTATCTGGTGGAGATCGATGTGATACGGCTCCAGTGCGGCGAGCCGGTCGTCGATCGTCCTGATGATGGACTGCGCGGTGCGAAGAATCGGCATCCACTTAGTCGCAACCGCAACGGACCGCGGCTCCACCTCGCACTCGAGGAGAGACGCGCTCAGGGAGCGCTCGCTCTCCCCGTTCCCGTAGGCCTCCGCCGTGTCGAACCAGTTGATACCGCCGTCCAGGGACGCCCGAACGATGGCGAGAGTCTCCTCATCACTCAGGCTCGGCCAATAGCCGCCTGCCAGGCCCCTCCCCTTCGAGAACTGCCAGCACCCGAGCCCGATCGGGCTCAGCGCGATGTCGGTCTGCCCCAGGAGATAGCGTGTCTTCTTCATTGGGTAAGAAGGTACGGGATTTCAAGGCGGAGTACAATCCATCCGGTCCGGACGGCCTCTCGCGTAAGGGCGGGACGTCTCGGTATACTCACGATCCATGAGAGTTGCCGGGATCAACTACTTCTTTCTCTTCTCCGCCGTCGCAATTGTCATTCCGCACCTGCAGCTCTTCTTTCAGGCGCAGGGTTTCTCACCGTCACAGGTCGGCGTGCTTCTGGGAACCTTTGAGCTCGCGGGCATCGCGGGCCCGCTGTTCCTGGGACACGCCGCCGATCGGACCGGCCGCTACCGCGCATCGATCCTCCTGTGCATCGCCGCATACGCCGGAGTCATTGCCGTTATGAACGCCCTCCCCCTCTTTCTGGTGGTGCTCCCCCTGGCGGGCCTCTTCGGATTCTTCTTCAAGGCTACGGTTCCTCTCACCGACGCCCTGGCGAGCCATCTCATGGAAGACCCGCGGGAACAGTACGGCCGCGTCCGCATGCTCGGGAGCATCGGCTTCATTGCCACGTCTCTTCTGGTGCAGGTTACCGGCATCATTGACGGCAGCTCCTCCACGCAAATCCTCATTGCGGTGCTCATGGTTGCCGCAATCTACGCCGCGGTGGTCCTTACCTTTCCCCGAGTCCGCCGAAGTGACGAAGCCCGCGAGAAGGAGGAGGCTCCGGGAGAGGGTGCGCGACCGGCAGGAGACTTCTGGCTGTTCATAGTGATCGTATTCATTGGGCGAATCGGAATAGCGCCGTACTACTCCTTCTTCTCGATCTATCTGCAGCAGGAGGTAGGGATTACCGTTGTCAGCGGCGTCTGGGCCCTCGGCGCCATTGCCGAGATTCCGGCGATCTACTTCTCCGGACGACTCGTCCGAAGGCTGGGGGTCCTGCGCATGATCACGATCGCCTTTCTGGCATTGATTCTGCGACTGGTCATCTATGCGATTGCCCCTGTGCCCGCAGTGGTGATTCCCTCACAAGTGCTCCACGCACTCACCTTCGGGTTCTTTCACGGCGCCTCGATTGCGTACATCAACGCCCGGGTGGAGCGGTCGAAACGCGGCCTGGGTATGGCGATCTACAACTCCTCCGCTCTCGGGCTGTCGGTCTTCGTCGGGAGCAGTCTGGGCGGGGTTATCATCCAGGAGCTCGGCTTTACCTCGCTGTTCCTGATCTACTGCGTCCCGCCTGCCGTAAGCATCGTCCTGCTGGCTATCTTCAGAAGACAAATCAAAACGCCCGCGGCGGTCGCGGGCGTTTCGTGGAGGTCCATGTTGACGCGCCCATAACGGGGCGGGGTCGGCGTGGTCTCGGAGCTTCTACTTGGAGTAGAACTCGATGACGAGTTGCTCCTCCGCGATCGTCGGGATGAGATCCCTGGTGGGCAGCGCCTGGACGGAGCCGATCATCTCGTCCCGGGACATTTCGAGCCACGGCGGAACGGGCCGGCCACTGTTGTCGGCCAGAAGACGACGAGCAAGGTCCTTGGTCGCCTTTCTCTCCTTCACCGTAATCGTGTCTCCGGCTCGCACGAGGGCGGACGGGATGGACATGCGCCGATTGTTCAGCAGGATGTGTCCGTGTGACACCAGCTGCCGTGCCTGAGAGCGGCTGATAGACATGCCGAGGCGGTACACCACGTTGTCCAGGCGACGCTCCAGGAGAATAAGCATGTTGTCGCCGGTAACGCCCTTCATATGCTTCGCTTTGTAGAAGAGGTTGCGGAATTGGCGCTCGGAGAGGCCATACGCAAGCTTCAGCTTCTGCTTCTCGACCAGCTGTCGGCCGTATTCGGTCTGGCGAACGCGCCCTTTCTTGGGCTCACCGGGACTCTGGGGCTTCTTCTTGAGCAGTCGGTCGTACTTCGGATTTCCGAAAATGTTCGTGCCAAGGCGGCGAACGACCTTTCCCTTTGCCTTGGTAAGTCTTGCCATGTACAAAAACTCCTCGTACCTAGATCAACCGTTAAATGAGATGTGGCGCAACGGAACCCCTAAAGTATGGGACTTCACGGAAAGTGTCAACCGGCATACTGCGGGAGCCCAGGGCGCCCGTGGACCGTGGGGGCACAGTGCGGACGCTTGCCACCGGCGTCCGGCCCCTCACGGGATCGGTGTCCTCACTCGCCGCCGAAGATCCTCTTCAGGCGGCCGAGGACGCCGGATCCCTTCGTAGATCCGCCCTTCCGGGCGCTCCGGGGCGCACCCCCGTCGCCCGGAGAGTCGCCGCCCCGGGATTCTCCCGCCTCACCCCGCACGTTGCGCGCACCGCCGCCCCGGGATTCTCCGCGGTGGCGGGAGTCGCCGCGGTGGCGGGAGTCGCCGCCGCCCCGAGGGGTCCCCTGAGAGCCGCGTTTACCGTTACCTCCGCGCTCTTCGGTACCATCACCGGCAAGTGCGAAGTCCTCACCGTACTTGCGCCGGTAGTACTCCAGACGCGCTTCCAGGCTGCCGGCGCCACTGGGCCGCGAGACCGATTGGTCACCGCTGCGGCCGCGGTCGTGGTCGCGGCTCCGGTCGCGCTGGTGGCTCTGCTCGTGGTTCTGGGTCCGGCTCCGACGGGCACTTCCAGGATGCCGGCCACCGTGGTTGCCGGTATGTCGACCGCCTCCGGACGTACCCTGCTTCTGAGATCCGGCGCCGACGCGCTCCCGATCGCTGTGCCGCGTCTTCTCCCGGGCATCACTCGCGCGGGCATTGCCGCCGTGGTGAGTCTTCGGGCCGCCTCGGGAGCCGTGGCCACCACCATCGCCGGATGACCGGCGCATGCGGCCACTCCGGCTCTCGGCGGAACCGCCGTGGCCGCGACGCAGCTGGGCGAGGGACTTCCCCGCCGAAGCATCTTCGGCGAAGTCGGCGTCACCCGGGTGAACCGGGGAGATCTTCATGTCGATGAATTCCTGAATCGGTTCGAGGCTGTAGACGAAGCGCTCACATGCAAGTGAGATGGCTCTGCCCTTCTTCCCCGCCCGGGCAGTTCGGCCGATCCGATGCACGTAACTCTCCGGATCTTCGGGAAGATCGTAGTTGATTACAAGATCCAGGTCGTTGACGTGGAGCCCCCGGGCGGCAACATCCGTCGCAACGAGGAGGGTGGTCTTTCCCTTCTTGAGGTCCTCAATGATCTTGAGCCGCTTCTTCTGGGGCAGATCGCCGATGATGTACTCTGCTTTGTATCCGTTCTCCCGCAATCGATACGCGAGCTCCTCGCACATGCTCTTCGTGTTTGCGAAGATCAGCGAGGACTCCGGGTTCTCCTCCTTCAGAAGCCCCAGGAGCAGACTGAACTTCTCGTTCCTGGATACGTGAAACACCTGCTGCGCCACCTCGTCTACGGTCATTCGCTCCGGCGTAATCTTGATCTCAACAGGGTTGTTCATGTACTCCCAGGAGATGTTGAGCACCCGCGTTCCGAGAGTGGCGCTGTAGAGCATGGTGATCCGCTCCCCCTTGGGCGGGAGCTTCCGGAAGATCCGTCGGATGTCCGGATAGAACCCCATGTCGAAGAGGCGGTCCGCCTCATCTATCACGGCGATCTTGAACATCCTGAAGTCCAGCTTCCTTGACTGGTTGAGATCGAGCAGGCGTCCCGGAGTTCCGACGACAATGTCGACTCCGCCGGCCAGGGCGTCTTCCTGATGTTTGTATCCCACGCCGCCGTAGATGCACGCGATCCGTGCGTCGAGATACTTGCCGAGCATCTTCGCGTCATTCTCGATCTGCACGGCGAGCTCTCTGGTGGGAGCAACGACCAGCGCCGCGGTACCCTTGAAGTCGGGATCGGTCCGTTGGAGCTGGTAAATCGTAATCAGGAAGGCCGCAGTCTTGCCGGTCCCCGTCTGGGACTGAACCGTAACATCGCGCTTCCCGAGGGTGTGTTCGAAGGTCTTTTCCTGTACAGCGGTACAGTGCTCGAAGCCTGCATCGTCGATACCGCGCTGCAGGTCCGGGTCGAGTGCTAGTTCATGAAAGGTCATCGGGTAAACCTATCCATGATCGAAGGAATAGACAACTACATCCCTCGCCGCGCGCCGGCTACGCTTCCCGG
>CAZUVX010000042.1:0-2593 GCA_964623865.1 uncultured Spirochaetaceae bacterium | reverse complement strand
CCGTCCCGCCGGCTCCGTCCCCCGTCCCGCCGGCTCCGTCCCCCGTCCCGCCGCCGGTGTCCGGGGCGAAGAGCACCGACATGATGTAGGCCTGGTCCTCCGCACGGCCGACGAAGGTGGGCGTGAAGGGCCGGTAGCGGCGCAGGTGATCCACCAGGATGCCGTTGGTGCCGCCGGTAACGTGGTACCGTTGCAGGCAGGTCGAGGAGTCGTCGTAGCGGGCCATCATCTCGGCGCGGGTACTCACCGCCATGGGCACGGTGTTGAGGAACACCGCCGTCTCTCCCGGGGGCACCTCTTCCGGCAGCGTGACGTCCGGCGTGAAGAGTCCCCCGCTGATGTCGCGTTCGTTCACCAGCGCCCCGGCGATGAGACCCAACTCCACGGTGCGGCCGTGAGCATCGACCCCAGTGGCTCCCCAGCGATCCGTCATGAGGTGCTGGAAGGCGCTGCGCCCGGTCTCCTCGAAGAGGCGCTCCTGCGGGAACACCTGATCGAGGTCTATCTTGAAGGTGGCCCTGATTTCTGGGTCGATGTATACGTTCCACCACGCCGCCAGGGCTTTCAGGAATGAGTAGTGGCGGCCGTACTCGCCGTCGACGCCGAAGACGCGGCTGATCTCGTCGGCGCCGGCGCCGTCCGGCGCCAGGACCTCGGCGACCATGCGGCGACAGGCATCCTCCGTGAAGGCGTAGACGGTGAGGTGATCAAAACCTCCGGCCCGGGCAGCGACGGCGGAGAGGTACTCCCGGGCGGCGGCGTGGAGGCTCGTGTGAGTCACCGAGACGCTCAGGGCGACGGTCACCCGCGCCTCCGGCGCCACCGTACCCAGACGCTTCTCGTAGTCAACGGCGGCATCCAGGTTTCGCAGGCCGTAGAGAACCTCGTTGTGCTCGGGGGCCACCCCCATTCTGATGGGGTGGTCGTAGTAGTAATCCTGGGGCTCTTCCAGGGCCGCAAGGATAGCCCCCGTTGCCGCAGCCGAGAGGCCGAGGCGTCGCGCCGCTTCGGGGCTTTCCGGAACGGTCAGCAGCACGTTTGAAGTGAAAAGCACCTGGGCGGCCACATCCGTAATGGGGACCGGGTTGAGACTCTCAATTGTTATGCGGCGCCGACGGCGGATCGTCTCGGCGGCACCGTCGGGGTCCGTTGCCGTGGCGGCGCCTTCGGGAAAGAAGACCCGCCACAGCCGGCGGCGGGTCTCGGCATTCCACCGGGAACCTTGGCTCCCCAGGAAGCGTGCCGCGTCCGCCACGGCGCGGGCAAAGTCGGGATTACTCCTCTCGAGCGTCGACAGTTCCTCTCGGATCAGAGCGGCACCACGCAGCAGGAACTCCATGCCGCCGTCCCGGCGGGGTGTGTCTTTGCCGGCGTGGGGATGCGCGGCGGCGGCGCGGCTGTGACTCGAACTGCCGCGGCCGGATTCGTTGCCCGAATCAGGCTCCGCCGACAGGTCCAAGGCGAACGCTCCTAGGGCGCGACCAATGTCGCCGCCGGGGAGGGCGGTAAAATCACAACCGCCGAGGGGTTCTCCCCCCTTGCCCGCGGGCGGATCGCTGAGACCGTAGAAGATGGCCCGGAAGACGGTGCGCAGCTCGGGTGACACGGCTCCTCCCTTCATGAGCGCGGTGATTGACTATGACCTCTTAGGGCGCCCATGCTTAAGTAAACCGGCAACGCAGCCAATTGCTCAAGGAGAAAAGTGATGAATCTGACCTCTACGACAACGCTGAACAACGGTGTGAAGATGCCGTGGATCGGGCTCGGCGTCTACTTGGTGGAACCGGGCGAGGAGTGCTCCTTCTCGGTGAAGACCGCCCTGGAGCTCGGCTACCGCCATATCGACACCGCTTCCTTCTACCGGAATGAGGAGAGTGTGGCTCGCGGCGTCAAGGAGAGCGGCGTTCCTCGTGACGAGATCTTCATCACCACGAAGCTCTGGAACGATGAACAGGGATACGACGAAACCCTTCGTGCGTTCGAGCGAAGCCTTGCACGTCTGGAAACGGACTATCTGGATCTGTATCTGATTCACTGGCCCATCAAGGGCATGTTCGTGGACACCTGGAAGGCTCTGGAGAAGCTCTACGCGGATGGCCGCATCCGGGCAATCGGCGTAAGCAACTTCCTGGTGCACCATCTGGAAGAGCTTCAGGCGCAGGCGGAAGTTCCCCCCGCCGTGAACCAGGTGGAGTTTCACCCCTTCCTCCTGCAGAAGCCGCTCCTCGATTACTGCAGGTCCCGCGACATCCAGTTGGAAGCGTGGAGCCCGCTGACACGCGGCACCTATCTGGACAACGAAGTCATCACGGAGATTGCACGGAATCACGGAAAGAGCAACGCGCAGGTCCTGATTCGGTGGGACCTCCAGCACGAGGTGGTCACCATCCCGAAGTCGGTCCATCGTGAGCGAATAGCTGAGAACGCCCAGGTCTTCGACTTCGAATTGTCGGACGAGGAGATGCGGAAGCTGGATGCCCTTGATACGGAGACCCGGATCGGACCACACCCCGATTCAATGAGCTAGCCGCGCCGCGCCCGCCCGGGGGCTGCAGGCGCGGGGGCTGCAGGCGCGGAGGCGGCGGGCGCGGAG
>CAZUVX010000041.1:8381-23633 GCA_964623865.1 uncultured Spirochaetaceae bacterium | reverse complement strand
CTGACAACTCTGCGGTCGACACCGCGGTCCGGCGGCGTTAGTATCAACCTGAGTAGCACAGCTGTCGAAGACAGGTTGATTCAGATCCTCCGGAGGCAATCATGAACATTCTCATTGCGGACAAACTCTCGGCGACAGCCGTAAAAGAGCTGGAAGAAATGGGAGCGGCGGTCACCTTCAAGCCGGATCTCAAGGCGGAGGACCTGCCGGCATCAGTCGGAGATGCCGAGGTCCTGGTTGTTCGCTCGACGCGGGTTACCCGGGACACCGTCGAGGCGGCGGACTCCCTCTCTCTGATTATTCGCGCGGGCGCCGGAGTCAACACGATCGATCTGGATGCGGCGAGCGAGCGGGGAGTCTACGTTACGAACTGCCCCGGAAAGAACACTGCAGCCGTCGCAGAGCTTGCAATCGGCCTCATGATTGCGGCGGATCGGCGTATCCCCGACGCCACGAAGGACCTGCGGGAAGGAAAGTGGCTGAAGAAGGAGTACGGTAAGGCGCGCGGTCTCAAAGGCCGCACGCTGGGCATTCTCGGTCTCGGCGCAATAGGACGATCCGTTGCGGAGCGGGCTCGAGGGCTGGACATGCAGGTTCTCGCGTGGTCGCGGAGCCTTACTCCGGCCATTGCCGAGGTTGCCGGCATCGACTACGCAAAGGATCCGACGGAGATTGCAGCACGGAGCGACGTCGTCTCGGTACACGTGGCCATGACGCCGGAGACGAAGCACATGGTCGATCGCGCCTTCTTCGAGGGAATGAAGCCGGGGGCTGTGTTCGTGAACACCTCCCGTGGCGACATTGTGGATTCCGATGCGCTGAAGTGGGCCGTGGAGAACCGCGGCATCCGCGCCGCCGTAGATGTCTTTGAACGTGAGCCTGCCGGGGGTGAAGACGTCTTTGACCAGACCGATTTGGCGAAGGAGATCATTGCTACACCCCACATCGGCGCCTCGACCGACCAGGCGGCGGAGGCGATTGCCGCGGAGGTGGTGGAAATCGTCCGTTCCTTCGCCGAGACGGGACATCCGAAGAACTGCGTGAACCTCCAGCAGAAGAGCCTGGCCCAACACAATCTCGTTGTGCGGCACTTCAACCGCGTCGGCGTCCTTGCGGGAGTGCTGGACGAGTTGCGGGCGGCGGGGGTGAACATTGAAGAGATGGAGAACGTGATCTTCGACGGCGGCCGGGCGGCGACGTGCAGCTTGAAACTGGACAGTAAGCCCGACGACGACACCGTCGAGCGCATCCGCGCGAGCGACAGCGTCATTCGTGCGCGCCTGACCTGACGCGACCGTCGGAGGCTCAACAGCGGACCCCCGGGCAGGGCTAGGCGCGGCGGCTGCGCCGGGCGGTGCCCCGGCCCGCTACGCCCCCTCCACCGCCCGGCGGATCGCCTCCGCGGCTTTCAGATCCTCCCGGTCATGGAGTTTGAGACCGCACACTTCCGTGAGCACCGCGTCCAGGCCCTCACGCGCGAGGAGACTCCGAACTTCCAGGGCGCCCTGATCCGGGGCGCCGTTTTCATCCGTAGCGCTGAAGCGAAGCGCTGCGGCGACGCAGTCGGTAATCGGCCCCGGGTCAATGCCGTGGCGGATGCAGCGACGCACCGCACCTACCATGCGTTCGTCCCGGGCAAGTTTGCGGGGTACGTCCCGGCCTACCCGGTAGACCGTGTCCTTCAGGGCGTGGTTACCGAAGCGCCGGAGGAGGTCCTCAACGTGCTCCGAAAGCTCCCTCGCCGGGAGGTCCTGCGGATAGCTGCGATGGAGCGTCTCGGCTGAAGCGTGCATTGCCGCGGCGGCACGCTCCCGCACCTGCGGTTCCTCCACACATTCGGCAATGAAGGTGGCCTCCGGCAGAACGCGGTTTCCCAGGTAGGCTACGGCGGCGTGGCCGAGGTTGTGGATGTAGAGCTTGCGATCGACGTATGCCTGGATGTTCTCGACGGGGTGGAGCCCCGGAACCTCGGGAATGCGGCCGCGAAAGCCTGTGCGATCGACAATGAGTGTGTTGTACTCCTCCGCGAACACTCGGAGCGGGTCCTCCCGACGGTCGGCCTCCGTGATGAGCGGCACCATCTTCCCGATGCTTGTTTCGACCAGGCCAACCTCCCGTCCAATCCGGATCTCCGCAGGCAGGAGCTCGCCGAGCGCATCCGCGAAGATCTCCGCCCCGTGTGGGAGGTTCTCCGCAATGATGATGTCCAGGGGCGGCGGCTCCGGACCGGTGCCGGCGGCGTGGGTGCCGAAGCGGCGTCGAAGGCCTTCGGCGAGCACGGGGTAGACCTTCGGTAGGGCGCGGGCGCCGACGGATGTTGCCACCACGGCGGCTCCGGCAACCGCTTCCGCCGCGGCGTTGGTGTCCCGGGCGTCCACCGCAGCGACGCCTCCAACGGTGTGCGTCTCGTCGGGTCGCTCCTGCCGGCGGATGACCACGGGGTACTCGTGGCGTCTGTTCAGCTCCCGGATAACGGTCCGGTCGACGTCCGCGAAGATGACGGGCATGCCGGTACGGGCGAAGAGCCGGCCGATGAAGGAGCGCCCAATGTTGCCGGCACCGAACTGTACCAGTCCGCCGCCGTAGGCGGCGAGGACGTCGTGGCTGGTCATGTCACCGCTCCGCGGCGCCGTCGGCGAGCTGCTCGGCGTAGGCCCCGACGTACGGTTCCACAAGGGCGCGCTTCTCCCCGGCGGCGGACTCGTGGTAGGTGCCGCCGGCGTAGAAGCAGGTGAAGCCGCCTGACGCCACGCCCCACAGCAGCGCCTGGTGGAGGTCGAGTCCCGCAGCGCCGGTGCTCTTCGTTGCGGCGGTGTCGCCGGACGTCGCGCCGGGCGCGTCGGCATCGATCTGGAGAAGAAGGGAGCCGAGGACGCCACCGACGAAGTTGTCCCCGCAACCGGTAGTGTCCCCCCTCCTGTCCGGGGAGGCGGCGAGCTCCCGGGCGACCGCGGCCGAGACAGGGTACTCCCGGCGGGGCAGGGGGGCGAAGGTGCCTTTCCGTCGTACCGCGGCGACGGCGGGTTCCGCTCCCCGGGTCACGATGACTGCTTCCACGCCGCGGTCGAGAACGGCATCTACGGCTGCGTCTACGTGCCGCGCTCCGGTGAGGCGGAGGATCTCTTCCTGGTCGGTAATGAGAAGGTCGATCCAGGGATAGGCGCCGTTGTCGTGTCCAAGAGGCCACGGCCGGCTCGGGTCGCGCTGTTGATTGCGGAAGTCGTACACGGTCCCGCAGACGGTGAGCGCGCCGGCTTCCCGGGCGCGCCGGGTCAGATTGTCCAGAGCGTCGTGGATTCTCGGTACCAGGGCGGTGCCGCCGAATAGGACGACGTCCGCGGCAAAGAAGCTCGCATCCAGACGATCCGGGGTCATCTCCCAAGCGGCGGCGATGTCGTTGATGAAGGTGCGTTCGCCTTGGCCGTCGGCGTAGTCCGGATCCGAGAGGACGATGGTGGAGGGGGAGCGTCCCGGAGTGGTGGCGACGCCGCCGAGATCGACGCCGGAGGGTGCGGCGATCTCCCGCAGTCGACGTCCGACGGCATCGTCTCCCAGGACTCCCGTGAAGGCCACATCCACGCCGGCGTGGGCGGTGAGCTGGGCGGCGTGAACCATGGCCACGATTGCCGGGCCGCCGAGGTTCTCCGAGTCGGGCCGGGCGTCGCCCACGACCTCACGGAGCGCATCTTCGAAGGGCATTCCGGCGAAGCGGGCGAAGTCATCCGCGAAGGTGAGACGGCCCGGGGAAAGGCCGCCGTCGCCGTCCCGGACTGAAAGGAATTGTCGGAACCGCTCCGTCGAGAAGTCGACGTTCGTGTAGAGGTAGTCCATGAGGGCGCACCCGACGCCGTGGAGTCGTGCCATACTTCGCGAGTATAGAGGTGGCTATTGCGTTGCCGCAACTCTTCGCTTCACCGACAGGGCGGGGAAGGCGGCTCCCGTTGCGGGAAATCCGGCGGTGTAGGCGAGCGAAACGTGGTCTCGGCGAACGCGAATCTCCGTGAAGCTCACGGTACGCGCCTCCTCCCGCTCCATGCTGACCGAGTGCGTCGGATACTCCGGGTCGTGGTAGCAGTGGAAGGCGAAGAGGGTTTCCGAGCTCAGGCCTCCGTGCTGATCGATGATCCGGCGGAGAACCTGTGACCGGAAGCGTAGTACGTCCTCAGGACTGAAACCGGAGGTCGAGAGCGGTAGGTCCGGTTCATCCGTGCGCTCGAAGGCCCGGCCGGTCCAGTTCCAATAGGCGCGACGTTCCGCGCTCTCCATGGCGAAAAGAAGAAACGGCATGTACCGAGTGCGGTCGGTCTCCCGAAGGCGCGCGTCCACCGTCTCGATGTCCGGGCTATCCAGGAGCGAGTTCACCAGGATGCCCCGGCTCACCTTGATCCCCCCGGGCGGAAGAGCCTGCGTGTCCGCGGTATACTCCGTCGAGCAGAAGTTCAGGAGGCCCACGGTGACGCCGTACTCGTTGACTCCCAGCCACGTCCCGCCCGCGTCGGAGTCCATGGGCGAGATAAAGCGAACGCCGTTACGCATTCGAACTTCCGGGGGAAAGGCCGGGCCGCGCGTGCGCGCTTCATCCCGGTTGAAGAGCAGGACGTAACCGCTGTCCTCAGAGCACCACGTGACTGTGCACATGCTATCCGTGGCTCGACCGGCGATACTGCACTACCGTGGCGGTGGCGGTACCGGCCAGGCTACTCCCGGGTCCGCGTTCCATTACATTGAATCTAAGGGCAAGACTCAGTGTCCTGCAAGCACTAGTGCGGCGCCTCAAACAGTGTGGTAATCTGGTAAGAAATGGATAATCGTTATCCTTCAGACCATATTGTCGGTTCGCGATCCCGCACCCTCGCCGATCGCCGGATTGCTCTCGGCATGACCGGCGGCGTTGCCGCCGTAGGGGACCGGCGATCCGTGGACAGGCACGAGGAGAAGGTGCCTAGGGCAGAGAACGCCCGCGTGCACATGGAGATCGAGCCGACTGCCAGGATAGTAGACGGCGTCCGGCGACAGCAACCGGGTGTGTCCGTAGTCGCCTTCCGTGCCCTTTCTCACGCCTCTCGTGATAAGTTGATTGCGGACGCACGGTTGCGGCTGCAGCGGGGGCAGGCCGACCTGATTCCAATGTCGTGGGTACCGCCCAAGGGGAATTGTCGTGAACAGTGCATCTTCTGAGTCCAAGGAGCGGCTACTCGACCGGGTCGAGGAGATCCTGTTCCAGCATCGGCCGCAGATCCTCTCCATGCGGGAGATCGCCCAGCGTCTCGGCATGAAGGCGGCCTCTCTCTACTACCACGCCGACGGCAAGGAAGACCTGTTCCGGCAGGTGATCCGACGCAGCATTGAACGGAACCGCGACGAGCTCGCCGCAGTGATCGATGCCGCGGATCCCCTCCTTGCGCAGAAGCTCGAGGCGATCGGCCTGTGGCTTCTCCAGCCGGCCCCAATGAACCTGATTCACACCATCCGGGAAGATGTATCCAGGATGAACCATGCGCTCTCAGTCGAGCTTTCTCGGGAGACCCACGAAGCGCTGATTCTTCCAATCGAGCGCGTCTTCGATGAGTATCAGCGCAACCACACCATCCGTCCGATCAGCTCAGCCCTCCTTGCGGGCTCCTTCCTGGCCGTGCTCGACGGCATCTGGTACGCGACGAATGAGCACGTTCCCAAGGAGTGGGGGCCGGACATGGTACGGCAAATGGTGGATGTGTTTCTGAACGGGCTGCTCTCCGGCACGAGCTAGTCGCGCACACCTCGGGGGCCGGGCGAGACCGGCAACTCATAACGATTCTCAGCGCCTTTGCGAAACGCTCTTCTCGACGCTTTGGGCCCTGCGTGGGTATATTGCCTAGCACTTGTTCGGTGATCGGCGCTTCGGACGCGCCACGATCGGGCCGCCGCGCTCCTGGTGGTGGGCCGCGCCTGAAGGGACCGCTTCGCGTGAAAAGGAGAGGAGAACGTATGAGAGTGTTTAGAAGCCCCGCGCGCCGGGTGCGGCTTGCCCTTGCTGGAATCACCCTTCTCGCCACAGTGGCGCTGCCGGCTCCGGCTCAGGAGTATCCCCGGCTTAACCGGCCGGACGCCTTCTTCCGAGTGGAACCGGAGGCGGAGATCGGGTTCCTCAAGGTCTTCACCCACACCATCCAGGTAGGAGAGGACGGCACGGCTTTCGACTACGTAACGCAGGGAGGCCAGGAGCTCCTCTATCCGTACAAGCGTTTCGCGATCAACATGGACATCGGGCGGCGCAACTACCTGCGCTTCCTCTACCAGCCCCTCACCATTGAGACGACGACCCGCGTAGATGGCATACCGGACGCCGACGGGACCCCCCAGCCGGTGCAGTTTGACGACGTCACCTTCCCGGTGGATGAGGGACTCCGGCTGAAGTACGGTTTCGACTTCTACCGGGTCACCTACCACTTCGACGCGGTAGCACGGCCCGCTCTGACGGTTGGAGTGGGGGCGAGTCTTCAGCTGCGCAACGCCTCGCTGGTCTTCGAATCCACCACCGGTGAGGAGATCGTGGTGTCGCAGGACCTGGGGCCCGTGCCGGTTCTCGCGGGACGCGTCGAGTATGATCCGCAGCGCGGGGTGCTCGAGCCCGCCTTCTTCGAGCTGGAGGCCGACGGCTTCTACGCCTCGAGCGCCTTCATTAACGGCGCCGAGTACGACTTCACCGGTTCGATCTTCGATGTAGGATTGACCGCCGGCTACGAGGCGAATCCGGCCACGGATCTGTACCTGACTCTCCGGGTTGTAGGCGGCGGCGCGGAAGGGACCCGCCCCGAGGACGAGCGCACCGTCTGGACGCAGAGTCGCAGCGGCTTCACCGACAACTTCCTGACCCTGGGTGCGCTGTCGGTTGGTGCGCGGTTGAAGTAGCGTCGTCCGGCGCGGCACGAAGGCGCGCCCCTGACTCGTCCGCCGCGTGTGGCCTCACCCGAGTGCGCGCGCTGTCTCCGTGATCAACTCCCACGCTTCGTTGACGTGGCGTTCGGTGGTGTTGGTCTGGCCGACCACGAAGCGGAGGGTGTAGACGCCGTTCAGAGTGGTGTGCGTGATGTAGGCCTTCCCGCTCTCGTTCACCGCGTCGAGGATGCGGCGGTTGAGAGCGTTGACGGTGTCGAGGTCGGAGCCGCGCGCGCCCGCTCCACCTCCCCCGGGAGCGCCGCCGCGCGGTACGTAGTGGAAGCACACCGTGTTCAGGGGTGTCGGCGCCAGGCGCTCGAAGTCCGGCTCCGCGTCGATCCTGGACGCCAGGTCCCCGGCCAATCGAATGTGCTCGCCAATGATTGCGCGAATGCGCTCGGCGCCGAAGGAGCGAAGAACGAACCAGAGCTTCAGCGAGCGGAACCGACGGCCGAGCTGGATGCCCCAGTCCCGGTAGTTGTTCACGGTTGCGCCCTCCGCCGTCTTCAGATACTCCGGATGGATCTCGAAGGTGCGAAGGAGTGCCGCCTTGTCGCGAACGAAGTAGGCGGAACAGTCGAAGTTGGTGAAGAGCCACTTGTGGGGGTTGAAGACGAAACTGTCGACGCCGTCAATGCCGTCGATCATGGAGCGATGCTCCGGCAGTACGAGGGCGGAGCCGGCAAGCGCCGCATCCACGTGTACCCAGAGCGCGTGGCGCCTGGCGATCTCGACAATATCCCGTAATGGATCGATGGCGGTCGAGCCCGTTGTGCCGATGGTCGCCACGACGCAGCACGGCGTCAGCCCGGCCTCCTCGTCGCGGATGATCGCCGCCTCCAGCTCCGCCGGCTTCATGGCGAAGCTCTCATCCACCGCCAGAGCGCGGTAGTTGGCGCGGCCGAAGCCCGCGATCTTCACATCCTTCTCAATCGACGAGTGCGTCTGCTCCGAGGCGTACACGGTCATGGCCGGCAGGCCGGAAAGGCCCTCTTCGTTGCTCCGGAAGCCGGTCTTCACCTCCCGGGCGGTAAGGAGAGCCACCAGGGTCGATGTCGACGCGGTGTCCTGGATGACCCCCTCGAACTGTCGGGGCAGGCCGATCAGGTCGCGGAGCCACCCCATGATGCGCTCTTCAAGCTCCGTGGCGGAGGGAGAGGTCTGCCAGATCATGCCCTGCGCCGCCAGCGCGGCGGTAAGCATTTCCGCAAGTACCGACGGATAGCTCGAGTTCGCCGGGAAGTAGGCGAAGAACTTCGGATGCTGCCAGTGCGTCATCCCCGGAAGAATGATCTCCTTGAAGTCTGCGAGGATCTCATCGAACGCCTCGCCCTGTTCCGGCGCCGCGACGGGGAGTTGTCTCATAATATCTCCCGGCGCTACCCGGGAGCGTACGGGAAACTCCTCAATGTGGTCGTAGTACCACGCCATCCAGTCGACGACTTCGTGGGCCCACTCTACGAACTCGTTGCGATCCATCTGTAGCTCCTCTCCGGTGTCACCACTCGTGTCGGCCAGTATCCCCCGCCGGCGCGGGAGGTTTCAACGGGCCGCCGGGGGCTGCAGCAAGTAGACGGTGCAGGTAGACGGTGCGCGACGGTGTTCCGTACTGTCTATACTACCGACCATGGATGTACTACCCGGCAAACCCTACCCTCTCGGCGCCACCTACGACGGCGCCGGGACCAATTTCAGCGTCTTCTCAAGCGTCGCCGACAAGGTGGAGCTGTGCCTCTTCGACGAAACAGGTCGGGAAGCCCGCGTTGTTCTCCCGGAACAGACGGGACACTGCCGCCACGGCTATCTGCCGAGTGTGCTGCCCGGGCAGCGCTACGGCTTCCGTGTTCACGGGCCCTGGGACCCCGCCGGAGGCAACCTCTGCAACGCCGAGAAGCTCCTCATCGACCCCTACGCCAAGGCGGTAGAAGGCCACGTCGTCTGGAACGACGCCGTGCACCCCTATGCCTCTACCGAGCCGGACTGGAAGCGTAACGGGCAGGACAGCGGGACCTTTGTGCCGAAAGGTGTGGTGACCAACCCGTTCTTCGACTGGACCGGGGATCATCGGCCCCGGACCCCCTGGAACGATACCGTCATCTACGAGACCCACGTCAAAGGGTTCTCCGTTATTGCCGAGGAGTTGCCGGCGAGTGTTCGCGGCACCTACAGCGGCATTGCCCACCCAACCACAATCGAGTACCTGAAGGGCCTCGGCATCACCGCGGTGGAGCTCATGCCCGTGCACCAGTTCACCCACGACGGCCACCTCCTCGAGAAGGGCTTGCGGAACTACTGGGGCTACAACACGATCGGCTACTTTGCCCCGCACAACGAGTACGCCTCCCGGGAGGATCCGGGCTCGGTGGTGCCGGAGTTCAAGCACATGGTGAAGGCGCTCCACGATGCCGGGATCGAGGTGATCCTGGACGTCGTGTACAACCACACCGCCGAGGGGAATCACGAAGGGCCGGTCCTCTCCTTCAAAGGGTTCGATAACGCCGCCTACTATCGTCTAACCGAAGATCGCCACTACTACATGGATTACACCGGGACGGGCAACTCGCTGAACATGCGCCACCCCAACGTGCTACAGCTCATCATGGACAGCTTGCGGTACTGGGTGACGGAGATGCGCGTGGACGGTTTTCGCTTCGACCTTGCCGCGGCGCTGGCCCGGGAGCTCCACGACGTCGACCGTTTGAGCGCGTTCTTCGACATCATCCAGCAGGATCCGGTCATTTCCCAGACCAAGCTCATTGCCGAGCCCTGGGACGTCGGCGAAGGGGGCTATCAGGTGGGCAACTTCCCCAACCTCTGGTCGGAGTGGAACGGCAAGTACCGCGACTGCATCCGCGACTTCTGGCGCGGTCAGGATCAGACTCTGCCGGAGTTCGCCTACCGCCTTACCGGCAGCTCGGACCTCTACGAAAACACCGGCCGACTCCCCTATGCCAGTATCAACTTCGTGACCGCCCACGACGGCTTCACCTTGCGTGACCTTGTCTCCTACAACCAGAAGCACAACCAGGCCAACGGGGAAGACGGTCGCGACGGGGAAGACCACAACCGGTCATGGAATTGCGGGGCCGAAGGGGAGACCGACGACGAAGAGGTCCGCGCCCTCCGGGGAAAGCAGCAACGAAACTTCCTCGCGACCCTCCTCCTCTCCGCGGGGGTCCCCATGCTCCTCGGCGGGGATGAAATCGGCCGAAGCCAGTACGGAAACAACAACGGTTACTGCCAGGACAACGAGATCTCCTGGTACGACTGGTCCCGCGCCGACTGGGATCTGCACCGATTCACCCGGCGGCTCATAGCGTTTCGATCGGAGCACCCGGTCTTCAAGCGGCGCCGTTTCTTCCAGGGACGCCCCATCTACGGGAAGGGTCTGGACGACATTGCATGGTTCACCCTGGATGGGATGGAGATGGAGGACCACTACTGGGAAGAGGGCTACGCCAAGTCGATCGGCGTCTTCCTGAACGGCGACGGTATTGCCACGCCGGATATCCATGGGCGCGAGGTACGAGACGACAGTTTCTACCTGGTCTTCAACGCGCACCATGAGGAGCTGGACTTCACTCTTCCGGACAAGCGCTTTGGTCGCCGGTGGCGGGCGGTATTGCGCACCGAGGTCGGGTGGATCGACACGGTTGAGGAGCACGCCGCGGGTGGGGCTCTTACCGTGGCCCCCAGGAGCATCGTGGTGCTCCATCGTCTGGGGAGTGCATGACCGCGACCTATCGCTTACAGCTCACCCCCGACTTCGACTTTGATGCCGCTGCCGCAGTGGTGCCGTACCTCGCGGATCTCGGGATCTCCCACGTGTACGCATCTCCCTATCTGCAGGCGACGCCGGGGAGCACCCACGGCTACGACGTCGTTGATCACTCAAGGGTCAACGAAGAGCTCGGCGGGGAGAAGGGCCGCAGCTGGTTCTGCCGCGCTCTGACGGAACGCGGTATGGGCCACATTCTCGATGTGGTGCCGAACCACATGGCGATCGGCGGACCCGAGAACGCCTGGTGGTGGGACGTCCTGGAGAACGGGCCGTCGAGCCGCTTCGCCGGCTTCTTCGACGTGGACTGGGAGTATCCCCCCGGCGAGTCGCAAAACCGGATCCTGCTTCCGGTACTGGGAGACCACTACGGCCGCCTCATTGAGTCCGGGGAGGTTCGCCTGGAGCGGGTGGAAGGGAGCTTCTTCTTTCGCTACTACGAGCACATCATGCCGGTCTCGCCGCGCAGCCTCTCGGGGCTCCTGACCCGGGCGGCTCGAACCGTCGACTCCGACGAGCTGGGCTTCCTGGCGAGCGCCCTGGACTACCTGCCTCTCTCCTCCGCCACGGACCGAACCAGTGTGTACCGTAGACATCGGGACAAGGAAGTGATCCGGACCTACTTGGCGGAGCTCCTCGATCGCCGGCCCAACGTGCGGCGCGCCGTAGATGCGGAGGTCGAGCGAGTGAACACCGAGCCCGACCTCCTGGATGCGCTGCACGAAGCGCAGAACTACCGGCTCGCGTTGTGGCGGCTGGCGCGGAGCGACCTGGGGTACCGGCGCTTCTTCGACATTAACACGCTAATCGGTCTGCGCATGGAAGAGGAGGAGGTCTTCTACGAGACTCACCACCGCGTGTTGGAGTGGCTCCAGGACGGATCCCTCCAGGGCGTGCGGGTCGACCATCCGGACGGGCTCCGCGATCCTCGGCAATACTTCCGGCGCATGCGGAGCGGCGGACCGACGGCGTGGATCTTCGGTGAGAAGATCCTCGAAGAGGGCGAGAGCCTCCCGCCGGACTGGCCCATTGAGGGTACGACCGGCTACGACTTCCTCAACGCCGTGAATCGTATGCTCGTGCCGCCCGAAGCCGAGGAGCGCTTCACCGAGTTCTACCGCTACTTCACCGGGGAGCAGCGCACCTACGAGGAGGTGCTTCACGCGTCGAAGCATCTGGTGCTCAAGGAGCTCTTTGCCGGCGACGTGTATCGCCTGGTCGATCTCTTCCTGCAGATCTGCGGCCGCCACCGGCGGTACCGTGACTTCATCCGGGACGACATTGCTGCGGCCATCTCCGAGGTGCTGGTGTGCTTCCCTGTCTATCGCACGTACGTGGTCGCTGACACCTCCCGCGCCGGGGACCAGACGGTGAGCGATGTGGATCGCTCAGTCGTCGATCGGGCGATCGGCGAGGCGCGGAAACGTCTTCCGGACACCGACGGCGAGCTCTTCGAGTTCCTCGAATCGGTCCTCACCGTGGAGAGCACCGGTGAGGCGGAGGGGGAGTTCGTCATGCGTTTTCAGCAGCTCTCCGGCCCGGTCATGGCCAAAGGAGCCGAGGATACCGCCTTCTACGTGTACAACCGTCTCTGCGCCCTCAACGAGGTGGGCGGCAATCCCGGCCACTTCGGCGCCACCGTCGATGAGTTTCACGATTTCATGGCGGCGCGGGCGCGGGACCGGCCCAACGCCATGTCCGCCGCCTCCACGCACGACACCAAGCGCAGCGAGGATACCCGGGCGCGCATGGCGGCTCTGGCGGCGGTGCCGGATCGCTGGGAGGAGTTCGTCCATGCGGCGTCCGTACACAACGAGCAATACCGGGAAGAGGGCACCCCGGATCGCAATCTGGAGTATCTCATCTACCAGAACCTGATTGGGGCGTGGCCCATCAGCTTCGACCGGCTGTGGGCCTACGCGGAGAAGGCCATGCGCGAGGCGAAGACGCATACAACCTGGACCAACCAGAACTCCGAGTACGAGAGCCGCGTCCGCGCTTTCCTGGAAGGTGCCCTGAGGGACGACCAGTTTTGCGAGATGGTAGAGAACTTCGTCGGGGAGATCGCCCTTGCAGGGTGGCGGAACTCCTTCGCGGCTACCCTGATTCGCTTCACCGCACCGGGGGTTCCGGACATTTACCAGGGCTGCGAGCTCTGGTCCCACACCCTCGTGGATCCCGACAACCGGGAACCCGTCGACTACGAGCACCGGAAGGAGCTCCTGCTGCGGCTGAGCGGCGTCGCGGAGGGGGGCGGCGAAGCGCCCGGCGACACCGCAGAGCCGGCGAGGGAGTCTGCCGCGGCCCCGGCGACTCCCCGGGAGATCTACGCCGACTGGGCGAGGGGGCTGCCCAAGCTGCACCTTATCCGAACCGCTCTGGCGCTGCGCACCGAGCGTCCCCACGTCTTCTCCTCCGATGGTGGTTACGCTCCCCTCGAGATCCCCGGTTCCGGCGACGCCGGCGCTCCCTACCTCGGCTACACCCGCGGCGAGGAGGTGATCGTTCTGGCGCGGCGGTTCAACGCGCCGCAGGCGCCTGAAGAGGGAGCCGCCGGCACCGCCCCTCCCGCCCCCGCCCCCGCGGAGACCGCCGGCACCGCCCCTCCCGCCCCCGCCCCCGCGGAGACCACCGGCACCGCCCCTCCCGGCGGCGGCCCCGGGCGTCCGGGCGGCGGTCAACTCCGGCCGGCCGTCGAGGTTCCGGCGGGTACCTGGGAGAACCGTCTCACCGGCCGCATCTGGAAGGCCGGAAGCCACGACGTGGCGAGCCTCCTGGAGGGTCTTCCCGGCGCTCTTCTGGTCCGCAGGAAGGGCCGATAGGACGTGACGCCCCCGGCCGGCGGCCCGCACAGCCAGGGCGTCACTCCCGGGCACCGGCGGCCACCAGGCGGGGAGGGGGCTTCACATTCCATGCAACTTCACGAGGAGGAATCCATGCCGTACCCGGAATCTGCGAGATTCACCGTTGCCGTCTGGGCCCCGCATGCGGTGTCCGTCGGCGTTGTCATGGCGTCGGGGGGCGGCGCAGAACGTCGCGCGGAGGTTTCCGCATTGCCGGCCGAGGACGGCTGGTGGCGCGCGGAGGTCCCGTACGACCCCGCCGAGGTTCCCTACGCCTTCCGCGTCGACGGCGGCGATCCCCTGCCGGATCCGCGCTCGGAGCGCCAGCCCGAGGGCGTCCACGGCCCTTCCCTCCAGGTGCGCCACGACGCCTTCACCTGGAGGGACCATGGCTTCCAGCAGGTCCCCCTGTCGTCGGCGGTGATCTACGAAGCGCATATCGGAACCTTCACTCCGGAGGGCACCTTCGACGGTGCGGCGGAGCGCCTGGGTTACCTCGCCGATCTCGGGGTTACCCACCTGGAGCTCATGCCGGTGTGCACCTTCTCCGGAAGGCGCGGCTGGGGCTACGACGGCGTGGATCTCTTTGCCCCGCATGAAGTGTACGGCGGCCCCGACGGCCTGAAGCGCCTGGTCGACGCCTGCCACCGCTGCGGCATCGCCGTAGTTCTGGACGTGGTTTACAACCACCTCGGACCGGAGGGGAACTACCTGGGACGGTTCGGCCCCTACTTCACCGCGGAGTATCAGACCCCCTGGGGAGATGCAGTGAACCTGGACGGGCCGGAGAGCCACCAGGTGCGCCGCTTCTTCCTTGACAACGCCCTCATGTGGCTCCGGGACTACCACGTGGACGCCTTGCGGATCGATGCGGTCCACGCCTTCTACGACCGCTCGGCGGTGCACTTCCTGGAGGAGATGGCCACGGAGGTGGACGCCCTGGAGGCGCACCTGGGGCGGCGCCTTCTCCTGATTGCGGAGAGCGACCTCAACGACCCGCGCATAGTCACGCCGCGGGAGGCGGGGGGCTTCGGGATCGACGCGCAGTGGAGCGACGACTTCCATCACACCCTCCACGCCGCCGTCACCGGCGAGCGCCGGGGCTACTACGCCGACTTCGGCTCGGTCGGCGACGTGGCCAAAGCCCTGGAAGAGACCTTCGTCTACGACAATCGCTTTGCCCCGTCACGGCGCCGCCGTCACGGCCGGAGCGCCCGCCACCTCGGGCAGGAGCGCTTCCTGGGATACCACCAGAACCACGACCAGGTGGGCAACCGGGCAGTGGGCGAGCGCCTCAGTCACCTCGTTAACATCGACATGTACAAGGTTTCGGCGGGGCTGGTCCTCCTGGGCCCCTTCGTTCCCATGCTCTTCCAGGGGGAGGAGTGGGCGACGACGGCGCCGTTCCAGTACTTCACCGACCACGGCGATCCCGACCTGGGACGCGCCGTCTCTGAAGGACGCCGCAGCGAGTTCGGCGACTTCGGGTGGAAGCCCGAGGACGTCCCGGACCCCCAGGATGAGGCGACCTTCACGCGTTCCAAGCTGCCCTGGCATGAGATCGATGCTCACGGCGACCCGCCCTCCCACACGGGCGATTCCCACCGCTCAGTGTCGGCGTGGTATCGCCGGCTTCTGGCGCTGCGGCGCCGCCGCCCGGAATTGGCGGCGGGTCAGGCGCGCCCGCGCGTACGGGTTGTGCCGGCCGGTTCC
>CAZUVX010000041.1:0-8281 GCA_964623865.1 uncultured Spirochaetaceae bacterium | reverse complement strand
GTTCAGTCCCGGCCGAAGGTTGCGCTCCGCGCCCGGGTGACCTCCAGCGGGGTCAGCGCCCCTTTTCCCGCCACGATGTTTGCAACCAACCGGCCGCTCAGAGCGGCGGAGATGACACCGCCGGGCCAGAGGGTGTAGTGGCCCGTAGCCGTGAGGTTCCGGATGGGCGTCTTGAACATGTTCAGGCTCCAGCGTTTGAAGACCGGTGAGACCTTGTCGTGGTAGCACCAGCCGCCGGTGGAACCGTTGGTGTTCATGGTGAAGTGCTCCGCCGAGAGGGGCGTACCGGCGTCGAAGTACTCGATGTCCTGTGAGAGCCCGGGCAGGACGTTCTCCGCCGTCTCCACCAACTGATGCGCGGTGTCACGCTTGAACCGGCGGTACTCCTCGGTACGCGGAGTGCCGCCGCTTCCGTTGTGCCACCGGTCTTCCCAGTCGTAGGAGCTGTAGGTCTGAATGGTGAGAGTTGCCTTGCCCTCCGGAGCGCTTTCCGGGTGCGCCTCACTGAACTCATTGACGGCAACCCACATGCGCCGGTGCACGTCCCGGTCGTGTGACGGATCCGGGAAGACCACGTCGTAGTTCGGGAAGAAGAAGACGTGGTTTCCCTGCAGTTGCTCCCGGAGCTCCTCGGGGCGGCGGTTTACCCCCAGATAGACGCTGAGGATCTCCTCGGTGAGGCGGCTCTCCCGGATCTGCTTCAGGAAGCGTCCGGAGAAGTGCTCTTCCGGCACCAATCCGCCGACGAATCGTTTGTAGTCGCCGGCGTAGACGACCTGATCTGCGTCAATCCGCGTGCCGTCGGCCAGTACGACGCCACGAGCGGTACCATCGACAATATTGATCTTCGAGACCCGGGTGTTGCACTGAACGGTCCCCCCATGCTCCGCCGGCGATTCTCCCAGGAGGTTGAGCATGTGCTGCATGCCTCCCTTGGGATACCAGTAGTCGTGAGCCCAGATGTGCCAGAACCCGGCGAAGAAGAGAAACGGCATCTTGTAGTAGCCGATGTTGGTGAGCCAGTTCCGCAGTCCCGGGTCCTTGACCGCGCTGCACACTCGTTCGCGATACGAGAAGCGCGTCCACTTGAGCAGCCGTGGTGCCCAGGGCAGCAGGCGGGCAAAGTGGCCCAGGGAGGGGTTGTTCAGGACGGGGATGTTCTCCGGGACGTAGTTGCGCTCCAGGAAGGTGGAGACGCGGCGCACCTCGTCGAAGACATCCTTCAGGCCGGTCTCATTGGGGAAGGCCGCCCGGAGCGCCTCCTCGGCACCATCCACGGTGTCGACGAAGAAGTCGAAGTCACCGGATACCATGCGGTAGCGCGCCTTGTGGAAGTCTGCGGCCGTGCAGATACCGAGCTCCTCGAGAATCGGGAAGACGACACCCATGCTCTCGAAGGATTGGTCGCCGCCGTCGAAGTAGAAGCCCTTTCGCCAAAAGCCGGACATGTTGCCGCCCACTTGGTGGTTCTGCTCCAGAAGGAGCACGCGCTTTCCGTATCGCGCCAGAAAGTTGGAGCAGACCAGGCCGGCCATTCCGCCCCCGACCACAATGACGTCGTACTGGGACATTTTCGTAATCCTCTCAAGTTGCGTTGTCTGAGTGTTCCCTCAAGGTATCACCGTGCCCGCGCCGGTTCAACTCAAAACCGAACAATTGTTAGGGTACGAAGGTGATTGCCGGGAGCGGCGGAATTCTGTACATTCACTCGGTGCGATGCGCGGGGCGCCCACGCCGCGTTGCAAACCTGCGCTACCCAACACCCAGCCACGGAACATCCCGGACAAGGAACACGATCCATGATTACCGCCTCGGACATCTCCCTCTCCTTCGGGGAGCAACTTCTCTTCAAGGACGTCACCATCAAATTCACGCCGGGCAACTGCTACGGCGTCATCGGCGCGAACGGCGCCGGCAAGTCGACCTTCCTCAGGGTCCTCTCCGGGGATATTCAGCCCGACACGGGGGAGGTCATCGTCGGCTCCGGGGAGCGCATTGCCGTACTCAAGCAGGACCAGTTTCAGTTCGATGCCCACAGCGTCCTCCACACGGTCATCATGGGCCATGCGCGGCTTTACGAGACCATGGTGGCCAAGGACGCGATCTACGAGAAGGAGCCCTTCACGGACGAGGACGGCATGCGAGCGGCGGAGCTCGAGACGGAGTTCGCCGAGCTCGGCGGCTGGGAGGCTGAGCCCGAGGCGGCGCAGCTTCTCTCCGGCCTGGGCATTCCCGAGGAGCTGCACCAGACCCGCATGGGGGATCTCGACGGCGGCCGAAAGGTCCGCGTCCTCCTGGCGCAGGCGCTCTTCGGTGATCCGGACATCCTGCTTCTGGACGAGCCGACGAACAACCTGGATCTGGAGTCGATCTCCTGGCTCGAGGGCTTTCTGGACGGCTTCAAGAACACCGTCATCGTTGTGTCTCACGACCGCCACTTCCTGAACCGGGTGAGCACCCACATTGCGGACATCGACTTCGGCAAGATCAGTGTGTACGTGGGAAACTACGACTTCTGGTACCACGCGAGCCGGCTCGCCCGGAAGCAGATGCGCGATTCAAAGAAGCGCCGGGAGGAGAAGGTGGCCGAGCTGAAGGCCTTCATTCAACGGTTCTCCTCGAACGCGGCGCGGTCGAAGCAGGCAACGAGCCGGCAGAAGCTTCTGGACCAGCTCACCATTGACGACATTCAACCAAGCAGTCGAAAGGCGCCGTACATCAACTTCCGCCCCGAACGTGAGCCGGGGAAACGCGTGCTCGAGGTGGAGCACCTTCGAGTTCTACCGGAGGAGGATGAGGCCGGCGAAGACGTAATTCGCGACTTCTCCATGGAAGTGCACCCCGGTGACAAGATTGCCTTCGTCGGGCCCTACCACCATGCAAAGACCGCGTTGTTCGAGGTTCTTTCGGGCAATCGAGCCGCCGGCGCCGGGCACCTCGAGTGGGGTACGACCATCTCCACGGCGTACTTTCCGAAAGACAACCACCGCTTCTTCGAGAGAGATGTGAGCGTTATCGAGTGGCTCCACCAGTTCACCGACAGCGACGACCCCTCCTACGTGCGCGGCTTTCTGGGGCGCATGCTCTTCTCCGGGGAAGAAGCGGAGAAGCGCGTCGCCGTTCTCTCCGGCGGGGAGCGGGTGCGGTGCATGCTGGCCAAACTCATGCTCTCCGGTGCCAACCTCCTCATGCTGGACGAGCCGACCAACCACTTGGACCTGGAAGCGATTACGGCGTTGAATGATGCGCTCATCGACTTTCCCGGAAACGTCCTCTTTGTCAGTCACGATCACGAATTCGTGGATACGGTGGCGAACCGGATCATCGAGTTCACGCCGGCCGGGGCGATCGATCGGCGCATGCGCTTCGACGAGTACCTGGAGAGCGACGAGATCGGTGCTCTCCGGGATGCTCACTACAACGGCCACCACGTTCTGGAGATTTAGTCCCCGGCCCGCTCCGTGATACACTCGAAGGTACGCTACGAATGGCCTCTCACTCCGGTCGAACAAGACGAATCCTCCTCGTCGAAGACGAGGCTCTCATTGCGCTCGGCGAGACGCGCACCCTCCAGGCTCACGGCTACGAGACGGTAACGGCCCGTTCCGGGGAGAAGGCCGTCGAGGCGGTACGACGGGACCCGGGCATTGAGCTGGTCCTCATGGACATTGACCTGGGTTCCGGCATGGACGGAACCACGGCGGCACTAGGAATTCTGGAGATCCGGGAGCTTCCCATTGTCTTCCTGACCAGCCACGCCGAGAAGGAGATGGTCGAGAAGGTGAAGGGCATCACCCGGTACGGGTACGTCCTCAAAAGCGCGGGGGAGTTCGTTCTCATTGAGTCCATCAACATGGCCTTCGAGCTCTTCGAGTCGAAACAGGAGCTCGAAACGACGGAGCGGCGCTACCGAGAGTTCTTTGAGAACGACATTGCGGCGGTCACCCTGAGCGAGATGGTATACGACGCTCAGGGCCGGGTCATCGACGCTCGGTACATGGACGTGAACCCCGCCTTCGAACGGCTCACCGGAATCCCCCGGGATCAGGCCATCGGGCGATCGGTGCGTGAGCTCTTTCCGCACACGAGCGACCGGGAGCTCGCCGTGTACAGAGATGTCGTCCACACCGGGAAGCCAATCTCGATCGAAGAGTACTCGCCGGATCTCAATCGCTACTTCGCGGTCTCCGCTTTCCGCCCCGAGCCCGGCAGGCTTGCAACGGTCTTCACGGATGTGACTGATCGCACGCACGCGGAGCGCGCCGAGCGGCGGTACGCGGCGCTGCTGCAACATATCATTGATGCGAGTCCCGTGAGCATTGTTCTCCTGGACGTGGAGGGGCGCATCCGCTACGCCAACACCCAGGCTGAGGGCGTTCTGGGGCTGCGAATCATCGATGTTACCGCACGCAGATACGCCGATCCGCGGTGGAAGATCACCGACGTCGACGGTAAGCCCTTTCCGGACGAAGAGCTTCCCTTCACGGCCGTCAGGCGAACCGGGGCCCCGGTGTACGACGTTCGGCACGCCATTGAGCGCCCCGACGGGCGTCGCGTCGTCCTCTCAATCGACATGGCCCCTGTGTTTGACGAGGAGGGTGAGTTCGACGGCGCGGTGGCTTCCATTGAGGACGTTACGGACGAGCAACAGGACACGTCGGCGCTTGTGGCAAGCGAGGAGCTCTACCGCACCGTAACGCGGCTCACCCTGGACATCATTACCAGGTACGACCTGGACGGCGTATGGACCTTCGTGAACGATGCTGCCGCCGCATTCTACGGCTATCCCCGGGAGGAGCTGATCGGCCGGAGTCTCTGGGAGTTCGTGCACCCGGATGATCGCGCAGCCACCGACGCCGCGGAGGAGCGCATGTTTCGAGGCGGGCGCCACCTCCGGGGTTTCGTGAACCGCCAGCAGACACCTCAAGGGTGGCGCACCGTCGAGTGGAACAGCGCCCCGCTCTTCGATTCGAAGGGGAACTGCGTCGGATACCAGGCGTCGGGGCGCGACATTACGCAACGGATCGAGACGGAGCGGCGGATCACGGCGCTCCTCGAGGAGAAGGAGCTCCTCCTGCAGGAGGTCCACCACCGTATCAAGAACGACATGAGCATTCTTCGTTCCCTTATCTCGCTGCAGGCCGGGGAAAGCACCAATCCCGAAACGGTTCAGGCCCTCGAGGAGGCGAGCGCTCGCGTGGCCGTCATGGGGCAGGTCTACCAGCGCCTCTACACGCAGGGGGACTTCCAGGAGGTTGATGCCCGCAGCTTCGTCGACGATATGGTGGGAGAGTTGCAGTCGGCGGCCATTGTGCAGCGGGTTCAGGTGGAACTGGAAGGGGAGCCTTTCGTCATCTCACCACGCCTCTCCATTGCCTTGGGCATTATTCTGAACGAGCTCCTGACGAACGCCGCCAAGTACGGCGCTTCCCCGGGTGGCCCCGCAGCGCCGACGGGTACCACAGCGCCGGCGCACGCTCTGTCCGTGGTCATTCGTCGAAGCGACGCCGGCTCAGTTGAGCTGACCGTACGCGACGCCGGTCCCGGGTTCCCGAAAGCCGTTCTCGAAGAGGGGCGCTACGGTTTCGGCCTGACGATAGCGAGCGCTCTGGCTCAACAGTACGGCGGGAGTCTCCATCTCCGTAACGACGGCGGCGCCGTTGCGGCCGTCACCCTTCGCGAGTAAGCCGGGCGGGGACCGTAAGCATCGCACTATACTTGTACAAAGACACAGTAGTTAGTAACTTGTCGATGCTCACTGACATTATTCATCAGCGCACCGGGCTCTCCCGCCCGTGAAGAGCTGCGTTGAATTGGAGGTCCGAAATGAAGGTTACATCGAGACACGTGACGGGATGCATGCAGTCGATTGTCGACAACGGACGCCACCACGGCATTGTGTTGGACCTGCCGGAGGCAAAGTCCGGCGACGACCTGGGACCGACGGCCCTGGAGCTGGCTGCCATGGCACTGGCGGGTTGCATTTCCACGATCTGGGCGGTCGTTGCCGCCAACTCCGGCGTGACCTATCGAAAAGTCATTGTTGAGATCGATCTGGAGAAGGGCGACAAGGATCCTACCTTTACCGGCACCTCCGGTACCGTCAAGGTCGACAGCGACGAGAGTGAGGAGAAGCTCCAGCGCATCCTGAACAAGACCATTCAGGCGTGTCCCGTCGGCCGGCTCTTCGAGCAGGCGGGTCTGGATACCACGCTGAAGCTGGAGAAGGCGAACCTGCTGCCCACATAAGCCGCACGGTGTGGGCGCGCCCCCACCCGCCGGGACGGTAGCGCCCGCCGGGACGGTAGCGCCCGCGGCCGCGCTCCGGACCGCGCGCCGTGCCGGCCGGCTGAAATGCGGATGCCGCTCCGGACTGAATGCGCTATGTTTAGTGCACAGTTCGTTCGTTGGGGAGAACGCCGATCGTAGCCGCGCGCCGCGGGCCCGGACGCCGATTCACACTACTACGCCGACTCCTTCTCGCCGCCGTCGCGGTGCTCACCGCCCTATCGGTGGCGGGATGCACCCAGGTCGCCGGCTTCTTCGACAATACGCCGCCCGCAGATGTTACCGATGTGGCTGCCGATCCGCTTGATCAGGCGGTTGAGCTCACCTGGGAAAACCCGGATGATCCCGACTTTGATGGCCTTCGGATCTCACGAGACGGGGTGGAGGACGTCGTTCTTGAGCCCACCGAGGCTACCTATCTCATCGAGAACCTTTCGAACGGTACCAACTACACCTTCACCATCCGCACGGTAGATCGTGTGGGAAATGTCTCCGCCGGCGTGTCCACCGGCGCGACGCCTCGTGAGAAGACAGTGTACACATTGTCTGCAAGCTGGCGGTCGTTTTCGGAATCAGGGGCCTTTGCGGCGGCCTCGCGGGTATTGCCCTCCGCGGTGCCTGTCACCGGCTTCCGCAGCGCCGTGGGATACGCGGCTGCGACGAGCTCCGACGATGATGCGGGAGCGATCATCGTGAAGTATCGCGATAGCGATGAGGACTCCCCTTCCATCCAGTCGTCGGTTCGCTCGATTCTCCGGTCGATCGGTGTCGAACGCGTGCTCATGTCCCTCGACAACGCGCGCATATCGAAGATTGTGCCGGCCCCCGAGCTCGGCATGACGGTGGAAGCGCTGCTCGACTACCTCAAGTCGCTCCCCGGCGTCGAGTCCGCCGAGCGGGACAAGCGGGTTTACGCTCTGGGTAGGCCGAATGACGAGTACTTCGACCCGTATCAGTGGAATCTCCTGCAACTGCTCATGCCGTCGGTCTGGGACATTCAGACGGGGAGCTCGTCCGTCGTGGTAGCCGTAATCGACAGCGGGGTCGATCAATCGCTTACTGACCTTGTCGCTACTTCATTCGTTTCGGGTTACGACTTCGTGAATGACGATGACGACCCAACGGATGACAACGGCCACGGCACCCACGTCGCCGGGACCATTGCCCAGAGTACGAACAACACCAGAGGCGTCGCCGGCATGGCATATGGGGTAAGCATCATGCCCATCAAGGTTCTGGGTGCCGACGGCAACGGGCATGTCAGCCACGTAATCGCCGGTATTCAGTGGGCCGTCGACAACGGTGCAGACATCATCAATCTCAGCCTCGGGGCGTCTTCCTCGTCTCCAGACGAGCTCGATGCAGTGAAATACGCTTACGAGGCAGGCGTCGTCGTCGTCGCCGCCTCCGGCAACGACAACGCGTCAGTCAGTTACCCCGCTGCATACCACGACTACGTTCTGGCCGTCGGAGCAACCAAGTACGACAAGATCCGCGCGCCCTACTCGAACTACGGGGCCTCCCTGGATGTCGTTGCACCGGGCGGATACCTCTACACTGAGACGGGACAGCCCAATGATCAGAACGGAGATGGATACCCCGACGGCATCCTCCAGCAGACTATCGGCCCCGACCCGAATACACCCTCCGACGATCTGGTGTCGGGCTACTTCTTCTTCGAAGGCACCTCCATGGCTGCGCCCCACGCTGCTGCACTGGCTGCCCTCATGCTGAGCAGGAACCCGGGCCTGACGCCGGAGGAGGTGTATGCCACCATCCGGGAGTCCGCGGACGATCTGGGTGATTCCGGGCGAGACGACTACTACGGGTACGGGCTGATCAACCCGACGAAGGCGCTCAACCTGGAGATTTACGATGTGACGGCTGAACTGGAGGACTCCGTGCAGCGTCAGTACAACACCGTTGACCGGTGGAACGTCGACGCCGCCGGCGGCACCATGCAGATCGATCTCACCTTCACGCACTCAGGTGG
>CAZUVX010000040.1:10948-23735 GCA_964623865.1 uncultured Spirochaetaceae bacterium | reverse complement strand
GCCGCGGAGGTAATAGTGATGCCGCGATCCTGCTCCTGGGTCATCCAGTCCATGATCGCCTCACCGTTATCCACCTCGCCTATGCGGTGGCTCTTTCCGGTGTAGTAGAGGATGCGCTCTGTTGTAGTTGTCTTGCCGGCATCAATATGCGCCATGATGCCGATGTTGCGTCGTTTCGAAAGCTCCATCTTGGCGGCGATGGTAGCACACTTGCCGACCGCGGCAACAGTCGTGCCTCCATCGCCTGATCGCGTGAGAAGTTGCCCGGAGGCTATCAACACGCTCGTGGCTACGCCACGTTGACTCGGCTGCGCGGATGGTGGTAGCCTTCGGTGTCCCGGGCGGTTAGCTCAGCGGGAGAGCGCCTGCCTTACAAGCAGGATGTCACTGGTTCAAATCCGGTACCGCCCATTCTCCAGGCCCTCACAGGACAGTCCCGGCGCGGTCCTCTCACGTCTGAGCGGCGGCGGGACTGTGCTCGTGGCCTTCAGGAGTCGCTGTCCGGCAGCGTATCCTCCTGGACGGTTTCGAGAAACTCACAGAAGAGAAGGGTAAGGCGCGCTTTGCCTTCGGACATGTCGTGGAGCCGGGCCACAACGTTCCGCCGCGTCTCGTCCGGGAAGTCGGAGTGGGTGCCGCGGCCCGTGACCAGCCAGTCCAGATTCACTTCCAGCGCCTCCGCAATCTGCGCCGCCTCGTCCAGCCGGGGGGAGCGCCGGTAGGAGAACCAGGTGTTGATCGTGCTCAAGGGGATGCCCGTTTCCTTTGCAAGCCATGGCCGGCGAACACCCTTCCTCTCCAATGTTTGTTGAAGCCGTACCAGGAACAGGTTTCTCGGTTCACTCATCTCAGGAATACTTATTACAACTACGAACATGATCGGTGCCTGCGGTGTGGTAAGGCACCGCGGCGTCCACCGGTGTAATTGAGAGCGGCGCTTCCAGGTTTCCGCCGCGCCGACGCGATTCTAACTTGACCAAAAAGGAAAAACCACGATAGTATCCAGAATGTCGTAAACACGACAAACGATCTAAGTAAAAGCGCAAACACGTTACACAAAGAATCGGTGTCGACTGAGGCACCAATGTATCACCACGGCAAAAGGACGCCTAATGGAAGATCCGATCGTTGTGACCCATCGTCACCTGGATTCCGCCGGAAACGGTGTATGCGTGATCGGCGGCGACGGGACCATCTCCTACGCAAACGCTGCGCTGGCGCGGATGTTGGGGTGGCGGGAGCGGCAGGCCCTGGTGGGTCGCACGTGGACGGAGGTCGGCCTCGCCGACGGCCGGGTCCACGAGGTAGTGACCGCGGCCCTTCGGGGCGTCGACGGCGTGGTGGAGAGCGCGGATGCGGGCGGTAACGACACCGAGAGGCAACTGCTCTTTGGTGCGACGCCGCTGCGTTCGAGTCGACTCGGGGACGTGGCGGCGCTTGTCACTGTATGGGAGAGGGATGCAGAGGCGGGAACGGCCGAAAGTCAGTCCCACCACTCCGGCAGGACCGAGGCCGCGGGTGCGGGGCCCCGCAAGCGCCCAGGGGACGACGCCTCGCTGGTGAGAGAGCTGAATCACCGGGTGGCGAACAACCTGGCCATGTTGTCGGCGCTCGTCGATCTGAAGCTCCTCGAGACGACGGACGGTGAAGATCTGCGGGAGATACAGCAGCACATTGCCGCGATTCGGCGCATTCACGAACGCCTCGGCAGATGCACCGCCCACATGGACGTTGAGCTGAGCGAGTACTTGCGGGACCTGGTCCACAGCTTCTTTGCGACCTTCGGTGCGGGGAAGATCTCGATTCAGGAAGCCATGGAGCCGGTCACGGTGTCTTCGAGTGTTGCCTTGCTGCTGGGGCTCATCGTGAACGAGATCGCCACGAACGCGGTCAAGCACGGCGTCGCGGCCGGCGATTCCGGCACCTTTGTGGTCGAGCTGCATCAAGAGCCCGCCGAAGAGGGGTGCCGATTGGTTCTCGCCAATCACGGCCCGCCGTTTCCCGACGACATTGACCCGGCCACTACCCAATCAGGGGGGCTTCAGCTGGTGTGGGCTCTCGTCGAGCAGTTGGAAGGCACGATCGAGCTTACGAAGCGTCCCCATCCCGCCTTCACGATCCGCGTTCCCACAAAGGCGGCACGATAGCCCATCCGGAACGCGCATCCGCCAATCCGCTACTCTGAGCGCCGCGCCGAAGAGTGAGTCGATCCATCGGTTGGTAGCGACGACGATTCCTACAACAACGCAACGGCTGAACCGATCATCGGGCTGTTCAAATCCGACGTGATCCGACCGGACGGCCCGCGGGACGCCCCGGCCGCACACCCCCTCGACGTGCGTCATGGTCGGCGCCTTCTCTATGGTACAATTGGACTTCGTGAAGGGATGCCGCCCACTAAAGTGGAGAGTATCCCGTAGGTATCTATCCGGCGCCACCGACACGGAGAGGAGATGGAAGATGCAGTATGTCGGAAAGAGCGAAGAACGCATTGATGCGAAAACGAAGGCAGAGGGAAACGCCCACTTCACGGCGGACATCTCATTCCCCGGGACGAAGGTCTGCCGTCTGGTGCGCTCGCCCCATGCCCACGCTCGCATACGGGGGATCGATACCGAGGCCGCAGAAAAGCTGCCCGGAGTGGAGGCGGTAATCACGGGCGAGGGATGCCGCGGTCTCTTCGTCGATCTGGGGATCGCGGACCAGCATCCCATGGCGGTGGACAAGGTGCGCCACGAGGGAGAGGCGGTTGCCGCGGTCGTGGCCGACGACAAGTGGGCGGCTGCGGAGGCGGCCGACCTGGTGAACGTCGACTACGAGATCCTCCCGCCGGTGCTGGACATCGACACGGCGGTGGGAGCGGGTGCGCCGCTCGTGCACGAGAGGCAGGCCGAGTATGAGCGCGGCGAAGGGGTGAAATTCGAAGAGGGGACCAACGTTTACCACCACTACCGTCTGAGGAAGGGCAATCCCGACCCGGTCTTCGAAGAGGCGGAGCTCACGGAGGACAACACCTTCTACATGCCGCACCGCAGCCACACCCAGCTTGAGCCTCACGCGGCGCTGGCGAGGTGGAGCGACGGGGAGTTGGAGATGTATGCGACCACGCAAGCTCCCTTCGTGGTGCGGAGCACGGTGGCAGACATGCTCGGCATCCCCTGGACGTCGGTGAAGGTGAAGACGGAGTACCTCGGCGGCGGTTTCGGGGGAAAGTCCGACGTGACGATTGAACCTCTGCTGGCCTACGTCGCCAGGTCGGTTCCGGGTCACTGGATCAAGCTGACACTCAGCCGCGAGGAGGCCTTCAACGCCACGGTCGTGGGGAGGGGGGCGAGGGTGCGAATCCGATCGGCCTTCGACGACAAGGGCCGCATCCTTGCGGAGAAGCTCGAGATGCACTTCGCCTCCGGCGCCTACGGCAGCTACGCCCTGCACATCGCCACTGCGGGAGGATACAACTGTAACGGACCCTACGATGTGCCCCACGTGCAGAGCGACTCCTACGGGGTCTACACGAACCAGCCTCCCGTCGGGGCATTCCGCGGCTACTCCCATCCGGAGACCCACTGGGCGGTCGAGCGGCAGCGCGACATCATTGCCCGCAGGCTGAGGATCGACCCGGTGGAGCTTCGCAGGAGAAACATTCTCCGGCCGGGAGCGGTCAACAACCTCGGCCGGACCATAGAGAAGGAGAACGGCGACCTCGCCGGCTGCCTCGAGGCGGTCGCCTCCGCGGTGGCGGACTTCCCGGTCGAGGCCTACCGGAAGAAGAATCCCCGAATGCGGATCGGTCGATCGACGGTTGCAATAATGAAGTCGCCGGTAATGGCGACGAATGCCGGTGCATCGGCGCTCATTCGGTTCAACGAGGACGGGAGCATTGATGTGGCGGCGAGCGGAGTCGAGATGGGGCAGGGGACGAAGACCGTGCTTCGCCAGATAGCCGCAGAGGCTCTGAAAAGGCCCCTCGAGCTCATACGCTTCCGCTCGGAGATCGACACGGAGATATCCCCGTACGGCTGGCAGACGATCGGCAGCACCACGACGTGGAAAGCCGGTATGGCGGTGTTGGACGCCGCGGAGAAGGCGGTCAGGCGAATCAAGCTGAATGCCGCCGAGTACTGGGGGTGCTCGGCGGAGGAGCTCGAGTACGACGGAGAGAAGGTGAGCCGGGGCGACGATCCGCAGATGTCGATTCCCGTCTCGGAACTGACCTTCGGCCACATGGACGAGCGCGGACGGGTGACCGGGGAGCACGTGCAGGCCTACGGCTCCTACATGCCGCAAGGGCTCGAGCATCCGGACCCCGAGACCGGCCGCGGGAACTGCGCCGCAGAGTGGACCTTCGGAGCGCAGGGAGCGGTCGTGGCATGTGATCCCCGAACGGGGAACACGGATGTGCTCTGCCTCGTGACCGCCCTCGATGCCGGGAGGGTCATAAACCCCACTCTGGCGCGGAACCAGGTCGTCGGTGCCATGGTGCAGGAGCTCGGCGCGGCACTGCAGGAGAGGCTCATCTACAACGAGCAAGGCGTCATGAGGAACAAGAACTTCACCGACTACAAGATTCCCGCACCGGAAGACGTTGAGCAGACGAAGATGGAGGTGATCTTTCTCGAGACCCCCGAACCCATCGGGCCCTTCGGAGCCCGGGGTATAGGAGAACACGGGACGGTGGGCATAACCTCCGCCATGGGTAACGCGGTGAGCGATGCGCTGGGGATCGAGCCGAAGACACTGCCGCTCTCCGCCGAGCGCATCCATGCAGAGCTCATGCGGAAGGAGGGAAGCGATGTATAGGAAACTCGACTACGTCGCCCCGGAAGGACTTGCGGAGGTCTTCTCCGCTCTGACCGGGAACGCGGGAGCGCAGGTACTCGCCGGAGGGACCGACCTTCTGCCGGAGCTGCGGGAGAAGGTGCCGGAAGGCACCCTTCTGGTCGACATAAAGCGCTGCGAGGGAGCACTCCGCGGCTTGGAGGAGAGGGGCGACGGGAGCCTCTGGATAGGCGCCCTCACCACGATTCGCGACCTCCAGGAGAGCGAAGTGCTGCGGAGGCGCTACCCGGCCCTCACCGATGCGGCGGACGTCTTCGGCTGTCTCGAGATACGCTACCGGGCGACGATCGGCGGAAACGTCGCCCACGCCTCCCCGGGGGCCGAGTACGGGACCCCCCTCTTCGTATACGAGGCTGAGGTCGAGATCGCCGGCCCGAAGGGCAATCGCACCGTACCCATCGCGGAGTTCTGGCTGGACGTTGGAAAGACCTCGCTGGAGAGGGGGGAGATCCTCTCGGGTTTCGTTCTGCCTCCGCCGCCCGAAACAGCACTCTCCCGGTATGAGCGGATCAGCCGGACGAAGGGGATGGATCTTGCCGCCATGGGCATTACCGTCCTCGTTTTCGACCCCGAAGACGAGAAGAAGCGTAAGCTGCGTATCGCTCTCGGGGCGGTCGAGCGGACGCCGGTGCGCATGGGGGCCGCCGAGCGGGCCCTGAGCGGCAGAAAGATCGGCGAAGAGCTGATGGAGGAGGTGAAGAGGCAGATGGCCGAGGCGATTCACCCGCGCGCCACGAGCCTGAGGGCGGGGCCGGAGTACAAGAAGGCGATGGCCGGCATCCTCACTGAGCGCATCCTTCACGATTTCGGGTTGTACGGGGAAGAGTAATGGGAAGACACACACTGCAAATACGAGTCAACGGAAGAGACAGGGAGAGGACCATTCCTTCCCAGATGAGCCTGCTGGAGTTCCTCCGGGAAGAGCTGCTGCTGACAGGAACGAAGGAGGGATGCGAGAACGGCGAGTGCGGTGCCTGCACCGTTCTCGTGGACGGTACCCCGGTGCGCAGCTGTATTGTCCTGGCACCGGAGGTCGACGGCTGCGAGGTGACTACGATAGAGGGGCTCGCCGAGAGCGGCGAAATCGAGCCGATTCGCGAGGCCCTCGTCGACCACGACGCGGTGCAGTGCGGTTTCTGCACTCCCGGTTTCGTTCTTGCGGTGAAGGCGCTCCTCGACCGGGAGGCTCATCCCGACGACGCCCAGATCCGGGAGGCCCTCGGCGGCCATCTCTGCCGCTGCACCGGTTACGAGTCGATATTCGAGGCGGTACGCCGCCTGTCCGGCAGATCCGGGCAGCCGCCCGGTTGGCAGTAGACGGCCTGGTTGCGACCGTTGTGCTTGCCGGCGTAGAGGGCGTCGTCGGCGGCGTTCAGCACGACGGTGAGGTCGGTGCTCTTGTCCCCGCCTGCAATGCCGAGGGTTATGGTCGTGGAAATCTCTCCACCCGAGGTTGTGACCGGGGTTGACTCGACTGCGCCGCGGAGCTTCTCCGCAAGGATGTGTGCTCCCTCCGGCTCGGTCTCCGGGACGAAGACGACGAACTCCTCACCGCCCCAGCGCGCAACCTGGTCCTGGGCTCTCACCGATTCCTGAAGACGGTGCGCAATCTCCTGGAGCACCTCGTCACCCACGGCGTGACCGTGGTTGTCGTTGATGCTCTTGAAGTGATCGATGTCCCCAATGATGAAGGCGAAGGTGCGACCGTTGCGTTTGGACCGGGTCAGCTCGTAGTCGGCGATTGCCAGCAGGCTGCGGCGGTTGCGCAGCCCCGTAAGCTTGTCGGTCGTCGCTTGGGCGAGGAGGTCCCTGGTGATGCGCCGCAAGGTGTTCTCGCTCTCCCGCAGCTCCTCTTCCCGGTACACATCCTTGAGGAGCTCCTTGTTCAGCTCGGCGTTTATGGTCTCGAGGCGCTCCTGAGCATGCCGTAGTCGCAGGTGGGCGCGCACACGGTAGCGGAGCTCGGGACCGTAGAAGGGCTTGGTGACGTAGTCGGCTCCGCCGATGTCGAAGCCGTGCAGAATCGAGTCCTTCTCTTCCCCGGCGCTGATAAAGATGACCGGGACGTCCTTGTACTGCGGCATGCTCTTTAAGGATGTGCAGGTCTCGAATCCGTCCATGTGCGGCATCATGATGTCCATGAGAACCAGATCGAAGAGGTTCGCCTCGGCCTGCTCCAGCGCTTCGGCGCCGCTTTCGGCAAAGGTAATGGTATAGCCGTCCTCCCGAAGCTCACTCGCGACGAGGTGAATGTTGTCGGGGTTGTCATCCACGATCAGAATCTGCCGTTTGCTCATGCTGCGCGTTCTCCTCGTTTTGTAATATATCCGGTGTGCGGACCACCATCTCGAATCGCCTCAGGGCGTGGTCCATCCCGGCAACGTCCAACTCCCTCACCGCCTCCAGCAGGGCGCTCTCGGCGGAGACCGGTGCGAACGTTTCGAGTTCATGCGACGTACACGGCGGGTTGCACATCCGGTTGAGCCGGGGCGTCTTCGCAATTCATGGCGGGCTCCGGTGCGGCGCCTCGCCCTGCGGCGCCTCGCCCTGCGGTGGCTCGCGCCGCGGCGCCACCTCGGCAATGCGGCCGTTCAGGCTGAACGACTCCATGACGACCTCCGCCGCCCGCACCAGCGCAGCCTCCCCGTAGGGCCGTCCGAAGAGTGTAATCGAGTCGGGCATGCCGTCGTTCAGGAAGCCGATGGGGAAGGTGAGGGACGGATGGCCGGTAGCGGTCGTGAGGACCAGGAGGTTACCGTCGTCTGCGTATGCCGGCGCCATGAGCATGTCGACGTGGGCGAAGATCTCTTCGGTCACCGCCAGGCAGTGCCGGCGAAAGCGTTGCAGTTGCACGTACTCCACGGCGCTCATGAAGTGGGAGCCGCGGAAGGTGTTGGGCCACGCGTCGGAGTCCTGCCGGGAGAGAAGGTCGTCCCGGTTCGAGGTCGTGAGATCCTCAAAGACTGCGGCGGCATCCGCCAACAGGAGGTAGGCCAGATTCTTGTAGGGCAGATCCGGCAGTCGCACCTCGACCGGATGGAACCGCTCATCCGCACTGAGCCGCTCCATGAGTTCGCGCTTCAGCGCGCTCGGGCCTTCAGCGCTGTCTTTGCCGCCTTTGGCCGTGGCGGTGTCGAACCATCCCGGGACGTAGCCCAGCCGAAAGCGTGGAGCGGAGCAGGTGAGGATGGAGAGATCCTCCACGGTGGGAAAGACGTTCGCGGTGCTCTCGGGGTCGCCCGGGTCGTGTCCGGCAAGGGCCGAGAGGACAATGGCCGCATCTCGGGGATGCCGGGTAATGGGGCCGACCTTGTCGAAGCTCCAGGAGAGGGGCATGGCCCCGGTTCGCGGCACCCGGCCGAAGGTCGGGCGCAGGCCCACGACGCCGCAGCGCATTGCCGGGGTAATGATGGATCCGGAAGTCTCCGTCCCCAGTGCAAAGGGAAGCGCCCCGGCGGCCACTGCAGCCGCCGAGCCGGCGCTGGAGCCGCCGGCGCCCGCCTCGGGGTTCCAGGGATTGTTGGTGCGGCCGCCGTACCATTGGTCACCCATGGCGAGCTCCCCCAGGCTCAGCTTGGCAACAAGGACGGCGCCGGCGTTTCGCAGCCGCGTCACGACCGCCGCGTCTTCACGGGGCACCCGACTGCGATAGGGCTCCGCCCCGAAGGTCGTAGGGATGCCGGCGGTATCGAAGAGATCCTTCGCCCCGTAGGGAAGGCCCCAGAGGATGGCCGCCTCCGACTGCGGGCCCTCCGCCTCCAGCGCGGCGGCTGCGGCGCGCGCCTGATCGTAGAGCGGCGTTACCACCGCGTTCAGCGCCGGATTCACCGCCTCGAGACGGCGAACGGCATCCTCGACCAACCGCGTCGGGGTGACCCTCCCCGACGCCAGAAGGCGAAGCTGCTCGAAGAGGAAGCGGTGGACGTAGGCATCGTCCTCAGCATGAATGTCTTCGGATTCCTTCGAAAGCTCCGGGACAATGCGCCAGGGATCGCCGGCGATCCCGCCGGGAGGCGAAAAGGGGCGGTACTCCAGGGCGGGACGGTCGTAGATGTCCGGGGCGAAGGCGGAGCGACGGACGCGAAGGGCCTGGAGGGCGTCGGTGACGAATTGCCCGGCAAGGTCCGCCTCCTCCGGCGTGAAGGCGAGGTCGAAGATGCTCGCGGCGCGGCGGATCTGCGTGGCGGAGAGCTCCTGCATGGTCCCAGCTTACTCTTCCGGCTCCAGACGGTACAGTGTTGCATTGCCGGAATCCACAATGAGGTAGAGGTAGCCGTCGGGACCTTGGGCGACGTCACGGATGCGGCCGAGGGTGTTGCGGAAGAGGACCTCCTGGTCGATGACTTCGGTCCCGTCAAGCTCAACGCGCCGGAGGTGTTGGCCGGCGAGGGCGCCTACGAAGAGATCCCCCTGCCACTCCGGGACGTGCGGTCCGGTGTAGAAGGTCATGCCCGACGGCGCGATCGAGGGCGACCAGTGAAGGAGCGGCTGCTCCATGCCGGACTTCGAAGTGCCTTCACCGACGGGCTCGCCGCTGCCGTACTCGTCTCCGTAGCTGATCACGGGCCACCCGTAGTTGCGACCGGCGCGAACGACGTTTACTTCGTCGCCACCCTGGGGGCCGTGCTCGTGCTGCCAGATCGCACCGGTTTCGGGGTGGAGGGTCATGCCCTGTGCATTGCGATGTCCGTAACTGAAGATCTCCGGAAGAGCGCCGGAGGTGTCGACGAAGGGGTTGTCCGACGGCGCGGAGCCGTCGCGGGAGATGCGGATGGTGGACCCGGCGTGGTGGCCCAGGTCCTGGGCGTTGTCCCGGTCGCCGCGGTCCCCGATTGTTACCAGAAGCGTGTCGTCCGGCAGAAAGGCGAGACGCGATCCGAAGTGGATCGTACCCGAGGCCGCGCCCTCCATGACGAAGATCGTTTCCACGTCGGAGAGGGATGTGCCCTCCAAGGTTGCCCGGGCAACCGCCGTGCCCAGCCCTTCGTCGCGCCGCCTCACGTAGGAGAAGAAGATCTCCCGGGTACTCTCGAAGTCAGGAGCCGGTGTCACGTCGAGGAGTCCACCCTGCCCGGAAACCGCTATGCTCGGGAGTCCTGTCACTTCCTCAGGCTCGCCGGAGCCGTCCAGGTCCAGGCGAAGGAGCCGGCCCGTACGCTCGGTCACCAGCGCTTGCCCATCCGGCAGAAAGGCAATGCTCCAGGGGCGACTCAGCCCGCGGGCAACCGGCACGGCCCGGACGGCCGTGTTGCCGTCGCTGCTTGTATCGCGGACGCCGGCGCGGGAATCATTCCCGGTGCCTTGCGCTACGGCGCAGGCAGCGGCGACCAGGAAGAGGGCGATTGCGACGCCTGCGTGCATTGCGGGGTTCAAGGTGGGCCGGCGCGGCCGCGCGGGGTGTTTCGACCGGGGCCGGTCGCGGTAGGTCGAGTCAAGATACACAGGAACCTCCTCGAAAGAGTCAGCTTTCTTCCGAATATACAAAGGGATCTCGCAGATGTGGTACGGTCGCAGCAGGTTCCCGATTCATCGCGACGGGTGGGGGACACCGAAGGAGGTGGCGTGAACAGACCGCAGATCTTCGCTCACCGTGGCGGTGGCGGCTTGCGCCCGGAGAATACCCTGGCAGCCTTCCGGCACGCCGTCGAGCTCGGGGTCGATGGGCTGGAGCTGGATGTGCATCTCACCGCCGACGGGGTGCCCGTCATCAGCCACGATCCAACGCTGGAGCGGACCACCAGCGGCAGCGGGGCCATCCGTGATCACACCTGGGAGGTGGTGCGGGGGCTGGACGCCGGGTACCGCTGGACCCGGGACGGGGAGGTCTTTCCCTTCCGCGACCGGGGGATCACCGTGCCGAGTCTTCGGGAGTTCCTCGAGGAGAGGTTCGAGGTGGCCGTATCCATCGACATAAAGGATCACACTGAGGAGGCCGTTGCAGCCGTGGATTCCCTCCTCTCCGAGTTCGGCCGGCGACACCGCACGATTGTGGGCTCCTTCTCGGCACAGATGGTTCGCGTCTATCGCCGGCGCGCTCCGGAGGCGCCCACGGCGTTCACGCCGGGGGAAACGCTGCGGCTTCTCGCGGCGTCACGGCTCGGCCTGGGGTCGGGGCGCCGAGCCCGGCGCAGAGCAGACGGCGCGGCTCGGCGCTATCTCATGGTGCCGGAGTTCCACCGTGGCATTCGGGTCATCTCGGCGCGATCTGTTGCGCATGCACACGGCGCCGGGGCCGTCGTCGGGGCGTGGACCATCAACGACAGCCAGGACATGCGTCGCATGGCGGAGCTCGGCGTCGACATCCTCATTACCGACTTTCCCGACGTGGCCCGGGAGCTTTGGTTGTGACGGCGTACTCTTTCCGGTAGGATGCGGCAATCATGACGGGAATGGTCCTCCTGAACAGCGCGTACATCGTGGTTGGCCTCGTTCTGCTGTACCTGGGAGGGCACTTCCTTGTGTCCGGCGCAGCCGCTCTGGCGCGACGGTTCAACGTTCCCGTCATTGTGATTGGCCTGACCGTCGTCGCCTTCGGTACCTCGGCGCCGGAGCTCTTCGTGAGCCTCATCTCGGCCTGGAAGGGGCTCATATCGGTGTCAGTGGGAAACGTGGTGGGGAGCAACATCATAAACGTTGCCCTCATCCTGGGGCTCACCTCCCTGGTCCGGCCCATGACGGCCTCGAGGAAGACCGCCATGGTAGACACCCCGGTCATGCTCTCCACCTACGGGATCCTGGCCCTCATGGCCATGAACCACGGTTCGTCGGAGGACTTCATCTCCGGCGGCGCGATCCTGCGATGGGAGGGGATCCTCATGATAGGGCTCCTCATCGTCTATCTCTACAGTCTGTACCGATACGCCCGAAATCGCAGTATCGAAGAGCTCGAAGAGGTCAACCTGGAGGACGTGCCGATGGAACCGCGGGGTCGGCTGCTCGTCATGATCCTGAAGATCGTCGGCGGCGCCGCAGGTCTCGCCCTGGGAGGGCAAAGTCTCGTGGACGGCGCCTCCTGGATTGCCGAGAACACCTTCGGGGCGTCGGAGCGCTTCGTGGGCATCACGATTGTTGCTCTGGGAACGAGTCTGCCTGAGCTCATTACATCCATGGTTGCGGTTGTTCGGAAGGAGATGGACATCTCCCTGGGGAACATCATCGGCAGCAACATCTTCAATTCGCTGATGGTGCTCGGCGCAACGGCAATCATCCGGACCATCCACATAGGCGAAACGAACTTCGTCACCGACTTCAGCTACATGGTGGGCGTCGGCATTGGGCTCTTCGCGCTCCTTGCCGTCTTTCGGAGACTGCCGAGGTGGGGCGGTGCACTGCTGTTCGCATCCTACGGTTTCTACCTCGCACATTTGATCGAGACCCGTACCATTTAGGGAGTGTATATGAGTAACAGCCAGGACAGGGACCATTGGCAGGACACGAAGGCCTTTCTGGATTCCTCGCCCACAGCCTTCCACGCCGGCGCCGCCATTTCTCGCCGCCTCGCGGAAGCGGGCTTCGAGGAGCTCCACGAGGGTGACAGGTGGGAGCTCTCCGCCGGGAAGTGCTACTTCCTCCGGCGCGCCTTCGGGGCGGTCGCCGCGGTGCGGATGGGTTCCGCGCCTCCCGGCGACGCCGGATCGGTCGTCGCCGCGGCCCATACCGATAGTCCGGCCCTCAAGCTGAAGAGCGAGTCCGAGCGGGTTGTCGACGGCCTGGTCACCGTCGCAACCGAGGTCTACGGTGGCGCCATCATCGGCACGTGGTTCGACCGCGATCTCGAGATAGCGGGTGCGGCGACGGTGTCGACGGACAAGGCGGGCGGAACGGCGGGCGCCCCGGTTGCGCCGGCCCCGGCTGCACGTAGTGAAACCGAGACGCGCCTTGTCCGTCTCACGAATCTGACCGCCGTCGTGCCGAACGTAGCAATCCATCTCAATCGCAAGGTGAACGA
>CAZUVX010000040.1:7126-10848 GCA_964623865.1 uncultured Spirochaetaceae bacterium | reverse complement strand
TTCTCCGCGCCGCCGTGGCGGAGCATCTCGGTGTGGCGGCGGAGGCGATTCTGGGAATGGATCTCTACCTGACCGACTCCACCCCGGCAACGCGGCTGGGGCAGGGAGGCGCTGTGTCCGGGGATCTCTACTCGGCACGGCACATCGATAACCTCGCCGGATGTGCGACAACACTGGATGGCTTCATGAGTTCCGAGGTCACGCCGTGGACACAGATTGCCGTCTTCTTCGACAACGAGGAGGTCGGGAGCAGATCCTACGCAGGTGCCCAATCGGGCTTTCTTGACCGGCTGCTCGACCGCGTTGTCTTTGCGACCGGCGGGACAACGGAGGACACATTCCGTCTTCGGGCGCGCTCTTTTCTCCTGTCCAACGACGGTGCTCACGCGGGACATCCGAACTTCCACGACAAGTATGATGCCGCCTATCTGCCTCGGCTCGGCGGTGGGCCGGTCATCAAGGAACACGCGGGGCTCAGCTACACCAGCCGTTCGGACACGGCCGCTCACTTCCGCCGGGCGTGTCGGGCGGCCGAGGTTCCCTCACAGGTCTTCGCGAACCGCTCGGACGGAAGGAGCGGCTCTACCATCGGTCCCATCATCCAGACCCGCTCAGACCTGCGCAGCGTCGACGTGGGAATCCCCATGCTCGCAATGCACAGCGTCCGGGAGACCGCCGGCATTTCGGACCTGGATCTCATGACGCGGGCCATCGCGGCGCTCTACGCGCTGGGACCAGTGTAGGGCTCTCTCGGGAGGGCGCGGCGCCATCGCCCTGTCGGGCGGCCGGCGTTCTCGGGGCCGTGGGGTCCTCCGGCGGCGGGGGACCCGGGGCGCCGCACACAAAAGGGGTCGCAAAATGAAACTCGAACAGGTGAGCACAAACGTCTATCGGATTGCCTTCGGCTTCGTCAACGCGTACCTCATTCTCGGCGAGGAGGATGTCACCGTCGTCGATACGGGAATGCCGGGGAGCGCCCCCGGGATTCTGTCCGCCCTCGAGGGGGTGGAGCGGGAACCCGGAGACGTCGGACGGATCGTTCTTACGCATCTCCACTACGATCACACCGGATCCGTCACGGCGCTACGGAAGCACCTGAATGCGCCGGTGCTCATGCATCCGGCCGACGCCGCGCTGCTGCGGGACGGTCGGGTTGTCCGGGACTTTCTGCCGGCTCCGCGCGCCTGGGCGCGGCTGATGGTGGCGGGAATGCGCGGGATCCCCACCACTATTGAACCCGTCTCCGTCGAAGAGGAGGTGACGGATGGACGGATCCTTGCAGAGGCCCGCGGCGCCCGGGTGATCCACGTTCCCGGCCATACGGAGGGGCAGATCGCCCTGCTCGTTCCGGAGGACGGGGGCATCCTCATTGCCGCCGATGCGGCAAGCAACTTCCTGCGTCTCGACTATCCGCCCATCTTCGAGGATCTCGATCGCGGCAGGGACAGCCTGCGGCGCCTGGGGGGAGAGCGCTTCGAGACTGCGTGCTTTGGTCACGGCCGCGTCATGCGCAGGAACGCGGCGGCTGCCTTTCAGCGCCGCTTTGCCTGATGGAGCCGTCGGTTCCCCGTCGGCGTGCGGAACCGTGGTCGTGCGGCGTTGCAGCGGGAGCGGTAGACGCTACTCGATTTCGAGATCCCGCAGGAATTCCGCAATGCGCCGGCGCTGCGCCTCGATGTCCGAAATGATCGACTCCCGCTGCCCGGCAAGCGACTCGAGCTTGTCCTCCTGCCGGCTCATGGTGTCGACGTAGCGGCGGTAGAGCGTGCCGTCCCGGTCGAGACGTTCCATGTTCTCCCGGATGCGCTGCTGGTCGCGGTAGATATCGTCAACGTCGGCCTCGATTTCCCTGCGCCGCGCCTCCAGGCTCTCGAGCTCCCGCTTGAGCTCGCTGAGGCGGGTCAATGCGCGGTGGAGCGCGGGGGAGAGGGTCGCCCCCTCCAGGTACGCGCCGATGGTGGTGATGGACGCCGGCAAGAGCTGGACGGACTCCGTGATCGGCCGCTCCTCCGTGACCGTCAGCCGGGATTGAAAGAGCTCCCGTTCCGGCGCCTCGAGACGCTGGGCGATCCGATAGCTGCCTCGGGTCTCCTCCACCGACGAGGGCGGATCGACGAGCTCCCATTCGGCGCTGCGGGGATGCTCAATGAGTAGGGATCGATCTTCCTCTCCGCGGTAGGCAATGCGGTACCGAGTCTCCCGCCGGAGGGTCCTGCGGATCGTGAGTACGCCGTCCACCGCCTTCAGCGCCGTGATCTCCTCAGGCTTGCGCCTCATCTCCCGGGAGACCTCGGTCTCCAGGTCCACGGCGTAGCTCAGAAGCTGCTTCGATCCTGGATCGATTGCCGGAATGAGAGCATCGCCCAGAAAGGTCCCTCCCTGCACCACGGTCACGGGCCCCGAGGAAAGGTGCACGGCCGCGGTATTCTCCACCTCGACGCCGCGGTACGGGTGAACGGCATCAACGGAGGCGTCGAAGACGGTGACCTGCCGGATGGGGAGCTCAGCGACGACAATGGGAAGCATTGCGGCTCTCTGCGGTCCGAGCGTCACCGGCCCGGCGACGTCATAGCGAAAGAGCGCGCCCACCTGACTGCCCGTTGCGCCCGCATCGACGCCGCCTGCGAAGTCCCGGGGCTCGTCGTCCCGGAACTCATCTTCCGCGCTGAGCTCGAAGGCGGTCTCCGGTACAGGCGCCGCCCGCTCAGTGGACCGGCGACTTCGCGACGGTGCGGCGGCAATGGCCTTGTCGTACTCCTGCGGCGCGGCGGCGACTGCGCGTGGCACCTCGACCGTGGGGCGCGGGACGTAGATCGGTTCGGAGAGTGCCATGGAGAACGCCACGGGGCTCCCGGACAGGAGCGAGACCTGTGCGGATTCCCAGGTCTGGCGGCTCGGATTCTCGACAATACCCCAGCCCTGGAGAACCGCGGTTTGGGCGCCGCGCAGGACCAGCCGATACGACGACTTCCAGATCGGCGCCTCCCGGGTGTAGCCGATGCGAACGCGTCTGCGCGTCTCCCCCGACAGATTCACCGAAACTGTCGACGTCTCCTGGTTGCGGCCGCCGTCGAGGAGACGCAAGGCCCGGCGCACGTCGGCCTCAAGCACCGGGTCCTGGAACGCCAGCGCCCGCACGGCTGCGAGATCCACCCGGGTCAGACCCTCCGAGGTCATGAGGGTGAGATAGGCCGACTCCGGGACATCCTGGGTGCCCGGCTTGGTCTCCACGCCGACGATCCGGCCGTCCACCCGGCGGTCCGCGGTGATCCGGACTTCGGCGCCTCTGAGTTGGGCCATCAGCTCCCGCCACGACGCGTTGCGGCTGAGATCCACGGAGAGCTCCGCCAGCGCCCGTGCGAGAGGCTCTCGGGACGGATAGGTCACCGCCTTCACCGAACCCTCGCCGAAGTCCTGCACGACCAGACTCTTCAGGATGTCGCTGACCTGCTCCGTCGGGACCGTCAGCAGGATAGAGGCGTCTCCGTCGACGAAGGTCTCGTGCTCGAAGTAACCGACGCCGTTGGTGTACAACGCTACCAGCGTAATCGGCGGGTCCGATATGCGCCCGGCTTCTTGCGCAGATGAGTCTGCGGACCCCTCGCCGCCGGAAGAGTCGGAGGAATCCGTATCCTGAATGCCAAGCGCGAATACCGCCGGCGCAAGGAGGAGTCCGAGGACCAGCAGAAACAGTCTACCGCGCGATAGGACCCTCATGGGTA
>CAZUVX010000040.1:0-7026 GCA_964623865.1 uncultured Spirochaetaceae bacterium | reverse complement strand
ACTGTGCTGCTCCAGGCGCTGTGCTGCTCCCGGTCGGCACCCCCTTGGGCACGGGTGGCGGTCTCGTGCATACTGCCGCGACATGGAGCACCGCGGCGGCGACTTCGATCTTCTCTCACCCCACGTAGCCCTGGATGCCGTAGAGGCGGCGTTCGGGTCGGTCCTCGACGGGACGGTTCAGCAATATCCGAGCTACATCAACCGCGTCTACGGCGTCCGGGATGACGAGGGAAGGGGCTTCGTTGCCAAGTTCTACCGCCCCGACCGCTGGAGCGAGGAGGCCCTCCGGGAGGAGCATCAGTTCATTGCCGACTGCGCCGCCCATGAGATTCCGGTCGTCGAGGCGATTACCGCCCCTGATGGGGACACGTTGCAGATCGTGGAAGTGGAAGGAACAGACCGCCGCGTGGACTACCGGTTTGCTCTCTTTCCGAAACGGGGCGGACGGAACTTCGACGCGGAAGGGGACGAGGAGTGGTACCGCCTTGGAAGCATTGTGGGACGATGCCACAGGGCCGGCGCCCAACGGTCGGCCGAGCACCGGCAGGTGTGCGATCCGGACGCCTGGACGCTGCCCCTCCTGGAGGAGCTTCTCGAGAGCGGGGTGGTCCATCCCGACAGTCGGGGAGAGCTCGGTGACGTGGTGACCACGGTGATCCGGACGATTCGACCGCTCTTTCAAGGAGTAGGGATGCAGCGCATCCACGGCGATTGCCATCGCGGCAACCTGCTGGAGCGCCCGGACGAGGGGCTCGTCATCATCGACTTTGACGACATGATGGTTGGACCGGCAGTGCAGGATCTCTGGCTCCTTCTGCCGGGATACGCGGTCGACAGCGGACGAGAGCTGACCATGCTCCTGGACGGGTACGAGACCTTCGCGGAGTTGGACCGTCGGGAGCTGGAGTTGATCGAGCCGCTCCGGTTCATGCGGATGGTGCACTTCCTCGGGTGGCAGGCGCGGCAGCGCCGTGACCGCGACTTCGAGACGCGCTTCCCCTGGTGGGGCACAAAGGAGTTCTGGATCCGCGAGGTCGAGGACCTTCGGACCCAGGCCGCCGTCGTCATGGGTGGAGCGAGGTAGGGACCACTGAGGCGGTGTACCGCCGACCTACGCCGCTTCGGCGATCTCGTCCAGATAGTCGTTCTCCACGATCTCTGCAAGGCGAATGAGCCGGCCGATCTGATCATCCGTGTACTGCTTTGCCAGCCTGCGCACATGGGAGATCACCCCGATGATGTAGTCCACGGCGTCTGCCTGTCCCCTGTCGTGAGAGGACTTCTTGAGGTCGGTCAGAATGTCTATGGTCGCGTCCATGAGTCGGCGTCGCTTCCCGTGCTCGACGACTCGCCGTACTTGATCCACCAGGCGCCGCGCCGGATCGAGGGAGAGGGAGGCAAAGGCGCGCCGCACCTCGTCGTGGGAAGGGGTGACCTCCTCGGCGTCACGCGGCTGCTCCAGGCGTCGCGACAACTCGTCGACCAGGGCGTCCTCGAGCTCCCGAGATGTGTGGTAGGCGCGCAGGACGTCGCGGCCGGCGCGAATGGCCTCCGGAAAGAGGAGCCCGTACGTGAAGGCAATGCGCGGCACCGACGGGAAGAAGGAGATCAGGTTTGCCGGGTCGGTGAGCATGTGGGTGAGGGTGTGCAGGGCTTGATCGCGGCGCTCGCGCTCCTCGACGGGCGGATACATCACTTCCTGGACGAACTGCTTGATGTTGTCAATGTCCTCCCGGCCGATCCCCTCCAGGAGATTCTTATCCCGGATCTCTTGTCGTGATTCCAGAGCGGCAAGATCGTACCGCGCGTCAATCTCGTCGTGAGAGAAGGAAACAGCCGCCTTGCGCAGGTCGTGCTCGAAGGAGGTGCCGTGGTTGCTCGTCATACGCGTCCCTTCGTATGAAGGTACGAAACCTCGGCCGAAGGGTGAAATACGCAGTCGGGCGAACCTGCACCCCGGATTCTTGCGGTGGACGGCTTGCCGGAGAGTGTGAAGATGGTCTAACGTACGTTCGGTTGCTCCATGGGGTGGTGCCGTCTTGTAACGCATCCCGGCGCCCGGAGGGACACACAACTCGCGAACGGATGGATCATTGAAGCACCAAGGACTCAACAGGGGAGTGCTCGCCGCGCTCCTGGCGGTTCTCCTGGCTCTCACCGGGCCCACCGTGGCTCTCTTTGCGCAAACCGGCAAATCCGGCGCGGCCGGCGAGGACGCCCGGGAGCAGGGGGACGCCAGGGCCGACGCCGAGCAGGAGAACGAGGAAGAGGAGGAGGAAGAGCGCGGCCTGTGGCGGCGATTCCTCGAGTGGCGGGAGGAGCGCATTGCGAAGACCGACGCCTACGTGGTATCGGCCAACGGTCCCGGCTACGCCGCCATTCAGGACACCCGTATGTCGCCGCTGGTCTACCGCGCCCCTGGCTTCGTGGCGGCGGTCCAGGAGAGGACCTACCGGCCAAAGGAGACGGTGCTCTCGACCTTCTTCTTCCAGTTTGCCTATCCTCTCACCGAAAAGACCCTTGCCGGCAAGGCTTCCTACATCAATCCGCGGGGTACCGTCGACTACGCGTACCTGCGGCGGCTCGGTTCGCTTCCCCTCACCGTCGGCGGCAGTTTCTCCTTCACCGGCAACCTGCGCGTCTTGGACACTCTGGGTAACAGTAGCCTCAACTACGACCTGATCGCCTCGTTGAATCCGACGGCGCGGTGGGAGGAGGACTTCACCCTCTTCGGTCGTCCGGCGAGCCTGCACGCCCAGGTCACTACACCGGTGTTCTCCTGGGTCTTCCGTCATCCTGAGTTCAATGTAAGCTACGCCGGTGGCGAGAGCGTCTGGGCGCCGCCGTGGAAGCTCTACCGGCTGCGCGTGAACGTCGGTCTGAGCCGCCTCCTGCAGCACAGCAGTGAGAACCGCCTCAGCATCGACTACTTCTACGATCTCTACGGCATGGCCGACGTCGACGCCGGTCACAGCCTGGCCCTGGGCAACCACACGATCACCGTTGGGTACGCCCTCAAGAGCATGTAGGTGACGACATGATTGCTTCCACGAACATGACTTCAGGGAATAGAAGTATCAGGAATACCAGAATTGGGTGGATGCGTACGACCACAGCCACGGCGGCGCTGGTTCTTTCGGCGGCGGCGCTTCTCACCGGCTGCGAGGAGCTCCTCTTTGAGGCGGTTCCCGAGAACACCCCGAAGAGCATCTTCGAGCAGGTGTGGACCTTCGCGGATCAGGAGTACAGCTTCTTCGACTTCAAGAACGTCGACTGGGATGATGCGTATGCGACCTACAAGGGTCGGCTGCCGGAGACCCTGGAGACGCAGCAGGACCAGGAGGAGCTCTTCGACGTCCTCGCCGACATGCTCTTCGAGCTCAAGGACGGTCACGTGAACCTGGTGAGCGACTTCGACCGCTCCCGTAACTGGCAGTGGTATCTGGAGCCGGATCCGAACTACGACTACTCGGTTCTCGAGCGCAACTACTTCTCCGATGAACAGGGCCGCACCGTCCACCAGTACATCGGCGACGCCTTCATCCTCATGGACTTCGAGGACGTCGGCTACATCCACTATCGCAGCTTCGGCAGCCCCGTCCGGGAGGAGGACCTTGACTACGTGATCGACCGCTTCAGCGGGGACGACTACAAGGGAGTGATCATCGATGTGCGGAACAACGGCGGTGGCTCCGTCTCCAACGTCTACGCAATCGGCAACCGCCTGGTCACCGAGAAGACGAAGGTCCTCGAGGAGAGGGTGAAGACCGGCCCGGGCCGGGAGGACTTCTCAGACTTTCGACCCATCCATCTCGAGCCGCCCGAGGAGGCTCCAACGTATACGGAGAAACCGGTGATCGTCCTCACCAACGCCTCCTCCTACAGCGCCACCAACTACTTCGCCGCGGCGGTGAAGGGCCTCGAGAACGTCACCACCATGGGCGACCGCACCGGGGGCGGCGGGGGCTTGCCCGCCTACACCGAGCTGTCCAACGGCTGGGAGTTGCGGGTGTCCACGACGCGGCTGTACACACTCGATCCTGAGGGCGACCTGGACTTGAAGGAACGAAACGTCGAGGACGGCGTGGAGCCTGAGGTGGAGGCATCCAGCACGGAAGCGCGTCTAGCCCAGGGTATCGACGACATCCTGGAGGACGCCCTCGACCGTCTGCGTGAGGAGTAGCGCCGGGGTGGCGGCGGCCCGAACCGGGGCGCCGCATCGGCGCCCCCGCGGCGGCCGGTCGGCCGGCACGCCGCCGCGCTTCGTTCAGGTCAAGCCGTACAACTCCCCGTACTTCCCTTCGAGGTAGCGCATGTAGGGATCGCTCGTGAAGGGCGTGCCCGTCGCCCGCTCGGTGAGCTCCGTGAAGGTGAAGGCTCCGCCGTGGCGCTGCACCTTGTCCTTCAGCCACTCGGTGAGGGGGGCAAAGTCCCCCGTGCGGATCTTCTCCCGTGCGGTCGGGATTTCCTGCTCGAGAGCGTCCCAGAGCTGACTCGAGAGCATGCTTCCCAGAAGGTAGTCCGGGAAGTAGCCGATGCCGCCCTGTGACCAGTGGATGTCCTGAAGGACCCCCCGGGAGTCGTCGGGCGGGGTAATGCCGAGGTACTCCTGCATGCGGGCGTTCCATTCCCGGGGAAGATCGCGTACCGGGAGCTCCCCATTTACGACGCTGTTCTCCAGCTCAAAGCGAAGCACTATGTGCATGCCGTAGGTCACCTCGTCGGCATCCACCCTGATGAAGGAGGGCTCGGATCTGTTGATTGCCTGATAGAGTTGATCCGCAGTGACGTCGCCGGCGTCGGGGAAGTATTCGTGGAACGCCGGGAGTGCGTACTCCCAGAACTCGCGGGTGCGGCCGATCTGGTTCTCGTAGAAGCGCGACTGCGACTCCGCCAGGGCCAGCCCGAAGCGGAAGGGGAAGCGGGCCGGCTCGGCGGCGGTGTTCTGGAAGTGGATGCCGTGGCCGGCCTCATGAATGGTCGACATGATGCAGTCCGGAAAGTAGCGCTCGTTGACCCTGGTGGTCAGGCGGACGTCGTCGACGGAGCTGCCGCTCGTGAAGGGGTGGGTCGAGAGATCAATGCGGCCGCGGTGGAAGTCGAAGCCCACCTCCTCGGCAAAGCGGCGGCCCAGGGCAAACTGCGCGTCCTTTGGATAGTGCCGGCGCAGCACCTCGTCGCCGACGCGATCGGCGTGCTCGGAGATCCTGCCGATGAGCTGTGCCAGTCGTGGCTTCACCCGGTCGAACTCCTCGCGAATGAGGGAGTAGGTGAGGCCCGGCTCGAACTGGTCCAAGAGCGCGTCGTAGGGGTTCGCTTCGTAGCCGAGGGCATCGGCGAGGCGGCGGGCAAGGGCGAACTGCTTCTCCAAATCCCCTGCGAAGATGGAGAAGTCCGCTTTGCTCCGCGCCTCTTTCCAGGTCTCCCGCGCCTGCGCGGAGAGCTGAGCGATCTCCGCAACCAGGTCGCTCGGTATGCGGCTGCGCTGGGTGTGCTCCCGCAACATGACCCGGACAATGGACCGCTCGGTGTCCGCGTAATCGCGATCCCCCATGGCGTGGTCCAGCTCCCGCAGGAGGTCGCCCAAGGCGGGATCAATGTAGTACTCGTGGGCGAGGCGCGCCAGGGTGCCCATCTGCTCGGCCCGGTGTCCCGCCGCGCCCGGCGGCATCATGGTCTCCTGATCCCAGCTCATGAGGGACGAGGCGCTCCCGAGGTCGGAGATGACGTAGGCCTTCCGGGCCAGGTCCTGAAATCGTTGTGTCGTGTCCATTGGTGCTCCTTCTGAAGATCGCTCCTGTGGAAGCGTGCACTCCCATAGATACCCAATGTGCTAGATACCCAATATGGCGGTGATCTGTCGAGGGGCGCGCGTCTACTCGCCGGGCAGGTCGGCCGGAATGAAGTACCGCAGGCCCGGCGGCGGATGCTGGTTCCGGTAGGTGAAGAGAAGCCGCAGGTTGACCATGCGGCCGTCGTATTCTACATAGGTGTTCCGCCAGTCGACGGGCTCACCGTTCACCAGAATGTCGTACCTGTTACGCCGCGCCGGCACGGCCTCTTCATCCGTGCCGATGTACACGGCCTTCGCCTCCTCCACGGCTACCGTTTCGGGCATGCCCGATCCACCCCAGAGCTGGAGGAAGCGTGCCCGCTCGATCAGTGCCACGGCTGAGGCGGCGTCGCAGGCGCTCAGACTGAAGGGATCGGGGTTCGGGACAATGGCGTTCCCCCGCCCGTCCTTCTGCGACCAGCAGGGAAAAGCGGCGAGGAGGAGCAGCGCCGCGGCCACGGCGGGCAGAGCGGCGACCGGGATCGCCATGCGTGCCGGTACCGCGCGGCCGCGGTCGAAGGGCATTCTCATGGCAGGCTCTCGCTCATGGCAGGCTCTCTCTCACGGCAGGCTCTCTCTCACGGCAGGCTCTCGCAGGCGCGGCCGTCTCCGTCGCCATCCAGACGGTGGGGGTCCCCCGGCCCCGCTTGCTCGAAGAAGCGCTGCGCCTCCGCCTGCGTGTCGAAGTCGGAGCAGTTGCGATCCTCGAAGGAGCCGTCCCCTGACCTCCCGGTGCCGCCGGCGCCCGGACGTTTGCCGCGCCGCCACTCCCACGGGGGAATGGGATCGTCCTGCCGCCAGAGCCCCCGTTCCTCCGTCCGGGCATGCGCCTGGAGGCGCTCCAGGTCGTCGTCATCCGGAGCGTACTGCTCATACCACCAGGCGTAGCCGTTGTACACGAGAATGCGATTCAAATCGCCGCCGTCGGGAAGGATCACGCGGCCCACGGCGCGTCCGTACCGGTCCACATCCACCACCTCGACCTGTACCATCCGGTCGTACGCGACGCGGCGCACAACTTCCGTGGCCTCGTCGCCGTAGGGCTGACTCGCCTCCGGCGCGTCCACTCCGTAGAGCCGTACGGTCACCACAACATCACCGCCGCGCACGTCCAGTGTGTCCCCGTCGGTCACCTTCACGACCCGGCCCCGGAGGGTGTCGCCGGGATCGGCGGATTGGGCGGGGGCGGGGAG
>CAZUVX010000039.1:4005-25861 GCA_964623865.1 uncultured Spirochaetaceae bacterium | reverse complement strand
CGGCGCAGTTGACGGTGGTGGACGAAGCGTGGTACCTATAGCGCTACGCATTCTCGCGAAACAGGAACATGGGTTATGTATGCACTCGTAGAAATCGGCGGCAAGCAGTATAAGGCGGAGCAGGGCAAGACCCTCAAAGTGGACAGGCTTGGGCAGGAGACCGGTGAGGTCGTTACCTTCGACTCGGTGCTCATGCTCCGTGACGGTGACAAGACCAGCGTCGGCACTCCCTTTGTGAAGGGGGCCCAGGTAAAGGCAACCGTGCAGGAGCACCTTCGCGATCCGAAGGTGGTTGTCTACAAGTACAAGCGGCGTAAGGGATACGCCCGCAAGCGCGGACACAGGCAACAGTACTCCCTGTTGCGCGTCGAGGAGATTGCAGAGGGCTCGTGATCACCGTGCGCCTGGAGGTCGATCGGCGTGGACGCCTGCGGGGCGTGGACGCCTACGGTCACGCGGGACTGGGTGCGCCGGGCGGTGATCCGGCGTGCGCGGCGGTCACCGGCCTGCTGCGGACGACCGCCCGGCTGCTCGCGGGGGATCGAAGGTACGTCGTGTCCGGCCGGGCGGAAGAGCCCGGAAGGCTTACCTTCACCGTTGCAACCAAAGGCGTGACCGGGAAGGGGCGGCTCCGCACCGTTGCGGATTTCCTGTTCCAGGGTGTCCGGGACGTGGCACGGGATTATCCCGGCGCCGTAACGGTTGAAGAAACAGTTGGAGGAGAATAGAAGATGGCACATAAGAAGGGTGGCGGCAGCTCGAAGAACGGTCGTGACTCCGAAGCGAAACGTCTCGGGGTGAAGCGCTTCGGCGGTCAGCTCGTGAAGGCGGGTGAGATCCTGGTGCGCCAGCGCGGCACCAAGTTCCACCCGGGTATGCACGTCGGCCGGGGTCGCGACGACACGCTCTTTGCGAAGGAAGCGGGCACGGTGGTCTTTCAGGCGCGAAAGGGCCGGAAATACGTCTCCATTAACGTAGATAGTGTTGCCGCAGAGTAACCCAGAGCAACCGTAATTGCAGAGCTTCGTAGATGAGGCCGTCATCACGGTGCGGTCCGGCAACGGCGGCGCCGGAGCGGTCTCCTTCCGCAGAGAGAAGTACGTACCGAAAGGCGGACCCGACGGCGGCGACGGTGGGTCCGGCGGTGACGTCGTATTCACCGTACGCGAGAATCTGAAGACACTGAGTCACCTTCAGAGCGGTCGCCACTTCAAGGCGGGCAACGGTCAACCCGGACGCGGCGCAAACAAGCACGGCGCCGACGGCGCCGACGTCGAGATCCAGGTTCCCCCCGGCACGGTGGTTCGCGACGCCCAAAGCGGCGAGATCCTCGCCGATCTGGTGGAAGCGGGTGCCACTCACGTCCTCCTTCGCGGGGGGCAGGGGGGCAAGGGGAACAGCCATTTCAAGAGCTCCCGGCAGCGAGCTCCCCGGTTTGCGCAACCAGGAGTGGACGGCGAATCCCTCCGCGTGCGCGTGGAGCTCAATCTGATCGCCGACGTGGGTCTCTTGGGCCTTCCGAACGCGGGGAAGTCGAGCCTCCTCGGTGCCCTTACGGCGGCGCATCCGCAGGTTGCGGATTATCCCTTCACGACGAAAGTTCCCTCATTGGGCGTCATCCGCCGGTACTATGCGGACCTTGTCCTTGCCGATATCCCGGGAATTATCGAGGGCGCATCCCAGGGCGCCGGCCTTGGGCATCGCTTTCTGAAGCATATTTCCAGAACCAGGGTGATCGCCTTTCTCATTGACACGGCGCAGCCGGGGGTGGAAGAGACCTACCACACGCTGGAAGAGGAACTCGCCGGCTACGACCGGAGGCTCGCCGAGCGACGGCGCGTGATCGTCGGGACGAAGACGGACCTTCCGGGGAGCCGCGAAGGGCTTGCGGACCTGCGGCGAATCGCGGGTAACGTTCCTGTCTACGGCGTGTCCGTGTACGACCAGGAGAGTCTGGACGGCGTGACCAACGGCTTCTTCGAGACGGTTCTTGCGGAGAGCGGCGCATCATGAGGGTTGCCATGCTCGGCGGGTCCTTCGATCCCGTTCACATTGGGCACCTCTTCATTGCGGAGGAGGCGCGGGTCAACCTCGGGTACGACCGGATCGTTTTCGTGCCCGCATATCAGCCTCCGCACAAGGAGCAGCGTCCGGCCGGCGGCGACCGATCCCGCATCGACATGCTGCGCATCGGCATCAACGGGCGGGACGATTTCGAAGTGGATACCTTCGAGATCGATCGGAAGGGTGTATCGTACACCTACGAGACCGTGCAGTATCTCGAGGAGCGGTTGCCTGTGGATGGGCGGCTTGGGCTCATCATTGGAGAGGATCTTGTCGCCGACTTCGATACCTGGAAGAATGCGGATGAGCTGATCGAGCGCGTCGATCTCATTGTCGCCACTAGAGAGATCGATGGTGACGGTGCCGAGAGGGAGGACCCCTGCAACATCCTCGGTCGGTGCCGGCGGATCGACAACTCTCCGCTCCCGGTCGCGTCGTCGGATATTCGCCGGCGTGTCCGTGAGGGGCGAGCATTTCGGTATCTCGTGCCGGAGCGCGTGCATGGCTATATTGTTCACCACGGCTTGTACAAGTATTGAGATCGCGATCGACCGGGTGCGCAATCGGGTTCTTCGGGAGCTTTCGACCAAACGGGCGGATCACGCGCACCGGGTTGCGGTAACCGCCGACGCGATTGCTCGCGGTGCCGGCGTCGATCCGCTCCGGGCGCGCCTGGCCGGCTGGGCCCACGATCTGTGTCGGGAGTGGGACGGCGACGGGATGTGCGCATACGTAGATCCGAAGCGCTATCCACCGACTGAGGCTGAACGGCAACACCCCGTGCTCTGCCACGGACCCGCCGCAGCTACCATGTTGGAGAGGGAGTACGCGGTTTCGGAGCGGGACATCCTCGAGGCGGTGAGGTGGCACAGTACCGGGAACGCCGGTATCGGCCGGCTGGGTAAGGTGCTCTACGCGGCGGACTATCTCGAGCCGGGGCGGCGCTACACCACCGAAGCGTTTCGCGCTTACGCCCTGGCCCGGTCCCTCGACGGCATGGTCAAAGCGGTTCTGGAACACATTCGCGAGCGAAACCTGTCGATGAGTCAGGAGACCGCGGCGTTGTATGAAGAGGTACGAGGGCATGTCGAGTGAGTCACGGCGTATCGACTACGGCATATTCGTCATAATTGCCGTCGTCGCGATCCTGGTCGCCGCCGGGGTGATCATCTACCTTCAGGTGCGCACGGATGCCGTAACCGAATACACCCAGTCCAACGACCGGGTCGCGGTGTTGTTCGTCCAGGAGGTCGCCGGCGAAGCGGAGTTCTCCCAGGTCGCTATTCTCGACGTACGTACCGGGAAGATAGCTCTCTTCGATGTGCCCGGGCACCTGGGAACCGTCGTTGAGAACCTTGACCGGATTGACCGCATTGACACGCTCTACAACCAGGGCAACGTCGAAGCGTACCGCGCCGAAGTGGCGGAGATCTTCGGCATTGAGATTCCCTTCTTCGTCGCCGTGGATCGGCAAGGGTTGGGGCGGCTCGTCGATTTTGCGGAGGGAATCGACCTCTTCATCACCGAGTCGTTTCGGACGGAAGACTCGGCACATCTGGTGCGACTGCCCGGCGGCAGCGTGAGTCTGGACGGCGCCAAGGCTGCGGACTACGCCGCAGCGGAGCTGCCCGGGGAATCCTACGAGGAGCGCGCCACACGGTCTCAGAAGCTCGCCCAGGCGCTGTTCCGCGCCATGGGGGCGAAGGCTGATCTGCTGACCCACGAAGATGTTCTCCCGTACGTCCACCGCTCCATGGAGACCAACCTCGACCAGCGCGGTGTTGCGTCCCTCATCTCCCTCTACGAGCGCATTGACGCGGATCAGATCGTTACGCGGAGGGTGCAGGGAAACGTTCGGGCGGTCGAGACCGGCGGTGAAACGAAGGAGCTGCTGTTTCCCCACTTCGACGGTCGCTGGCTGCGCCAGACGGTGACACAGGTTATCGACACCCTTGCTCAGGAGGGGGAAGTCGTGGAGAGCCCGTCCACAATCTCGGTGGAGATCCTGAACGGCACCGACGTGACGGGGCTCGCGCGAAGAACGAAGCAGCTCTACGAGCGCTACGGCTTCGACGTTGTCTCATTCGACAACGCCGACCGGACCGATCAAGAGAACACGATCGTCATTGATCGGCAGGGGGATCCGGCGGCGGCGCAGCGAGCGGCGGAGATCATTCGGGCACCCCGTGTCGACAGTGAGCCGGTTGACTCACCGATCGACGTCACCATCATATTGGGAAGAGATTTCGATGGCACCTATGTCCGACAGTAACAGCGCAGTCGAGTACCCGTACAAGGAGCACGTTGATCGGATTGCCGGCCTCCTGGACGAGCACCGCGGGAAGGACACCGTTGCCCTCTACGTGGCGGGTGCGGCCTCCTTCACGGACTACTTCGTCATTACCACTGCGAGCAGCATGGGCCACTTGAGGGGTCTGCACAGACAGCTCGAAGAGTATCTGCACCGCGCAGGCATCCCGCCCTTGAACAGGCACAAGCGAAGCGACGAGAACGCCTGGACCCTCCTCGATTGCGGATTCGTGATCATCCACATCATGACGGAAGAGATGCGCGAGTTCTACGACCTCGAGCGCCTCTGGTTTGGGGGCGAAGTAGTCTACTCCGCTGCCGGTGGAGACGGTCCCGGCGACGACGGGCGCGAACGGAAGGGTCAGTCGTCGAAGGGGTCGTAAGCGCCCTCGTCCTCGTCCAGGTGATCCGAGTACCAGTCGTCGAAGTCCTCATCGACTTCATAGCTCCCGTTATCCGGCTCCATCACATCGTCGTACTCTTCGTCGCTGCTCTCGTCGTACTCCCGGTCGATCATGCTGGGACAGTAGGCCCGGACGGTCGCGCTGTCAATTGTAAGGGCCCACAAAAGCCGTTTGACATGGACCTTCGATCCACTATAATCGTCGTGTACAATAGCGAGGCCGGATCTAGTACATCTTCAGCTGTGCAACGGGCGCACGACTGGTTACGTAAGGGCTACACCGATACTCCTCGTGGTATCGAAGGAGCGACCGCATGGAGATCACAGATATCCGGATCCGACACGTCAGCTCGGAGGGCAAGCTGAAGGCGTACGTCACCGTCACCTTCGACGACTGCTTCGTGGTGCACAACGTGAAGGTCATCCAGGGGAAGGGCGGTACATTCATCGCCATGCCCAGCCGTCGAACCAAAACCGGTGAGTACAAGGATGTCGCTCATCCGATCAACTCCGACTTCAGGAACGCACTTCAGTCGAGGATCCTGGACGCCTTCAATCAAGGCGAGGATTTCCCCGGAGCGGAACGGCTTGAGGACGAGGGAGATACCGGCAATATGGCGGCCGGCCGGGAGCATGCCGAACGAGAGCCGTCGCCGGAGTTGTAAGAGCGCGTCCCGCCGACAATCTCCAGCGCCCGGAGGTCCCGAGGCGTTGCCTTGACATTCAACAGGTTTTTGGCCACTTTACTGTCTACGCATCAGCACCGTTGGGACGTAGGCAAGCGGTCAAGCCACCGGGTTTTGATCCCGGCATTCGCAGGTTCGAATCCTGCCGTCCCAGCCTCGTTGAGAATCAGGAGTCAGAACACATGGCAAAGCATATCGTGAACGCAGAGACCCGGACGGAGTTCGGCAAGGGCCCGGTCGGCCGCCTCCGGCGGCAAGGAAAGATACCCGGTATCATCTACGGCGCAACGGAGCCGGCGCCGGTAACCCTGGACGCAGTCGAGTTTGGCCGCACCTTTCGCCACGTGACCGAGAGCACCCTTCTTACTCTCAAGCGCGACGGCAAGGAGCATGAGGTTCTGATCAAGGCGTGGGACGAGGATTACCGCACCGGTGACCTGCTCCACGTGGACTTCTACGAGGTGTCCGCAGGAAAGAAGCTCCACACCCGGATTCCCGTCCACATTACGGGAAGCTCTCCGGGTGAACGGGAGGGCGGCGTCCTTCAGACAACCCTGCACGAGATCGAGGTTGAGTGTCTGCCCAAGGACATCCCCGACGACGGTGTAACCGTGGACGTGAGCGAGTTGCAGATCGGCGACGCAGTTCATCTATCAGATGTTCAAGCGCCCGAAGGGGTGGTGTTCCTGACGAACGAAGACCAGGTGGTGGTGCAGGTTAGCGCCATTCGCGAGCCTGTCCTCGAAGAGGAGGAAGAGGAAGTCGAGGGGGGTGAGCTCGGCGAAGAGGGCGAAGGCGCCGAAGGCGAGGATACCGAACAAGCCGAGGAGGAGTAGGCTGGACGTTCTCGTCCTCGGTCTCGGGAATCCCGGTACTTCATACGCGGCAACGCGCCACAACGTAGGGTTTCACGTCATTGACAAGCGCGTGGCGTCGCGCAACTTGCGGTTGCGCCGGCGGACTTTGAGGGCTTACGCCTTCGCGACTGAGCGTGCAGGCGGCTCGGTGGTATCGCTTGTCAAGCCGCTCACATACATGAACCGTTCCGGGCAGGTAGTACCGGCGGTTCAACGACGCTTTCGGCCGGAGCGCATCGTTGTCGTGTGCGACAACCTCGATTTGCCGCCTGGCGCACTTCGACTGAAGCGCGGTGGGAGCGGCGGAGGCCATCGCGGCCTCGAGTCCATTGCTCGGTACCTCGCCCCTGAGCAGTATCTGCGGCTGTACGTAGGCATTGGACGCCCCGGGGGCATTGACGGACTCGGCGGTGGTACACATGACGGCAACCGCGAGGAGATTGTCGGTTACGTCCTCGGGGAACCCGGCGAAGCCGAGCGACAGCGCCTGGAGGCGGCAACCTCCAGGGCTGCTGAGTTCATCGACCTGTTTCCCACTGCCTCAACAGATGAGCTCATCCAACGAATCAACAGCTCCAACTGAACGCATTCTCCGGACGGTCCGCGCCGCCCTGCACAGCCTTCTTCGGGGCGACGGCGTGGATGTGTCGTACGCCGCGCCGGTCGGCCTCAAGGGTAACCCTCCCGGCGCCGGCGACACCGGTTCCCCGCCGACGGTGGTGCTGGTGGGTGTCTCCGGCGGCGTCGACAGTGCCGTTGCCTTGTGGGCTACGGCGAATGCAGGAATGGACCTCCGGATCGTCGCGTGCCACCTGGATCACGGCATCCGCTCCCCTGAGGAGGCCGAGAAGGACCGTGAGGTAGCGACGGCGCTTGCCGCCGAATTCGGAGTACCCCTGGAGACGGATGCGGTTCCCCGCGGTCTGGTGGCGAAGCGAGCCGCCCTTGACGGCGGTACGGAAGCAGCGGCACGAGAGTTTCGCTACACATTCTACGAGCGCCTCGCAGCGAAGCACGAAGCCCGTGCGCTTGTCCTTGGGCATCACCGGGATGATCAGGTCGAAACGGTGCTCCTTCGGCTCTTGTCCGGAAGCGACCCGGCCGCTCTCGCGGGTATACCTTCGGCGCGTCCTCTGGCATCGTCCTCCAACTGCACAATTCTGCGGCCACTCCTGGAGCTCACCAAGGCTGAGATCCGGGAGGCGGCGGCGACGCTCGGACTCCCCGTTGCCGAAGACGCCACCAACGTGGAGATGACGGCGCTGCGGAACCGGGTCCGGGGACGTCTCATACCGGCGTTGCCGGAGATTGCCGCGGATGCACCGCGGCGCATCCTTGCTACGCAGCGCCGGAGTGCCCTGCTGCGCGAGATGATAGAGGAGCAAACTCGTGCGTTTCCGTGGAGGCGCGCCCCGGCATCCGGATCTGAGGCTGTGGAGCCTCCGGTGACCGGGTCGATCACACTCTCGGCGCCGGTCCGGGAGCTTGCGGCGGTGCCTGCTTATCTGCGACTTCACCTCCTGCTTCGCGCCTTCGGCGAGGTCTCACCCCGGCCAGGCGCCCGGATTTCCGAACGGTTCCTCGCGCCGCTCCTGCAAGGCGATCTCGCGGACATGACGGAGTTCGCGGCGACGGGGTACGGGGTTGCCGTCACGGTAGCCGGCGGCGAGATCTCGCTGAAGCCGGAGGGTCCCGCGGAGGAGGGGGAGGGTCGCCTCTTCGTGGTTCCGGGCTTCCGGAACTCCGAAGGGCTCGCTCCTGAATCCGTTATCCTCGAAGGAGTGTGCGGGCGCCGCCGGTATCGCCTCGCCCTCCGCGGGGAGGATCTGTCGGAGCCCGTCATGGTGCGAAGCCGCCGCCCCGGGGATGTTCTGGTGCGGGAAGGCGGTTCGCGGCGAGTCAAGCGCGTACTCATTGACATGGGAGTGCCCCGGGCCGAGCGGGAGGCGGTGCCGATAGTAGAAGACAGGGAGGGAGTCGTCGCAGTGATCGGGTCGGCGGCGGGGTGTGAGGACGCCCTCCGGCGCGGCGTACGGCATGGTCAGTTGTCACGAGATCATGTTATTTTTCAGGTGAGGCAGGAGTAAGGTAGCGTTTCTTGATGGACCAGAACGATCGCAACGACAAGAACGGGAACGGGCCGGGCGGGCCTCAGTTCAACTTCCGCAACAACCGTTTCGCCCTGATATTCCTTGTGGGAATTCTCGGGCTCTTCGCCATGTTGCTGCTCTCGGACAACTCGCCGGCCGGGCGGGAGATACCCTATTCACAGTTTCTCGGTTACCTCTCGGACGGAGAGGTCGAGACGGTGCAGATCCTTGATCAGTACGAGATTCAGGGCACCCTGAAGAATCGAACGGGGGACACCCGGCTGTTCACGACGAACATCCCGTACTTCGACGAAGCTCTCGTACGAATGCTTCGGGATCAGGGAGTTCGATTCTCCGGGCAACCGCGTCCGGTCTCTCCCTTTCAGGTGTTCGTGCAGCTTCTGCCGTGGGTCATTGTGTTTGTCTTTGTCTGGTTCATGTTTCGCCAGATCCAGGGCAGCGGAAGCCGCGCCTTTTCCTTTGGGAAGAGCCGAGCGAAGAAGTTCGTGGAGGATGGAAAGAAGGTGACCTTTGCGGAGGTGGCCGGCCAGGTGGAGGCGAAGTACGAGCTGCAGGAGGTCGTCGAGTACCTCAAGAGCCCGACACGCTTCGCCAAGATCGGTGCTCGCATTCCGAAGGGGGTCCTCCTGGTCGGCATGCCCGGGACCGGAAAGACTCTACTGGCCAAGGCGTGTGCCGGCGAGGCGGGGGTCAGTTTCTTTCACATGTCCGGCTCCGACTTCGTCGAGATGTTCGTGGGTGTCGGGGCGAGCCGCGTTCGGGACCTCTTCGAGCAGGGACGCAAAAGCGCTCCGTGCATCCTCTTCATCGACGAGCTGGATGCGGTCGGTCGGACTCGCGGCGCCGGGTACGGCGGGGGACACGACGAGCGCGAACAGACGCTGAACCAGATGCTCGTGGAGATGGACGGCTTCGACACGAAGGACGGCGTCATAATCCTTGCGGCCACGAACCGTCCCGACGTACTCGATCCCGCGTTGCTCCGGCCCGGCCGCTTTGATCGACAGGTTGTCGTCGACATGCCGGACCTCGAGGAGCGGGAGGCCATTCTGAAGATCCACGCCGGGAAGGTGCCGGTGAATCCGGCGGTTGATCTCCGCCGCGTCGCCCGGGCTACGCCCGGGAGCTCCGGAGCCGACCTGGCCAATCTCGTCAACGAGGCCGCCCTCTACGCAGCGCGGAAGAACAAGGACTTCGTCGACATGGAGGATTTCGAAGAGGCCCGTGACAAGCTCCTCATGGGGGTGGCCCGAAAGTCCAAGGTGCTCTCCCTTGAAGACAAGCGCAAGACTGCGTACCACGAGGCGGGACACGCACTTCTCCACTACTACCTGAAGAATGCAGACCCCCTTCACAAGGTGACGATCGTTCCGCGCGGTCGGGCACTGGGTCTGGCGGTTTCCCTCCCGGAGAAGGACGCGTACAGTCGCGGCCGCGGCTGGCTTCTGGACCGGGTCAAGATCGCCTACGGCGGATACGTTGCAGAGGACATGTTCTATGCGGAAACGACCACCGGTACCCAGAACGACCTTCAACAGGCAACCGATCTGGCGCGCCGAATGGTCACCGATTGGGGCATGAGTGACATGGGTCCCGTTGCCTACGCGCAAGAGGATGAGCCGATTTTCCTGGGAAAGGAGATCGCTCGGCACAAGGACTACTCCGAGCACACGGCCCAGGCGATTGACCGCGAGGTCACCCGCATTCTCACCGAGTGTCTGAATGAGGCCAGGGCCATTCTCAATGAACACAAGGATCAGCTGGAGCGACTGACGGCGGAGCTCGTAGAGAAGGAAACCCTGACGGATGCGGAAGTGCGCGAGGTCCTCGGCTTCCCGGAGTCGGGCCCCGTGAACGCCTCGGATGAGAGCCCGGGCGACGACACACCATGACCGGACGGAACGAGTGCCCCTGGCCGGCCTTGAAACGGGCAATCTGCACGGCAGCACTGCTCTGCTCCATGCCGGTCGCCCTGGTTGCCCAGGCAGGGGATGCCGCCCCGACAGGAGAGTCCGTCGGGACCGGGGAAACCGACCAGGCGGAGGTGGCCGCCCTCTATCGGAATGCTTCGCAGGAGCTTCTGCGCACCGGGAACCCGGAGGCGGCGGAGACGCTCATTGACCGGGGATTGGAGTTCGATTCCGATAGCGCCGACCTGCGCGCTCTCAAGGCAGGCATTGCCGCTCAGGAGCAGGCTCGAACCCGCGAGGCCCTGAGCCTCTTCGACGCGGCTCTCGGTGGGCCCTCCTTCGCCGCCCTGGAACGGTCCGAAGTCGTCGTTGACTTCGCGGAGATCCTGCTCCGGGTCGGCGAAGGGGCTCGGGCGGAAGAGGTTCTGTCTCGGCATCTCGGTCAACCTCCCTACACCACGGATAGGGCCTACGCAGTCGGAAGCCGCGCCCTTCGCGCGACCGGCGACGACGCCGGGGCGAACGAGCTGCTGCAGCGCGGTCTCGAGCGCTTCCCCGACAGCGTTGCGCTCTTCGCGCTTCAATTTGACAACCTGGAGGTGCCCGATCCTTCGACGGTGCGGCGGCTTCGCGCGCTCCGGGAGGAATCGGACGCCTATCGGAGACTCCTCCTCCAATACGCCGAAACACTGGAAGACTCCGCGCTTCGCCGAGACGAGATCGAGGGTTACTTCGAGGCCGGCGGCGAGGATCCGTTGGCGTCGGTGCTGCTCCTTGAAGTGACCGAAAGTCCCCTGGAGGAGCTTGAACGCTTCGAAGAGTTGGGTGGACTGGGCGACAAGGGACTGATCGAGCGCGCCTATGCCGCTCTTCCTGAGGGTGAGGCGCGACAGGAGCTTCGCGCCACGGTCGGCTCCCTCACCGGCAGCGTTGTCCGGGACGAGAATCGTGACGGCTTCGTCGAAGAGCGGTATGAGTTCGCGAGGGGGCGGATGATGCGCTGGATCATTGACGCCGACACCGACGGCGTGCCGGAGCTGGATATGAGTCTCCGCGGGCGCGTGCCCGTTGCGGCGACCATCAATCAGCAGCCCGGTTACGTCACCCTGCAGTACGGCGACTACCCCGACGTGGAGACTATCGCTCTCGTTGAGGACGATGCCGACGCGCCGATCATGTCGACCAATCCCTCGGTCGTGTCGCCGACACTCCGCCCGATCGACCTGGAGACCTTCCGCGAATACTATGAGGTACGGCCGGGCGCGATTTCAGCGCCGATCCTGTCCGAGGAGGTCGACTGGGGGGCCGACGTACCGGATGCGGTTCTCGCCGTGCGTGCGACCGCCGCGTTCCCGCTCTTTACGCGTGAGGATCTGCGTCGCGGGAGCCATCGGCGGCACCGTCTGGATGGGATGGCGCGCATCACCGAGTGGCTCCACGAGGGGGCGGTGCAGCTGCTGGAGGCGGATAGAAGCGGAGACGGCCGGGTGGATCATCGCATCGCCTTTCGCGCGGGGGCTCCGGTCAGCGGCATCCGGGATGCCGACGGCGACGGCCACTTCGAGGTCAGCGAGCAGTACCTCGACGGGGAGCTGCGATACATTGCAGTAGATGGTGACGGCAACGGCGTCGCCGAGTACTCGGAGACGCACGGGACCGGCACCGACGACGAGACGCGTTTCGCCTGGGATCTCAATCAGGACGGTGAAATTGATGTTGAAGAGTTGCGTCGGGGCCGTCAAAGAATCGAGGAACGCTTCATCCCGAATGAGGAGTAACTGTTGAACGGAGCGCGACGCACGCACCCGCCGAGAGCTTCAGGGGCCGCCCTCCTGTTCCTCCCTCCTGTGCTGCTTGTCCTGGCTCTGCCGCTTCTCCTGGCCGGTTGTGCAAGTGTAACGGAAGTGTCCGGGGAGACTCCCGAGCGCGCCGACGTCGTTCGCGAGCAGGTTCAGGAGATGATCGACTCCGGAAGGCCTGAACGGGCAATTGAGCGTGTCGGTATGCTGCGAAGCGAGGAGATCCTGGGGGACGCCGAGCTGGACGCCTTCCATGAGGCGGCCGTATCCGAAATGCGCGACCGTTACGACCGGGCTCGCCGCAACGGTGAATACGCCGAAGCGCAGCGACGGCTGCACTCCCTTTACGCCCTCGGTGGCGACGTCCGGCCCCCGGGCTTGGACCAGCTCTATCTGAGCTGGGCACTGGCGCGGGAAGCGGATGAGGACAACGTCGTAGCGCTGCAGTTGCTCATGCAGATGGAGGATCTCACCCTCCTCGAAACGAGCCTGCTCACCCGATTCGGTGAGCACGCTCGCTCACTCCACAACCGGGAGGCACTTCGCCGAATCAGTGAGGAGTTGCGCCGACGGGGAGCCGATGTGCCGGAGACGCTCGTACTCCGGGAGAACGCTTCGACGGGGGCTCGAGAAGCACTACCCGGTACCGTTACCGTTTGGGTCAACCGCGGCATCCGCATGGAGCAGGGTGCAGGGGTTCCTGATCGAATCATTGGAAGCGGCTTCTTCATTGATCCGCGCGGGTATCTCATCACGAACTACCACGTTATCCGGAGTGAGGTCGACCCGAAGTACGAGGGGTACTCTCGCCTCTTCATACGTCTGCCCGGGAGGCCCGAGAACCGGATCCCTGCTACCGTGGTCGGGTATGACCCCGTCTTCGACATTGCCCTGCTGAAAGCGGAGATCACGCCACCGCGTGTATTCTCCTTCACGGATATTCGGCGTCTTGATCCGGGGACGGAGGTTCGTGCCATAGGGTCGCCGGGCGGACTGGACAACAGCATCACCTCGGGAATCATTTCCGCGACGGGGCGCCGTTTCCTCCAGCTGGGGGATGCGCTGCAGATCGACGTTCCGATCAACCCCGGCAGCTCCGGGGGGCCTCTCTTGACGAGATCCGGCGACCTGGTTGGAGTGGTCTTTGCGGGAGTGCCCCAGTTTCAGGGAGTGAACTTCGCCATTCCATCCTTCTGGCTGTCGCAACTGGTCCCGCGCCTGTACGAGGGTGGGGAGGTCACCCATTCCTGGATCGGCGTGTCCCTTCGCAAGGCGGCGGACGGCCTGGCGGTGAACTACGTTGCGCCCGCCTCTCCGGCGACGCGAGTTGGATTGCAGCGAGGCGACGTCATCACCACGATCGGCGACACGAGGGTCTCGAGTCTCGCCGAGGCCCAGGACGAGCTCATGGACTACCGTCCGGGCACGCTGGTGCGTCTGGGCTTCCGTCGTGACGACACCATTCGCGCGCGCAACGTCGTCGTTGCCGAGCGTCCCTTCAGTCCGATTGAGCACGCCCTGGAGTATCAGGACGCCGCCGAGGTCTTCGCGCCGCTCTTCGGAATGGAGATCAACGCCGTCGGTACCCTTCCGTGGCAGCGCAACTTCGTGGTCACCGAGGTGTATGCAGGCAGCGTCGCCGACGAGACCGGCCTGTCGGCCCGCGACCCCTTCTCTCTTCACCGCTGGGAGGTCGACTACGAGCGTCGAATAGCTCTTGCGCAGATCATCATCCGCAAGCGGAAGGCGGGCTTCCTCGAGAGCGGCGTTCAGTTGGCATCGTACCTTGAGCAGGATAATTTTCTCTAAAACAACGATAGAAAACATTCTATGCAAAGTTCGTTGATTCGTGTATATTGGCCATATGGAAGCTCTAAAAATCGTCACTGCTCCCAACCACGTAACGGTACAGACCGCCCAATCTCTGTCGGAAAGCATTAAGGCGGCCTTCGTCCAGGCCGAGCAGGTTCTTCTGAACCTCTCCCGTCTCGAGCGGATTGACGCCGGCTTCGTGCACGTACTCTACGCGGCAAAGCGGATGGCCCTCCGGGACGGCAAGGATTTCCACCTCTCCGGGACCGTCGCTCCCGGCGTATGTGCCGCTCTGATCACCGGGGGCTTCTGCTCCTCGCCGGAGGAGGACGCGAGAGAGCTGGAACGCCGGCTCATCGACTTCGCCTCGGACCAGGATGGAAGCCATGAGTGATCGATTCCGGGAAAGCTTCAAGGAAGAGGCCTACGAGCTCTTGAACGATCTCGAAGGGGATCTCCTCGAGTTGGAGGAGAATCCGGGAAGCGCGGAAGAAATCTCCTCGGTCTTCCGATCCATGCACACCATCAAGGGCTCCGCCGCTATGTTCGGCTTCCAGCACATCTCCGAATTCGCTCACGACATCGAGAATCGGCTGGACGAGGTGCGCGAGGGAGAGCTCGAGGTATCACAGGAGCTGATTGATCTCATTCTCAAGGCGCGTGACCACATTCGGCTGTTGTTGGAGGAGGATGATCCGCCCCCGAAGGATCTGAAGGACGTCTCCGCCGCGATTCTGGAGGAGGTTCACCGCCTTGCAGGTCCGCAGCCGGATCGGAGCATTACGGTTCCACGCGAGCCCCCCGGGGACCTGGACAGCATAGGAGCGGAAGAGGCCGCCGCGGAGTCCGGTGCGCCCGGCGCGCCCGGCGCGCCCGGCCCGAGGGGAGAGCCCTCCCGGTCATTCGGTCCGACCGACGAGAAGGCGTTGCCGGTCGAGGAGCTGGATCACCGCGTGACCTATCGCGTGGAGTTTCGACCCAATCGGGATATCTACCTGAGCGGTAGTCGCCCCCTGTTGCTCCTGCAGGAGCTCTCCGAGCTCGGCGACTACAGCGCCGTGCCGTACACCGATAAGATTCCTCCCCTGGATGAGCTCGACCCCGAAAGCTGCCTCATCTCCTGGGACGCTTTCGTCACTACGACGAAGCCGCAGGACGCGCTGGAGGATATCTTTCTCTTCGTCCAGGACACCGCCGACGTACGGATCACCGTCGCGGACGAGTTCGCGGATGAGGAAGACGCTCCGAGTCTCCGGATCGGAGAGATCCTGCGCAGCCGCGGCGCAGCGGACGAGCTGGTCATTGAACAGGTTGCCGGGAGACAGCGACGGCTCGGGGAGTTGCTGGTTGAAAAGGGCGTTGATCCCCACGCGGTGGAGGGTGCGCTCAGGGAGCAGCAGCACGTTTCCCGGGCCCGGGAGCGCGCCCATGAAGACCTCGCCTCGTCGAGTATCCGCGTGAACGCCGAGAAGCTCGACGACCTCGTAGATTTGGTCGGGGAGCTCGTCACCCTCCAGGCACGCCTCTCCCAGACCGCCGCGGAGATGGAACGCGCCGACTTGACCTCCGTTGCCGAGGGGGTGGAGCGACTCACGAACGAGCTTCGTGACAGCACCATGAGCATTCGGATGGTACCGATCGGAACGACATTCTCACGATTCCGTCGCGTCGTACGCGATCTCGGTCAGGAGCTCGGGAAGGAGGTCGAGATGGTGACCTCCGGGGGGGAGACGGAGCTCGACAAGACGGTGATCGACCGGCTCAATGAGCCGTTGGTCCACATTATTCGCAACGCCATAGACCACGGTGTGGAGAGCCCGGATGTGCGGGAGCGCGCCGGCAAGCCGCGCAAGGGGACGCTCTCCTTCTCCGCGGAGCACGTGGGAGCCTCCGTGGTGATCCGCGTCGCAGACGACGGAAAGGGTTTCAATCCTCAGAGCATCATTGACCATGCCCGCGCACAGGGCCTGTTGGACGCCGGCGCCGATGTCGGCGAGCAGGAGGCGTATCAACTCGTGTTCCAACCGGGCTTCTCTACGGTTGATTCGGTGACATCCGTGTCCGGTCGCGGCGTCGGCATGGATGTGGTGAAACGGGAGATCGAGGGTTTCGGCGGTTCCGTGTCGGTGGAGAGCGAGGCGGGCGCCGGGAGCGCCATCGTGCTGACCATACCGCTCACCCTGGCCATCATTGACGGCCTCCTGGTGAGAGTTGCCGATGAGAGCTACGTCTTCCCCCTGTCGGCGGTGGAGGAGTGCATTGAGCTCGGCGAAGAGGTGCGGAGCCGAAACGGGCGCCAGGACATCATCAACAATCGCGGGGAAGTCCTGCCGTACGTGCGGTTACGCAGCATCTTCGACTTCGCGGAATCCGAGGAGACGATTGAGCAGGTCGTCGTGGTGAACAGTCCCGCCGGGAAGGTGGGCTACGTGGTCGACGAGATCATCGGGGACTTCCAGACCGTCATCAAGAACCTCGGGAAACTCTACCGCGACATTGAAGGCATCTCGGGCGCCACCATACTCGGTGACGGCTCAGTGGCGTTCATTCTCGATATTCAACGACTGAGCGAGATTGTTGCACGCAGTCAACACAACGCAGCGGGGTAGTGGTAGATGGCCGAAGGAACGGGAAGAAGCGCGACGTGGGGATATCGAACTGCGGCGCTGACGGATGAGCAGTTTGCGCGTCTGAGTCGATTCATCGAGAGCGAGCTGGGAATCCGCATGCCCCCCGCCAAGAAGATCATGCTGGAATCGCGGCTCCAGAAGCGTATTCGCGCGCTTCGGCTTGCGGGCTTCGAGGAGTATCTCGACTTCGTCTTCCATGAGGATCAGCAGGACGCCGAGCTCATCCACATGATCGACGCCGTGACGACCAACAAAACCGACTTCTTTCGGGAGTCGGATCACTTCGATGTGCTTCTCCAACGCCTCCTGCCGACACACTATCAGGAGGGATGGGGCCGCCGCTCTCCCTTGCGGGCGTGGTCGGCTGCGTGCTCGAGCGGAGAAGAGCCCTATACCATGGCTATGGTGTTCTCCGAGTTCGGTCGGGAGAACCCCGATTTCTCCTTCAGAATTCTGGCAACTGACATCTCGTCGAACGCCCTCGATCGTGGCCGCCGCGCAGTCTACCCGGAGGAGCGCATCAGCCCGGTACCCCAGGAGTTTCGCAAACGCTACCTCCTGCGAAGCAAGGATCGGGCGGCGGGGCTGGTGCGCGTAAAGCCCGAGATTCGCCAGGCGGTCACCTTTCATCGTCTCAACCTCATGCATCAGGAGTACGGAATTCGCGACCGTTTCGAGATCATCTTCTGCCGCAATGTGATCATCTACTTCGAGCGTCCAACCCAGTACAAGCTGTTGCGGCATCTCTACGACTACCTGGCCCCGGGAGGATATCTCTTCCTCGGGCACTCGGAGACACTGACCGGGATGGATCTCCCCCTGCAAGGGGTTGCGCCGACGATATACCGCAAGGCGCCGGCGTAGGTACTCGCCGCGCCACGAATGGACCCGCTGTACGAGGAGCAGCACCGGAATGAATGAGAAGATACGGGTTATGGTCGTGGACGACTCCGCAGTCGTCCGGGAGACGTTGACCTCCATCCTGAATGAGGATCCTAAGATTGAGGTGGTGGCAACCGCTTCGGATCCGCTGATTGCCGTCAAGAAGCTCGAGAAGGTCGTCCCCGACGTCATCACCCTGGATATCGAGATGCCCCGTATGGACGGGCTCAGCTTCCTGCAACGGCTCATGTCCCAGCACCCGCTGCCGGTCGTGATCTGTTCTTCCCAGGCAGGTGCGGGTTCCTCCAACGCCCTCCGCGCCCTGGAGTACGGCGCCGTGGACATTGTCGAGAAGCCCAAAATGGGGACGAAGACCTTCCTGGAGGAATCGAAGACCAGACTGACGGACGTCGTGAAGGCGGCTCATGCGGCAAAGGTTCGCAAGGCGCGACCGCAGGCGCCGGCCGGACGGGAGATCGAGCCCAAGCACACCGCCGATGTCATGTTGAGTTTCGGCACGGGGAGAGAATCCGTCATCGAGACCACGGAGCGGATCGTCGTTGTCGGGGCGTCGACCGGTGGCACCGAGGCGCTGCGCGACTTCCTGGAGCGGTTGCCGCTGGATGCCCCGCCGGTCGTAATTGTGCAGCACATGCCTGAGAAGTTCACCGCGGCCTTCGCGACGCGGCTGGACACGCTGTGTCGAGTGACGGTGAAGGAAGCGGCCAATAACGACTCGGTTATCCGCGGCCGCGCCCTGATCGCCCCGGGGAATCGTCACACCCTGCTCAAGCGCAGTGGCGCTCGGTACTACGTCGAGGTGAAGGACGGGCCTCTGGTGAGTCGGCACCGGCCGAGTGTGGACGTGCTCTTTCGCTCGGCGGCGCGGTACGCGGGAAAGAACGCCGTCGGTGTCATCATGACCGGTATGGGCGACGACGGGGCTCGCGGCATGGAGGAGTTGCATCAGGCGGGGGCATACACCATTGCGCAGGATGAGAAGACGAGCATTGTCTTCGGCATGCCGAATGAGGCGATCAAGCGAAACGCCGTCGACAAGGTAGTGCCCCTCGGCGAGATTGCCGGTCACGTGCTGAGAGTTGCGGCGGAGGAACGCAAGAAGTAGCATGGCTGCGCGCATTCTGTTGGTCGAAGACGAAGCGATTGTCGCCATGGACATCCATCGTCGCCTGGAGAAGCTCGGCTACTCCGTGGTGGGGAACGAGGTGCGCGGCGAGGATGCCATTGAAGCGGCCAAGGAGAAGCGCCCCGACCTTATTCTGATGGACATCAAGCTCAAGGGTGAGATGGACGGCATTACCGCGGCATCTTCCATCCGGGAGGGGCTATCCATACCGGTCGTCTTCCTGACCGCATACTCCGATCGCCCCAGTCTCGAGCGGGCAAAGATCACCGAGCCCTTGGGCTACGTGCTCAAGCCCTTTGAAGAACGCGAGCTGACCATTGCCGTGGAGATGGCACTCTACAAGAGCTCCATGGATCGCCGGATTCGGGAGAGCCGGGAGTGGCTTCAGGCCACTCTCTCGAGCCTCCATGAAGCGGTGGTGACCACCGATCCCGCGGGGACGGTCCACGCCCTGAACCCGGCGGCGGAGCGTCTGCTTCGGTGCACCGCCGGGGAAGCCGTCGGGGTGCCCCTGAGTGATCTCTGCGCTTTTACGCCGAGTCAGGAACAGAACGAGTTGGCATCGTTCCCAAATGCCGGTGTTCTGGAGTGCCGGGAGGGTCATCGGGTCTCCGTCGAGAGGCGGGAAGAGACCATTCACGATCGCGACGGAGAGATTATTGGCCGTGCGGTCGTTATCAGAGACATCTCCGACATTCTCAACTATGAACGCCGTCTCCAGTCCGCCAAGGAAGCCGCCGAGGAGGCGGCGCGCGCGAAGAGTGAGTTCCTGGCAAACATGAGCCACGAGTTGCGCACACCCCTGAACAGCATCATCGGCATGGCCGACCTCGCCGCCGGCATGGCGACGACGCGCGAGCAGGCGGAGTACCTGGGCATTCTCAAGAGCGCCGCGGACTCGTTGCTGTTTCTCATCAGCAGCATTCTCGACTTCTCCAAGATCGATGCCGGCCGCATGGACGTCTACGTGGAGTCCTTCAATGTGATCGATACGACCTGCGGCATTGTCGACAATCTGGCGGTGCAGGCGCACAAGAAGGGTGTCGACGTTCACGTAGCTCTCGATGAGTCCGGTTCCGGTTGCGTTCGAGGCGACGAGGGGAAGGTGCGTCAAATCCTCCTCAACCTGGTGGGCAATGCGGTGAAGTTCACCTCGACCGGCCGGGTGGTCGTCGCGCTCCGTCACGCCGGTGCGCCGAGCGCCCGCTCCTCGGTTCACGATTCGCCGGCTGTGTGGTACCAGCTGGAGATTCGCGATACCGGTCCGGGAATTCCCGTGGAGAAACGAAAGGAGATCTTCGAACCCTTCACCCAGCTGGATGCCTCCAACACTCGCGGCCACGGCGGTACCGGGATCGGCCTTGCCATTACCGCGCGCCTGATAGACCTCATTGGGGGGCACATGGAAATGGACACCGAGGAGGGCAAGGGCACCACCTTCACCGTGTGGCTCCCATTCGACGGAGGGGAAGCCACCGGCGGCGGCCCGGGCGCTCCCGCCCGCGGCCTGAGTGCGCCCGCCGACCGTGCGCTCGTGCCATCACATCTGTTCCTCTTCAGTGAGGTCGATGCCCAAGGGCAAACCCTTGCGAGCATCGCTCGCGCCTGGGGCGTAGAGTCGCGAGCCGGTGCGAACGCGGAGGAGCTGTATGGGTGGGCGGCGGAGGTCGCCGGCGCCGCCGTCCTCATTCGGGCGGCCTGCCCGGACGCTCGGGCATTGGCCGAGCGTCTGGTCTCCGGCGACGCGGAGCCCGCCGTGATCGCGATCCTCGGCCACGTGGCTTCTCGGCAAAGCACCGAGTGGGGTCTCCGGGATGAGCGGGTTGCCTACATCAACGAGCCACTCACGCCGCAGCGGCTGCGGGAGCTTCTGGAGGCGCACGCCGGTGTGACGACACATGACCGCACGTACCGGGAACCGCCACAGCAGCCGGGACGGCCACTCAAGATCCTCCTGGTAGAGGACGACCGCATAAACCGCCTCGTCAATAGTCGCATGGTTGCCAAGTATGGTCATGATGTGGTGGTCTCCGAAACCGGAGAAGAGGCTCTCCGGATCCTCCAGGAACGGGAGATCGACCTGGTGCTCCTGGATCTGGCATTGCCGGACATGCACGGAACGGAGGTCGCACGGGTCATCCGGGCGGGGAAGCTTGGAGATGCGGTTCGGAACATCGGCATTGTGGCCATTACCGCCTACGCAACGGAGGATGAGCGCGCCCGCGTCGAAGAGGCGGGAATGAACGGGTTCATCTCGAAGCCCTTCGCCCCGGACTCGCTGAGCCGCGCCATCCAGGCCGCTTTCGGCGGAGAGTCCTTTCAGGCGGCCTCCACCGGTGTGGGTACGGCTGCGAGCGGGACAGCGGGATCCGGTTGCAGGCCGGACGGTGAGGACGGCGCGACAGGTGAGGGTAACGCCGAGGATGCCGACGCGCCCGCCATGACCTCTCTCGTCCAACGCCTCCGCGCCGCCGCGGAAGGCGCGGACCTGAAGGAGATTTCCGACATCGCCCAGGAGGGTCGGGCGGATGCGAAGCATCGTGGCGATTCCACGACGGCGGAGCTGGCGTTCCGGCTGGTCCTCGCGGCTCGACGCGGGGACGAGGAGCGCGTCCACCAACTCATCGACACTATTGAGGAGCTTATCCGGGGGTAACCTGGACGGGAGAAACACAACGGAAATGCGGCTGCGCGGTACACGCATCGTCACGGTTCCCACTACAATGTGCCGCGACGGCAATCGCACCGGGGCCGACATGTGGAGTCAATATGAGGTTTTTGGTTGTTGAAGATGATTTTGGGAGTCGGCGGCTCCTGCAGGCGCTGTTGAAGGCGTACGGCACGGTCGACGTCGTGGTGGACGGGGAGGAGGCGGTCGAGGCGTTTCGTCTGGCCTGGGAAGAAAACGACCCCTACCAGGCGCTCTTCCTCGACATCATGATGCCGAATGTTGACGGCCATGAAGCGCTGCGTCGGATTCGCGAAATGGAGTCGTCCATCGGCGTGGATGAGCGCGATCAGGTTCGAGTGGTCATGACGACCGCCCTGGAGGATCCGAAGAATGTGGTGGAGGCGTACTACCGCGGCGGGGCCACGAGCTACCTGGTGAAGCCCATTGACCGCGAGTCCCTTCGTGCGGAGATGGAGAAGCTCGGCTTCTCCCCGGTGGAGCAGCGACGCAATACGCCCTCGTAGCGGTGCCGAACGGTTGCGTTCCGTAGAGCAGGTTGTGCAAGTCGTGCAGG
>CAZUVX010000039.1:0-3905 GCA_964623865.1 uncultured Spirochaetaceae bacterium | reverse complement strand
TGTGCAAGTCGTGCAGGTTGTGCAATACGCCGAGAAATTGAAGAGGGTTATGGTTGGAGGCGCGGTTCGGTGGTAAGTGAAGGGTTCTGGACAACAAACGACACCACCTCGGCCGACGGAGAGCCGGAATGCATACTCGTGGTGGAGGACGAAAGCATTGTCGCCCTCGACATAAAGATGCATCTCGAGCGCTACGGCTATCGCGTCCCTGAGCCTCTTGCCACCGGCGAGGAGGCCCTGGTCGCCGTACATGACCTGCAGCCCTCGCTGATCATCATGGACATCAAGCTGCAGGGCCCCCTCGACGGACTACAGACCGCCCGGGAGATTCGCCGTCGATACGCCATTCCGGTGGTCATGCTCACGGCTCACGCCGACGAAGCAACGATTGAGCGCGCGATCGGCTCGCACCCCTTTGCGTACATCATCAAGCCCTTCGAAGAGCGGGAGTTGCGGACCACCGTTGCAGTCGCTCTGGCTCGGCACCGGATGGAGCGCGCCATTGCCGACCGGGAGAAACTCCTCGGAACTACGCTGAACAGCATCGGCGAGGGCGTCGTCGTCACGGATACGGAGGGGCGAGTCACCTTTGCCAATCCGGTCGCCCTGTCGGTGGTGGGGGCGGCCCCGGATGGAATTGTCGGCAAGGATTTTGCCTCTACGGTGCAGTTTCGCCGGCGAGCGGCGAACGGTATCCGCGGCGCATTGCCCGCGGACGTTCGGGACGAGCTGGTGACCCTGGACGGGCGAGCCATTCCCGTCGAAAAGACGGTGACTCCGCTCCTGGACGACAGCGATTCCCGGGTGGGAACGGTGTGGGTGTTTCGCGACGTGTCTCAGCGCGTCGCCTCGGAAACCGCCCTCGAGGAGAGCCGGGAGCAGCTGCGGCAGGCACAGAAGATGGAGGCGATCGGGCGCCTCTCCGGTGGCATTGCCCACGATTTCAACAACCTTCTTACGGCCATTCTGGGATACACAAAGCTGGTGGGACAGATCCTCGATTCGGAGGAAGAGATCGACCGCGATACCGTACGACAGGACATTGAAGGTATTGAGGCGGTGGCGCAGCGGTCGGTATCCCTGACGAGACAGCTGCTGACGTTCAGCCGGCGTCAGTACGCCGAGCCGGAGGTGCTGGACCTCAACGCGGTAGTCGGCAACCTGGACGGTATGATTCGCCGCCTCCTGTCGGAGGACATTCAGCTGCGCGTATCACTGACGGCGGACCCCGCCGCGGTGTGGACGGACCGCGGTCAGCTGGAGCAGGTCGTCCTCAACCTCACGGTGAACGCCCGGGATGCCATGCCGGAAGGCGGTGTCTTGAGCATTCTCACGTCCACCGAACACATTGACTCCCCGCGGAACCTGCGCGCCGGCGAGCTGAAGCGCGGCAGCTACGTCCGTCTGGAAGTCTCGGACACCGGGGTCGGCATGTCACCGGATATCATCGACAAGATCTTCGAGCCCTTCTTCACGACGAAGGAGGTCGACACGGGAACGGGACTCGGTCTCTCGACGGTGTACGGCATTGTCCGGCAGGCGAAGGGGGCCCTCGACGTCCAATCCGACGGGAGAAGCGGTTCGACGTTCAGAGTGTTCTTTCCTCTCAGCTCCGGGGAGGCCCTTGACGGAGGCTTCCGACCGGAGACCAATGAAGAGTATCTCGGCACCGAGAGCATCCTCCTGGTCGAGCGGGACAGCCATGTGCTGGGCGTCCTGGGTCGGGCACTGCGGAGCGCCGGGTATCAGGTGGTGGGAGTCTCCAATCCCGGTGAAGCGATACTGGTAGTGGAAGAGGCTCGAACCGGTATCGACTTGCTCGTAACCGACGTTGTCATGCCTCACATCGACGGAATCCGGCTCGCTGAACGGGTCAATCGCACGCAACCGGGATTGAAGGTCGTGCTCCTGTCGGGATATTCTGAGCAACTACCGGATTCGCTTCCCGACGGGTTGAGCGTTGAGTTCCTGCAGAAGCCCTTCGAGCCGGGAGATTTTCTGCGGCGTGTCCGCACGCTCCTGGACGCGTAAACCGGCTACTCTCTCGTACCCCGGAACAAGCCGAAGGTAGAACACGCTGTAGAACCAAACCGATGATAGACCAGTCACTCATTCGCAACTTCTGTATTATCGCGCACATTGACCACGGGAAGTCGACGCTTGCCGACCGGCTCATTGAGGTCGCCAAGGTCGTCGACAAGCGCGACTTCAAGGACCAGCTTCTCGACTCCATGGACATTGAGCGGGAGCGTGGTATCTCCATCAAGTCTCACGCCATCACGATTCCCCATCGCAGTGCCGACGGGGAGGTGTACCGGCTGAATCTCGTGGACACACCGGGGCATGTCGACTTCGCCTACGAGGTATCCCGGGCCATCGCCTCCTCCGAAGGGGCGCTCCTCATCATCGACGCAAGTCAGGGAGTCGAGGCGCAGACCCTCTCCAACTTCTACATGGCCCTGGATCATGAGCTGGAGATCATTCCGGTCATCAACAAGATCGATCTTCCCAGTGCGCGCGTTGCCGAGGTGAAGGAACAGATTGCGCACGACCTCGGTCTGGACCCGGCGACCGCTATTGAGATCTCCGCCAAGGATGGGACCGGCATTGAGGAGTTGCTGGAAGCCATTGTGATCCTCATTCCACCCCCGGCGGGAGACGCTCGCAAGCCGCTGAAGGCGCGTATCTTCGACTCTCACTACGACCCCTACCGCGGCGTGATTGTGCACATCCGCGTGGTGGACGGCACGCTGAAGGCCGGGGAGGAGATCCTCATCTGGAATACCGAGGAGACCTACAAGGTGGAGGAGGTCGGTCACTTCCGGATTGTCCTGGATCCGCAGGAGCAACTGTCCGCCGGGGACGTGGGCTACTTCATTGCCGGAATCAAGAACATTGCCGGTGTGGGGGTCGGCGACACCGTCACCACCGCAAAGAATCCCGCCGGGGAGCCTCTGGGCGGCTTCCGCGAGGTGAAGCCGGTGGTCTTCTCGTCGATCTTTCCCTCGGACTCGGACGAGTACGAGGAACTCGGAAAGGCTCTGGAGAAGCTGCGCCTGAATGATGCATCCCTGGTTTTCGAGAAAGACTCCTCCGCCGCCCTCGGCTTCGGGTACCGATGTGGCTTTCTGGGCCTTCTCCACCTGGAAGTTGTGCAGGAGCGACTGGAGCGGGAGTTCGACCTGGGCATTATCCTGACGGCGCCGTCGGTTCAGTACCACGTCACCCTCAATAGCGGCCGCAGCATTCACGTTGAGACACCGCAGGAGCTCCCGCCGCAGCACGAGATTGCGGAAAGCCTCGAACCGTACATCAAGGCGTCCATCATTACACCAAGCGACTATCTTGGTCCCGTTATCAACCTCTGTCTGGAGAAGCGGGGTAATCAGCAGGACCTGCGCTACCTGGATGAAGTGCGGGTGGAGCTCACCTATACAATGCCGCTGGCGGATGTGCTCTTCGACTTCTACGACCGCCTCAAGTCGGTGAGCCGGGGGTACGCATCCCTGGACTACGACGTTATTGACTATCGTCCGGTTGATCTGGTGCGGCTCGACATTCTGATAAACGGCAAGCCCGTGGACGCACTGGCGCAGCTGGTCTTCCGGGGTCAGGCGGAGGCGCGGGCGCGACAGATATGCAGGCGCCTGAAGGATGAGATTCCTCGACACCAGTTCAAGATTCCCATTCAGGGTGCGGTCAACGGCAATGTTATTGCCCGGGAGACGATTTCCGCCTTGCGCAAGGACGTCACCGCCAAGTGTTACGGCGGCGACATCACCCGGAAGCGCAAGCTTCTGGAGAAGCAGAAGGAAGGCAAAAAGCGCATGCGCGTCGCCGGCAACGTCGAGCTCCCGCAGACCGCCTTTCTGTCCGTGCTGCGTACGACCGACGAGGACTGACGC
>CAZUVX010000038.1:13126-26190 GCA_964623865.1 uncultured Spirochaetaceae bacterium | reverse complement strand
ACTGGCGGGAATCAACGCCGTCTGGGAGTACATGCAGCACGAGTTCTTCACCATCCAGCACCAGCGATCCTTTGTGGGCGGCCACCTCTCCTGGAAGATTCCCAACTACTGGGCACTGCCGCTGCGGATATGGCTCGGCGCGAAGTGGCTGTCCGAGGGCATTAAGCATATCGGCGACGGCTGGCTCAATGCCGGCGGCGGGGGACTCTTCAACCCGGATACGTCCGCGATTCGCCTGCCCGGGGTAAGCTACGGCGACGGCGCCAGCGCCGCGTCACCGGCAGCGGATGGCGGGAGTGCCGCGTCACCCGCCGCAGAGGGCGCCGCAGAGGGCGCCGCAGAGGCCGCGAGTGAGTACGGCGAGCCCCTCATCGAAGCGCTGGGAATCTGGACGTGGTTCGCCGAGTCGGTACTGAGCGAGTCTCCGGCGCTCGCCTTCATCTTGCAATCCCTGGTCGTCCTGGCGCAGGTCGCCATGGGGCTTGCTCTCATCGGCGGGCTCTTCACGTTCCTCGCGTCCGGCGTAACCATTCTGATGGCACTCGCGTTCATTGCGTCGGGCTGGGGAAACCCCGAGCTGCTGTGGTACATCTTCAGCGCCATCGTCATGCTCGGCGGAGCCGGCCGCGGGTTTGGGCTGGACCACTACGTCATGCCCGCTCTGCACCGCTGGTGGAATCGGACGGGTCTGGCACACAAGACCTATCTCTACGTGGGAGAACCACGGCTGAAGAACTAGGGTCGAGTACGTACGCATGGATCCTGTGCCAGTGGCCGGCGGCACCAACGGAGCCGCCGGTCGCACTGATCTCTCACCAATGCGATCCTTCTGGGCGGGTGCGCCCGCCCTGGCCCACGACCTGGAGAGCGTTCAGGGAATCATTGACGGAGTCGCGCGGGAGGCTTCCTCGAGTATTCGGGGCGTTCTCGCCGACACGGTCGGTAACACCGGGAAGATGTTGCGGCCCGCCCTGGTGATCCTGAGCGCTCGCGCCGGGCGCCGTGCAACCTCCAGGCGCCGAGCCGCGGGTCTCGTCCGTGTGAGGACCGAAGAGCCGCTGGGCTTCAGCGGTACCCCGGACGAGAAGATGTACCGCATTGCCGCCGCCGTGGAGATTCTCCACATGGCGACGCTCATCCACGACGATGTGATCGACGGCGCCGATACGCGGCGTGGGGCCCCGGCGCTCCACACGGTTCAGGGGAACCGCCGCGCCATCCTCATGGGCGACTTCCTCTTCAGCTCCTGCTTCACCTTGCTGGCGGAAGACGCCGCCATGGAGAACGCCCGAACCCTGGCGGCCGGGGTGCGTCACATTTGCCGGAGTCAGATCGATGAGAGCCTTCCGACCGCCTCGGGGCCCCGGACCCCGCGGGAGTACTATCGCCAGGTTGCCGCGAAGACCGCCCTGCTCTTCCTGCTCAGCTGTCACGTCGGTGCGAGCGAAAGCAGTGTTGCCCTCGAGGATGCGCAGGCGCTGCGACGCTTCGGGTACAACCTGGGCATGACGTTTCAGGTAGTCGACGATCTTCTGGACCTTACCGGGACGCAAGAGGAGCTGGGTAAGCCCGTGGGCACCGATCTGAAGTCACGAGTGCTGACCCTGCCCATCATCTACGCCCTCGAATCCGACGACGGTGAGCTTTCCGCGTTGCTCCGCCGAGGTGTTGACGATGATCAGGTGCCCAGGGCGGTTTCTCTCATCGAGGAGCGGGGCGGCATTGAACGCGCCCGTCTGGCGGCGGCTCGCCACACGGAACGGGCGCGTCGCGAGTTGGCACTCCTGTCCGCATCTGAAGCGCGGGACACGCTCTCCTGGCTCCTGGGGCGGCTTCTCAACCGGCGGCGCTGAGCCCACACTCCGCCACAACTCTCACCCGCCGCACGCGTCTCAGGTGACGCTGCACCCCCCGGCTGCCCGACGGTACCGGCGGCGGCCATCCCCGGAGCGTCTGCCGCAATCAGCGGGCGCTTGCAGGAAGCTCGCTCAGACGGCCGAAGCTTCGAAAGAGGTGGCTCGACAGCCACTCTTCGGGCTTGATGTAACGATGGCTCTTCATGCGCATTGCGGAGTTGACCGTCAGAATCTCGTCTCCCTTCTGGACCTGATAGGTTTCAGGGTCGTTGAGGTTCATATACGCCACGACCACTCCCTGCCGGTAGTTGTGGTGAACGTACTCGATCTGCCCGTCCGGGTGTACGTGGACGACAATGCCGGCGTGCGTCAGGGGGTCTCCCCACGCCCCGTCGCCGTCGCGATCATAGGTGTTGTCCCAGAAGATTATGTCTCCCGCCTGGGGAATCCTGCCGCCGAATGACAGATCGTACCGTTCAGCTACCCCGTGGAGGCGGGCAACGCCGTTCCCCTGTTCTCGGGCGAAAGCGGGCGTGAGGTCGATCCCCGCTTTGTAGTAGCTCGCCAGGACGACTCCCGTGCAGTCGCAGAGGAACTCACGGTCGCCGACGTAGAGCTTATCCGGATTTTGACCCACGAAGGACATGGCGGCATCAACGATCCGCTTCTGGATGGAGGTTGCTTTTTCGGCGGGTCTCTCGGGTTTCCCGGGAGTCGCCGCGCCGTTTCGGGGCGACCCTTCCGGCAAGGTGGCGCACCCGGCGAGAGCGAAGAGGAGGAGCAGGACCGGCAAATACGTAATGCGCATACTCATCTTTCCTACTGTATCGGCTCCACGGCGTCGTTTCCACACCCGTGAGGCCGTCCGCCGGGGCAGCTACGGCCGGGGGCGGCGCGCCGCCGGTGTCGTGTCTACGAGCGCTTCCGGTGAAACCAGCTTACCGCGTAGTCGACGCAGGGGCGCTGCGGGAACAGATAGCAGTGCGCCTTGCCGACCTTCCCCTCCAGGATGCAGCTCCTGCGATGTTTGAAGAAGTCGTGACCGAGCTCCTCGAAATCGGAGCTGTCAATGGCCACGTCCTCGAAGGGCTTCCATCGGCGGTGGCCGTCGATCATGACCGGTGCGTGGCGCGTCATGGTCTCCTTCCGCCGGTACTCTGCTCGGTACTCCGCGAGATGAAAGGAGGTGTTCCTGTTGAAGCCGACCCCCATGAGGAGGACCAGGGCGTCCCGTTGGTAAAGGCGTGCCAGCGGGGAGCCCTCTCCGAGGCCGTAGTCGATGTCATGGTCGGTGGTCAGGTCGATGGCCGCCTCTCCCCATGCGGCGAAGGAGAAGTGCGGGTGTCGGCTCCGGACGGTAGCCGGCTGCGTCCGGAACGCCTCCGGGATAGCCCCCATCCCGACCGAGGGCGTCCAGTCCGGGTCGTACGCGGGCATGGTGGCGCGGATTTCTTCCCACCACGACTCCGGTACCGCCGGGGAGGTCCAGGTCTCCGGATCGGAGAGATGGGTGGTCTGCGTCGGCATGACGAGGGTCCCGTAGCTTCGAACGGCGGCCTCCAGCGCCTCGACGACGGCCTGGGCCCCGCCACACACCCAGCCGAGTGACTTCAGCGACGAGTGCACGAGCACCGTCGAGCCCGGAACGAGGCCCAGGGTCTCCAGGTCGGCGGCAATGCCTGTGGCCGTGACGGGCGCGTCCTGCGCATCAACGAGTTGACGAATCGTCTCCATGGCCGTTACCTCCCCGGTAGCCGAGCCCGACCAGGTAAACCTCGAAGGATTCCTTCCTGGAGGCCCCCGGTTTGGCCTGGGCTACCTTTTCGAAGAGGCGTTGCATGTCGCCGCGAAGGCGCTGCTCCGCCCCTCCCTGGAACAGCTTAACGACTACGGAGCCGCCGTGCTTGAGCACACCTTCCGCAATTGCCAAGGCGCTCTCCACCAGCACCTCGGAACGCGCGGTGTCGACGGTTCGGTTCCCGGTTGTCGCCGGGGCAGCGTCACTCACCACCGCATCGAAGGGGCCGTGAGCATCGATCTCAGATCTTGTCTGCCGATCCGTGAAGTCGCCCTGGATGGAGATCAGGTTGCCCGGTCCCGAGATTTCGAGGGGCTTGATGTCGCAAGCCACGACTACCCCGGCGGCACCGGCGATCTCCAGCAGGCGCTGCGACCAGCTCCCGGGGGCGGCGCCCAGGTCCAGGACGCGCGCACCGGATGGTATCAGGCCGAACTTCTTCTGGAGCTCGTCGAGCTTGTATACGGAGCGCGCCCGGTACCCCTCGGCGTGGGCGCGCCGCGAGTAATGATCCTGCCGGCGGCGGCCGCGCTTCGCCACGGCTTACAACTCCGCGACGCGCCGTACGAAGCGAGAGAGAGCGTCCCCGAGATATCGCGGGTGTTCCGCCGGCACCGTGTGCCCCGTCTCCGGCACGCGCAGGACGTCCAGGCCCGGCGCCGACAGGGCCAGACGGAGGAGCGCCTCGTGGGTGACGTAGTCGTCCAGCTCTCCGGTCATGGCAAGGATGGGTGCCGCCGTCTCTTCGACGACGTGGCGTGTTTCCGTCCGGGAGAGGTAGGCCAGTATCTGTCCCACGACGCCGACCGGATCCATGTTCCCGGCGTCGGCGAGGAGTTCTTCGTAGGGCGAGCCCTCCTGAATCTTGCTGTCCTCGGCGAAGAGGGTCGGCACGTAGTTCCGGACGAAGCGTTTGAGGGAGGTGTGTTGCACCTGCCGGACCGCGTCGGACCACCACAGCACGTCCGGCGTGCTGATGGGAGCGGCGAGGGCGTTGCAGGCAATGATGCCGGCGACTCGGCGTGGCTCCCGCTCGAGGGCGCGGAAGGCCACATAAGCGCCGAGGTCGTGGCCGCACAGTACTGTTTCGTGGATTTGCAGCTCGTCCATGACGGCAAACAGGTCGTCCACGTAGGACTCCATGGTGTACTGGCCGGTGCCCACTTCGCTCCGTCCGGCGCCACGCAGGTCGTAGGTAACCACGCCGATCCCCTCGTCAACCGATTCGAGGGCCGCGTGCCAGATCTTCCGGCTCATCAGGAACCCGTGAATACACACTGCGGTCCTGTCCTTCAGATCACCGTGAACATCGACAGAAAGGCCTTGTATGGTCATTGCGCAGGCAGGATACGGGTCTCTGCCGTCGGATGCAAGCGGGGCAATACCGGGCGACGCCTGGGCACCGCCTCGGGGGGCTCTTCTTTGGGGGGCGGGGGGCTCGGCGGGGCTTCGGGGGGTCGGGGAGGGCGCGCCGGAATCTTGACCGCGCTCCCCGGCGCCCGTATTGTTATCCCCATGGCACAGCAGAACTTCCTGAGGCGGCCTCTTCCGTACAACCACTACAACGCCTCGTTCATCATCATTGGCCTCAACGTCCTCGTGTATCTGATCTCCCGGGTCTCTCCCTCGGCCATCCAGTACATGGCCATGAACCCGGTCCTCGTTATCCAGGAGGGGTGGTGGTGGCAGCCGATCTCCTACATGTTCGCCCACGCAGGGCTGACACACATCCTCTTCAACATGCTGGGCATCCTCTTCTTCGGCACCCAGGTGGAGCGACGCATGGGGAGCAATGAGTTCCTGCTCTTCTACCTCGTCACCGGCATCCTTGCGGGGCTCTTCTCTCTCGGCTTCTACTGGCTCACCGGGAACTACCGCGTCTTTCTCCTCGGCGCGTCGGGCGCGGTCTTCGCCGTCCTGCTGGCCTTCGCAACCTTCTTCCCCAGTGCCATGATCTACATCTTCGGGATCATCCCCATCCGTGCGCCGATCCTGGTGCTCGGCTATACCGGAATCGAGCTCTTCGCCCAGGTTTCCGGGGGCGGCGGCAACATTGCGCACCTCACCCACCTGGCGGGCTTTCTGTTCGCCTTTCTCTACTTCGTGGTGCGGGCGGGCGTGAATCCCATCCGGGTCATGCTCGAGGACATGCGGTAGCCGGAGGCCGTTGGGCGCCGGCACCTTCTCGCCGAAACTGTACACATGAGATACCTGCCCGAAGCGATTCGGGCCGCGGGAAGACTTCTACTAGTGTCGATGCTTACGGGCCTGGCGCTTGTTCCGCTTCGCGGCCAGGAGTCCGTGGACTCGCAGCTCTTCTTCACGCTGTGGGTGGATCTGGAGCCGGCCATTGCCGGCGGAGAGGCGACCCCGCGGACCGAGGAGCGCGCCGCCGAGATCCTCTTCCAGGAAGCGATCTTCGTGGCAAGCGGCCTGATCTACGGGTACACCTACGAGTATGTCCCCTCGGATTCCGCTCGCCGAATACGGGAGGACTTCACCCTCACCCCCCGCGCCGAAGTTCGCCGCGGCGATCCGCGCCTCGAGGCGACCGAAAGCTACGTCCGGGACAAGCGGGTCTACTCGAAGTTCCGGTACCGCCTCGAGCCGTTCCAGCAGCAGTGGCTTGAGAGCTGGGCAAGCAGCGCTCTGCCGCGGGTGGAAGGCGTCGGCGAGGCCCCTTGGTGGCAGGGGCATGAGAGCAAGCTTGCATCCGTGGAGGAAGCGGTGAAGAGCGCGGTGCGGAATCACCTCCGAAGTCAGGTGCCCAACAAACCGCGGCGATCCCGAGGCTCGGTCATTCTGACGAGGGCGCCCCGGGTCTTCGTCGACGCCGGGGCGTACCGCGCGGAGGTGAGCATCCGCATCAAGGTCGCCGACGTGGACCCCCAGGAAGTCTTCTGATCCTCCCGGGCGGCGACTACATCAGCCGCGCCCGGATCTCCGCACTCACGTAGTCGAGCACCGCAACCGTGATGGCAATGAACCACACCGCAATGCCGGCGGATCGATAGTCCAGCAGACGGATGTACTGCACCAGCAGGAAGCCGATACCACCACCGCCGACAAGACCGATGACCGTAGACATGCGTACGTTGATGTCCCAGCGGTAGATCGAGAAGGAGATAAACGGTGAGATCATCTGCGGGATCACCGCGAAGACGATGGTCTGAATTGAGTTCGCCCCCGTCGCCTGTATGGCCTCGATCGGCCCGGGGTCAATCCCCTCGATCGCCTCGGAGTAGAGCTTGCCCAGGGCGGCAATGGAGTGGAGCGTCAGCGCAACGATACCCGCGAAGGGCCCGAGGCCTACCCATACCACGGCGATGAGCGCCCAGATCAGGGGCTCGATGGACCGGACGATGTTCAGGATGGTCCGGGTGATGTAGTAGATCGCCATGGTAACGGCCGAGCCGCCCATGATGTTCCGCGCCGCGAGGAAGCTGATGGGCACCGAGAAGAGAATGCCGAAGAAGGTCGCCATCATTCCCATGAAGATGGTCTCCACCATTCGGCCGATGGTCAGCCGCAGGGGCTGACTCGGTAGGGGCGGCCCCGTCTGGGTGGTCTGCCGCGCTTCGACGCGGTGAATCTGGTCCCCTCGGGAGCTCGGCGGGACGATCCGGTATGGCATAATCACATCTATCTCGAATGAGCCGTCGTCGTCGGTGGTGACGGTGACGTACTCGCCCTGCTGACGGATTCGGAACTCGTTGCCGATCGGATCGCGCCACCAGATCACCGTCCTGGTGTTCGGTTCGAAGTTCCGGCCCTGAAGGCTCAACTCCGTGCCGGGAACGATCCGTCCCTCCTCGTCCTGCGTGGAGAGCTCGCCCCTGCGCGGCTCAGAGATCAAGTACGGCTTGCCCTCCTCGCGGGGAGGCAACTCGGGTAGCTCCCCTTCGTCACCGATGAGAATCGGGACGTGCGCCGACAGAGACTCGGTCTGGTAGGTTATGGCGGCCTCCCAGGGCCAGAGTACCCGGGATAGCGGCGGCAGGGCGTCGGGCGCCTCGCGGATCATTCTGCCAATATCGATCTCACTGATCTGCCAGCCGAGGACGAAGAAGGTGCCCAGCACCGCCACGAAGACGCCGGAACGCCGCTTGTTTCCGTAACGGGCGCACCGGTAGCCGTCGAGAATGTTTACCAGCCAGAGGAGCACCAGGAAGACGAGCACCAGAATGACAAAGCTTCCTTCCAGATCGAAGGCCTTCGTCACTCGGCCGACGAACTCGTCCTCCCGCCGGGCAATCTCCACGATCCGCCACCAGTAAATGAGGAGCGAGGTGGCGAAGGCGCCGAAGATCAGCAGACCCCGGCCGACCTGCCGAGCGAGTAGCTGACCCAGGCCGGGGATAATCAGAGATAAGACCGCGGCCACCCCCGGCTGGACCAGGCCGGCGGCGGGAGCGTTGCGGGTGTGCTGATTATTCATCGCCTTCCTCCACGGTGCGTTTCGTCGCGCTGACGCGCTCGGCCTCTTCGCCGTAGATCTCCTTGAACTCCTCGTCCGTCATCTTGCGGATATCCTCGCGGCTCCCCTCGTAGACGACTCTGCCGTCCCGCAGCCCGATGACCCGGGTGGCGTAGCGCTGCACCAGGTCCAGGTAGTGAAGGCTGCATATGACAGTCATCTTGTCTTCGAGGTTGAGCTTCTCCAGATAGCCGAGGATGGTGTGTGCGAGGACCGGATCGAGGCTGGCCACCGGTTCGTCGGCGAGGATGACCTCGGGTTCCTGCATGAGCGCCCGCGCGATGCCGACGCGCTGCTGCTGACCGCCGGAGAGCTCACTGGCGCGCTTGTTCGCCTGTTCGGAAATGCCGACCCGCTCGAGAGCCGCCCACGCGGCTTTGCGGTCGGCCTGAGGAAAGCGGTGGAACACACTGCCCCAGGGCGTCACGTAGCCGAGTCGTCCGGCCAGCACATTGGTCATGACGCTCGAGCGCTTGACCAGGTTGAACTGCTGAAAGATCATGCCGAAGTTCCGGCGGATGCGGCGCAGTTCCTCGCCTCGCGCCGCGGTGATGTCCTGGTCGTTCCAGTGAATGGTCCCCTCCGTCGGATCAATCAGACGATTGATGCAGCGCAGCAGAGTCGACTTCCCGGAGCCGGAAAGGCCGATTACAACAAGAAACTCACCGTCATGTACGTCAAAGCTGACGTCGGTAAGCGCCTGGGTACCATCGCCATAGATCTTTGTCAGATTGCGGACCCGTAGCATCTTTGCTCCTTCCCCTGAACGTCAAAAACGGCTTCCCGGTTGCCCAGGAAGCCGCTCGGTATGATAGGTGGGGCAGTGTGACTACTCCTGCAGATCCTCGACGTCGAGCCCGGAAGCCTGGAGAACCTGGCGGAAGGGATCGTAGAAGGAATCGTCGCGTTGCACAAGATCGGACCAGGAGTACGCCTGACCGAGAGCTTCGACTCCTTCCTCGGTTTCGGCGAGCTCGAGAAGGGCGGTCACGATCTGCTCACGCGTCTCCTCGGGGACCGAGGGGTGGAACTGAACGCCGTCGTTCGGAATGTCTTCGGAGATGGCAATAACGCGCACCTGCTCCATCACGTCGGGGTTGTCATCTTCGATCTCGCCCCGGGCGTCCACGTAGGTAGCGCCGGCGTCGACGTCGCCGTTGTATACCGCGGCAACGACTGCCGGGTGACCACCCGCGTCGACGATCTCATCCAGGTCCTCCTCGGGGACGATGCCGTTCGCCCGGAGGGTCAGCATGGGGATGATCCATCCGGAGGTGGACAGGGGGTCGGGGCGTGCAAAGGTCTTGCCGTCGAGGTCGGCGATTTCGGTAATGTCACTGTCGGCCCGGACAATGATCTGACCGTTGTAGGTCGGGCTTCCGAAACGCACGGCAACCAGCTCCGCCTCGGCAACGCCGCGGTCGGCTGCCAGGACGTAGGAGAAGGTCGCCAGGGACGCCATGTGAGCACTCGGCGGATCACTGGACAACGCCTCAATGACGCCTGCGTACTCCGTCGCAACGCTGACCTCGACGACCAGGCCGGTCTTGTCATAAATCATGTCGGCGACTTCTTCGCCACCTGCCACGATCTCCTGTGTGTCACCGCTGGGCACGAAAGACCAGATGAGGGGGTTCTCATCCGTTCCGAGCTCAGCCGGCTCCTGCTGGCCCGCCGCGAAGACGCCGCCTACGACCAGAACAAGAGCGCCAATGAGAAGGAGTGCCTTCTTCATGCTTGATCCTCCTTTAGGATTCCGAGATTGTTTAACGCAACCGCACGGTACGCCCGCATTATTAAACTTTTGTGAGCTTCCTGCAATCAGATTCGCCGGTAGCCTGCGTTCAAATCCACCGCCATTCGAGGGGTCCGCGACTGCGAGGGGACAGGTGCGGAAAGGGGTCGTCGGTACCCACGCGACGAGAGTATCTTACCGAATGCTAGGTAGAATACCGGCCGGCTCGGGAGAGCGTTTCGCGAAGCGCTGCGCGGTACGGGCCGCGGCCCGAGCCTCGGTCGACATTGAGCTCGAAGTCAAGGACGTTGCATGAAACAGAGTGCGCTGATAGTTCTCGTGATGCTGGTAACGGCTGTGACGGCGATTCCTCAGGACGCGACACGCCTCACTGAGGAGCGGGCGGTGGAGTTGGCCCTCGAGGAGAACCTCGGTATCAGATCGCAGTTGCAGAGTCTCTCCGTAAAGGAGCGAGACCGGCGCACCGCATGGAACCAGCTCTACCCCTCCGTACAGTTGAGTGGGACGGTCAATCGGAACAACCTCGAGCAGGAGATCTCCTCCCTGGTGCCGACCGGCTCGCCCGGTCCCGACGGCTCCTTCGACAGCGTGCGTCCGCTCGAAGAGACCGCACCGCGCTGGAGCGTTTCAGGTCAACTCTCGGCGCAGTTGGATCTCTCGCTGCGCATGTACTACGCCATTCAACAGACCGCCGTCGACCTGCGGGAGGGCCGGCTGAGCCTGGCCGACGCGCAGGACCGGGTTGTACGAGATGCTCGGAAGCAGTTTCGCCGGGTTCTCCTGCTTCAGCGCGCGCTCGACCTTGCTCGGCGGCGTCTCGAAACGGCGTCGGAGGAGGTCGACGAGGCGCGGGTCAACGTGGAGAACGGTCTATCCGACCGCAGCGCCCTCCTGCAGGCGCAGATTCAGCACGCCAACACTGAGGTGGCGCTGCAGGAGCAGGAGAACGCGCTGGCTGCGGCGCGGCGCGGCATGAAGAGCACCCTGGGACTCGGACTCGAGGAGGAGGTGATTCTCGAAGTCGGGTCGGATACTCACGTGACACTTCCCGGGGACGAGGGAGAGCCGCCGGGCGAAACCGTGGCGGCTTCCCGGCTTCCCCGTTTTGACCGGGGCGCCCTGGAGGAGGAGTTTCTCTCAGGCAGCCGGGAGCTCCAGAACCTCACCGTGCAGATGGAACGACTGGAGACCCTTCAACGGCTTGAACGAGCCGGGCTCTTTCCGGTTGTTCGCCTGAGCTTCACTGCGGACCCCGCCTTCCAGGGCGATCCCTTCGAAGACAGCTGGATCGAGGACGTGGACGAGGCGTGGCAGCAGCAGAGGGGAGCCTTCTCCATTACTGTTTCGCAACCCCTGGATCCTTTCATCCCGGGATCGAGCGCCTGGACGGCCATGGCCAACTACGATGATCAGATTGCTGAGCTTCGCTACCAGACGGAGCAGGTGCGAGACGGAGCCCGGCTGGAGGTCGCCTCTCTCCTCGATACGCTCCGAAGCGTCCGTACGACGGTGCGGGCGCGGGAGCTCAACCTCGAGCTCGCCCTTCGGAACCTCGAGCTCGCCAGGCAGGGTTTGGAGTCGGGGAATCGGGGGCGTCTGGATGTCCGCCGCGCCGAGGACGCTCGTGCGGAGGCGGAGCTCAACCTCGCGCAAGAGGTCAATACCTACTACACAACCCTTGTGGATCTGGCCTACGCCCTCAACACCGACGTCGACACCCTCCTCTCTCACGCCGAAGGCTCCCAGGTACAGTCAGGACGTTGACACGGCGTGTGGCGTCGCCTATCGTCAGAGTCCAGGCTCATGCCGGCGTGTCCATCGGCGCGTGCGGCCGGCCGGGACGACGGCATGTCCGACCACGGGAAGCAGGCAGAACAGCCGGATTCATCTCACGCCGACCCTGTGCCCTCCCCGGATATCTCCCTCACTCATGAAGAAGCGTGCCGGGAGATGGCCCGGCTTCGCCGGGAGATGGAGGTTCGCCGCACCCTTGAAGCCAAGCTCAGCGAGCTCACTCGCAGGTACCGCTCTATCATCGATCTGGTCTCAGACGTCGTCTACGAGCGCCACGTCGACGAGGACGTGGCGATCTGGGCGGAGGAGGGCCTCGCGAGGCTTGGTTACACCGCCCCGGAGTTCGGGTGCACGTGGCAGGAGTTTCTCGTACACGTGCACCCGGAGGACCGCGAACGGGTCGACCGTGTTGTAGGCGAGGCGGTGGATGCCGGGGAGTCCTACGACCTCGAGTATCGAATGCTGGATGCTACGGGCACCTACCGCTGGATGAGGGACCGCGCCACGATCCGCCGCGCATCCGCCGGGCGTACCGTCTTCGGTGTGCTGAACGATGTCACGGATACCCGGGTCCGCGAACGCGACGTGGAAACGCTGAACCGGATCATGCGGGACAAAGCCGCCCAGCTCGAAACCGCGAACCGGGAGCTCGAGTCCTTCTCCTATTCGGTTTCCCACGACCTTCGCGCGCCGCTCCGGGCGATCGGCAGCTTCGTCGACATCCTCACGGAGGACTATCGGAACCGCCTGGATGAGGAGGGGGAGCGCTACCTCTCGATCATACAGAGCAACGTCGACCGGATGAACGAGCTCATCCGCGATCTTCTGGCCTTCTCCCGGCTGACCCGCCAGCCCCTCACCAAGGACCACGTCGACATGACCGCCCTGGCGCAGGAGGCCTTTACCCAGCTCAAGCCCACGGACCAGGAGGTGGTGTGGCGTCTGGAGCCGCTCCCGCAGGCGTACGGGGACGTCCGCATGTTGCGGCAGGTGTGGATCAACCTTGTGTCCAACGCCATCAAGTACTCCAGGGACCGGGAACGACCGGAGATCCATGTGTTCAGCACCGAGGAGGGTGGGAGAACGGTCTACGCAATCCGCGATAACGGCATCGGCTTTGATCAGGCCTACGAGGCCAAGCTCTTCGCCGTCTTCCAGCGCCTGCACACCGACAGAAACTTCGAGGGGACCGGGGTGGGACTCTCCATTGTCCAGCGCATAATCCAACGCCACAGCGGCCGGATCTGGGCGCAAAGCGCACCTGGCGAAGGAGCGACCTTCTACTTCCATCTTGCCTGAAGCGCCCCGGCGCAGGCGCCCTCCGTGGGACCGGTGCAGTGGCCCTGCGTCGGGCCGCTGCGGCGCCTCCCGGCACCTCCCGGC
>CAZUVX010000038.1:0-13026 GCA_964623865.1 uncultured Spirochaetaceae bacterium | reverse complement strand
ACCGGTGCAGTGGCCCTGCGTCGGGCCGCTGCGGCGCCTCCCGGCACCTCCCGGCACCTCCCGGCACCGTCGGTGGCTACACCGTATCGCCGCCCTTTTCGATAAGGTTCTGGAAGGCGGCGAAGAACTCCTCGACCCCGCCGGAGCTCTCTGCAACACCCTGCCAGTACGGAGCCTTCCCCCCACCCCTTCCGGCTACCGGCGCCAGCACGTCGGATTTGACTGTGTTGAAGTCGATGCCGACGTGCGCCGGAATGCCGACGCACCACCGCAGGCGCTCACGCTGGGGCGCCACCAGGGCGACCGGCCGCGCGTGCCGCTCCACCACGTCCTCGGCGACCTCGCGGATTGCCTCGGCGTCCTCCTCCGTGAGGCGCCCGGTGACGGCACCCGCACGCCCCTGCGTCCGGGCAACCAGGGAATCCGCCGTGAGGGCCGCCATCCGTCGCTTCAGCCCCGCGATCTCGTACTCCCGCTCCGATAGTCGGTCCACGAGCTTCCGGGTCCGCTCGGCGATCTCCGGCACCTGGACGGAGAGCAGATCCGTGAGCTCCGCGGTGATCCGCGTCTTGAGGCGGTAGTCCTCCAGGGCGCGCCGGCCGATCTTCCAGACCGTCCGGACGCGCCCGCGAATCCGCTCGGTCCCGACGAGCTTGATCCACCCGACTTCGGCGGTTCGGGTCAGATGGACGCCCCCGCAGGCGACGCGGTCGAACCCCTCGATTTCGACGATCCGGATGTCGCCGGAGACCTTCGGCGGGCGCCGCAGGTTGAGGCCGGGAACCTGGTCCTCCGCGACGACGTAGGCGCGTACCGGCGCATCTTGGGCAACGATCTCGTTGGCGCGTTCCTCGACGGCATCCAGGTCGCCTTGGGGGATCTGTTCCGCATCGATTTCAATGGTGGTGTGCTCCTCGCCCTGGTGGACCGATACGGTGGGATAGTCGCCGGTATGGACGAAGGAGGCGGAGATGACGTGCTGCCCCGTGTGCTGCTGCATGTAGTCCAGGCGGTGGGCCCAGTCGACCTCGGCCGTCACGCTGGAATCGGCGCTCAGCGCAGGAGGTGCGGCGTCGCCGACGGCGCGGCCCGCCGTCGCGCCGACCGGGCCGTCCGTTGCGCCGGCAGCGTCCACGTAGTGCACCACCTCGCCGTCGACCTTTCGCACGTCGACTACGGGAAGGCCGGCGATTCGCCCTCTGTCGGCGGGCTGGCCGCCGCCCTCGGGATAGAAGGCCGTCCGGTCCAGGACGACGCCGTAGACATGGTTCCCGAAACTCTTTGAGTGGCTATTCTTGTCGGCAGGTTCAGTTCGTACGACCTGAGCGGTGAACTTCGTCAGGTACGGATCTTCGTGGTACAGCGCGCGCGTCATCCTGAGTCCTCCTCGCATCGCGAAGATACCGTAACAGGTCGCCGAATTCGAGGGGACGGGCGAAGCGGAAGCCCTGAAAGCAGCGGCAGCCCCAGGATTCGAGAACCTTGCGCTGCACCTCGGTCTCGACGCCCTCTGCAACGATTTCCAGGCCGAGAGAGGTGCCGAGCTGCAGAATCGTATCCACGATCTTGCCGTTATTGGTGTCCTCGAGTTGCCGGACGAACTCCTTGTCGATCTTCAAGACGTGGACCGGCAGACGGGAGAGATAGCTCAGGCTCGAGTAGCCGGTGCCGAAGTCGTCCACGGCAATGCGTAGCCCGGGGTTGCGCGTGAGCAGGCGGTCCAGATGGGCAATGGCGACCTGCGGCTCCGCCATGATCGCCGTCTCGGTGAGCTCCAGGATGAGCTTATCCGCGGCCAGGTCGGCGTTCGACAGCACGGAGCGGACGACCTCCGCCATGTCGCCTCCGTCGAGCTGGCGGGGTGAGACGTTTACGGTTACGTAGAGGTCGGATAAGCCGAGGCCGTGGAGTTGCTTGAGGTCGGCGGCGGCGCGGCGGAGTACCCACCCGCCGATGTCCGGTAACAGCCGCGCCTCCTCGGCAATGTGCACGAAGGTGTCCGGCCGGATCAAGCCGCGCTCCGGGTGGCGCCACCGGATCAACGCCTCCAGCCCGACGGGGCTGCCGGCGGCGTCGCAGATGGGCTGGTAATGCAGAACGAAGCGCTCGTCCCGGAAGGATTGCCGCAGCCCCTCCTCCAGGATGATGCGCTCCATGGCCTTGTTGTTCATTTCCTTCTGAAAGTAGACGTAACGGTTGCCGTACTCCTTCGCCGAGTACATGGCGGTATCCGCATTGCGCAGCAGCGTCGATGCATCCGAACCGTCCTGGGGAATGAGGACAATGCCGACGCTCGCTCCAATCGTTACCGCGTGAACGCTCTCCGGCCCGTCGACCAGGAAGGGCTCCTTCAAGCGCTCGATGATGCGGGTGGCAATGCGCCCCGCCTCTTCCGGGCGCTTGAGGTTCGACAGGAGGACCGTGAACTCGTCTCCGCCAAGACGAAAAACGTCCCGGGCGGGAATGCGGAAGACGCGGTCGTAGCCGCGCAGTGTCGCCCCGATCCGGCGGGAGGATTCCAGGATAATGACGTCGCCGCTCCCATGGCCCAGGCTGTCGTTAACCTTCTTGAAACCGTCCAGGTCCAGGTAGAGGAGTGCGGCGGTGCGGTCGGGACTTCGGGTCACTTCCGCCAGCAGTTGATCGATGGAGTGTGTGAGAAGCTCGCGGTTACCCAGAGAGGTCAGCTGGTCGTGGTAGACCAGGTACTCCACGCTCTGGGTGTGGGAGGCACTCTCGTGCTCCTCGGTACGCTGCGCCAGAATGAGGGCGGAAGGATCCTCACTCGGCTCGGGTCTGGCCAGCACCACGTTCACCGGCTGCGCTTCGCCGATCCGAGTGCGAGCGGAGAAGCCGTGGAGTGGGAGGGAACCGCCGGGGGCGAGGGTCTGATACGCCTCGGACACGACGGCGCGGGAGGTGTTGCCCGGCGGGCCCAGGAGGAAACTGTCGATGCTCCTCCCGATGAGCAGGTTCTCCGACGTACCGACCAGGCGTGCCGCCGAGAGGTTGGCGTAGAGGATCTCCAGCTCGTCGTCCAGGAGGATGACCGCCTCCGAGACGTTTCGCGCCAGGACGCGGTCGAAGGAAACAACCCGCTGTGGGAGATTGGTCTCCGTCGGCATTGCCGGACCGCTGTCGGGGCACCACGCAAAGATGACGGCGCGGAAGCTTTTGAAGTGCTCCTGCACTCGATCCACCGCGTCCACTATTCGATCCAGTCGTTCGTCAAGTGTGTTGTACAGGCTCCGGTCGTTCATGGACTCCGATCACAGTCAGGCCGGGGTTCGACGGCGTCAGGTAACGTCGTCGTCTATTGACAGTGTCGGCGGCCTGCGAGGAATCGTGAGCGCGGCAACGAGAATTGTCGCGAGGGCGATCAATAACGTGATGGTGAAGGCCGCCCGGACCCCTGCAACGAAGGCCGAGCGCGCCGCTGCGGCGACCTGCGCCTCTTGCTCGTTGCCGATTGAGTCCGGGATCTCGAGGTTGAGCAGCTTGTCCGACTCCGCCATGACGGCGGCGCGCTCCTGCCGGCTCAGCTCGAGCTCGGCAATGCCTGCCTCGAGGGTCGTTGCGAACCCGAAGGCCAGGGCGGATCCGGCGGCGGCGACCGCGAGCAGGTCTGCAATCCGCGCCAGGGCGTTGTTCACCCCCGACGCCGTGCCGGAGAACCGGGGGGGAACGTTGAGAGCGGACGTGGTAATTGAGGGGATGATCAGCACAATTCCGATACCCTGCAGGATGATTCCCGGCAGGTAGTGGGCAAGGTACTGGGTGCTCCCGGCTCTCCAGAGGAACCACGCCGACGCCGCCGCAATGACTGCCGGCCCGGCAATCATCTGCCCCCGCGGTCCGAAGCGGTCTGTGATTCGGCCTGAAGCTCCCGAAAGAAGGGCAATAATCAAGGTGACGGGCAGCACCGCCAGACCCGCAACGGGCGCTCTCATGCCGAGGTACTGCTGAAAGAGGTATGAGAGCAGGAAGAGCACGGCGGAAAAGGTGAAGTAGATGAGCAGCGTTGCGGCGTTGGCTCCCGTCACCTGCCGGGTGAACATGGCCGGCGGGACCAGCGGAGAGGGGCGCCGCGCGTTCCACAGAGCGAAGAGTGCCAGGAGCGCCACGCCTCCGGCCAGCCCCGCCACGTTGAGGGCGTCCCATGCCGCCTTCGGCAGGCGAATGAGCGTGGTCGCCAGGCCCAGGAGGGCCAGGAGGATCATGATCGCTCCCGGAACATCCAGGGTGCGTCGTGTCTCCGAAGAGATCCGGGGAATGACCGCTCGGGAGAAGACGAATGCGGCAAGGCCGAAGGGCGCCATGGCAACAAAGACGAGGCGCCAGGTGATCTCCGCCAGGAAGCCCCCTATGAACGGACCCAGCGCCGCAATGGCCCCGGAGATCCCCGCCCAGAGGCCGATCACGCGGCCTCGCTCCTCCTGGGCGAAGGCGTTGCTGATGATGGCCAGGCTCCCCGGGACCATGAGAGCGGCACCAATCCCCTGGATGCCCCGGATCACAACGAGGAGCGTAAGGGATGGCGCCGCGCCCGCCAGCAGGCTCGCCCCGGCAAAGATGAGCAGCCCCGAATTGAACACGCGCCGCACCCCGTAGATGTCCCCGAGGGCGCCACTTACCAGAATGAGGGAACCGAGCATCAGGGAGTAGGCGTTGACCACCCACTGGACGCCGCTGAGGGAGGTGTCCAGAGTCGCCTGGATGGTCGGAAGGGCAATGGTGACGGCGGACCCCATGAGGAAGCCCGTTCCACTTGCCAGGATGCAGACCACCAGAGTGAGTCGACCGGAACGAGACGAGAGGGTGAGGGTGTTCGCCATGCGGACTCCCGAAACGCTCGGCTCAGCCGCCTACCAGGCCGGGCAGCAGTCGCGTCAGGAAGGGAACGTACGTAATGATGAGCACCATCGCCAACTCGACCGCGAAGAAGGGGAGGACGTTCCGGTAGATGACCGGTAGCGGCTTCTCGAATCGGTATGAGGAGAGAAAGAGATCCAGGCCAACCGGCGGCGTAATGAAGCCGAGCCCCAGGTTGGCAAGGAAGATAATACCCAGATGCAGGGAGTGGATGCCGAAGAGCTCCCCAAGGGGGATGACCAGGGGGGCCACAATGAGGATAGCCGAGAAGATATCCATGAAGCAGCCGGTCACCAGAAGGGCCAGGTTGAGCAGGATCAGGAAGGCATATGGAGAGGTTATGTGCTGCTCCACCCAGCTCCGCAGTATCATTGGAACCTGCGCATCAATGATGTAGAAGGAGAGCCCTCGCGCCGCGGCCAGGATTACCAGCACGCCCCCCACAATGCTCACGCACTTCAGCGCCACACTCAACAGCTTCTGCAGTTTCAGCTCGCGCTTGATCACGAGCTCAACGACGACGGCGTAGAGAACCGCCACTGCTGCCGTCTCTACCAGGTTCGCGATGCCGGTGAAGAACACCACCACGACGATCACCGGCAGCAGCACCTCCCAGATCGCCTCCTTCAGCGCCTGCTTAGCCTCGTCGAGGTGGAAGGGCGTTCGTGCCTCGCCTCGCCGCACGGCAACGAAGACCCCAACGCCTCCGAGGGCGAGTACGAGGAGAACCCCTGGGATAATGCCCGCCATGAAGAGGTGAAAGATGTTCACCCCCGCCGTCGTGCCGTAGATGATGATGGCAAGGCTCGGCGGAAAGAGCAGACCGACGTTGCTCGAACCGGTAAGAATGCCGACGGAGAACGATTCGCCCAGGTTCCCGCTCTTGCTGAGCACGTAGTACAGAAGCCCGCCCAGGGCGAGGATCGTCACACCCGACGCCCCGGTGAAGGAGGTGAAGAAGGCCGAGGCAAGGACCGCCGCCATCACCAGTCCCCCGGGAATCCAGCCGAGAAGCGCCCGAAAGAGGCGAACCAGCCGATTGGCCGCGTTGCTCTCCGAGAGGATGTACCCGGCGAAGGTGAAGAGTGGAATAGCCGCAATGGTGCGGCTCGTGAGCATGGTGTAGCCCTCGTTCGGAATGACCTCCAGAGCGCCGCCGGCTCCCCCAAGCAGGAGATAGGAGATTCCCGCGAGGACGACGAAGAGGGGGGTACCAATGAAGGCTGAGAAGACCAGAAAGATGCTTCCGCCCACTGCGACGGCCGGAACGACGGCGTCCCACGCCATGAGCAGCTGATCCAGGAAGAGCGGCGGATCTGCAAGCATAATGAAGCCGGCGTTCGCAATGGACGAGCCTCCCAGAAAGGTCCCCGCCAGCACGCCGGCAACGCCGACAATCCAGGAGGCGACGCCGCCGGGGCGGGCCGCGAATCGAAGCGCCATGACCGCATAACCTATGGGCATGGCGGCCACGAAGACCCGGATGGGCACCAGTCCGACCATCCGCTCCGGGCTGAACCCGATAAGCGTGAGGGAGAGCGCACTCCAGGCCAGGGCCACGCCGATGGTCGTCGACGTGAAGCTCACGATGATCCTGAATGCGTACGCCGACCGGCGCGCCGAGTCGGTGAAGCCACCGGCCATTGAGAGGTGGCGCCGGTTCCGCGCCGTTATCATGCCGCCGAAGTAGCCTACGACGAGCACCAGATGCGCCAGGTACCCACTTTGCCCCAGGACGCCGGTGCGGAATACCGAGCGGAGCACAATTTCGAGGATCGGAAAGAAGCACAGGAGCAGCAGAGAGCCGACCGCAATCGCGTTCTCAATGCCGTGGAGGATTCGCCCGGGTGCGCCGACCTCACGCTTTTCGGTGGCATCGGCCGCTTTGGAACCCTGCGCCACGCTATCTCCTGAAGTCGCGCAGGTGGCCCAATATCATCTCGTACTCCTGCCGGGGAAAGACGTCGCCCACCAGGGCATCCTCGTTGTCATCCAGGATGTCGAACCAGAGCCGCAGCTCGCGATCCGTCGGCTCGATCACGTTCAGCCCGTAGGATTGCATGGTGTCGACTGCTTCCTGCTCCAGTGAAATGACCTCCTGGTCGAGGCGCTCAACGGTGCTCTCCACAGCGTCCAAGAGACGCGGCTTCAGGTCCTCCGGGATTCGCCCCCATGCGCGGTCGGTGGTGACGAAGCCACCGATGAATGGCGCAACCTTGACGTCAAGCATGTTGGGCGCCTGGGAAAACCACTGGAAACCGGCGGCGGAGATCGGACTCGCGTAGAAGGCGCTGATCATGCCGCTGTTGAGCGCGGTCAGAACCTCGGTAAGGCCCACCGGAGTGATCTGAAAACCCATGACCCGAAACGCCCGGAGCAATTCGGTGTCGTTTCCTCCTGCCGCCAGGGTGATGTCCTTCAGGTCCGCCGGTACTCGAATGGGTTCATCCGCGAAGAAGCGAATCCACCCGCCCTTCGACCAGCCGAGAACATTGAAGCGCCGCTGCTCCAGGAGATCAGCGAAATCATCTCTCACCTGATCAAAGACGTACTCGAACTCCTCATCCGTCCGAATGAGGAAGGGTGTGCTGATTGTCTTGATCTCTCCGGCTATCTCGGCAAGACCAACCGTGGTGAAGATACCGGCATCGATCTGACCGACGCGCATCTTGCGGACGACATCGTCCTCCTCACCGGCAATGGAGTTGTGAAAGATCTGCATGGTGACCTCACCGCCCGACGCCTCTTCCCAGTCGGCGGCAATGCGGTTCAGGGCCTCCCCCCAGGGTGATCCCTCGGGCGCGGCGCTGGCCACCTTGATGGTTATTGCCGGAGCGCCGACGGTGACGGTGACGAACAGCAGAAATATGAGCGTAGCGAGCGACACAGTGCGTTTCATCATGAGGTTGCCTCTTCCTCGGTTACAACGAAGAACCGTTCAATGCTGTCGAGATACCATGCCGCCTCGCGCTGCTTGATGGTGTTGATTAAACGGTACTCAGGATAGAGCTCGACGTCGATTGCCAGAGCCTTGTTCATGAGATCCCTGAACTCCGACACATTCTGCTCGGGTATCGACACTCCCGTCGCAAGCGAAACGTAGGGCGAAGCCTTCTTCCCGTCGGCGATCTCCTCTGCGCGTTCGAAGTGCTCCCTCGCCTTAGCCCTGTCGCCGCCGAGCCCAGCCGGCAGGGAGGCGTAGTAGGAGATGTAGAATTCGTGGATTGCCCCCTCGTCGAAGGTGGGATTCAGATCATAGGCGCGATCCATGAGGCTTGCAGCGCCCTTGATGGAGAGGCCGAGGTCAAGATCGAAGGGATCGGTCGAGAAGGCGCCCATCCATCCGGCGGCGGACCAGTAGAGGTAGGGCACGTCCTCACGAGTAGTCTGTGAGGTGATGGCCGCGAAGTCGCCGTTCTCGAGGTTCTCCATGAACCCCGGATGTCGCACCTCCAGAGCCTTCAGGGTCATGGCCCGTCCCCGGAGGTAGAGGTTCTTGGCACGTTCGAGCATACGTTCCTTCCGCTCGAACTCCCCCGGTGGAAGCTGATTCGCGGGGGTTTGAAGAAATGCATTCGCGTAGCTCACATAAGCGCTACCCGTCGAGAGAAGGAGCTCGTCGTTCTCCGGATCCTGCTGCAGCAAGGTGTCGTACAGCTTAAGTGCAAAGGGCAGTGCCTCCGCAATGAGCTCCGGGTCGTTGTCGGTCATGAAGACGTTGGCTTCCCCGGTCCCGGTGAGGGCGTTCGAGGCAACCCGTACAGCCAGTCGATTGATGGAACAGCCCGACAGGGCAAGAGCCAGGACGACGGTTCCAAGTACAGCAACGGTGCCGACTTTATGCATCATGATCTCATTCTCACCGAAGGTCGGCCCCATTGCAAGCAAGCTCGCCCTCGGCTACCCATTCTTCGGGCTTCCGGGGCGACGTGACGACGAAGGCGACCACGTTCCGGGCAGAAAAAAGGGGCTGTCGGACCACTCCGACAGCCCCTTACGCCGGCTGAGTCGATGGTTGCATCTCGTCGGGACGGCTCGTACGAGCCTACTCTACCGAGATGGCCCCGACGGGACAATCCTCGGCAGCCTCTTTGACCGCGTCCTCGAGGTTCGCAGGAACCTCGTCCACGATCACTTCGGCAACCTCATCGCCCATTTGAAATACGTCGGGAACCTCGCTGGTGCAAAGTTCACACGCCGTACAAAGATCCGGATCGACCTTCGCTTTCATGGAGCGCTCCTTTCCCTATGATTATTCCGTAACGGAACCGGGGTTGTCTGTATGGTTTGATAATACGAACCGACCCGCCCGGTGTCAACCGAGCCGCGCCTATGTCGGACGAGCGTGCCTTGCCGGACGTCACCTCCCGCGTTCGCATAAGCCTTCCCGGCGGCGGCTAACCACTCCGGCGGCGGTTAACCACTCCGGCGGCGGCTAACCACTACGGGCGCCGCCGGGGCAACGCCGTACGTGGCGGCAAAGTCCCCTTCCCGCACCGCCGTCTCCAGGTGGCCTGCACTGCCTATGTAGGCGATCGGTCGGCCCGGCGCCACGTCGCCGAATGTGGCGCCGAAGGGTACCTGAACCCACCCGCGGGCGGTCTCGACCTTCACGGCGATCTCCCCGGTTCCGTCGGTGGAAGCGGAAGCATCCCAGATTCCCGCCGCGGTCAGGTCGCCGGCGGTGATGGTTGTCACCACATTGCCGAATGTGTCGATGTGTACGGCGTGCCCTTCCAGCCGCGTCTCACCGCCACTGTCCGCACCGTTCGGACGCAGCTTCGGGAGTCTCTCGGGGGTGACCGCGGCACCTCTGACGGTTGCCACGCCGTTCGAGGCGATTCGTGCCGCCAGCGGGGCAAAGAGATCGCGCCCGTCGAAGGTGGTGGCGTATGCGGGTCTGGACCGGCTGAGCGTCGCCGGCACGTCGTCGCGTGCGCGATAGCACGAGAGGGGAGTCTCCGCCCGCTCCAGCAGGAGGGATACGACTCCGTTATCCGGCGCTACTACGCACCTGGACTCGCCCTCTGCAATCACCTCGCGCCGGCTGGTGCCGACCCCGGGGTCCACGACCACCAGCACGACGGTGCCTCGGGGCAGGTAGGGCCACGCCGACGAGAGGACGTACGCCGCCGATCGCAGATCGAAGGGGGGTATTCCATGAGTGAGGTCTATGAAGCGGAGTGACGGGTCGTACTCCGACATGACCGCCTTCATAATGCCTGCGTAAGGATCCCGGTAACCGAAATCCGTCAGAATGGCGACGAGCATGGCAATTCCTCCATTCGCTTGCCTCACAGAGGCGTGAGCGTAACCTTCTCATCAGGATCGCAGGCTCGGTCCCGGTCGCTTCGCTTCGGTTCCGGTCGGACCCGACCGCGTACTCGGTCCACGTTGTGCCGGCCCGCAATTCCCGAGAAGGAGGTTTCTATGCCCCGCGAGCAAAGCCAACACAGCGAGCAGGGAGTGCCGCACATAGCGCTCTTCGACGCAAAGCCCTACGATCGCTACTACTTCGATCAGGAGAATGCGCGCTACGGGTTTAACATCACCTATCTCGAGGCGAAGCTCAATCGAGAAAGTGCGATAATCACCCACGGCTTCGACGCAGTGTGCGTCTTTGTCAACGATCTGATCGACGCCGAGACGGCTCGACAGTTGAAAGATAACGGTATCTCCCTGGTCGCGCTGCGCTGTTCGGGATACAACAACGTCGACCTGAAGGCAACCGGCTCCGACACCCCGGTTGTTCGGGTGCCGGCGTACTCGCCGTACGCCGTGGCGGAGCACACGGTGGGCCTCATGCTGACCCTCAATCGCAAGATCCATCGCGCCTACTACCGAACGCGAGATAACAACTTCAGCCTCAACGGCCTCATTGGTTTCGACATGCACGACAAGACGGCAGGTATCATCGGGACAGGAAAGATCGGTCGGCTGGTGGCTCAGACCCTCCGGGGCTTCGGTATGCACGTCCTTGCCTACGATGTCATGCCCAATGAAGAGTGGGCGGCGGAACACAGCGTTCGGTACGTCTCCCTGACCGACCTGTACCGCGAGAGTGACGTGATCAGCCTCCACTGCCCCCTGACCCCTGAGAACCTCTACATGATCAACAAGGGCACCATCGCCATCATGAAGGACACCGCCATGATCGTGAACACCGGGAGGGGCAAGCTGATCAACACGTCGGACCTCCTGGAGGCGCTCAAGGCGCAGAAGCTCGGATCCGCAGCTCTTGACGTGTACGAGGAAGAAACGGATTACTTCTTTGAAGACTTCTCGAGCATGTTCGTCGCGGATGATGTTCTGGCCCGCCTCCTGACCTTTCCAAACGTGCTGGTGACGAGCCATCAGGCCTTCTTCACCCATGAGGCACTCACGAACATTGCCGCTACGACGCTCGAGAACATTCGACTCTTCTTCAGCGAGAATGAGACGCCGAATCTGGTGCAACCCGGCTGACGGCGTGCCGCGGCGGGTTCTTGTTCGTACGCGCTACGGAGTCGTGCGGCGTTGGTTCCTTGACCTGGTGCCGCAGATTCCACAACACTGAAGCCTTGCGCCGGCCGCTCCCCGTCAACCGAAGGAGCCGTCGGGCTACAGAGGAACCATAGTGGCATCTTACTATCGATTGCGTCAGGCAATAGAGCAGGAACCGCGCATTGTTGCGGCCCTCATTCAGCGCAAGCAACTCATTCTCTGCCGCCGCAAGGAGTCGCAGCTTCAGAAGTTCATTCCCATGAACCAGCTCCACAGCAGCAACCCTGCATTCTTCAAGCTCGACGCCTCGAAGTGGGAGTACTTCGTTCGCAAGGACGTGGTGGATGAGGTGCGATCGCAGCTGGATGCCTCAATGGGCATCATTCCGGGCGAGGCCGTCCGGGAGAAGATCACCGACGCCTCGGGGAAGAGCACCGACGGGAGCGACGCGCCGGATGCGAGCTCCGGCGCCCGCGGCGGCGCCTCCTCCGGAGGCGGTGGTCCGAGCGACGCCGGCAATCAACCGAACTTCGGGCACGACTACGAGCGCATTGCGGCACTCGAGAAGCATAAGCGAGTGGAGGAGCTCCGCGAGGGCGCCGCCCGGCTGCACGATCTCGCGGGACGGGAGGAGCGGTCCAGAGAGGAGACGGCGGAAGCGCTCGTCGACACCGCCAGGGATGCCGCTCTCATCAACCGCGCCTCCGTGCTGGAGGCCATCCGTATGGGCAACGAGGAGGCGCGCGGGTACACCGAGGATGTGGTGGAAGCCACGCACGAGCTGGTCCGGCAATCTCTCCAACTGGTGGACGATGAGATCTTCGAGGATCAGATGATTCGCGATCTGATTTCGCGGTCCGACGGGACGGTGGTGCAGCACATGACGCGGGTCTACCTGAACGGTCTCTCCTTCATGCTCTGGTACAATCGGCAGGTCCTCACATCGAGTCTGGTGAATCGGATTCGTATCGACTTTCCGCGACGGTACGCGAAGAAGTACCGGACGCTGCTGCCTGCGGTTCACCCCGAAGACGTTACCCTGGAACGGGTGTTTCTGGGGGGCATGCAGGCCCTTTCGGAGCGGAAGCTCTCCCTCTTTGCTACAGGCTTCCTGGTTCACGACATCGGGAAGGTAGAGGACATTGAGTATCACGAAGGAGAGGAGGGGTACGACCGGGAAACGGTCGAGCGGCACGTGAAGATCGGTTACACCGCGGTCATGAACAAGACCAACTATCCCCGCGAGGCGGGCCTGATCACCGGGTATCACCACGAGTACTACGGACACCCCTCCGGATACGGCTACTTTCGGGAGTTCCTCGAGCGCTATCGCGAGGCAAACCCTCAGGCACGAATGGATTACGTCATCGCTTACGAGATGGAGCCGGTCATAGACTATCTGGCGCTCGCGTACTTCCCCGCAAAGGTGCTGGAGGTGGTCGACGTCTTCGACTCCCTGACCGACCCCAACCGGAAGTACCGGGACCCGCTTTCGCAGGACGAGGCAATCAGCCTCATGCACGAGCAGTTCCTGGAGAAGAACCTGAAACTGGATCCGATTCTATTCAACCTCTTCCGGCAGTTCACCGGGCTCACGTGACCGCGGCGCCCCGCGGCTGACAACTCTGCGGTCGACACCGCGGTCCGGCGGCGTTAGTATCAACCTGAGTA
>CAZUVX010000037.1:23807-26269 GCA_964623865.1 uncultured Spirochaetaceae bacterium | reverse complement strand
CCTGACCGGCACGGGGCCGCTTGTGTGGATAGATCTGGACGAGTATGTGGCGCACTCAGAGGAACCCAAGAGCGAGAGCTACGAGTTCGGTGGTGCCTCCGACGTCACCGAGACCCGGGGCTCCTTCGTCGAGTTCGGCGTTATTGATGAGACGACCGTTAGCAATGATGCCTTCTGGGACGAACTCTTTGCCGGGGCGGGCCCAGATGCGGCCTACGCCTACCACATCGTCGACGCCTCGCCGGACTACGACAACATCGACCCAACGACGCTGACCGCCGGATTCTCGGATGAAGACGGACAACGCGGGCCTTCCGTGGGGAGCACGCTCAACATCGACTTCTCCCTGGTGAACGATGGAGGCCTTTGGGATATCGCCTTTACCTTCGAGAGCGAGGTGTTGGTCGAGTAGTTCGCAACAGACGTCCCACCTGCCGGATGAGCGCGGCGCCGCGGATTCCCTGCGGCGCCGTGTCTGCGTCCGTCGCTGTGGACGGTGGCTGCGGCTTTCTTCCTACCCCTCCGCTACCGTACCTTTGACCGTGGTCGGCCCCGACGGCTAGGCGAAGCGCGCCCCGCCCCGGGGGAGCCGATGCACAATACGGAGTCAGGAGGAGCCACATGAAGACAATCTGCGTAACCGGCGCGTCCCGGGGGATCGGGCTCGGCCTTGCGAAGGGATATCTCGAAGCGGGAGACCGGGTGTTCGGAACCGTTCGGAATCCGGAGGCGCCCGCAGTCAAGGAGTTACAGCAGGAGTACCCGGAAACCTTCACACCGGTGGTCATGGACGTGTCGGATCGCGACTCCGTGCAGACGGGGGCCGGGCAGATCGCGTCGCAGACCGATCGCATAGACATTCTGATCAATAATGCCGGGGCGAATACCAAGGACAACGAGAAACGCGTCGAGGACATCAGCGAGGAGAACATTCAACGTGTCTTCAACGTCAACGTTCTCGGGCCTCTGCGGGTGCTGCAGGAGCTCATGCCGCTTCTGCGAAAGAGCGACAACGCCAAGGCGGTCATGATCAGCTCGACCGCCGGGAGCATTGCGAGTCAAGGCGGCGGCCGCGTCGTGCCGTACTGCGTCTCGAAGGCGAGCCTGAACATGCTGACGAAGCTCCTCTACTTCCACTGTAAGGAGGACGGCGTCGCGACCGTCGCCCTGCACCCGGGCTGGGTTCGTACCGACATGGGCGGCTCCGGCGGCGCCCTCTCCGTCGAGGAGTCGGTGAGGGGCATGATGCAGGTGATCGACGGCCTCACCACCGAGAGCCCCGTCTTCGTCGACTACCAGGGCCGCGAGCTGCCGTGGTAGACGGCACCGCCCAGACCGACGTATCCGAAGACTCGATCAGTCCGGTCCTGGGGCACGCGACGCCCTAGCCGAAACGCTTCATGACGAGCGCCCGGCCTTCCTCCAGACGATCCCGACTCATCAGAACTCAGAACCCCACCGGCGTCTCCAGGAACGAGGCGCGGTGCCGGCGCCCTTTGGCCGCTTCGCGGAAACCGGCGGCGTTCCGGCTCGCGCTTCTCGGTGTCCGGCGGCATGACTCGCCATCTCCGGCTGAGCTTCTCCTGCTACGACCCCGACCACCTTGCCGAAGCAGCGCGGCGGCTCAGACCGCCGCCGAGCCCGAGGGCGCCTCACCGGCCGCACGGTACGCTGCGACCGCCGGCCGTCGGCATCGGCCGAGCGAAGTGAGGCCGGAGCTCCATTGCACATCCCGCCGAGCCGGGTACAATGGCGCACCGTGGATTTGATTCTCCCCCCCGACTACCGGCCGCTCCTGAACGCGAAGCACACCGAGCGTTTCATCTGCCACGAGTACGATGTTCTGGAGCCCTCCCTCCCGGAGGAGATCACCTTCGTCCATGCGGAGGATCTGCTCCGGGAGTTTCCCGGCCGCACGCCGAAGGAGCGGGAGTATGAGGTGAGCCGCCGCCACGGTGCGGTGTTCATTGTGGGAATCGGCGGGGAGCTCTCCGACGGCACCATCCACGACGGCCGCGCCCCGGACTACGACGACTGGTCCACCCCGACACCCGACGGCCGGGCCGGGCTGAACGGCGACATTGTCGTGTACAACCGCGTCCTGGACACCCCCTTCGAGCTCTCCTCCATGGGAGTCCGCGTGGACGTCGAGGCGCTGGAGCGGCAACTCGCCATTCGCCGGGCCGAGGAGCGGAGGGAGCTCTACTTCCACCGCCGCCTTCTGGCCGGGGAGTTGCCCCTCTCTGTCGGCGGCGGCCTTGGCCAGTCCCGGCTCTGCATGCTCTACCTGCAGAAAGCGCACATCGGTGAGATCCAGGCGAGCATCTGGCCCGAGGATATGCTCCGCACCTGCCGGGAGCACGGGATCACACTGTTGTAGCAGAGGTTCTCACCGGGCGCGCCGGTGTCACTGCGCACGTTCGTACTGCGCCCTGCCACGAGAATCAGCCTGCCGGGCGCGC
>CAZUVX010000037.1:3355-23707 GCA_964623865.1 uncultured Spirochaetaceae bacterium | reverse complement strand
CGGGCGCGCTCCCACCCCTTCGCAGTGACACCGGCGAACCTGCGAATCCCCGCTGAGTTCAGGGCCCGCACCTCGCGGGACGTGGCGGTACAACGCCATTGGCGGACAATGCGGGCAATGCCGTGCGCCTAAGTGAGAAGATCTGGGCCCCGTTGCTGAAGGGCGGGTCTTCCGGTAGCGTGGAACCACTATGTCTGCGCGGGATCATATTGAAGAGCTGCTGGCTCCGGCGGACGTCCGGCTGAACGGCGACCGCCCCTGGGACATCCGGGTGCACGATGAGCGTCTCTTCCGGCGCGTCCTCGCTCAGGGCACGCTCGGTCTGGGCGAGGCGTATATGGAGGGTTGGTGGGAGTGCGATCAGATCGATGAGATGATCCACAAGGTCCTGCGCGTCGGCATTGATCGCACGATCAAGTCCTGGGCCCTCCTCTTCGACGCCGTGGTGGCGCGGATTACGAACCGGCAGACCATGACTCGGGCGCGGAAGGTCGGAAGACACCACTACGACATCGGCAATGAGCTCTACGAGCGTATGCTCGACCGGCGGCTGCTCTACAGCTGCGGCTACTGGAAGGATGCGCAGACTCTTGACGAGGCGCAGGAGGCAAAGCTGGAGCTCTCCGCGCGCAAGCTCGGGCTGCAGCCGGGAATGCGCGTCCTCGACATCGGGTGCGGCTGGGGCGGCACGGCGCACTACTTCGCGGAGAAGTACGCCTGTGAAGTGGTCGGGGTTACCATCTCCCATGAGCAGGTTACCTACGGCCGCAAGCTCTGCGAGGGTCTGCCCGTGGAGATTCGCTTTCAGGACTACCGCGAGCTTGATGAGCGTTTCGATCGCATTATCTCCATCGGTATGTTCGAGCATGTGGGCTACCGGAACTACCGCACCTTCATGGAGGTCGTCCGGCGCAACCTCACCGAGGATGGGCTCTTTCTCCTGCACACCATCGGCGGCCTGAGAACGGTGCGGCAGAACGAACCGTGGCTCGACCGCTACATCTTCCCGAACTCCATGCTTCCCTCGGCGCGGTGGATCACAAAGGCAATCGATGGTCTCTTCGTCATGGAGGACTGGCACAACTTCGGCGCCTTCTACGACCTGACGCTTCAGGCGTGGTACCGCAACTTCGAGGAGGCGTGGCCGGAGCTTGCGGAGATGGGTCCCTACGACGAGCGCTTTCGCCGCATGTGGACGTACTACCTTCTTACCTCGGCGGGAGGCTTCCGCGCCCGGAAGAACCAGCTCTGGCAGGTCGTCCTCTCACCGAAGGGCGTTCCCGGCGGGTACGAGTCGGTGCGGTAAGCGACGCGGTTCCGTACGCCGCGTGCGCCGCGCGGCGGACGCCCGTGACCGCTTAACGGCTGCCAACGGCTGCCAACGGCTGCCCGGCGGCGCAAGTGGCCCCCCGGCGCGTCGCTCCATGGACGGCGCGGCGCACCACGGACGGCGCGCCGCTCCACGGACGGCGCGGCGCCGGGTGCCGCTAGAAGTCCCACCATGGGTGGGGCTCCGGGAGCCGGAAGTAGCGATCCAGGGCGGCAATGGTCTCGCCGTCGGCGCGGAGGCGGCCCTGCATGGCCAGGGAGCGGGCGCTCGCCGAGCCGAACCAGAGGCGGCTGAAGCTGCCCACGTCGGTTTCCACGACCGGCTTTGCGCCGGCCGCGCCGTTCGCGGTGCCCCGCGCAGCGCCCGGCTTCGCTTCCGATTGGGCGCCCAGGTGGACCGACCAGGCGCCGCCGACTCCACGCCAGTCGGCATCGTTCCCAAGAAATGCAGTGACCGGATCGGTGAGGTGCAGGGTGAAGTCCATTTCCGTTTCGCCGTGGCAGGCGGCGATCGCAGCTTCCACGTCCAGGATGCGGAGCTGCCAGTACGCAGCGGAGGAGTGGCGCGACTCGAAGGAGCCTTTGCGCGTTTGGCGGCGCTGTTTGAAGGGCTGGTTGATGAAGTCCTGGAGCATGATGCCGGGCGGCTCCTTCATCTCGATGCCGTGGATCTGGTCACCCAGGGACTTGATGAGGCGCAGGAGCTCGATGAGCTCCTGGTCGGTGCGGAAGGAGTACCAGTAGATGTGGTAGGGGCCGTGCTCGCCCTTGGCCTCACCCCAGATGTGATGGGTGATCGTGGACCTGTCCTCGGAGAAGTAGCCCAGGCCGAAGGAGCTCTTGGTCCACGCCATTTCCGCACGAAGGGTGTTGGCTTGCTCGAACCAGCACCAGCCGTGGCGGCGCGGCGCGGCAAGGATGCCGCGGTGCAGCGCCTTGAAGTGTTTCTGCTCAATGCGATGCGGCGGCCGCGGCGCCCCTGTTACTGTGAGGCTTGCCGGGTCGAAGGTGAGGAAGCGCTCGTAGCTGCCGGTGCCGAAGCCGAGGCGGTCGTAGAAGCCCTGCTCGAACATGCCCAGCATGGCAATGGTGCAGCCGCGCCGTGCACCTTCGGCGAGGAGCTGCGCAGTGAGCGCGCCCGCGAGGCCCTGCTTGCGGGCAACCCGGCTCACGGTGACGCTGGTAACGCCCCACATGGGTAGCTCCCGGTCGAGGTACTGCGTCCGACCTTCATGACCGGTCACCGAGACTTCCGGCTCGCCGTGGATTTGCGCGACCAGGCCCCAGGTATCCTTCAGGAAGTGGTCGAGCGCCTTCTCCTGCTCTTTGTCATCGATCCAGCCTACCTCGCGCCAGATCAGGCCAATGGCCTTCCGATCCTTCTCAGGATCCAAGGGGCGAAAGCGCTTCTCCGTTGTGGGCATGAGACCTCCTGTCGGCGTTGCGTATCTTAGCCGATTCGGCCGGGCAGGGCGAGCGGGGGACGTGCTCCTGGTGAGTTTCCCTTGCCGCCGGCGTCTGTCCGGCAGTATCCATTTTGCCACGGGTCAGGAACCCGAACTCTCTTTCGCGGATGCCCAGCGTCGGGGACGGGGGTTCGCCCGGCGCCCACCGGGACACTACCCGGAGAGATGCTCATGGAGAGGTGCTCATTATGATGCGTGTGCGAGGTTCAATGGTCCTGTTCCTCTTGTTCTTTGGTGTCGCGTTCTCTGTTGCGGCGCAGTCCGCCGGGGAGGGCACGGTCTGGACCGGCGAGAGGGTCACCTTCACCAAGGAAGCCGGTGCGGATCCCGCGCTTGCCGAGAACCAGGATCGCATTACCGACGACGTCTGGATCACCCGGAGCAACAGCGGCGGTCAGATCTTCAACATTCGAGTTGCCGAGCGTCCGGTGAAGGCGACCAGTCCCGCGAACACGCTGTGGGCCGTGGGCACGACGGACGACCTGGATGAGCTGGAGTTCGAGCCCTTCCGCGCCGCCGTGGGGTCACCCAGCCGGGTAGTGGGTAAGGACCTGGTGATGTATCTGCCCGAGGAGAGCATCTACGTGGATGTCCGGTTCCTGTCGTGGTCGCAGGGCCGGCGCGGCGGCTTCAGCTACGAGCGGTCGACGCCGGGGGAGTAGCTCCCGGCGCCGAGCTCGACGGCATCTCAATGCGCCGGATCACCTTCCACCGCTACTTCAAGAAGAGCAGTCGCCGCTTCGAGGAGATGCTGAGCGGCAAGGCGCACATCGACTGACCGCGACCGTGACTGCGACCGTGCCCGTGACCGGGACCGGGTGCCCGTGCCGTCGGGCCGGAGTGGCGCCCTACCGGCCGCCGGCGTTCAGGCGGCAGCCGCCTACTCGAACAGCGCCAACAACTCCTCCGGTGAGGCGCCGGCCAGGCCCGCTTCATCCTCTGAGATGATGTCCGCCGCCAGACGGCGCTTCTGTTCCTGCAGCACCAGGACCTTCTCCTCCACCGTGCCGGCGGTGACCAGCCGCGTGACCATGACCGGGCGATCGCGACCGATGCGGTGCGCCCGGTCGACGGCCTGACGCTCGACCTGTGGGTTCCACCAGGGATCGCAGATGTAGACGTAGTCCGCCGCGGTGAGGTTAATGCCCGTGCCGCCCGCCTTGAGGCTGATGAAGAATGCCGTTGGCTCCGACGCGCGCTGAAAGCGCTCGATCAGCTCGGACCGTCCCGTGGTGCTCCCGTCCAGGTAGAGGGTGGCAACGCCGGCGGCCTCGGTGGCGGCGCGAAAGCGCTTGAGAGAGGAAACGAACTGGCTGAACACCAGGGCGTTGTGCCCCTCCGCGGCGACCTCCGTGAGCTGGGAGAGAAGCTCCTCCTCCTTGGCGGAGGGAATGCCCGCGCCGCGCTCGTTCGCAACATCCGGGTAGAGGGCGGCCTGGCGAAGCCGCAGAAGCCCGGTGAAGATGGCCGCGCCGACCCGCGCCGGCTCGCCGCTGTCGATAGCCCGTCTCACGTTGTCTCGGTGGTGCTCTCGCAGGGTCGCGTAGAAGAGCGCCTGCTCCGGTCCCATCTCGCAGGTCAGGACCGACTCGATCCGCGGCGGGAGCTCCGGCGCGACCGCCTCCTTCGTTCGCCGAAGCACGAAGGGCGCCACCATCCGGCGTAGCCGCTCGAAGCGCCGCGCCGTCGCATCCGAGTCGGCGCGACCGCGCTTGGGAAAGCGCTTGTTGAACCCGCGTTGCGTCCCGAACACCCCGGGGTTCAGGAAATCCATGATGGACCACAGGTCGGTGGAGACGTTCTCAACCGGGGTCCCCGTCAGGCAGAGCCGCAACTCCCCGGTGAGGCGCTTCACACTTCGCGTCGTCCGGGCGTGGGGATTCTTGATGAACTGCGCCTCGTCCAGACAGACCAGGTGCCACTCGATCGCCTCCAGGGTTTCGGCATCCCGCAGCGCCGTCGCGTAGCTGGTGACCACGAGGTCGGAGGCTGCAAGGAGATCGATGTCAACGCTTCGATCCGGACCGTGGTGTACCTCCACTGAGAGTGCCGGGGCAAAGCGGTGCGCCTCACGTTGCCAGTTGACAAGCGTGGACACCGGTGCAATGACCAGGAAGCCGCCGCGGGTCGCCGAATCCGCCGGCGCGGCTTCGCGCCCGGCTTCGCGCAGGTGGAGCATGAGCGTCAGAGCCTGGACGGTCTTGCCCAGGCCCATGTCGTCGGCAAGGCACCCCGAAAGGCCGTGGCGGGCAAGGGTGGAGAGCCAGGAGAAGCCGCGACGCTGGTACGGGCGCAGCTCCGCCTGAAGACCCGCGGGAAGCTCGACCTCCTCAGCGTCCGGCCCCCGGGCGGTGCGACCGAGAAGCTCTTCGGCCAGGGTGCGAAGGCGCGAGAGCTCCGGGTCGACCTCGTCCGCGAGGTCACACGCCTGCGCGAGCGCCGAGAGGTCAAAGACCGGGATGTGCTCCTCTTCGGCAGCCTCGAGCAGCTCCAGGATCTCCCGGATCCGCTCGATGTCTTCCCGCTCAAGGGGAACAAGGATTCGCCCGTCCCGGAGGCCCTGCTCCCGCATGAGCTCGTTCAGAAGCTCCGTATCAATGACGGTGCCGTCCGGACGCGCGACGGAAAGCTCGAACCAGTCTATTCCTGATCGGACAGTGACGGAAAACCGCTGCGGCTTCTTCAGCTTCACCCGGCTGCCGTCGAGATGCTCCATGTACACGGGATACCCCGCGTCCAGGAGCGCCACGCCGGTTCGAAGCGGCTCCGGATAATCGGCGTCGGTCGGCGGGTGTGCCGGAATCTCCCAGATCCACAGGTCCAGCCGGCTGTCGTAGGTCGCCCGGGTTCGGACGATTCTGCCGGCTTGCTGGATGACCTGGTGCGGAATAGCCGTGCGCACCTCGTGAACACGATACTCCCCGTCGTAGAAACCATCCGGCGGCGTCTCACCCTCCGGCTCGATCGTGAGGTAGTAGCGATCCCGCCGGTAGTCGCCGTGTCCACGAAAGATCAAGAAGGCCGGCTCCGGGTCCACCACGACGATGCGCACCGACCCGGGCTGTGAGAGCGTGCCCGAGTCCGGGGACTTCTCGGTGAGACGTCGCCCTGCTCCCTCCGGCAGCAGGGCGAAGGTCTCCTCTTCGAGTTGCTCCAGCGCTATCGGGTCCAGGCCATCGCGAACTGCAGCTTCCAGGTGAGGGTTTCCGACATCTCCCGCCAGGACGGTGCAGACCACCGCGACGAGGTGCTTGCACCTCGCCGCCACCGGGCAGGTGCAGTGGCTGACCTCGAGTCGACCGATATCCAGGAAGGCGGTGTAGGGACGGGGCCGCGTGCCGTAAACCTCCGCAACTATCAGACTTCCGTCGATCTCAACCGGGCCGACGTATCCGTCACGGAAATATGCGACGCCGCGGCGCATGGCCCCCGGGTCGAATCTGAGCATTCCAGTTGCAACTACACCCGGGAGGCAGCCGGTGCTTCAAACGAAGACCTGCTGGAGAATTCCTTTATGGATCGATGTGTGCGGGTCCGCGCAAGTAGAGTCGTGCCGTACCGCCAATCCGGACGCGGTCACCGTCCACGGGCCGCTCCAGCACCCCGCTCCGTGGTCGAGTTCTCCGCAATGTCCGCCTGAGGCGCGAAGAAGCGGGCGCCGAAGTCAGGTGGCACTGCCTCCGCGCCGGGCGCAGAGGTTCCGGGACCGGGCGGCGCTTCCCCGGGCCGGGCGCCCTCGCTATACTCTCCGCCATGGAATGGAGAGCAAGTCACATCCTGGTGAAGGATCGATCCCTGGCCCAGGAGATTCACAAGCGCTTGAAGGGGGGCGCCCGCTTCGAGGCGTTGGCACGAGAGTTCTCGACCTGTCCGAGCAAGTCCAAAGGTGGCGATCTGGGATGGTTCGGTCCCGGGAAGATGGTGAAGCCCTTCGAGGAAGCGGTCGTACGGCTGAGCAGAGGCCGGATATCCGGCCTGGTTCGGACGCAGTTCGGGTATCACATCATCAAGAAGACCGGGGAGCGCTAGACTCCCCGGCTTGCTCCTGGACGTTCTTCGTCCTGCCGGCGCCGGTTTGAACCAACTACGCCTTGATCGATTATACTTAGTCTAGAAGACTAACTCCGATGAAGGTCGTAAACACCCACGAGGCGAAGACTCATCTCTCCCGGATACTCGACGAAGTTGAGTCCGGGGAAGTCTACGTCATCACTCGGAACGGTAAGCCCATTGCGGAGCTTCGGAAACGCCGGGCGACCAAGCGCACGGAACCGGATCCAGTTCTTGCGCAAATCCAGATCGACTACGATCCCGCCGAGGAGCTCACCACCGACGAATGGGCGACGTTACGTGATCCTCTTGGATACGTGCGCGCTCATTTGGCTGGCTCAGGGGAATGCCAGGATATCTGATGAGGTCCGCAAACAGATCGACGCTGAACCGATTGTCTCCGTGTCGGCAATCACTGCCCTAGAAATTGGTCTCAAAACCCGCTCGGGGAAACTTCGGCTTCCCATGCCCGTTGCGGAATGGTGGCACGCCGTCTGCGAACATCATTCGCTTAACGTGGTACTCGTCGACCCGGCAACGTACATTCGTAGCACGGAACTGCCCCCCGTGCATAAGGGTCCCCTAGACAGGATCATCGTGGCAACTGCACAGAGAACCGACGCCGCGGTGGTCACGGCTGATTCACACTTCGCCGACTACGGGGTCGAGGTGATTCTCTGACCGATCGTGAGGACTCGTCGCGATCATGAAAGCATCAAAACATCATTGCATCATGACATCACCGGGTGTATACTTGTTACATGCGAACGACTCTCAACCTGGATGAGGACATCCTTCGGATCGCGCGGCAGATCGCGGCGGATCAGGGGATCAGTCTCGGGAAAGTGGTGTCGGATCTGGCCCGGCGCGGGCTGGCGCGCAACCGTATGGAGTCGCGCGACGGGCTGCCCGTCTTCTCCGTGTCGGAAGCCGCGCCGACATTCACCGGCGAGGATGTTGCGTCGGCGGAGGAGGATGAATGAGCTCGGCCCTGCCTGACGTGAACGTTCTCGTTGCGCTGGCGTGGCCGAATCACGTTCATCACGGTGCGGTTCGCCGGTGGTTCCGTAAGCAAGGGCGGAACGGATGGGCAACCTGCGCAATTACCGAGGTGGGATTCGTCCGGGTATCCATGAACTCGGGGATTGTCGGTGAGGCGGTAAGTGCACTCGAGGCGGAGGCGCTTCTGGAACAGTTCCGCGCGATTGGAGAGCATGAGTACTGGCGCGAGCTGCCGCGGTTGAGCGAGCTCCGCGCCGGGTTTCTCCCGCACCTTGTCGGGCATCGGCAGGTAACGGATGCGTTTCTTCTGCAGCTTGCAGCCGATCGTGGCGGTCGCCTTGCCACCCTGGATCGGCGACTCCGGGAGTTAGCCTCCCTGGCCGGGTATCCCGCAGGCACGGTGGAGCTGATCGAGCCGTGACCCGCCGCCGGTCGCCGTTCGGCATGGGCGCGCGCCATTGCGCGGCCCGCCGGGAAAGCGTACTCTGCGACTAATCAATTCACGAGGACGTGCCATGCCCGACATGCTCTTCTCCGGCGGCCCCATTGTCACGGTTGACCCCGACCGCCCCCGCGCCGAGGCGCTCCTGGTGCGGAGTAACCGCATTGCAGCGGTGGGCTCCCTGGATGAGAGCGGCGAACCGACCGGTATTGTGGAAGAACCCACGAACTACAAGCCCATCCGGCGGGCGCGGTTGCGGCGGGAGCTCGGGCAGATCCTGAGCCCGAGGGCGAAGCGCGACCATTTGCGGGCGGCGCGCAAGCTCCTGGCGGAGGTCGGCATTACATCCGTGCAGGACAACACCTGGTTCCCATGGACCATGTGGGCAATCCGGGGCGCTGCACCGGCGGGGTGAGCTCACCTGTCGCGTCTCCTGCTGGACCTTCGGGATCTCGCGGTTCTTCGACTGGGTCGTCTCACACGGCAGATTCAAGCGGAACCGGTACGACCGGGGACCCCGGAAGTACTTCCGGGACGGCGCCTTCTCCTCTCACACGGCGTGGCTCACCGAGGCCTATACGGACCAGCCCGACACCGCCGGCGGCGGCATGGTGGCCGGGGAAATCGAGAGACGCCTTGGCCGCGGCGGAGCCGGAGAAGGACCGGCGTCTCATCGGCGAGGAGCGCACGCGACGTGCGTCCCCCTACCGGACCCTGCTGGATGCGGAAGTTCCCCTGGCTTTCGGGTCGGACTATCCGGGGGAGAACACCTGCGACCCGCTCTTCGGCATGCACCTGGCGGTGAACCGGCAGGGCGGCGAGGCCATCACTCCGGAGGATCCCACGACGGCTGATCGAAGGCGCATCAAGGAGATCCGCGTGGAAGCGACCGTTCCGGACGGCCGGTTCGTCTTCGTGCGGGACGGGTCGGGCCCGGCGGTAGGTCCGTCGGCATCGACCCCGTAGACTCATAGACCCGCTTGCGCTCCGGACCGACTTGGTCTAGGGTAGCGGCTGTTCCCATGAAGGTACTTACACGACTTGAAGAGCTCTTTGCGCCGGCGGCGGCGCGGGCAACGGTGAGCGACATCTCGATCGGCCTCGGCTACACGGCGGTGACGCTGGAGGACGGGCGGATCGGGATTGCCTACACCTACCTGGATGCAAAGGGCAGGTGTTCCCTGGTCGACGATCAGGAGGACTACGAGGGCGAGCCTGCGGCGCTGCTCCTTCGGAAGCTGTCCGGGGAGAATTACGTCGAACGGTCCGTGGCGCTGGCGGTCGTGAACGCTCTGAACCACACTCGGGCCTTCGGGTTCCCGGAGGATCGCGGTACCATGCTCGACGATCTGGGAGTCGCGGCGGGAGATGTGGTTGCCATGGTCGGCTACTTTCAGCCCGTTGCCGACAGGGCGGGGGCGCGAGGCGCAACGGTCCGCGCCTACGACATGGGGAAGGGGATCGGCGACGGCGAGGAGTTCTATCGCTTCCTTCGGTCCGGGGCGGCGCGCGCCCTGGTCGTCACATCCACGAGCGTGATCGGCGGCACCACCGAGTCCGTTCTGGCGCACCTCCCGGCGGGCACGCCCTGCGCCATGATCGGACCGACAACCCCCATGGTGCCGGAGGCCTTCGACCACCTGCCCATCACCTACTTCGGCGGGACCCTCCCGCTGGAGGGGGAACCGATCGTCAAGGCGGTCAGGCAGGGAAGGGGCACGAAGGCGATTCACAATGCGTCACGGAAGGTGTGCTTCCGCCCCGGCGTAGACCCGGCTCCGCCGCTGGAGTAGTATGCGCCCCACGCTCCCATGCGGAGCCGGCCTTTTTGCCCGGGGGCGCATCCTCTATCATCCATTCATGGCGCGAGCACGGATCGTTCAGAAACCCTCCCGACAACGACCGCTTCAGAAGGTCGCCCGGCGAAGGCGCGCCCCTCCGCCGGCGTTGCCACCGCACCCAGGCGGGTGTGGTCCGTTGACATCATCATGACTTCATGGCCGAGCTTCTGCAGTGCGGCTGCCGGCTCCTTCCGAGCGGACTCCATGTAGTGGGCCGGGAAGAAGCCGCGGTTCCCGAAGAGAAGGGCGAAGGTGGACTTGTGGTTGTTCATGGTGCGTCATTGCATCACGGGGATACTTCTCGAAGGCGGCGGATGCTATACTCCACGCACATTCACACAGACGCAGGAGGCCGCAATGACGCGCGCTCCCCGACGAGTTGGTGCTGCTGTTCCCGGAACACTCGGACTGGCTCTGATTCTTATGCTTGTAGCCGGGTGCGCCACTGCTCCGGAACCGCCCGCGGTCGACGCCGGTCTGAATCCCGTCGTCTCTTACGCCCGTGACTATGTCGCGAATGCCGCGGAAGGAGTCCGCAAGGGCGGCCTCGGTGTCGTCGTTGTCGCCGATGGAAAGCCCGTTCTGGTCGAGGGCTTCGGGTACGCCGATGAGGCGTCGGATACGCCCGTGGGACCGGAGACGGTTTTCCGCTTCGGAAGCATTAGCAAGCTCTTCACGACCCTGAGCGTCATGCAACTCGTCGAGCAGGGTCTGGTCGATCTGGACAAGCCATACCGGAACTACGTGCCGGAGTTCACCATCCAGACCCGCGACGCGTATGCACCCATCACGGTTCGGAACCTCCTTACGCATCACGCCGGACTCCCCGGCGACATTTTCAAGGGGTGGGCCGCCGGTTCCGCGGAAGCGTCCGGGTGGGACACACGGTACCGGGAGACAATAGACCTCCTTGCCCGGGAGTACGCCACCGCGCCACCGGAGACTGCCTTCTCCTACAGCAACGCGGGGTTCTCTCTGCTTGCCATCCTGATCGAACGCGTCTCGGGTACGGACTACGTGGACTACGTGGACCGGAACATCTTCGAGCCTCTGGGAATGGCGTCCGCCGGCTTTCTCCCCGGAGAAGGCGGGTCTGAACGACTGGCCACGGGCTATCCCGGTGGAGACCTCCCCCCAAACGCCTACACGTACCTACGTGATCTTCCCGCCGGGAGCGTCTTTGCCGGCCTGACGGATATGGCTCGCTTCATGGAGATGCTCGTCGCCGAGGGGGCGGGACCCGACGGGACTCGCATTCTTGCCGAGGAGACCTTTTCCCGGATGGCGGAGCCGCAGAACGAGGATGTCGCGCGTGACCTCGATTTCCGGATCGGGCTCACCTTCTGGCTCGTCAATCCTACGACCGTGCCGGATGCCGGGCTCATGAGCCACGGCGGCGACATTCCGCCGTTCCATGCAGTCCTCACTTCGGCGCCCGGGGAGGACGCGGCGGTCCTGACCGTCACCAACAGCGACGAGGGGGCGGGTGTCATTACGGACGCGGCGATCGAGATCATGCAACGGCTCCTCGAAGAGCGTCGCGGGCGCCGATTCGAGGTTGTGGCGTTGCCCGAGCGGGCGGAAGTCCCCATCGATGCAGAGACCGCCTCGGAGGTCAGCGGATACTGGAGCGGTCCCATCGGTCTCATGGAGGCTGATACGCGTCGCGGCCGTCTTCGGCTCGACACAAGCGTTGGAACACTGACCGGTGTGCACCGGGGCAATGGCTACCTGAGCGCGGAGTTCCGGCTCCTGGGAATCCCGATCGTGCAACTGCACCCCTTGTACCTGCGGCTCCACGACCTGGCCGGCGAGCCGGTGCTCGGTTTCTACCAGCAGGGAATCCTGATGGGGTACGCCGTTCGCCATCATCCTGAGCCGGTGCCGGAGGTGTGGCAGCGAAGAGCGGGGCGGTACGAGATTGTGAACCCGGATCCTGTGTCCGCGATATCCGATCCCGAGATTCATTACGATGAGAAGACCGGACTATTCTCCGTTACCGTGGACTCCGTCCCGATGGGCGGCTCGATCACGCTACCGCTGCGCCCAGTGAGCGACGATCTCGCCGTCACCGCCGGGTATGGACGCCTTGCGGGAGAGGCCCTCCAGGTCCGCCGGGAAGGTGGGCAGGAGCGCTTCTACTATTCCGGTTTTGAAGTGCGCAAGGTGGAGTAGGACGGGGCGGAGAGCAAAGTCGTCGCCCGACGGCGGAACTGTGCGCACCGAACCGGTCGGCGGAACTACTTCAGCCCCGCCCACTCCATGAGCGCGCGGGCGTGGTTCCGGAACGCCTCTTCAGCGCCCTCTTCGAGGGGTCCCATCTGCTCAACCACTCTGCCCGAGAGCCACTCCGGGTAGACCTCCGAGATCCCGCGGACCTTCGTCAGGCGCTTGCGGAAGCGGTTACCCCAGCCGTTGGCCTTGTCCTTTGGGAGACCGTGCGTGACGAAGGCGGCGGCGTGGCCGATGGTATGCCCATTCGCCCGGAGGGCCCGACTCAGACTCTTCAGCCACCGCTTCGAGGTGGTGCTGGTGTGAAAGGCGCGGACGGCCGCACCGACGATGAGGAGGTCCGGGGCTTCCGTCGCTACGGCCTCCGGGGATACCGACGTGACGTGGCCCATGGTGACCGCGGCGCCGGCCCCCTCGAGCTCTTCCTTCATGGCCTGTGCTAGGCGCTCGCCGTTCCCGGCCTGGGAGTCGTGAAGAATGGCAACCTTCATTCAGAACCTCCGATTGGCAATGTCTCGCAGGCGTCACGGCGGGGTGAGCCCGCACGCAGCCTATGCTACGCCGCCTTCCGTGAGAACACAATGAGCACGCTCGGACGATTACCCTCCGTGCAGCAGCGCCGGTATGGCCGGCTTCACCTTCGTTGCCAGGGCCGCGTCGGATTTGCCGTCGCTGCCGTTGGCCAGGAAGACGTAGGTGGCCCCGGTCTCGGGGAAGTGAACGGCCTCCGAGAGGTAGCCCATGAGGGATCCGTTGTGGCCGAATGCCTCGCCCCGGTCGGTCTCCCAGCGGAGGAGACCGAGGCCGTAGTCGTTGCGTCCGTCGTCGCGCTCCCGGCCGATCGCGGTCCAGTCCTGCATGCGGCTCAGGGAATCCGCGGAGACCAGGGAGCCTGCGGCAAGGGCTTCGAGGAAGCGTGCCAGGTCGGCCGCCGTGGTGATCAGAGAGCCCGATGCCTGGTCGTGGCCGTAGTAGAAGTCGCTGGAGTCGAAGGCCTCGCCGTCACCGTGGAAGTCCAGATACCCCGGGACGGCGCGGGCAGGGGAGCCTGGGTCTGTGTCCAGGCGATGGTCTCCTGGTCGCTCCAGTAGGTATGCGGATCGTTGAAGTAGTCCATGGCGTAGCCGGGGTCGCGGATTGCATCTGGAATGCCCGAGGTGTGGTTCAGGAGGTGCCGGATTGTCACGGTCTGTCCGTTCGGAACGCCCTGAATCGTTGAGGCGGGCAGGTGATCCGCAGCCGCGTCGTCCAGGGCAATGGCGCCGTCTTCCACGAGCATCATGATGACCGTGGCGACGACGCTCTTCGACACGCCGGCGGCGCGCACATCCAGGGGCACACATGGATCAGACCATACCTGCACATGTCATCAAGGGCTTCACGCCCCTCGAGACCCACCACTGCGAGACCCACCACTTCCTACCGCGACAGGTACGCCAGCTCCTTCGGCAGGACGATGTTGTTGCCAATGTCGTCCTCGCCGTAACCGTTGTTGGCAAGGACCTCCAGGTCGTTCAGGGCGCGGCTGTCTCCGACGAAGGTGACGGTAATGTCGCTGTGAACGTCGAGCTTTCCGACCGACATGAGGTGGACAATGTAGCGGGATGCGAGCTCGGCGAGGGTTCCCCCCTCTTCGATCTCGATGTCGCTGAAGGAGAGGTCCGTGTCGTAAAGGACAATGCTCCCCTCCTTCATGAGCCGGACGAAGAGGAGCTGGAGCTCCCGGGTGCACTCTTCTGAGTCGGCAGGTATGGGCACATGGAGCTCCGGGTCCTTGTCGAGCATATTGGTGACCCGGCGGCGCTTCACCGCGTTGATCGTCTCGTTGGCGCGGAAGAGATCGAAAGGCAGGGCGGCGTCGTACTCCTGATCGCCGAGCTTCATGGTCACCGGGCTGCCGTAGTGGCGGACGATCTTCGCAATCAACGTCGACGGGCGGACGTGGAAGCCGCGGTAGTTGGGAATGGGCACCTCCACCGTCGTCTCTTCCGAGTACTCCCGGATCATGGACTGACAGAGCGTCGTCGCGGCTTCCAGGTAGCGCCTGGCGTACTGGAGGGGGTACTCGAAAATGAGAGACCGCAGCACCTCCGCCGTCATGGGAAAGCGCAGCTGCAGGAAGGTCTCCCGCCGGAGCGAGCTCATGTGGCGAATGAAATAGTGAGCCAGATTGGTCGCCACCACCATGAGATGGAATATCAGACTGACATGCCCGCGCAGAGTGGGCAGGCTCCGGTTCTGCTGCTCAATGTCCGACTCGAAGATGTAAGTGTCGTACAGGGACTGGAGGTTATGGAAGCGCGACTCGACGAGGCGGAGCCGCTCCTCGCTGATGGGCTCGGGAATGGCGTGTGCATAGGTGTCGGCATCCCGTTCCTTGAGCACCTCGCGCACGTCCAGGTCTTCCGAGAGGTTGAGGAACTGCGTTGCCAGGAAGACAACCGTCTCGCCGACCTTCTCGGAGTGTCGCACCGACCGGTTCGACGGCAGGTAGAGGCTCATTGTGTCGGTCGTGCACGGCTTGAAACTCGAGCCGTTCGCGTCATCGATCAGGTCGCACCGCTTCAACTGGTCCAGGATGGTGGCCGTCGCATTGATGAGAGCTTCCCGCATGAGCTCCACGACACGGTGCGTCTCGTCATGGAGCTCCTCTTCCGCCCCAATGAGATCATACCGGGAGATCGCCGTGCGAATGTGAAGAACCTCGTGGGTGACGAAGGCGAAGAGCTTGGCCGCGGCAACAGACTCCCGAAAGGGAAACCACTTCTCATTCTTCTGGCCGCCGTGCCCATCGACCAGTTCCTCTATCTGGGCAGCCTCGTGGTTCAAGTGGCTCACGTAATCGCGGCAGGGGAACTCCGCTTTGTGCCCGGATTCGTGTGCGAACCGACACAGGTCCGCCAGGTGCGCCGCGCGTTCTTTGAGGAACTCAGTGAACTCGACGTCGTCGGCCTGATCCGCGACGCGCTGCGTCTCGCCGGCCGCGCCGGCGCTTTTCGGTTTCTCTCTGCCGAACAGTGGCATGCTTTCCGCAGATTAGTACGTACCCCCGCCTCAGGCAAGAGGCCGCACCCAGGATGACTCGGCCGGTGGTAGCCGAAAAAGTGGGCCGGGAAGATTCACATAATATAACGAATTCCTAATTTATTTCCTCATATACAGATAGGCACTAGCCATTAATTGACAGCTCCCCGGCAAGTCCACATAATCGGTGGTATAATAGTGGTGGATGTGATGGGGTCACCAGACCCCGGTGGCAATCTGTATGGATTGCCCCTAGATCGCTCCTCCCTGGAAGGCAAAGCCGGTGAAAGACATATGGCGGCGTAATCTCGTAAGAGTCGGCGTGCTCGCCGCGCTGATCTTGTCGTGCACCATTCCCGGCGTGACGCAGGATCTTCGATTTCGCGCCTCACCGGAGTTGTCCATACCTCTAACAGATCAGAACATCTTCGGTCTCGGTGGCGGCGGTTCGCTGGATGTGGACCTGACACTGTTCAACTTCCTTGCCCCCTACGCGGGCATGGACGTGCGCTACGTGGCGCCGCCGACCTCGGAGATGGACACCTCCCTGGTGCTGACCTCTGCGGGAGGCGGCCTGGGACTATACGCGTTCCCGTTTCCTCGGTTGAAGCTTGCGGTGTCCGGCGGATCGGGAGTCTACATGGGCTCCTACTCGAGCGGTGAGGACACCATCATGACGGGGAACGTCTTCTGGGAGGCGGGTGGGGAGATCGGCTTCCGCATTCGTCCCGGATTCACGCTATCAGCCGGAGCCTCGTACACCGATTACCTCACCGAGCACGACTCCTTCTACCGCGGTCTTTCCGTATCTCTGATTGCAGACATTGGTCTTCGGACGCGCGATTTCGAAGGTCGGGCCGTTTTGGATGGTGTGGAATCCCGGACGATTTACCCGGTGCTGGCTCAAGAGTATGCGGGTGCTCCCCTCGGCACCGCGACCATTCGCAACGCCGAGAGCGCGGAAATGCGCAACATCCAGGTGTGGTTCGAGGCGGAAGGCTACACCTCGGGGCCGGCGCTCTGCGGATCCGTTGCCTACCTGGGCCGCGGTGCTTCCACGACGGTTCCCCTGCTGGCCAACTTCTCCGACCAGGTCATGGAGATCACCGAGTCGGTACGCTTGAACGCGGAAATAAGAGTTACCTACGAGATCCTTGGTGAGGCCCGGGCTTCCCGCAGTGAGATGACTATTCAGATAGCGGATCGGAACGCCTTCACCTGGCAGGATCCCGCCGTTCTCGCCTCCTTCATCAGCCCGAATGATCCGGCGGTGCTGGATACAAGCAAATTCCTGGCTGGAGTCGTTCGATCCGAGTCGCTGGTCGAGGTGGACCCCAACCTCCAGTACGCCCTTGGCATCTTCGAGGGTTTGCGACTGTCCGGAATCACCTGGAAGTCCGACCCCCAGACGCCATACCAGGCCATGCGCAGCTCCGCTTCGGAAGTGGACTACGTCCAGTACCCGCATCAGACCATTGCCTATCGGAGCGGAGACTCCGACGACCTCGCGGTGCTGTATGCCAGCGCTCTGGAAGCGGTCGGCGTCCCGGCCGCAGTCATTCCCCTGGAGGATGAGGTCATTGCCGTCTTCAGGATGAGCTCGAACGAAGAGGAAACGAAGAACTGGTTCATCAACGCCGAAGAGTTCATGTTCATTGAGGGAGAAGCGTGGGTTCCCATTCGCATCTCCATGCTTCGGGAGGGCTTTCTTCAGGCGTGGCGGCAGGGTGCCGAGGTGGTGAATCGCACTCCTCAGGCCGGTGAGCTCTTCTATCCGCTTGCGGATGCGTGGCAGGAGTATCCCCCTGCAAGCGTCCCCGGCATTGCCGCGACGACTGAGAAGCCCGCAGTGGATCAGGTAAAGACCGCTTTCGGCAGCGTCATCTCCCTGGTCGTCCTCAAGGAGGTGCAGCCGCGGGTGGAGAGCATTCGCTCCTCCTTCGGTCCCGACGGCGGCAATGCCCGTCAGCGCAACTTTCTCGGCGTCCTCTACGCCCGGTACGGCATGTACGAGGAGGCCCTTTCCGAGTTCGAGGCCGCAGCAGATCTCGGAGATCCGCGAGCTATCGTGAACATTGGCAACATTGCCTTCCTCCTCGAAGACTTCGAGGGTGCCGTGGCCTCCTATCAGCAGGCACTGGACCGCAATCCCCGGCAGGTCGCGGCCATCATCGGGTTGGCGCGCGCCTACTACGAGCTGGATCTGTATGAGGAGGCGGATAGATACTTCCAGCTCGCTCGGGAGATGCGTCCCGAAGTGGCCGACCGGTACAGCTACCTCTCGGCGCGGTTGCCCGGTGGCACCGCCCGCGCTTCCTCCGCCATGGATCGCCTGGGAGACATGATGTGGAGCGACTGAAGGGGACCGGAACGGTCCGGTAGCGGTACCGAGTGATGCTCTCGCCCGCGGTCAGGTTCGGCGCGCTGACGCTGCTGTTTTTCCATTCCCTGGGAGCGGCAGTCGCCCAGGATGCCGATACGCCTGCGGCTACGGAGCCTTCCCGGACCGCCGACTCCTCCTCCCTCTTCGAAGTCTCGGTAGATGCCGACGGTTGGTTCCCTCGGGTCTTCGAGCCGTCCTCGCCGGTCTCCTTCGTCGCCGGCGGTGCAGCTCAGCTTTCGCTGTTGCCTGTGCCCTTTGCGGAAGTCCTTGCCCGCGCCGGCGCGTATTCGATTCAGTTCGACGCCGTTGATCCGCTCTTCTACGCCGGAGCCTCGGTTGGGCTCGGCCTTCAGGCCCGGCTGTCGCCTCGATTCTCGATAGGGGCCTCAGGATTCGGTGGCTTCGGCCGTATCCCCGATGTGGATCCCGAGGAGTCGGGAGGGCAGAGCTATGGAGTGTATGAGGTGGGAGGCCGCGTCGGCATCGACCTGAGAGTAACTCCGGCCCTGACACTTGGAATTGGGGCGGGATACCAGCGGCTTGCCACGCCGGCGTTCGACTTCGTGAACGCTCTGACCGCGGGGATCCGGCTCGAGCTGGCGCCGAGCGAGCTCAGTCGCAATCGCTCCAACCTGGCCATCGAGCAAATCGAGACGGAAGCTGTCTTTCCGGTCTTGCGGTCCTGGTACGATGAGGAGCCTCTCGGCTCCGTGACCGTTCGCAACAACGAGGACGGGCCGGTCGAGAACGTGCGCGTCTCCTTCCACACCCCGGAGTACATGGGCGGGGCCCGGCTGTGCGGGGTTATAGACCGGCTGGACGAGGGTGAATCGGCGGTAGTTCCGTTGAACGCCGTGTTCGACGAGCGGGTGCTGACCCTTACGGAGAATGTGAAGACCTTCGCCGTCGTGAGCACCGAGTACTCATACTTCGGTTCGACGCGTACGGCGGAGACGGACTTCACCCTTCAGTTCCGACACCGGAACGCCATGACCTGGGAGGACGACCGGCGCGCGGCAGCCTTCGTCTCGCCGACCGATCCCGCGGCGCTCTGGTTCGCCCGGTACGCCTCCAGCGTGGTCCGTGACCGCATGCGCGGCGCCCTGCCGCCGAATCTGCAGTACGCCCTGGGCATCTTCGAGGCGCTGAACCTCTACGGCGTGAACTACGTCATTGATCCCAACAGCTCCTACATCGAGCTCTCCGAGAATCCCCAGGCCATCGACTACTTGCAGTATCCCAGCCAGACCCTGATGTACCGCGGCGGCGATTGCGACGACCTGTCCATTCTCTTTGCGAGCCTCCTGGAGTCCGCCGGCGTTCCCACCGCCTTCATCACCATTCCCGGCCACATCTACATGGCCTTCGACATCGGCCTCACGGAAGAGGAGGCGCGGGAGCAGTTCTTCGATCCGGGCCTCCTGATCTTTCGGGACGACGGGGTGTGGGCGCCCATTGAGGTCACGATGATCCAGGAAGGTTTCGTGAAGGCGTGGCGCATTGGGGCGAAACAGTGGCTCGACAATGATGCGGTCGGCTCCGCCGCGATCTTTCCCATGCGGGAGAACTGGAGCCGCTACGCGCCTACGGGCCTCCCCAACGCCAGTGCCCGCTTCACCCTTCCCGGGGAGGCGAACATGATGGTCGCCTTTGACACCGCGGTGAACCGTGTCGTGACCAGGGAGCTCGCTCCGACCATTGCCGACTTCGAGGCGCGCCTGGCCCGGGAGCGGAAGCCGGATACCCTGAACGAGTACGGTATTGCTCTGGCCCGGGCGGGTATGCTCGACGAGGCGTGGGAGAGGTTCGCCGAGGCCGCCGAGGCCGAGTACGATTGGGCGTGGAGTAACCTGGCCGGCGTCGCATTCATCCGTCGCGACTACGACCTGGCCTACTCCTACTACGAATGGGCGGCATCCCTCCTGCCGGAGGATCCCGTCGCCACCCTGGGCATGGCCCGCGCCGCCTACGAGCTGGACCGCTACGCCGAGTCGGAGGCGCTCTACGCCGACCTCCGCGTCGGCGCCCCGGACCTTGCCACCCGATTTGCATACCTGGAATCCGTGTACGGCGGCTCAGGCCGCGCCTGGTCCATGGCGGATCGTCTGGCCGGGATGGTGTGGTCCCGGGACGACCAGGACTTCGGCTCGCCCGAGCCTGCACGGGTCGCCGCGGCGCCTGAGCGGTCGCCCGAGCCTGCACCGGAGCCGGAGCCTGCACCGGAGCCGGAGCCCGCACCGGAACCGGAGCGTGAGGCGGCCGCGGAGCCGGAGCCCGAGGCTGCCGTCGCCGAAGCGCCGGAGCGGGTGCCCGCGGAATCCGTGCCGGTTGACCCTGAGCCGGTTGAAGACCGCCCGGACCCGACGCCGGAACCCCAGCCCGCGGAGGACCGCCCCGCCCCGGACCCGACGCCGGAACCCGAGCCCGAACCCGAGCCCGAGCCTGAGCCTCCGCCCGAGCCCGAGCCCGAACCCGAGCCCGAGCCCGAGCCCGAGCCCGAGTCTGAACCGGAGCCCGAGCCCGAGCCCGCGCCCGAGCCCGAGCCAACGCCGGAGCCGGACCCGGCGCCTGAACCGGAGCCGG
>CAZUVX010000037.1:0-3255 GCA_964623865.1 uncultured Spirochaetaceae bacterium | reverse complement strand
CCGACCCCGCGCCCCGAGCCGCGCCGGACCCTACCGCCCGCGGTTGCCCGGGCTGCTCCTCAGGATGCCGACATTGCCGAACGGGCGGCACGGGTCCCGCAAGCGGAGAGGGATGAGCCGGAACCTGAAGTACGGCCCTCCAGAGAGCGCGCCGAGTCGGGACCGCGGGCGGTGCCTCCGGTGGAGCCTGTACCGCAGCAGCGCAGGCCGCCGGCAATTGCCCGGCAGGCTCCGGCGGATGCGGAGATTGAGGAGCGCCGGGTCCGAGTGCAGCCGCTGCAGAGGCAGCCTGAGCCTGAAGCGGAACCCGATCCAACCCCGGAGCCTGAGGTTGACTCGGAGATCGCAGCGGCGCCTGCCGAGACGCCGGTGGAGATACCGCCGCAGAATGGAGCACCGGAACCCGAACCGGACCGCGAATCGGTACCGGCGGTTGCGGAAGAGCCCGCCTCCGAGCCGGTTCCGGAACCCGCTTCCGATCCTGCGCCCGAGGCGGCGGTCGTTGCGGCGCCGCCGCGGGGTCCTGCGCTCGTTGTGCCGGACCCTCGCGCCGAGCAAGCGCGGTTACGGCAGGTCGAGCAGTCGCAGGTGAGACATTTCGTGGATCTTCTCGCGGATAGTGTCCGGGAAGGTGGTGGAACCTGGGAGCGCCGGCGAAGGTCGGCGGACATGACCGATCCCGAGGCCATGTACGCGAAGCTCATCATGGCTACGCCGATGGCTTCGGGTCCCACCGCCTATGAGTTCACCGCGCGGTCGATGGGTCGTGGCTTCGTCGGCTTCGGGATGCACGTCCATGGCCGAGGAGAGTGGAATCTGTCGTATTACGGCGGAGGGGACTCCATCCTGGTCTGGATCACCAGCGATCCGGATACCTACGGCGAGGCGAGACCGCGCCTCCAGGTGTACCGCTCCGTCGACGAGGTCGGAATGACCATGGTGGCGGCAACGCGGATTCCCGGCTCCGCCTTCGATGAGCGCGATTACCGCATTGAGTACTACCCGGCGGCCGGGAGCATCGTCATTTATGTCGACAATGAGCACACCCTCTCCGTCGACGGCTTCCCGGCACCCGGGGACTTCGACTACGCCGCCCTTCGCGCCCTGGACGAGGCAGCTTTCTCGCAGGTACGCATTGCGCCCCTTCCGGCAGATCAACGTTTCGGAGAAGAGGAATGAAGAGACGACCCGCTGCGTCGCGAAGCGTATTCATTCTGGTTGCAGTCCTTCCGCTCGTTCTGGCGGCAGGGTGCAGGGACTTCTTCGGCACGGAGGACCTGAAGGAGAGCATCCAGCAGGAAGTCACCGTGGCAACGGCGCCGGAGACGACCGTCACCCTGCGAGCCGAGAGCGATGAGATGGGCGTGCCCAATCCCTTCGGCGCGCAATCCTTCAAGGTCGGAATCGGTTACACCATCGCCACGACGGTGGGATCGGACTACACCTTCCTCGAGTGGACCCACTCCGGCGAAGAAGGAGACATTACCTTCTCCGATGCGAGCGCGGTGTCCACCACCATGACGGTTCATGTGGAGAAGGAGGATCTGGTGGTCTCGCCCACCTTCGATCGGCGGCCCCACGTTCTCACCTGGGCACCGTACTCCGGCTCCTCGAGCAACCTCATCAACAAAGAGATCACCATTACCTTCAACGAGCCGATTCTGGAGTCATCCGTCACGGTGAACACCGACGACCCGACCGCGGGCACCGTTCAGGTTACGACGGTGAAGACCGCCAGGATCACCACCGAGACGCCCCGCCACGTAGAGTCCAAGTTCGACGTCAGCGTCAACGCCGCCGCCCTGACCCTGGCGCTCAAAGAGGGGCAGTATCACGAGATCTTCAGCACCATCACCATTACCCTGACCAGAGGCATCCAGGATCTCGCGGGGAACACAATGGTAAGCGACTTCTCGTGGTTCTTCACCACCGGTAGCGGCAAGGATGAGAACCCGCCGGTAATCGAGTTGTTTACCATCACCAACTCCAACGACGATACCAGCGATGTTTCCGCAACCTCCGCCTTTACCCGGGGGAATGACATCACCCTGAACATTGAGGCAACCGACGATCAGGCTGACGTAACACAGCTCCGCATAACAGAAACGCCGTGGTCTACCGGCGATGCCGACGGCTCGGCTACGGGAGACGCAGTCATACACGATACTCAAGACTATGTGGAGCAGACCTCCTTCACCCTTGCCACTCAGGCCGACCGGTGGACGAAGTTGCAAATCGAAGTAGCCGACGAGAACGACAACTGGTCGACCCTCGACGAAGAGACCCCCGTGAACACCATGTACGTCTACCGCGACGCCACGCCGCCGACGATCGGCACCTTCAACATCGTCTCCGGCGCAGGCTTCACCAACACCACGACTCCCGCGGTAGAGATCACTGTGAGCGATGCCGGCGTGGGCGGCATCCAGTACGGCCTGTCATATTCCGCGGAGCCGCCCGGCTCCTGGTCGGATACGAAGCCCGGCACCGCCGACTTCAGCGGCCAGGAAGACGGCCTCAAGACGGTCACCCTCTACGTCCGGGACGCTTTAGGCAACACCGCCGACACGAGCGACGACGTTACGGTTGACCGGATCGCCCCGATCATCAACGTCGGTACAATCGAGACCACCGGCAACCCGGGCTGGGTCCGCAACGGCCAGACGATCACAATTCCCTTCACGATAGACGAACCCACGGCAGGACTCGCCGCAACGCCGACGGTCACGATCGCCGGCCAATCCGCAGAGGTGACCGGCAGCCTCCCCGACTTCACGGCAACGTACGAGTTCACCGGCACCACCGTTTCCCAAGGCGCGATCGACTACACGATCGATGCCTCCGACAACGCCGGCAACGCCGCCGACCAGGTTGCGAACGCGACCGGGATCGAGTACGACCGGGTGGCGCCGACGTTTGCGGTCGGGGATCCGAGCGTCGACTTTGCGAAGAACGGGGCGACGGTGACGTATGACGTTACCTACAGCGCGGATGCGATCATCTCGCTCTCGACTGCCGATGTGACCGCAACAGGTTCGAGCGGCGCCCAGGCGTCGGTCACCGACGTCACCGGCACGGGAGACACCAGAACGATCACCCTCACGGCCGGCTCAGGCGACGGGAACGTCACAATTGCTCTGGCCGCCGGCACCGCCCGGGACGCCGCGGGCAATCCGACCGTGGCGTCCGAGCCGTCAACGGCCTTTGCGGTGGACAATACTGTGCCGACGGTCTCCATTGGCGCGCCGAGTGTGG
>CAZUVX010000036.1:25921-28210 GCA_964623865.1 uncultured Spirochaetaceae bacterium | reverse complement strand
CCGAAAGCGTTCTGCTGCTTCATCCAACAAGCTTCGGGATACGTTAGGCGCAGCCGCGACGATTTCGTCCACCGGCAAATGGCCGCGTACGTCTTTCCGCACAACGTCGAGCGCCTCTCCGAGCTCACTGATCAGCTGGCGAGGTCGGCGTAGCAACCGGAACTTCAATACGAATCAAGGAAGTACCGACCGGGGAGGGCGATTCCTCGATGCGGCGGCCCGCTCCATCGACCGCGTACGAGGGTCCTTGCCAGATCATGTCGAGGTACTCGCCCGTAAGGGAGGAGTTCACGCCCGCATCCGCACCGACGGCGCGCACGCGCTCCGGAAGGGTGCCTGCGAAGCGACGTCGCACTTGATTCGAATAGGGCTCACCGTTGGCGCGCAGGTCCACCCAGACATCGACTCCTTCGAAGGGTTCCTCCCAGGTCGAGAAGTAGCTGTCCCGGCAGATGGTTATGGCGACATCGGCACCCTCGAGATCGACCGACTCTGCATCATCCAGGGATCCGGGAGCAAGGCGGAGGACATCCTGCTCAAAGGGCGTCAGGTAGACCTTATCCTGCCGATGCAAGATCTTCCCGTCCGCATCGATCACCATGGTACGGTTGCGTACACCCCCATCCTCAGTCCCGTTCTCAGGAAGAACGAAGAACGTCCCGGGAATCACCGCCACCCTGTATTGCCGTGCAAGGGAGCGCCACATCGAAAGAATTGCGGGAGTATCCTCCTGCGCCTCCTGTGCAACGAGCTCGGGGAGGGACGTGACGTCTTCCGTTCGGATCACTACCTGCCCGACCGCTTCCTCGAGAGACTCACTGCGCGCTATAACGCCGGCGTATTCGGCGAAGAGCAGGGGAACATTGATGTATTCCGGAAAGACAACCACGTCCACAGAGGAGTCCCGGGTAGCCCTCCGGAGGATCCCGTCGAGAGTCCGGTGGAACTCTTCCAGGCTCGCGTACCGCTCTTCGGTTACCTCAAACTGTACCGAGACAATGACGAGCCGTTCGGCGTCGGTCACATCCTGAGCGTGCACCGCCGGCGCCGGAACGAGGAATGCGCAAACCATCATGAGAATGTGCACACTCGCGGAACGCGTCGACCGAACCATCCCTTCCTCCTGGATAGACGGTACCGCCGTGCTCGCCCGAGAGCAAGAGTGTCGAGGTTGCAGTTGAACGGGATCGGCATGCTGCATAGACTTCAGGCAGGTATGCGCCAAGGAGGGGAAGGCCGTGTCGAATCCGATTCAGCAATGGATAGACCGTCCCGTCGTTGTTGTCTTTGCGGCGGCCCAGGACGATCCCGATTACCTCACGATGATAGATCGCATCTATCATCACCGTCGTGCTCTCGAAGAGCGCGGCGTCCTGGTCATAACGGTCTCCGGGATGCGGGTCACCATAGACGGGGAGTCCACAACTGCATTTACCCCTTCGGAACTCCGGCGCATGCTGGAAGTCCAGTCGCACGGATTCGCCCTGATCGTTCTTGGTGACGACGGCAGCGAGCGCACGCGCCGCTTCGAGCCGCTGACCATGGAGGAGCTGCTGAGCAGTCTCGGCGACAGGGACTGAGGCAGCTCAGTGTCCCGACCGGGGCGACCGGTAGAACGCTAGGAGTCCGACCCGAAGTCGACCGTGGGTACCTCTCGCGCGTCCTCGGAGACCTCGAAGTACTCCTTCTTGCTCATCCCAAGCCGGCCCGCAACGATCGACGTCGGGAACATTCGAATCCGCGTATTGAATCGCCGAACCGTCTCGTTGTACCGCCCACGCGCCACGGCAATGCGATTCTCGGTCCCGGCGAGCTCATCCTGAAGACGGATGAAGTTCTCGTTGGAACGAAGCTCCGGATAGTTCTCCACCACCACCAGGAGTCTGCTCAGGGCGGACTGCAGCTCTTCGTAGCTCTCCGCGGTCTCGCCAACCGTCTGTGCTCCGGCGAGGCGGCTCCTCGCCTCTGCGATCCGGCCGAAAACCTCCTGCTCCTGCTCGGCAAATCCCCGCACAGTGTTGACCAGATTCGGTATGAGGTCGCTGCGGCGCTGCAGCTGGTTGTCGATCTCCGACCAGGCGCCGTCAACCTCTTCCTCCATGGTTATCAGCGAGTTGCGCTGTCCGACGTACCAGAATCCAATGATCACCAGAATCAGCACCGCGATGCCGATTCCAATGACTCGTGCGCTGTTTCTCCGTTGTGCCATCCTGCTACCTCATCGCGATCACCCGGGATCGTCTTTCTTCCATTCTCGAATACCGACGGAGCGCCGCCGCCCACCGGCAC
>CAZUVX010000036.1:14677-25821 GCA_964623865.1 uncultured Spirochaetaceae bacterium | reverse complement strand
CGCCCACCGGCACCCCCACCTGCACGCCCGGCCGGTCGCCCACTCGAGCGACGCGCCCCGTGCAAAGACCGTGGTTTCCCGTTCTGGACTCGCCCGGCCGGTCGCCCGCTCGTGCGACGCGCCCCTGCCTTAGAAACCGCGAGAGGCGCCGCCGCCGCCGAAGCCACCACCGCCGAAGCCGGAGAATCCACCCCCGCCACCGGAGAAGCCGCCGCCTCGCGAACCGAAGCCGCCGCCGAAGAAGCCGCCACGCCCCATCATCAGGAAGGGCAGAAAGAAGAAGCGCCCGCCGCCGAACACCATCAACACAATGAAGATGTAGAAGATGCGGCCGATGGGACTACCCGACCGCCGCGACGGCTCCCGCTCGGTCCGAGGTGTGTAGTCGGCAATCTCGACGCCGTACTCTTCCCCCAGGATGGCCGCGATTTCCTGCACGCCGGCGCGCATTCCCGCACCGTAGTCGCCGCGACGAAGCCCCGGCAGGACCATGTCATCCAGAATTGCCCCGGCCCGTCCATCCGGAATGGCGCCTTCCAGGCCGTATCCGGTCTCCAAACGAACCTCCCGGACATCCATTGCCAATAGAAGCATGATGCCGGTATCGTCCTCGGCGCCGCCGACACCCCACTCGGAAGCCAGGGCAACGGAGTACTCCTCAATGTCGGCGTACGGCGCGATCGACGCCACCGTGACGACGGCAACCTCGACGGGAGTCGCGGCCTGAATCGCCTCGATGTCGTCCCGGATCTGCTCTTCCTCCGAGGCGGAGATGACGCCCGCGAAATCGTTGACCACACCGCGGGGACGGGGAAGCTCCCCCTCCTGTCCCTGCGCAGCGGCAGCCGCGACAACGAGAATCACCGACACGACAAGAAAGAATCGCCTCACCTGGAATGCTGAAGCCACCTCACTCACGCTCCGCTTCAAAAGCATCCACAATTGCTACCAGGGACTCCAGGCGTTCCATGAGCTGCGTTGCCAGGGAAGTCGGATTTGTCCGCGTTCCCGCCCGGTATCGAATCAACACCAGAAACGGGCCCGCCTCCAGACCCAGGCTCTCGTTCATACGGCGCACCAGCTCCTCCGGGTCCTCCGGGATCTCCGCAACACCCCGAAGCCGGAGAACGCCACGAAAGAGCGCCGCAATGGAGCCGTACCACCGTTTCAGGTAGCGCCCGAGTTCCCTGTTCCGCCCTCCGGCGGCGAGAACCAACTGGCGGAGAGATACCAGACTGCCGCGAAGCTGGTGTTCCAACTCGTGCCGCAGGTTGTCCCGGGAGAAGGATAGCTCTGCCGTCGGATCCGGTCCGTACAGAACCTCGTGCCGCGCCTGCATGTCCATGTACTCCATGGGAAAGACATCCGCACTGGTAAAGAATTCGCCCTTCGTGAGGAGCAGCGGCGTTATTCGATTGCGCCGCATGGTGCGGTGCACCTTTCGGGAGATGTCGGGCACGTGTGGGGCGACGGAGTCCGTGGTGAGAATGAGCAGATTCACGTCGGATACACCCGGACGGAACGCCGCGGTTGCGTAGCTGCCGTAGGCGACGACGGCGTGGAGCCGGTCCCCCATTGCCTCTTTCAGGAGCGAGACGAACCTCTCTTCAACGTTCTTGCGAATGTCCTGCATGCCGTACTCCGACGCCGCGCTATCCCGGCCACTCGTCGTGAAAGACCACCTCGTCGAGCGCCTTCCGGGACCGCGGCGACTTCTCAGCCTCCTGGTGTTTCTCGTTGAGCATTGAGATATCGCCGGCAGGATACCCCACGGCAATCACGGTTACAAGCCGGTAGGGATCCTGAATACCGAAGGCCTCGCGCATCTTCGCGGCGTTGAATCCCGCCATGGGGTGGGCGTAAAGGCCCTCCTTCTCCGCCTGAACCAGCATCCCGAAGACACTCATCCCTGTGTCGAAGAGCGCGTATTCACGGTCGTCGTTGGCCTTGCAGTCGAGGTCCGCATTCGTAACGACCAGAACGATCAGAGGTGCGCGCGTTGCCCAGTAATTCCCGCGGGTCAGGTGCTCATGGACCTTCGCCAGAGCGTCCTCGCTCTGAGCCAGGACGAACCGCCACGGCTGATTGTTCGAGCACGACGGGGCGAGGGTCGCCGCAGTCATGAGTCGTTCCACGACGTCCGTCGGTAGCTTGTCCTCCGCCAGCGCCCGGAAGGACCTGCGGGTCTTCAGCAGTTCCAGTACCTCACTCATGTCAACTCCTTTCATTGATCGCGTCCACGAATCATTGATCGCTTCCAAGAATCATTGATCGCTTTCGCGAATCATTGATCGCTTTCGCGAAGTGGACGGCTCATGGAGCCACGCACGCGTGGACGACCACAGCCGTTTTCCAGCATGAACATCGCCACAACGCGTCGGCAATTCAAGCGCCGTCGCTGCGATCGCCGTCGCCGACGAGTCGTGCAGACATTTCGCGTCACAGGCGCTACACTGAATCGCAATGATGCAGCGCAGCCTTCTCATCTTGACGGCCCTTGTCTTCTCCGGAGGTTTCCTGTGGAGCCAATCGAATCGTGGCGACCGTCTCGTGTACATTCACTCGGACCCCATGTACGCCCAGATCCTTGTCGACGGCACCGCAGTTCACGCGGTAACGCCGGCCGTCATATCGCTGGAAGGAAGGGGGCCCCATTCCGTCACCCTGCGGAAGTCCGGGTATCGACCCTATTCTCTTGAGATCGATGCCGACGGCCGGTGGCCGCGGCCGGTTCGAGTTAGCCTGGCACGAACCGCAGCCGTCACGCGCTTCGAAGGTGCCGAAACTCTGCGGCTGGGCGACATGGAGGTTGAAGCCGAGCGCTTCGCCCTCGAGACTCCCGAAGGTGACTACCGACTGTCCGCCGGCGGCACCGCGCTGAGTCTGGAGCGGGTCTACCCTCGGGAGGGCCTGCGGCGCGCCGCCGGCATTGCAGTCCCGGCCCTCGCCCTGGTGGCAATCCTCGGCGGCCTCGACGACGCCGCCGAGCCGGCGGGTCCACTCTATGTCGGACCAGGCACCATGGCGGCGGCGGGACTCACGGCTGTGTCGGCGGGCGTGTACGCCGGACTTACCGTGGAGAAAGCCCGCTACCTGGAACGGACCCCGATCCTCCTCGCTGAGACGCAGACCCCCGGGGCGGCCGCCGCACTCCACGCGCGGGCGGAGCAGGCCTTTCGTCTCGGCTCCTTCGAAGAAGCCCGAGACTTGTACGAGGAGCTCCTGAAGACCCATCCCGAATCCGGCCTGGTGCCGGAATCGATTCGCCTCATCGGTGAGATCTACCGCATTCTCCAGCGTCCTCACACGGCGCGGACCTTTCTTGCGCGGATTCCCGAGCGCTATCCCGATCCGGCCGAGGTAAACTCCGCGCTCCTTTCCCTCTCGGAGATCGAGGTTGATCTGGGAAATGCGGACGCAGCGGCGCAGTATCTCCATGAGATCCACCCAAGTCTCGGAGGTGTGACACCCCGGCAGATCAGGGCACAGCAGAGCGCGATCATGGAGGCCGCAGGCGGTAGCAATCCCGGAATGGAGGATCGAACGGAGGACCACAACGAAGCGCGCGACGAAGCGCGCCGCGAAGAGCGCAACGAAGAGCGCAGCAACGAGAATGGAGGGCGCTCATCATGACGGCGATTGCCCGGATGCCCCTGCGAACTGCGGCCGCCGTCGGCGTAATGCTTGCGCTCCTCTCCACCGTCGGGCCGGCGCATGTCCGCGCCCAGGACGGCGCACAGACCTCGATCGACGAGGCGCAGGCTGCCTTCGGCGGGGACATCACGGAAGAGACCGTCGCCCGGCTCGACGATCTTGCCCTCCACGTCGACGGGCCTCAGAGCGAGGAGATTGCGTCGCTCCGCACGCTGGCCCGGACGCTTCTCCTGCAGGAGCGGTATGGCGCGGCCCTTCGAGAGACGGCCGTACTTCTGGAGCTCGAAGACGAGCTCTTCCCGTCCGATGCCGGTCGGGGGCTGCAGGGCGCGGCGCTTACCGGATTCATCCTCGGCGGTTCCACATTTCTCGCCGGTGCGGCCATGTGGTTCGACACTCCCGACACCGCGGAGAGCGTATTACCCCTGACGGTCGGTGGCGCTGTCGCGGTGGGTTCGGGAGTGGCGCTGCTCCTCAGCCCGCGCATCGTGCCGCAGGCGTCGGCCCCACCTGTCGTGACCATTCGGCCGCGAACGGTTACGGACGCCCCACCGGGGGAGTGGCGCTCCTCACTCCTGGAGGAGCGACGGACGCTGACGTCTGAGCTCGCGGATAGCGTCGCGGCCCTGCCTCGCCTGCGGCGGCGCGGGCGCTACGCCCTCACCGCGGGGGTAACCGGCGCCGCAGCCTCCGCGGCCACCTTCATTCTGGGCCAGGTCGCGTTTCGGGAGTACAACAACGCGACCTTCACCGAGGACGCCGTCGCGCTGAGACGGCAGGTGAACACCTACCGCATCCTGTCGGCGACGTCCGTCGCCGTTTCAACGGCATCGCTCTCCGTTTGGCAGTGGTTGCGACTTCGGATCGAGCGGCCTCGGGAGCTCATCCGCGACATTGATGCAATCGACGCGGCCCTTGCGGCCCCTCCCGGCAGGTAAGCTACTTCTCCGTCATGACTTCGGTGCCGTCCCATCCGGGCGGGGGTGGGGATGCCGCGTAGCGTCGACTTCTCTCCAGAAAGATTTCCGCCGGCCTGTCCCCGGGCGCTTTCACCAGGGTTTGCTCGAAGAAGGAGCGCGCTTTCTGGAAGTCGCGAAGGTAGTACGCCCGGATACCACGGTCATAGAGGGACCAGAGCTCCTTCCGCCCGGATGAGAGATTCTCCTCGGCAGTGTATATGTCCTCGCCGGAGCTCTTGCCCTTCACTTGTACCTTGTCGATGAAGCGGCAGGGATATACGTGACGCGCCTGGTCGTAGACGCTGCGGGAAAAGAGGAGCTCCTGCCGGTACTTCTTCGTCAGACCCTCGAGACGGGATGCGAGATTCACCATGTCGCCGATGACGGTGTAGTCCATCTTCCGCTCGGAGCCGATGTTACCTACGACGACGGGCCCAAAGTTGACGCCGATCCCGGTTCGGAAGGCGGGGAGCGCCCGCGCTTCCTGGGCGCGGTTGAACTCACCAACCCGGCGCCGCATCTCCAGTGCCACGCCGACGGCGCGCCGAGCGTCGTCCGGGTGCTCGACGGGGGCTCCGAAGAAGGCCATTATGGCGTCCCCAATGTACTTGTCCACAATGCCGCCGTTCTCCATGATCACGTCGACCATGATTTCGAAGTAGTGATTCAGTGCGGTCACGAGCTCGTCCGGGGCGAAGGATTCGGAGATGGTCGTGAAGCTGCGGATGTCCGTGAAGAGAATCGCCAGGCTCCGGTTCTGTCCGACGAGCATGGACTCCGGGTTGGCGTAGAACTGATCGATCACATCGCTTGGTACATACTTCTGGAATATGTTCCGAATCTTCGACTCGCTCTTCTTGGCCAGGACCGCTTGATAGGCGTAGGACTTGATCTGGCTGTACGCATGCTCCAGCTCATCGATCATGACGTTGAAGGTCTTGCCGAGAGTTCCAATCTCGTCGCGGTACTCAATGGAGACCCGCCGGGAGAGGTCGTTGTCCTCGGTGATACTGCGCATGGTATGGACCAGGCGCTTGATGGGCAGTGTGATGACCTTCGAGAAGAGGAGAAGGAGGACGGTCGCTCCGACAAGGGCAATGCCGAGGATGATTGCGGTCTGTCGCGTAATGTCCTGCACCGCCCCGTAGAAGGCGTCCTCGGTGTCACTGACCAGCAGACGCCAGCGAAAGGGCTCGAAGATGAAGGCCTGGCCGACCCGCGTCTCGCCCCCGAGAGTGAAACGAGTCCATCCGCTGCTGCTCCGTGCGTACTCCTCTGCGAAGGCGGTGCCTTCGTCCTCTGCAGCATCCACGGCGTCCCCCGTCTGAAACACGATCTCACCGTCCGGCCCCGTCGCCAGGATCTTCTCCGTGGCCCCTTGGAGGAGCGTACGCGCGTACGACGAGATTGCCTGTTCGCTCAGAGCGCGATACTCCGGGTCATCGGCGAGATTGTTTTCAACCAGGAGTCGCCACTGGTTGTCCGCATACTGTCTGAGCTCTCGCGCCTTGAAACCGAGGGCCTCAACGGCGATCCGCGTAATGCCGCTCCGCGCGAGGAGGCTTGCCGAGAGACCCACAACCGCACCGGTCGCGACGATGAGCGGGAGAACCACCAAGATGATCTTGACGCGGATGCTCATATGGTACGCACCGCCGGGGAACGCCCGCTGTTCAGGATACCCATGCCGTTGTGATATTATCGGTTATTGAAGTGGCAGGTCGATACTAACGAAAGATGGCTCGGTCAGGACTACTCGAACAGGCAAAGCAGCGCAGGTACCGTCTCAGCATCTCGCCGGGAGACTCGTCGGAGCTCAGCTTCGAAATCATCGTCGACGACGCGCCCCTGGCCGGAACGCACAGCTCCGAGTCCGTCCCGGAAGACCCCGGCGACGACGGCGCTCCGCAGGGACTCAGAGCGCACCGGCCCCGTGACGCTGAAGCGGGAAGTGCGGCGGCGGCGGCGGACGAGGACCCCGAGGTCCGCGCGGAGATCGAGAATCTCGTCGCCGGTCGTCACATTCCGAGGGAAGCCGTGGAATTGCGGCGTGGGGAGGGGCGAACGGGGATCACCCTTCCAATTGTTGTCAATGTCCTCCTGGCGCTGATCGTCGCCGGTGCTCTTTACACCGTAACGACCCTCTTCAACACCCGCGAGGAGGCGATTGCGCTGGATACCGCGGAAGTACTCTCCACTGAGAGCCGGATCATTCAGCAGCTCATTCGCGATTCGGAAGAGGAGCTCAGCCGGCGGGAAGCGGAGATCAGCGCCATCGAGTCGCAGCTCTCGGACCTCGCCGAGTCGAAGGCGGCCCTCGAGGAGGGTCTCGACCAGGAGATCGCGCGACGCGAAGCGGAGCTTCGGGCGACCCTGGACGCGGAGCTCCAGTCGGAACGGGAACGCCTCGAGGCGCTGGGGACCTCCGAAGGGACAATTGCGGAGCAGCTGGAGGCCCTCGAGGCGGCACGCTCCCGCGATGTGGAGAGCGAGCTTGCTGCGTTCCGCAGTGAAGTGGAGTCGGAGTTCCAGAGCCGGATCGCCGAGGTCGAGGCGGACTCGACCGCTCTGGAGGAGGAGCTCTCCGCCGAGCGCGCCGAGCTCGAAGCGCAGATCGCGGATGCCCGGGAAGCGGCAACCACCGCAGAGGCGCGACTGAGCACCCTCGAACGCGAACAGAGCGTCATTACGCTCTTTCAGGACCAGCTTGCCGCCGCCTATGAACGGATATTCCGGGCCCTTCGCGCAGACGACTACGACGCCGCCCGAACGGCCCTCGACAGGGTGGATGAGGTCTTCCGGATTCCCACCTTCGCCGGCGTCTCCGCTATCCAGGCGCGCCGAGAAATCGATCGCCGCATTGCGGACACCATTGGCGACCTCATTGACCAGGAGGAACGCTCCGCCGGTCAACAGGCCGCCCTGGAGTCGGAGCTTGCCGAGATCGAGGGCGATGCCATAGCGGCGAGAGAGGAGCTCCTCGCGCGCCGGCAGGAGGAGATCCGGGTGCTCGAGGACAGAGTCGCGGAGCTGACCGCATCCGTCGGAGAGGCGCAGTCGCTGTCGGGGGAGCTCGAAGGGGAGGTTGCGGAGCTCGGCGCCGATCTCGCGGAGGTCCGCGGGGAGCGCGATGAAGCGCGGGCCGCGGGAGCGAGCCTTCGCGAGGCAAATGCGTCCCTTCGTCGGGAGATCGAGACTCTCGAGGCCGAGATTGCGGGGCTCCGGGTCGAGGTCGCCGATCTTCAGGGTGAGAGCGCCACCCTCCGGAGTGGGCGCGACGATCTGGAGCGTGAGCTCGCCGTGGCGCGGGACGAGATTCGCCGGCGTGGTATCGCGCTTCGGGAAGCGCAGGCGGAGCTCGCGGACACGAACGCACGCATCCTCGAGATCGACGCGGAGCTCGCATCTCTCACGGCGACCCGCCGGCGGCAGTCCGAGCACATTGCCGAGTTGGAGACGCAGATCGCGCAGGAGCTTCGGCAACCGGAACCGAGCGCGGCAGCCGGCGCCGGCGCGGTTGAAAGCGAGGCTTCCGCCGGGAGCGCCCCGGTCGCGGCCTCCCCGGAACGGGAAGACCCTCCGGGGCTCCAACGGGAGCTCCTCGGAGTAGTGACCTCTGCACCGGAAGGCGGTGAGATCGTGATCCGGTCCCTTCTGGCGGGAAGCGCCGGGGAGGGCGACCACGTCCAGATACGGCGCCGCAGCGTCGACGGCAGGGATACCCTGATCGCCGAGGGGCGCATTCTGAACGTGGAATCGGGAGTGGTAACAGTCGAGGTACGTTCCCGGTACAACGGCGTTGTGCGACGCGCCGACGCTGCCTTCGTCGTCGGAACAAACGGCGGCGTCCCAACGAGCGGCGGCGTCCCAACGAACGGCGGCCGCAGCGCTGCTAGTTCTGCAGAGTTACCTTAACACGGTAGATGCGCGTTGCTCCGTTGGCGGCGTGAACGGTGTACTCGACGGTGTCGTCGAAGCTGCGCGCGGTTTCTCCACTGACCTGTTCTTCCCCGTCAACGGAGACGCAGGAGCCGTTCGTGGTGAACCTCGGGACCAGCGCCGTGACGTCCATGGAGGAGGGGAGGGTAACGGAGACGGTGTCATCCGTGATCGTGCCACGAAACGATCGTGGAAGGGCGGGGTTCTCCTCCGGGTGGAAGCCAAAGGAGATCAGATCCCGCGTCGGCACCTGCCGGAGGGAGTCTGCGCCCGTGTAGCTCGAAGCCCTGGGGTCCACGGGGTTGTCGAGATACCAGCACGAGACCGTGGTTGCCGCCGCCATTACGACCACTCCCGTGAGTCGCAGCGCCGCCGGAATGACCGGACGGTGCCGACGGTTCTTCCGACACCACGGCGCCGACTTGGCGGGCGCGCGGCGCCCCTGACGAGTGTCCCCATTTTCCACGCCAACAAGGTACCACGAGCCCGGGAGTGCTACAACGCAGGCTGCACCGGCTGTGGACAGTGGCTGCCAATCCACTCGGCCGCGGCCTCGGCAACCCTGTTCAGGGCGCCGGGCTCCTCGAAGAGATGGGTTGCCGCCGGGATCACTTCCAGCTCAACCTCTCCGGGTATACGGGCGCGAGCTTCCTCGTTGAGAGCCGGCACGGGGGTATCCGCGCCACCGACGATCAGCATGGTCGGCACGTAGAGGCGTGCCGTTGCATCCCCTGCGAGGTCCGGACGACCGCCCCTGCTGACGACGCTACAGATGCGAGCCCGGTCGTGACTCCGCCCTTCCCCGGCGGCGACGCGGATCGCGGCGGCGGCACCGGTACTGGCGCCGAAGAGCGCAACCGACTGAAATGCGAGCCGGCTTTGTGATCGGGTCCACGCCAGGACGTCCGCGAGGCGACTGGTCAGGAGATCGATATCGAAGCGCGTTGCATATGTGCGATCCTCCTCGGCGGTGAGGAGGTCGAAGAGGAGCGTGGCCACTCCGTTGTCGTTGAGATGGTCCGCCACGAAGTTGTTTCGCCGGCTGTGGCGACTCGATCCACTGCCGTGCACGAACACCGTCAAAGTACGGGCCCCTGCAGGCACGCCGACGTGCCCCGCAAGGGACACCTCATTGAGCCTGATCTCTACTTCATCCGTAGGCACTTCCGGCGTCGAGTTACTCATCGGTACCTCCTATGGGCATAGCCTAAGACCGGTGCAGGCCTTCCGTGCATAGGCCAAAGCGTGTACCCTTCGTCTCATGAAATCAAATGCACTCGTAGCACAATCCGGCGGACCGTCCCCCGTCATCAACGCATCCTTGCTCGGCGTAGTGGAGGCGTGTTTCGACCACCCGGATCACATCGGCTCGGTGTTCGCCGGCCGTCACGGCGTTGAGGGCGTACTGAAGGAAGAACTCATCCTCATGAATCATCAGGACCGGGAGGAGCTTGCGCTTCTGCGAACCACTCCGGGCTCCGGCGCGGTCGGCACGTGTCGGTACAAGCTCAAAGACGAGGCATCTGAGGACTTTGACCGCCTCCTGAATGTTCTCCAGGCACACCATGTCGGGTACTTCTTCTACATCGGCGGAAACGACTCCATGGACACCGCCCACAAGGTGTCGGATCTCGCACGGAAACGCGGGTACGATCTCGTGGCGACGGGAGTACCAAAGACCATTGACAACGATGTAGGCGACCAGGAGATGGATCTCGTCGACCACACGCCCGGGTACGGCAGCACGGCGCGATACTGGGCTTACATCACCCAGCTCGCAAACGAAGAGAACCGCGGCATGCGGCCCTCCGAGAGCGTAGTCGTCCTGCAGGCGATGGGGCGCAGCGCAGGGTTCATCCCGGCGGCGGCGAGGCTTGCCGATCCCCAGCGGCGGATGCCTATTCAGCTCTACCTCGCAGAATCCAATCACACCCTGGAGTCGATGCTCGACAACGTGAACCGGGAGCTCAACCGATCGGGACGGGTCATCGTAATCGTCAGCGAAGGATTTGACGTTGGCTCCCTGGGAGAGCGACACGACGCCTTCGGTCACGTTGAGTACGGTGCAAGCCGCAGCACCGTCGCTCAGGAGGTCATTAACTACCTAAACGACCATGGCCTCCATTCCCGCGGCCAGGCGGTGGCTCAAGTGCCGGGCATCCTCCAACGGACCACGTCCATATTTGTTTCGCCGGTCGATCAGGAGGAGGCGTACGGGGTTGGCCGCGCGGCGGTGAACGTTGCCATGGAGCACGGGACCGGCTACATGTCGACGATCCGGCGCAGCACCAGCGCCCCATACCGGAGCTACTACGACAAGATTCCTCTGGATGTGGTGGCCAACAACATGCGCCGCCTCCCGCCGCACTGGATCACCAAGGACCAGCTCGATGTGACCGACGATTTTGTCCGTTACGCCCGGCCGTTGATAGGGAACGAGTGGCCGTCGGTGCCGCTCGTCGGCGGGCTCCAGCGTTTTGCCGAGCTCGACCTCAACCTGGTGCCGCAGAAGCTTCCACCCTACGTGCCGACGGGACACCGCTAGCAGAGGGGGCTGCATGATACGGCTTGCCGTGGAGCCGCGATTCGCAG
>CAZUVX010000036.1:0-14577 GCA_964623865.1 uncultured Spirochaetaceae bacterium | reverse complement strand
CCCGCAGCCCGCAGCCCGCAGCCCGCAAGGGCTGCACGCCGATCGGACGCGTCAGTGGAAGTCCCGGCTCCTTGGAGTCACCGGTGCGGTGTCGACCTGGGGCCGCCACACCGAGTCGACAATGATGTGCGCCACGCCGTCCTCGTTCTGAAGCCGGCCGGACACCCCGAGGAAGGAGCTGGTGATAATGAGGCTGCGGTACTCCTCGAAGGTCTTCTTCCAGACAATGAGATTCACAAAGCCTGTCTCGTCTTCCATGGTCATGAAGACCGTGCCGCTTGCCGTCCCCGGACGCTGTCGGCAAATCACAATGCCGGCGTAAGAGACGCGGCGTCCGTTTGCCGTGTCGTTCAGTCGCCGCGCATCGGGAAGGCCCCGCTTCGACAGCGCCTCCCGATAGGATTCGAGGGGGTGTCCCTCGGTACTGTGCCGTGTTGTTCCGTAGTCCCAGGCAACGCTCTCGAAGTCGTTGAGCTCGGAGAAGCGGGGATGCGTCTGGGCGTCGTCGAAGGCGTCAAGATCGCCGACGGGCAGTTGCGTGAAGGGTGTAGGCACCGATGCCGGTTCGGCCTCGGACGACACGGCCGTCGAAGAACCGTCCGCCCCGACAACCTCGTCCCGGCCGGCCGGCACGCTGCGTCCACCGTGAACGTACCGCGAAGCGTTGTCGTCCCGCTTTCCCAGAACCCTCCAGAGGGCGTCCCGCCGTTTCACGCCGAAGCTGCGAAGAGCACCGGCCCTGGCAAGGGTCTCCAGGACATCGCTGTCCAGGCGGCTCTTCCGCACGAACTCCCGCAGCGCCGGCGCGCCCGCGCCGGCGGTCCCCCCGGTACGGGTCTCCTTCACCGTAGCAGGAGCTGCCTCGCGGGCCGGTGCAACGCGGTCGAAATCGGCGCGACTCATGCCGCGCACGTAGCGAAGTCCCATGCGAACGGCGAAGGGTGGGGAAGCGGCACCCCGTAGGCTCCCGCAGCCGGCGCGTGATCCCGGATCCACGCCGCCGGTGCTCACCGGGCCCTCCTGGGGTGCCCCCGCCCGCTCCAGCGTGCACTCCCACTCGCTGTAACAGACGTCCACGGGGCGAATCTCCACACCGTGACGTTTGGCATCTTCCACAATGGTGGAGGGGGCGTAGAAGCCCATGGGCCAGGCGTTCAGGAGGGCGCACGCAAAGACGTCGGGATAGTGGTACTTGACCCACGCCGTGGACCAGGCAATGAGGGCAAAGCTTGCGGCGTGGCTCTCGGGGAAGCCGTAATCCCCGAAGCCGCGGATCTGATCGTAGACGCGCTCGGCAAACTCTCCGGCAATGCCCTTTGCCACCATTCGCGAGATGAGCTTCTCCCGGTGCTGCTCGATCCGACCGCTCTTGCGCCACGCCGCCATATCCCGGCGGAGCTGATCAGCCTCACCGGGGGTGTAATCCGCCGCCGTGACGGCGAGCTTCATCACCTGCTCCTGGAAGAGCGGTACGCCGAGGGTCTTCTCCAGAACGGGGCGGAGACTCTCGTGGGGGTAGATTATCGGTTCCTCGCCGTTGCGCCGGGCGAGGTAGGGATGAACCATGCCGCCGGTAATGGGTCCCGGCCGCACAATGCTCACCTCAATGACAAGATCGTAGAAGCGTCGCGGCCTGAGACGCGGGAGCATGGCCATCTGGGCGCGACTCTCGATCTGGAAGACTCCCACCGTATCGGCCCGAGAGATCATCTGAAACACGGCGGGATCGTGGGCGGGAATGGTCGCCATGCCCAAGGTGACGCCGTAGTGCTTCTGCAGGAGTCGGAAGGCAATGTCGAGATGCGTCAGCGCCCCGAGCCCCAGGAGATCGACCTTGAAGAGGTTCATGTGCTCAATGTCGTACTTGTCCCACTGCACCACGGTCCGGTCCGGCATGGTTGCATTCTCTACCGGCACCAGGTGCGAAACCGGATCGCTTCCGAGCAGAAAGCCGCCGGGGTGAATGGAGAGGTGGCGTGGAAAGTCCAGGATCTCATTCACTCTGTCGATGAATACGGCCACCCGCGGATTGTCCGGGTCAAGACCGCCCTCACCCAGGATCTCCCCCACGTCGGCGGAACTCCGCGAGGTCAGCCGTGAGCATCGATCCAGGGTAGTTTCAGGAAAGCCCAGAACCCTTCCCACTTCCCGGATGGCCGATTTCCGCCGGTACCGGATAATGTTTGCAACCATGGCGGCGTGGGAGCGGCCGTACTTCCGGTACATGTGCTGGATGACCTCTTCCCGGCGGTTGTGCTCAATGTCCAGGTCAATGTCCGGGGGCTCCGCCCGCTCCTTGGAGAGAAAGCGTTCGAAGAGGAGATCCATGCGCACGGGGTCTATGGCGGTAATGCCCAGGCAGTAGCACACCGTGGAATTGGCCGCGGAGCCGCGTCCCTGACAGAGGATCTCCTTCTCCCGGCAGTACTCGACGATTTCCCACATGGTGAGGAAGTAGCCGCAGTAGTCGAGGTAATCAATGATGTCGAGCTCCCGCTCGAGCCGGCGCCGGACGTTTGCGGGAATGCCCGAGGAGTAGCGCTTCCGTGCGCCTTCGAAGGTGAGGTGCCGGAGCCACTCCGCCGAGGTGTACCCCGTCGGGAGGGATTCCGAGGGATAGCGGTACTCGATCTCGCTGAGGGAGAAGGTGCATTGCTCCGCGATCTCCAGGGTCCGCTCGGTGAGGGTGGGGTCGTCGGCAAAGCGGCGCCGGAAATCAGCCGGCTCGGGCAGGGCAAAGCGGTCGTTCGGTGTGAGCAGTGTCCCCGCCTTCTCCAGGGTTGTATTGTTTCTGATACATGTTAAGACGTCCTGGAGCGGTTTTCGGGATGAGTGGTGGTAGAGCACCTCCGGTGCCGCCACCAGGGGGAGGCCGTGGATCTCCGCGAGGCTGCGCATGTCGTCTTCCCGGGGAACCTCTCGGTGCACGTAGTGGCGGGAGAGCCCGGCGTAGAGGCGCCCCGGGAATGCCGCCTTCAGCTCCGGAATGGGCGCCTTCGTGGGGAGGTAACGCCCGTTGTCAACCAGAACGGCAATGAGGCCGGGGGAGAACTCCCGGATCTCCTCCCAGCTCACCGAGCTGAAGCCTTTGGGGTGGCGCAGACGCCCCCGGGTAATGAGCTGACAGAGATGGATGTACCCGGTGTGATCGATCACCAGGAGGAGCACGAATGAGCCGTCGTCGACGGTGATCTGGGCGCCGTGGATCACCTTCACGCCGTGTTCCAGACCGGAGAGGTGCGTCGCCACGGCGGCGTAGAGGCCGTCCCGGTCGGTCACGGCGATTGCCGGCAGTCCGAGCGCCGCAGCCCGCGTGACGAGCTCTTCCGGATGGCTGGCCCCTTCGGTGAAGGAGTAGTTGCTCTTGCACCAGAGTGGTACGTAGGACATGGCGGCTATTCGACCACTCCCTGGATCATCCAGACCTCCGCCCGGACATCGCGGTAGATCCACAGCAGCTCGCCGTTCATCTCGGCGTAGTAGTACTCCCGCCGGTGCTCGCCGCCACCGCCGCTGTGGCGCCACCACCCCTGGTCGAGGATGTACGGCCCCGCCCGGAACTGCGGCGCTCCGGCCGGCTGCACCGGCTCCCGGAGGATGCGCCGGACGACTTTGGGAGCGCGGCCGGCCGCCGCCGTGGGCGGCGTCGCCGCGGCGCCCGCAGAGAGCGCCCCGAAGCGCCGCCAGATGAAGCGCTCTTCCGGGAGATGTGCATCCACCACCGCGGCGGCGCAGACGGCATCTTCTCCCAGCTCGGCTCGAAGAGCGGCAAGGGCTTTGTTTCCCGCTTCCAGGTTGCGGGAAGGGTGGGCGGAAAAGAGCTCCCCCGCTTCCAGCTCCAGCACCATCCAGTCCGGTTCTAGGATCACTTCCGCAATACCGGCCGATATGGAGAGGCCTTCCAGTCGCAGCGAGAGCAGGCGCACAAGGGTCTTGCGCTCCCGGGTCGGCCGCGCCGGTCGCACCTCGGTCTCCAGGAAATTGTCGTCCTCGAAGCGCAATGCCAGGAGAAGGCGCCGCACCGTCGCAGCGTGTCCCTCCAGATGGGTCAACGCAGCGTCGAGAAGCTCCTCCACGGTGTGCAGAAGTTGCTCATGCGTGAACAGCGGAGTCTGCAGCTTCTTTGCAAAGCGCAGATCAGAGATCTCTTCCGCCGGCTGAAGAGGCACCGAGTCCTCCGTTGTGGCGAATCGGTGCACGTGAAAGGCAATCTCCCCGAGTTTCCGGCGCACCTGGTTTCCCGCAATCGCACGAAAGCCGCCCACGGTGGTGACGCCCAAATCCTCGAGACGGGCATGGCTCCGCGCGTCCAGGGGAAGCAGCCCGATAGGCGCCTCGACAACGGCGAGCTCCTCCTGCTCCCGTCTGGAAAACACCCGCACCCCCTTGGAGAGCTTGGCGCCGATGTAGGTTCCAAAGCGGCCATATCCAACGGCGACGGTGGCGAAGAAACCGATCTCCTTCAGAGCGGCGCGAACCGCCTTGATCCAGGCCGCACGATCGGGAAAGAGCCGCTCCATGCCGCCAATGTCCACCCAGAAGCTCTGAGAATCAAAAGAGGCGTGCTCCACCGCCGGACTGAAGCGTTGCAGCACCGAGATGATGCTCAGTACTCCCTCCTGCCGCGCCTCCGGCGCGACCGTTCCCGCCTGAAGCGTTGAAACCAGCGAGAGAGCAGTTGCGTAGCGCATGCCCCGGCGGATACCCCGCTCCGCAGCACTGCTGTTCACCGCCACGACCCATCCGAGGGGCTTGTCGGCGTCCACCACGACGGCGGGCACCCTCCGCCACTCCGGGTGCTCCCGTAGCAGGAGTTGCAGTGTGAAAGAGGGAATGTCAACGCAGGCCAGCCAGGCTTCGGTAACGCGCTGCATGTATCCACCCGGGACCGTTTCGTTTATCCTTTGTTGCCTGCGCTTCGTAGCGGACCAACTGCGCGGACAGGCGCGTCCGTCGCGGCTCCAAACGAACCGACACCATGGAGCCCAGGCCGCCGGAGGGCGCTACCGTCAGCGCTACGACGGCAGCGTTGTGGTGCTGTGACAGCCTGACCAGACGTCCCTGATACGCCGCGGGCACAGTTCCATTCCTTCCGAGGTCAATGATGATGAGGCTGAAAGCGCCTGATCGCACCAGAATCTCGGCGCTTCGGAACGCCTCGCGACCGGTTTTCGCGAAGATCACCGGGAGCGTCTCCAGCGCAACACCGTTGTCGGCGAGATCCGGCGGATAGAAGGTATCCGGATGGGCGGTTATCCACGCGGCGACCTCACGATTCGTTTGGGCTTCGCGGATGAGCGAGGTAACAAGAGAGAGGCTTCCCTGAGAACCGGTGAGCTCGGCAAGCTTCCCGGCGAGGTAGCGAAGACGCCAGCGGCTCCGGGAGCCGTCACCGCGCCGCGGACTCTGCCCGGCCTCCGGTTCAAGAGTCACCGGATCGGTACTCTCGAGATGCGAGGCCGGAACAACCGACAAGTTGCGAAGATTCACATCCGCACCCTCCGAAGAGATACTACTATACAAGCGTATAGCTATCAAGAAGAGTGCAACAGGTGGTTGATGCCCGGCGAATTCTCAAGGACAATCCCGCAACAAGGAGTACGCGTCACCGACCATGAAACCGCGCACCATGCAGCAGTTGCTCATTGCCGGACTCATCGTTCTGTTTACCATGGTTTTCGGAACGGTCGGGTACATCGTCATTGAAGGGTGGACCCTATCCGACGCCTTCTACATGACGATTCTCTCCATCAGTACGACGGGATTCCGGGAAGTCAATCCCCTGTCCGAAGCGGGAAAGATCCTCACGATCTTCGTCATTATCGTCGGCCTCGTATCTCTGGCGTACTTCGGAGGCCGACTCGTTCAGACCATCATTGAGAACTACCTCTTACGAAGGAGACGCCGGATGGACGCAAAGCTCCGTCGATTGAAGAACCACTACATCGTGTGCGGTTTCGGCCGCATGGGGCGAAACATCTGCCAGGACCTTCTCGAGGCCAACGTGCGCTTTGTCGTAATCGAGAAGGATCAGGCCTATACGCAGCAACTCGAAGACGCCGGCTATCTCTATGTTCTCGGAGATGCCGCCTCCGACGAAATCCTCATGAAGGCGGGCATCCAGCAAGCCAACGGTCTCATTGCCGTCGTTTCCAGTGATGCGGAGAACATCTACACAACCCTCTCGGCAAAGAGCCTGAATCCGAATATCAAGGTCGTCGCCCGCGCCCTGCAGGACGAGAGTGAGTCCAAGCTCAAGAAGGCGGGGGCGGATCGCGTCATCAAACCGTACGAGCTTGTGGGCCACCGGATGGCTCAGCTCGTGCTGCGCCCCGGGATCGAAGAGTTTATCGACACCGTAGTGCGCCGCGGGGGCAAGAGCATCATGATGGAGGAGATCGCCGTGGAGCCGGCATCCTGCCTGGTGGGACAGAGCCTCCGGGATTCCCCCATTCGCAAGGAGCTGAATATCATCATCGTCGTGATTCATCGCGCCGACGGCGAGCTCATCTACAACCCGTCACCGGACGTCCGGATAGAGCCACGGGACCGCATGATCGCCATTGGTGACCGGGTCCAGCTGGAACAATTCGCCGGCCTCTGCACCGAGTGTTGACCGGAGAGCGCCTCTGCGTATCGGAATTCTCTCGGACCTCCACGTCGACCGGAACCGCGGCCGCACGAACGAAGTCGTCGACGCCCTGACCAACACTCTACGCCACAACCGTCCGGACGCCTTCATCTGCGCGGGCGACATCTCAAATGACTACACCGAGAGCCTCTCAGTCCTGGAGGAGCTTCGAGGCGCCACCGGTGTGCCGACCTTTTTCGTCCCGGGTAATCACGATGTGTGGAATAAGCGCCACGAGCACCTCGATGCGTGGCAGATCCACAACGAGCTTCGCAGGTTCACCGGCACCTTGTCGGGCCGGGTGGTTGAGCTCGACGGAGAGTGGGTTCTCGTCGGCGAGACGGGATGGTACGACTTCTCCCTTGGAAGTGGGGCGTATGCGGAAGAGGAATTCGAACGGATGGAGATCGAGGGGCGGGTCTGGCAGGACAGGCTCTTCGCCCAATGGGGCATGCCGACTCGGGAGGTGCACAGGCTCTTCCTGGAACGCCTCCGGGCGCGCCTGGAGCGGGCGCGGAAGCGTGCCGGAAGAACACGGCACGGATCGAAGATCATCATGGTCACTCACGCCGTTCCGGTCACCGACTTCGCCGTTCCTTTTCGGCCCGAGCTTTGGAGCTACCTCAACGCATTTCTCGGCAGCCGCGAATACGGCGATCTCGCAATGGAGTTCGGCGTCTCGGTCTCGATCTGCGGGCACGTGCACTTCCGCAGGGAGGCGCGGCACCGCCCGACGCGGTTCATCTGCAACTGTCTGGGCTACCGCCACGAATGGCGCGGAAACGACAACGCCTTCATAGAGGTGTCCCGGGCGTACCGGGAGATCACGCTACACTGACGGCGCTCCCTCTCGCCGTGAGCTGCGGCGCGCCCCTCCGCGATCCGCAGCCGCCGATACCACCGCGCCCGCAGCGACGACGGTTCCTCCGTCGCCGCTGCGGGTATTGTCGGCGCGGGGGCGGCTCCGGGGCTTGTCACTTGCGCGGATTGTGTCACTTGCGCGGATTGAAAGAGGACGCCTTTGAGAGCTTCTCGTAGAGTTCCCGTTCTTCCGCGTTCGGGGACGTGGGCACGGCAATCCTCACCACGGCGTACAGATCTCCGCGCTCGTTCCGACTCTTGCGCATGCCCTTTCCCCGGAGCCGGAACCGCTTGCCGCCCTGGGTTCCCGGCGGCACGGTTATGGATGCCGTTCCTTCGACAATCGGGACCTCGACCTTCGCGCCGAGCACCGCCTCCGCCGGCGTAATGGGCACGTCGACCTCCAAGTCCGCGCCTTTGACGCGAAAACGGGAGTGGGGCTGAATGCGAATGGTCAGATAGAGATCGCCGGGGCGCCCGCCGGGGCCGGTGGTACCGCCCTGGCCCGTCAGACGCAGTTTCCGGCCGTCGGTAATGCCCGGCGGAATGGTGACCTCAATGTTCCTGCGGCGACCTCCGGGCTCACCCGGTTCCTGCTGCTGGAGGGTGATCGTCTTCTTTCCGCCGTGGTAGGCCTCCTCCAGGGGAATGCTCACCTCGGCCTGGACGTCTCCACCGCCGCGTCCGGTTGCCGTCTCCGCGCCCGCGCCGCCTCGGGCGCCACCGAAGGCGCCTCCAAAGAGACTGTCGAAGAAATCGCTGAAGCCGGTGCTACGTCCTTCCTCGCCTCCTGCGCCGCCGAAGATGTCGAAGCCGCGGAAGATGTCGCTGAAGCCGCCGAAACCGCCCGGCCGCGTGCCGCCGCCGGAACGGCCGAATCCGAAGCTCTCCCACCCCGGTGGTGGGGTGAAGTCGTCGCCCGCCTGCCAATTGTGGCCGAGAGCGTCGTACTTCTTGCGCTTGTCGGGATCCTTGAGGACCTCGTAGGCCTCGTTGATCTCCTTGAACTTCGTCTCCGCCTCTTTGCTCTTGTTGACGTCGGGATGATACTTCCGCGCCAGCTTCCGATAGGCGTTATGGATGTCCTGCTGGGAGGCTTTGCGGTCGACTCCCAGGGTCTCGTAGTAGTCTTGGTATTTCACTGCCATAGCTCCCCCTTATGATACTATTCACAGCGTCAAGCGAAAACCGTCTCCCCCTGGGCACCATCCTCGCGGCGTCACGCCCGGGCACACAGTGGTGCAAGGACCGGGCGAGGACGGGTGTGAGTTGCAAGCTCTCGGATTGTGTACTACTCTGAAGCGACTATGGCGACACAAGAACGCGCCGGCCGTTCCGACTCGGGAATGCGCCGACGCACGATTGCGGTGGGTTCCGGCAAGGGAGGGGTCGGAAAATCCACTACCGCGGTCAATCTGGCGCTGTACTACGCTCGCCTGGGACACCGCGTAGGTCTTTTCGACCTTGATCCCCTCTCGAACATAGCAACCATCCTCGACGTCGACGAGAGGTCCCTGGGCTCGGTTTCGCACGAGCCGCCGACGTCCTCTTCGGTGCTGGACGACTACGCCCTCGCCGTTACCGATACCATGGACCTTCTGTTTCCGCATGCGAAGCTCGCCGCGGAGGAGCGTCATCGGCTCCAGGAGGGCTTTCTCACCCATCTGGCACCCCAGACGGCGGACCGATACGATCTGGTCATCCTGGATATGCCGGCGGGCATCAACACGGAGGAGAACCTGGGGTTTCTCCCGCACGTCGGGCACCTCCTGGTTGTGGTGCAACCTGAGCCGACCTCCCACGTCTCCGCGGGCGGCTACATCAAAGCGGCCATGGAGATCGCTCCGTCCCTTCGGATCCATATCTGGCATAATCGCTACTCCCGGGAGATCGGCGCCGCCTTCGACCCGCGTGACGTTGTGGGGAATTACAATCGCTACGTCGAAGAGGATCTCCAGATCGACGAGCGCGCCGCCGCTTCGATCGGGCAGATTGCCTTTGTACCGCGCGATCCCGCCCTCGATCTCCTCGCCTCCAGCGGATCCTTGATCCTGGCGGGGCATCATCAGATGCTCGGTGTTGCGCAGTATCTCCAGGAGATTCTTATTCCCCCGTTGCCCCCGGCGCTGGGAGTCGGAGAGCATGCAGCGCGAGTCATTCGCGGCTATGTTGAGCACAATCCCCGGATTTCTGATATCGATGCCTACTGTTCAGACGTTGTGGAGTACGTGGTGACGCTGGTTTCACTGCGCGTAGCCGATCATGGATTGACCCGCCTCCCACCGGAAACATCGATCCTGACGGATGCACAGCGCACGGGGCTCCGCAGGTACGTGGCCAGGCTCGCCCGGGACCCGATTCGCACATCGGTTCTCGAGCTCATCGATGCGATCACTCGGGCCATCGAGGAGGCGTCCGCCCAGTCGAGCCTGTTCGGTCATCCCCCGAGCCGAAGCTGGATCGATCAGGTTGATCAGAAGGCGCGGGCGCTCTTGTCGCGAGCCGCAGAGTCTCCCGTCGCGCAGCGGCACGACGTGCATCAGGCCCTGGCGGTTCTGCTCTTTAACCTGAGCATGCACAAACTTCTGGTCTCGGAGCGGGTGCGCAACCTCATCTACGATTTCATCCCGACGCGGGAGAACGAGGACGGCCGTCTGGTTCGGGACCGAAGACGGCAGATACGCGCCCTGGTCCAACGCGACAGCGACTATCATCGCCGCTTCTATCAGCTCGTGCGCACCATGTTTCCTCTGGTAACCCGGCAGGTTGGGGAGCTCTCGCGCCTGGCCGGGTATGATCGCTTTCTCCTGCGGGATGGGGATGGACGGCCAAACAGCGAAGCCTACGTGAAGCTGCTCACCAAGTTCGCCCATAACAGCCTCAACGCCGGTCTCGGCGTCCTGGTTGGCCTTACCCATTCGCCGGCGACGCGCGCCATGGCCGACGGAGCACGGGCGCTCCTGGTGCGCATGGAACGAGAGAGCCCGGGCGTGCTGCGGGCCGCAGGATGATGCGACCCGGCGTGAAGCGCCCCGGCGTGAAGCGACCCGGCGTGAAGCGACCCGGGATGAACTAATGGCGCGAAGTCGGATATAATCCGGGTGCGGGAGGGGAACGAAGCGGAATGCCTCAGGAACAGGAGATCAAGTCTCAGCTCGAGGGCATTCATAACTGGATCAACGTCTCCTTCAAGAAGAGTCTCCTCGCGGCCTTCAACCAGGTTCTCGACGCGGATGAGATCGTTCAGGACGTCCTCGAGGGCTTCTACCGGAGCCAGGCCATCGCCGCCGCCGGGTCCGGCGCCCCGGGCGTTCTTTCCATAACGGATCGCCGTCTCATGTTCCTCCACAATGGGGGAAACGGCGGCGTATCCGAGATCCTTCCCTTCGAGATCATCCTGGCAGTCGACGCAAAGCGGAGCGACTCGTCTCTACGACTCACGGTAACTCATCGCGACGGTGAGAGCGTGCTCACCTCCACGCGCCGGGGCGACGGGGCCGAGTCCTTCCTGGCAACGCTCAAGCGCGTTCTCGGTGCGGAGGTGGTCTCGGTTGCGGATGCGCGGACGCGCAAGAACGGCGACGCCGGAGAGAAGCTCTCCCGGCTGAAGGTGCTCCACGATGCAGCCAGGGAGATGATCGTTACCCTGAATGCATACCGGAAGTTCAACAACGAGCCGACCTTTCTACAACAGCTGATCGACGATCTGCTCCTGGTCACCTACCACGCGGTGACAAGCCTCCGCACCGTCGGCGAGGAGCCGCGACTGTTCATGCTGATGGTTCTCATGTACCTCCGTCGCGGTCTCATCAGCGATCAGGAGATCATCAAGGACCTCTTCCGTTTCGACACGCTCCCACTCAAGCATCGTCGGGAGATTCTGAGCCACTGGGACCTCTTTGCAAACGAGATCCAGAAGATGCGCAGCTCCTCGAAGCGCCAATCCCTGAAGTCCCTGGTCTACCTCAAACGGCGCGATCAGGAGAACGGCACGCATCACTTCCACGAGGTTGCAGCCGCTTTTCTCGGCTATGCCCGGCAGATTCTGGATCCCGACGGCTCTGCGCGCTCTGATACGACCCTTGAGCAGATCGAGAAGCTGATCTTCGGCGAGGAGGGTGCTCCGGACACAGCCCAGGCTGCGCGAGTCGGGGAGAACCAGGCGAAGGCGCGGGCCACGACACCGGCCCCGGATGAGGAGACCCTGGAAGAGGTCCTCACGGAGATGCATCAGCTCATCGGCATGCGGAACGTGAAGCACCAGGTCGAGACCTTCGTGAACCTCCTCAAGATCCACCGGGAGCGGGAACGCCGCAACTTGCCGGTTACCCCCTTTTCCAAGCACGCCGTCTTCTACGGTCCCCCGGGAACCGGAAAGACGACCATTGCCCGCTACCTCGGCCGCGTCTACAAGGCCATGGGTCTTCTGACGGAGGGCCACATGGTGGAGACCGATCGGGCGGGACTTGTTGCCGGATATGTGGGTCAGACGGCCATCCAGGTCGACCAGACGGTACAACAGGCCCTCGACGGCGTGCTGTTCATTGACGAGGCGTATACGCTGAGCCCTCCCGGCGGCGGCTCGGATTTCGGTCGGGAGGCCATCGATACGTTGCTGAAACGCATGGAGGACTACCGCGACCGCCTGGTGGTCATTGTCGCAGGCTATCCCGATGAGATGCGCGCCTTCATCGACAGCAATCCGGGACTGAAGTCGCGCTTCAGCCGGTACTTCTACTTCGATCACTACACTCCTGAGGAGCTCATGGGTATCTTCGACCTCTTTGCCCGGGGGGCTTCGCTGGAGCTCACGCATCCGGCGAGGCGACAGGTCCTGAATCTGATCCGGCGTCTCCACGCCGAGCGTGACGGTAGTTTCGGAAACGGGCGGGTTGTGCGAAACTTGTTCGAGCGAATCGTTGAAATGCAGGCGAATCGCATATCCGGCTTGACCGTGCTGACCGACGAGGCGCTGTGCTCTATCACGAAGCACGACATTCCGTCGTACGAGGAGTTCACGCAGTAGCGACGGCGACGTCTGCGCCGGAGCCGGCCCACACCGTGACGCCTGAGTACGCACAGTATCACTGCAAGGAGAGAGATTTGGAAAACGCTACTGTACTGTCGATGTTGCAACACGCTGCCGAGACCTTCACGGATGTTCCCTACGTATGGAACAAGACCGACGCCGGCTGGCAGCCTCTGACCTTTGCCGAGGTGCAGGAAGCGGCGCGCTCCGTGGCGGCGGCTCTGCTGAACCGCGGATTCGCGCCCGACTCGAAGATGGTCATTCTCAGTGAAGGACGCCAGGAGTGGGTGGTCTCGGAGTTCGCGGCGCTCTACGCCGGGGGAATCTCGGTTCCGCTGTCCATCAAGCTCTTGCCCGAGGAGATTCCCTACCGGGTGAACCACTCGGAGGCCGAAATCATTGTTGCGTCCCGGAACACCCTGCCGAAGCTGCTCGAAGTGTGGCAGAAGCTCGAGAGCAATCCCACCGTGCTGTTTCTGGATAGAATCGAAGCGTTGCCCGAGGGTGCGGCAACCCTGAAGGAGCAGGGAAGGATCATCGATTACCCCGGGTTACTCAAAGAGGGGCGAGACCGCCCACCGGAGACGACGGAGCGCCTGAAGCAGATTGAAGAGTCTATCGATCAGGACGACGTCGTCACCATCTCCTACACCTCCGGGACAACGGGCAATCCGAAAGGCATCATGCTTACGCATCGGAACTACTTCGCCAATTGCCGAGACTCCGTGGAGATCTTCCGGGTGCCCCTGGGATACAAGACGCTGCTCATTCTCCCGTGCGATCACTCCTTCGCCCACACCGTGGGGCTCTACGCAGCGCTCTTGCGGGGCATCTCCATATACTTCGTCGACGCCCGGGGCGGCTCCATGGCCACCCTTCGAAACATCCCGGTCAACCTCAAGGAGGCGAATCCCGTGTTCCTCCTCACGGTGCCGGCTCTGACGGGCAATTTCATGAAGAAGATCCGCAGCGCAATTGAAGAGAAGGGCGGTTTCGTCCAGAGCCTGTTCAACAAAGGGGTTGACGCCGGAATCGCCTACCACGGTGACGGCTACCACAAACCGCCGTTCGGCGTTCGCCTGCGAAGCTGGCTTCCCTACAAGCTTGCCGATGCCGTCGTGTTCCGGAAGGTGCGGGAGACATTCGGGAAGGACATTGAGTTCTGCGTGGGCGGCGGCGCCCTCCTCGACATCCGTCAACAGGAGTTCTTCAAGGCGATCGGCGTCCCCATCTACCAGGGATACGGCCTGACCGAGGCGGCTCCCGTCATCTCCTCGAACACCGGCTTCGCCCACAAGATGGGCTCTTCCGGCAAGATCCTGGCCACCGTTCACTGCCGCATCGTCCGCGAAGACGGGACCGAGGCAGAGGTGGGCGAAACCGGCCAGATTGTCATTCAAGGCGACAACGTCATGAAGGGGTACTTCAAGAATCCCGAAGCTACCGCCGAGACCATCAAGGATGGATGGCTGTACACCGGAGACCGCGGCTACATGGACGAGGACGGCTTTCTCAACGTGGTCGGCCGGGAGAAGGCGCTTCTGATCTCACCGGACGGGGAGAAGTATTCCCCGGAAGAGATCGAAGAGGCGATCGTCAATGCGTCCCCCCTCATCGAGCAGGCTCTCGTGTACAACGATCACAACCGTTTCACCGGGGCCCTCATCACCCTGGACAGAGAGGCGGTGCAGCAGGCTATCGATACGAAGAAGCTGTCGACGGCCGAAGAGGTCCTGGACGAGCTTCGCAACTCCCTGTACGCCTTCAAGAACGAGGATGCCTACCGGAAGCGCTTCCCGGAGCAGTGGATTCCGGCGACCTTCCAGGTCGTCGAAGAACCCTTCACCGAGGAGAACAAGCTGATCAACTCGAGCATGAAGGTCGTGCGGTTCCGTGTCGTTGAGAGATACCAAGACCTCCTCGACAGGATGTTCGCCGAGGACGGCCCCGACTACCGGAACGACAAGAACCGGGAGGCGGTGCGCAATCTCTTCCGCCTATGACGTATCACGCAGCTTGTTGGAAACCGGGAGCCAACACGCCCTGGTGAAGGTCC
>CAZUVX010000035.1:19470-29559 GCA_964623865.1 uncultured Spirochaetaceae bacterium | reverse complement strand
GCATCCAGGGCGACCCAGCGCCCGCCCGCGAAGACAAGGGGGTTCACGTCGAGCTCCGCGAAGCGGTCACCCAGATCGGCAACGAGCGCGGCGATTGCGGCCAGGCTCTCAATGAGAGCGTCGCCGTCCACCTCTACGCCCCGGTAGCCCTGGAGGATCGGTGCCGACCGCAGCTCGGACATCATGGCGCGGATATCCGTGCGTGAGCAGGGAATGAGGCGGAAGGATACGTCGTCGAAGATTTCCGTGTAGATGCCTCCGGCGCCGAGCATCAGGGCGGGACCGAGGTCGGCGTCGAGGAGGGCGCCGACAATGACCTGCACCACGGCATCCGCCACCATCTCCTCGATCAGCACCGCCTCTCCGGGAAAGGCGGCCTGGAGCTCCGACACAACCGTTGCCACGCCCTCTGCAGAGACGCCGAGACGCAACGCCTTCGCCTCGGTCTTGTGGAGGATCCGCGGGGAAACGACCTTCACGGCGTAGGGGCCGGGAAAAGGGGGGGCAAGGGTCCCGGCAGCTGCGTCCGCACCGGCGGCGGGTGAGTCACCGCCGGGCTCCCCCCGGCCTCCGGGGAGTACTACCATCCGCCGCGGCGTCGCAACGCCGTACTCTTCCAAGAGCGCTTTGACGTCCGCCTCGGTGGGGCCCTCGGGATCGGGCAGGGCCGCGAGCCACTCCGCCGCCGCGGCGGCGGGCCTCCCGTCGGCCGAGCTTGCGGTCGCGGGCGCCCCGGCGGGCGTCGCGTCGAGAGATGGCCGGGGCGCCGGGCCCGTCGGCATCGACACAATGTCTGATCTCTCGACGAGCACGCGGGCGGCGCGGATGGCGCGGGGGAGAGAGGTGAAGGTGGCCAGGCCGGCGGCGGCGAAGGCGCGGGCGCGAGCGTCGGTGCGTGGGCCGTCCTGGGTGAAGACAATAATGGGCTTGTCCGTAGCGGCGGCGACCGCGGCGAGTCCGGGTATGAGATCGTCGCCAATGTCGGCGGGAGAGAAGAAGGCTACGACCACGACCACGTCGACGTCCTCGTCGGCGGTGACGATCTCGACGGAGCGGACGAAGGCGTCGGTGTTCACGCCGGCTGTGAGGTCGACGGGGTTACGGGTCGAGGCGAAGGGGAGCAGGACGTCCTTCAGGGCCGCCTCGGTGTGTTCGGCAAGAGTGGCCGGGCGCAGGGCGGCGCGGGGATTCTCGGCTTCAATGAAGTCCGTCGCCATGACGCCGTAGCCGCCGGCGGGGGTGACCACGGCGACGCGGTTGCCCCGGGGGATCGGCGCCGCGGAGACGGCGCAGGCGGCATCGGTGAGCTCCTCGTCGTCGGTGACGCGCTGAATGCCGTACTGCCTCAGCGCCCCGGCGACGACGCGGTCCGAGCCGGCAAGGCGTCCGGTATGCGACGAGACCGCCGCGGCGCCGCCGGCGGTGCGGCCCGCCTTCAGAAGGAATACCGGCTTCCGGCGGCTCGCCTCCGCGGCGGCTCTCAGGAGGCGCCGACCTTCGCCGAGGTGCTCCAGGTAGATGCAGACGGCGGTGGCATCCGCGTCTTCCGCGAAGTGGGGAATGAAGTCGACGGCGGAGAGGTCGACGGCGTTGCCCAGGCCAATGAAGCTGCGCAACGGAAAGGAGGTGACCGCGGCGCGGCGCACCGCCTCCACCGCCACCGAGCCGCTCTGGCTGATGAGGGCGACGCCGGTCGTCGGGGCGCCGCCCGCCTCGACCGCAGGGTCGCCGGGCGCCGCGCCCCCCGCATGCTCCACGAAGACCGTATCCATGCCCGAGGCGGGCACCTGCAGCCCCAGGGTGTTCGGTCCGAGGAGGCGCGTGCCCGAGCCGGCGACGGCATTGGCGAGGCGGTGTTCCAGCGCCTTGCCGCTCTCTCCCGCCTCGCCGAAGCCGCCGGCCAGGACAACGACGAAGGGGATCTCCCGGGCGACGCACGCCTCGGTCGCGGCGACTGCGCCCTCCGCGGCCACGGCAACGACGGCAACGTCGACACCCTCCGGAACCTCCGCGATGCTGCGGCAGGCGGGGACGCCCAGGATGGTGTCGCGCGTGGGGTGGACCGGGTAGACCGTCACGCCCGCGGCGCCCAGCTGTTCCATGACCAGGCGGCCGGGCCTGCCCGCCGTCTCGGTGGCACCGACCACTGCGACCGCCGCCGGGACGAGGAGTCGCTCCAGAGAAGTGGATTCCGCTTCATGCTGCATGGCGGCAGTATGCCATTGAACCGGCGATCACGCCATTATGCGCCTTCCTGTTCGGCCTTCAGAACCGCCGACCCTTTCGCCGGGACCGGAATGCCCTCATCCGCCCGGACCTGAGATCCTGAAAATAGGTCCATGAGTACGGCGCCACTCTCCACCGGCAGGGTGACCGCTTCCTCCGATGCGTTCACCGCCACGATGACGGTTTCCCGGGGGGCCTCCCGGGCGAAGGCGAAGGTCTCGTTGGTAATGTGGAGCCGCCGGTACGTGCCGTGGCGGATCGCTTCGCTCTCCCGGCGAATGCGCGAGAGCTCACCCAGGAAGCGCACCAACCGGTCGTCGTCCTTCGGCACCTCCTGCCACGCCGGGCGCAGGGCGGCGTCGCCGTCTTGCTTTGACCCCGGGATCATCCACTCACTCCCGTAGTACACCGAGGGAACGCCGGGCATGGTCCAAAGCAAGGCGTAGAGGGGAAAGACGTGGTCGGGATCGGCGAGGGAGGTCATGATGCGGTCGACGTCGTGATTGTCGGCGAAGTTGTAGGTGGCCACGGGTGCGCTGTGGCCTTCTTCACCTCCGTCGGCAGTTCCCGCGCCGGTGGTGCGGTCGCCACGCGCGAGGACCCCGCCCGCGCCGAAGAGGCGGTCCAGACTGTGGGCAATCTCGAAGTAGTTGCGGTCGTTGTGGGAGGACCACAAGCCCTTGTAGCACTCGTAGTTGGTCACGCTGTGGAGCCGTCCCGGCGCGGTGAGGGCCGCGTAGTCGCCGTGGATCATCTCTCCCATGAGCCGGAACTCACCGCCGCCACCCGCTCCGAGCTCATCGGTGACGCGACGGAGCTCCTCCAGGAAGTCATGCGGCAGGAGGTAGGCGACATCCAGCCGCAACCCGTCAATGCCGAAGCTCCGCCGCATCCGGCGGACCGCCTCGAAGAGGTGCTCACGGACGTCGCGGTTATCCAGGTTGAGGGCGACGAGGTCGTCCGTACCTTCCCATCCCTCGTAGGTGAAGCCGTCGCCGAACCCGTTGTCCCGGGAGAAGTCGACGCCGCGGAACCAACTCGTGTACGGCGAGTCGGCTCCCCGCTCGCGGAGGTCCCGGAAGGCGCGGAAGTCGCGGCCCACGTGGTTGAAGACGCCGTCCAGGACGACCCGGATGCCGAGCTCGTGGGCGTGGGCGACCAGGCGGGTGAGGGTTTGATTGGTCCCCAGCCGACGGTCCACTGCGAAGTAGTCGGCGGTGTCGTAGCCGTGGCTGCCGGACTCGAAAAGCGGTCCCAGGTAGAGGGCGTTGAACCCCTGCTCCGCGACGGCCGGGAGGTGCGCGGTGACCAGGCTCAGGCGATCGACCGGCGCCGCTCCACCGCCGTCGCCGCCCGGACCCTCGTAGGGTCTTCCCGGCGTCGGGTTCTCCCGGGGAGCGCCGCAAAATCCCAAGGGGTAGATGTGGTAGAACTGCGAATCCGACCACCAGTCGGTGTGGGACGTACTCATGGATCTCGCTCCTTTGTCTTCTTGTGTGTGTGATTGCTCGCTACGAGTAAATGCCGTGACTGAACTGGTGCATGATCCGGTGCGCCAGGTCCGGCGCCGGCTCCACGTGGCCGTCCAGGAGGAGCTCGGCGTAGGTGAAGCAGACGCCCAGGAAGCTCGCGGTGTAGGAGTACTCTCGACCGCGCATGTTGCCGTGGTCGGCGACTGCGGAACGGAAGACATCCAGCACGGCGGCGCCGAGGCGCTCAATGGCCGGCCGGATGACCTGCCGCGCCTCGCTCTCCACCGGGCCGTGCTGGAGCGCCAGGAGGAGGCGCGTCTCCTGCGGCCGCTCCCGGGCGAAACGGAGGATGCCCGCGACCAGAGTCTCCAGGGTTGCCGGCATGTCGCCGTCGTAGGGTAGTGCGGACCCGAGAGTCTCGAAGAGCCGCGTCTCGAGGTCTCCGCAGATCGCCTCCAGGATGCCGCGTTTGTTTCCGAAGTGGTGGTAGAGCGTCGGCTTGGTGAGGCCGGTCTCTTCAACAACCTTCTGGACACCCACCGCGTCGTAACCGTGCCGGGTAAAGAGATCCAGTGCCGTTTGCAGAAGCGCCTGCCGGGCGCCGGGTTCGTGTCGTGCCACGGGCCTAATGTACCGAACGGTATACACTTCGTCAAGGCCATGCATTGCCGTGACGCCGCGGTTTTCCGCGCGCCGGCGCCGTGCTATCCTCAGGCGCATGAGCACAACCGTTGTAACCCTGGGAGAGATCATGCTCCGCCTGAAGTCACCCGGCTTCGAGCGTCTGCTGCAGAGTCCGACGCTGGAGGCCACCTTCGGAGGCGGGGAGGCCAACGTTGCCGTGAGCCTGGCGGGCTTTGGATTCGACGTGCGCTTCGTCAGCGCCGTTCCTGCCAATCCCGTGGGCGACGCCTGCGTGGCGGAGTTGCGACGCCGCGGTGTCGACCCGCGCTTCGTTGCGCGCCGCGGGGAGCGCCTCGGTGTGTACTACCTGGAGGCGGGAGCCGTCCAACGGCCCTCCAGGGTGATCTACGATCGCAGCGGATCGGCCATCGCGACGGCGGGGACTGGAGACATCGACCTTACTGGTGCCTTTGAGGGGGCCGACTGGTTCCACATTACCGGCATAACGCCCGCCCTGAGCGAGAGCGCCGCGGAGCTGTCGCTGAAGGCCGCGCGACTGGCCGGTGAGCGCGGCCTCTCCGTCTCCTGCGACCTGAACTACCGCAAGAAGCTGTGGAAGTACGGAAAGGCACCGCAGGAGGTCATGACGCAGATCATGCCTCATGTCGATGTAGCCGTCGGCAACGAGGAGGACTACCAGAAGTCCCTCGGCGTCCAGCTGGACGCGGACGTCTCCTCCGGCCGGCTGGACCGCGACGCCTACGCAGCCATGGCGCAACGCGTGCTCGAGACGTATCCGCGGCTCCGCGTCGTCGCCGTTACCTTGCGGGAGAGCCGCTCCGCCTCCCACAACGGCTGGTCCGCCATGCTCGCCACGCGGGAAGAGGTGCTCTTCTCACGGCACTACGAGATCACGCACATTGTCGACCGCGTCGGCGCCGGCGACTCCTTTGCCGCGGGCCTCATCTACGGATTGCGTGCCTTAGGCAACCATGCCGACGCCCTTGAGTTTGCCGTCGCGGCTTCCTGCCTGAAGCACACCATCCCCGGGGACGTTGCCCTTCTGTCGGTCCCGGAGGTTCAGGCCCTCGCCGGCGGCGACGCCTCCGGGCGGGTGCAGCGGTAGCGGTGCAGCCACGCGCCGGGAGGCATGCCCGCGTGCCGGCGAAACACCCGGTAGAAGTGCGCGAGGTCTTCGAATCCACAGGTATACGCGGCACCGACGATTGAGTGAGATCCCTCGACCAACAGGCACTGCACCGCCTCCACGCGCAGTCGCTGCAGCCGGGCAACGAAGGATTCACCGGCGGTCGCTCGGAAGAGGTCGGAAAAGCGGCGTCGTGAGAGGTCCGTCGCGGCGGCGGCGCGGTCCAGGTCCCACTGTTCGTGGATCCTGGAGGGAAGACCATCCAGGAGTTCCCGTACCCGCTCCGCTGCGCCGGCGCGGTGTGGCTCTTCCAGGCCTGTGGCGACGTCGCAGAGAAGGCGATTCAGCATGGTTTCCTGGAGTAATCGGCCGTCGGTGAGATCGCCACGGCGCTCCAGCGCCAGGAGATCCCGCCAGGGGCGATGCTCCCGCACGGTCGCGCACGCCCGACCGGGGCACATGGTATGCGCCGCCACGATCCGCTCCCAGAGCTCCCGCCGTCCCGGACAGTTACCCAGCGCATCCTCCGAGATCGCGACCACCACCAGGTTGGTCGCGATCTCGTCCATGAAGCGGTGCGTTGTACCGCGGGGCACCACGACGACACTCCCCGGCCCCGCCGTATAGGTGCGGGAACGACCCACCTCGACGGTCGTCCTTCCCCGAAGCACCATGAAGAGCTCGTGGAAGTCGTGTTCCTGGGCGACCATGCGAAAGCTTGCCGCGTGAAGACTCTCAGCGGCGCGAATCCCCGAATCCGGCAGTGCAATAGTCACGGGATGCGTAGCAGGCACTTGGTCATTCTATCGCGCCCCGCCTGGACGGTCACTAACAGAGTGCTTCTCACCAACACCTTTGAATTGCCGGGGATGTCAGGTGCGTGTATCCTTCTAGGAGGTATGGCCATGCCTGAGATCGTCGATCGCATGACGGAAGTCCTCGAAGCGGGCTTCGAAGTGAAGGACCCCAACGCGGTTCGCCGCTACGCGGAGCTCTTCCACGAGTATGCCATGAGCCGACGCGAGCACCAGGAGAGCCTGGAACGGAACGAAAAGACCATGGAGGCGTTCCGTTCGGAGCTCCGTGAGCAGCGCACCGAGTTCCGTTCAGGTCTCACGGAGCTGACGGGGGAAGTTCATCTGCTCGCCGAGACCATGCAACAGGGCTTCAGGCAGATGGAGAAGCGCTTCGAGCAGGTCGACAAGCGCTTCGAGCAGGTGGACAAGCGCTTCGAGCAGGTGGACAGGCGCTTCGAGGAAACCCGGGCGGATACGAACGCCCGGTTCGAGCAGGTCGACAAGCGCTTCGAGGAAGCCCGGGCGGATACGAACGCCCGGTTCGAGCAGGTGGACAGGCGATTCGAGGAGATGCGTGCCGACATGAATGCGCGGTTCCAACAGGTGGACAAGCGATTCGAGGAGATGCGCACGGACATGAACGCCCGGTTTCGCACCCACGAGTGGATTCTCGGCGTCGGCCTCACCCTGTTGGTAGCCCTGATGTCGGTCTTCGAGTTCGTGACCTGATTCGGTACCGCCTTGGATTGGGTCCGGCGCATGATCCTCGTTGCCCGATTTGCATATCAACTCGCACCTAATACGCAAAGACGAAGTCCCTCGCATTCCGGCATGCTCGGGCCATGAGTGACCGAGGAAAGAGTGCCGATGCACGGAGTAGCGGCCCGGCCGAGGGCCAGGCCGTCGGGTGCGGTCGCCCGGTTCTGGTCACCGGTGCGAGCCGTGGGCTCGGTAGGGGCATTGCCGTCGAGCTGGCCCGCGCGGGATTCAGCGTCGTCGTAAACTATCTAGGCAACGAAACCGCCGCCGCCGAGACGGTGCGGTTGTGCGAGGCGGCGCGGCCGACGGCCGGGAGCGCAAGCAGAGGCCAACGCTTCCTCGCAGTCCAAGCCGACGTCTCCCGTGCCGAGGACCGGGAACGCCTGGTAGATGCGGCCTTTCAGGAGTTCGAAGAGCTCTACGGCCTGGTGAACAACGCCGCCATGTCCCCGCGGGAGCGATTGGACATTACCGAGGCGAGCATTGAGTCCTTCGAGGAGGTGCTCGGTACCAACCTTACCGGTCCGTACTTCCTGACGCAGCTGGTTGTGCGGAGATGGCTTGCCGCGGACGCAGCGACGGTCCGCAACAGGAGCGGCCGCGACCAGCAGGGCGGTGACCCTCCTGATCCGCGGCACCACGTCGTGTTCATCACTTCAATCAGCGCCTCGACGGTGAGTACCAACCGCGGCGAGTACTGCGTGGCGAAGGCGGGGCTCGCCATGGGGGCGGAGCTCTGGGCTGCCCGGCTGGCCGGGGAGGGCATCAACGTCTACGACGTGCGCCCGGGCATCATGGAAACCGATATGACCGCCGGCGTCCAGGAGAAGTACTCACGGTTGATTGGAGAGGGCGTGGTGCCGCAGCGCCGGTGGGGCCGGCCGAGTGACATCGGCCGGATGGTGCGAAGTCTCATGAGTGGAGACTTTCCCTTCTCCACGGGGGCGGTGATCCACGCCGACGGCGGCTTCAAGATCTCGCGCCTGTAAGGAGGATTGCCGTGATCGACGTCAAGAATGCGCCCACCCTGGATGAAGTCGCGCCGAAGCTGCCCCGCGTCTTCGAGGCGGCCACGCGGGCCACGACCCTCCTGCGCAACGCCTGGTCCCCTGAGCGCGGTGCGCCGGTCTACACGCGCGCCGGCGAATACACCACCCGCGGCTGGACCGAGTGGACGCAGGGCGTCCAGTTTGGCAACGCCCTCCATCGCTCCGACGCCATCGGCGACCGGGAGATGCTCGACTACGGCCGGGAGGGCACGCTCCGTCACATGGCAACGCATGTCACCCACACCGGCGTCCACGACCACGGCTTCAACAACGTCAGCACCTACGGCAACCTCCTGCGCCTCATGGCCGAAGGAAGAATCGAGGGCTCCGTCCGGCAGGCCGACTTCTATCGCCTGGCACTGAAGCTGAGCGGCGCCGTCCAGGCGAGTCGGTGGACCCCTCTCGCCGACGGTCTGGGTTTCGTGCCGAGCTTCAACGGGCCGCACTCTCTGTTCTCGGATACCATCCGATCCATGCGCGCGCCGGCTCTGGGGCACCAGCTCGGTCACGTCCTCATGGGGGAGCAGGATGCGCGAATCTCCCTTCTGCGGCGGCTCCTGCAGCACGCACTCGCAACGGCGACGTACAACGTCTACTACGGCAACGGCCGTGACATTTACGATGTCAGGGGCCGCACCGTTCACGAGTCCATCTTCAACGTGAACAACGGCGTGTATCGTTGCCCGAGCACGCAGCAGGGATACGCCCCCTTCACCACATGGACCCGCGGTCTTGCGTGGATCGTCTCGGGCTTCGCGGAGGAGTTGGAGTGGCTTGCAACCGTTCCGGACGCGGACTTTGCGGTGCCGGCGCAGGAGCCGCCTGGGGTCCGCGGGTCGTCGGGCGGCCGCACAGGATCACCGGACCTCACCGACCGAACCGTCGTGGAAGCCGCCTTCCTCCGAGCCGCCTGCGCCACGGCCGACTTCTTCCTGGCGAACACGCCCACCGACGGGGTGCCCTATTGGGACACCGGTGCGCCGGGTCTGGCGAAGCTCGGGGATTACCTGAACCGTCCGGCGGACCCCTTCAATCAGTACGAGCCTGTCGACAGCTCTGCGGCGGCGATTGGCGCCCAGGGCCTGTGGAGACTCGGCACCTACCTGGATGCTCACGCCGAGCGGCTGGCTGCCGTAGGCATCGACCTGAATGGAGATGGTGCGAAGAAGTACCACGTGGTTGAGATTCGTGAGCGCGGCCGGGACTACCGCTGCGCCGCGCTGGTCTGTGCGGACACCCTCTTCGGCGAGCCCTACCTGAGCACCGCCGGCCGGCACCAGGGCATTCTCCTCCACACGATCTACCACCGGCCCAACGGCTGGGACTACCTGCCGCCGGACGGCGAGGTGCCTCACGGCGAGTCCTGCATGTGGGGGGACTATCACCTCCTGGAGCTCGCGGTCATGTTGAAGCGTGAGCACGAGGGCGTCGGAGCGCAGCGCTTCTTCGACGTCGGCCCGGCCGAGGGGCCGCCGCGCTGATGGCGGCCCCACGATCCCGGCCTGTTGCCGGCTACGCACGCCCCCCCGGGGTTGACGCCTTGCGCCGCTTCGCCCTCCACACCGTGACTACCAGGCCCTGGCCCATAGAGACCGCCATGGATGCCTACGCCCGGGCCGGCTTCGGCGGCATCTCGGTCTGGCGGGAGGCTCTCGAGGGCCGTCGTCTTGAGGCGGTCCGGAGGCAGATTCGGGAGGCCGGTCTTGCCGGTGTGAGCCTGGTCCGGGGCGGCTTCTTTGCCGGTGCCGATGCTCACGGCCGTGCGAAGGCGCTGGAGGAGAACCGCCGCTGCATTGCGGAAGCCGCCGAGCTGGAGCTGCCCCTCATCGTTCTGGTCTGCGGCGCCGACCCGCGTCAGAGCCTGGCGGAGAGCCGCAGGCAGATCACGGACGCCGTGACGGAGTTGGCCCCGGAAGCTGCCGCCGCCGGCGTGCACCTGGGCATTGAGCCCCTCCACCCCATGTACGCGGATACGCGGAGCGCCGTGAACACCCTGACCGACGCCGTGGATATGG
>CAZUVX010000035.1:4723-19370 GCA_964623865.1 uncultured Spirochaetaceae bacterium | reverse complement strand
ATGTACGCGGATACGCGGAGCGCCGTGAACACCCTGACCGACGCCGTGGATATGGCTCTCGAGGGAGGAGGCGGAGCCGTAAACGGCGGCGGGGGTGCGGCCGGTGCCGGAACAACCACTCCCAGGCCCCTCCCGCTTCGCACCGTCTGCACCGTCGTGGACGCCTATCACCTCTGGTGGGATCCCCGCCTGGAGGATGAGATCCGGCGCGCCGGGGAGGAGGGGCTTCTGGGAGCCTTCCACGTGTCGGACTGGAAGGTGCCGACGGAGGATCTCCTCTTGGATCGCGGACTCATGGGAGAGGGCTGCATTGACCTGCCGCAGGTGCGGCAATGGGTCGACACGGCGGGGTTTGAAGGATTCATTGAGGTGGAGATACTCTCGCGGCAGTACTGGAGCCTGGATCAGGCGGAATGGCTCGCCTTGATCGCTCAGGCGTGCCGAGATTCGGTGTAGGGACGCGCATCCGGGCCGTTCGCGTCCGAATGCCAAACCGAGGAGGGGTGACGGTGCGGGAAGTGAGAATCATCATGAACGGCGTGACCGGGCGGATGGGTCGGAACCAGCACCTCTTGAGGGGCATTCTGGCGATCCGGCGTGACGGCGGGGTGCGGGCCGGGGTGGCCGCAGGCGAAGCCATTATGCCGGTGCCGGTGCTGCTGGGCCGGAACCGGCGCAAGCTCGAGCGTCTGGTTGCCGAGCTCGCACCGGAGCACGGGGAGCTCGAGTACACGACCGACCTGGATGCCGCTCTGGAGGACACATCCACGGAGATCTACTTCGATGCCACCGCTACCCAGGTCCGGGAGCGCGGTGTGGCCGCGGCCATCCGGGCAGGCAAGGCGGTGTACTGCGAAAAGCCTGTCGCGTCGGACACGGAGACGGCCCTCCGACTGCACCGCCTTGCGGCGGAGGTGGGCGTGAAGAACGGCGTCGTCCAGGACAAGCTCTGGCTGCCGGGCCTGGTCAAGCTGAAGTACCTCATAGACACGGGCTTCTTCGGGCGCATCCTTTCGGTCCGCGGCGAGTTCGGCTACTGGGTCTTCGACGGCGTGCACGAGCCCGCGCAGCGCCCATCCTGGAACTACCGCCGGGAGGAGGGCGGGGGTCTGATGCTCGACATGTTCTGCCACTGGCGCTACCTCATGGACAACCTCTTCGGCGGGGTCAGGTCCCTGAGCGCTGTTGCCGCCACGCACATTCCTGAACGGATTGACGAGAACGGGGACCGCTATTTCTGCACGGCAGACGATGCCGCCTACGCCATCTTCCAGCTGGAGGGTGGAGTCATCTGCCAGTTCAACTCGAGCTGGGCTACCCGGGTGCGCCGGGACGATCTGCTCACCCTGCAGGTGGACGGCACGGAAGGCTCCGCGGTGGCGGGCCTTCGGGAGTGCCGAATCCAGCACGACGCCCAGACCCCGATGCCGGTGTGGAACCCCGACGTGCCGAGTCCCATTGACTACTACGAGGACTGGGCGACCATGCCGACCCGGGTCCCTAAGAAGAATGCGTTCCGAATGCAGTGGGAGCTCTTTCTGCGGCACCTGGTCGCGGATGAGCCGTTCCCGTGGACGCTTCTGGAGGGAGCAAAGGGCGTGCAGCTGGCGGAGCTCGGCGAGCTGAGTCACCGGGAGGGCAGGGTGGTCCAGGTCCCTCCCCTGGAACCGTGATAACATCAGCGCGCCGGGGGACATGATGTCCGGTCCCGGAATGAGGTGATCTGAGATGCAGCAAGGCGTGTTGTTCGTATCCAAGGGTATTGTGCACCCGTCTCCGGCGGCGCGGCGGCGTCTCCGCGCCCTCCTGGCCGAAGAGGCGGTACCCGGGCTGGTCACCGGTGAGGGCGCGGTGGGTACAGCGTCGGCGACGCCGCCGCCGGGCGCCGCCGGCCGGAATGACGCGGACCTGGAGCTTCCACCCTTCGAGGTCGCCTCCCGATTGGATCGACTGCTCGATCTGGATCCGCGGACAACGGCGACGGTAGTGCTCTTCTTTCACGAGAAGACCCCACCGGATGGGGCGGTGGAGGCGCTGGCGCAGTACGTCTCCAACGGCGGGGGCCTGCTTGCCGTTCACGGCGCCGTAGCGAGCTTCAAGCGCCACACCGCCTACGCGGAGCTCATTGGGGGCTCCTTCGTCGGCCACGACAAGCCCGGTCCGGTACTTGTCTACCCCGCGGCAACGGAGAGGCCGGGTCTCCGGCGCGGCGTCGCGGATGTGACACCGATACGCCTCACCGACGAGCTCTACCGGGTGAAGGTGTCCGGGGATGTCCGGGTGCGCTACGTCGGGGTGAGCCCCGGCCGGGAGGAGATCGTCGATGAGGAGCCGGTGTGCTGGGAGCGCCGGCACGGAGGCGGTCGTGTTGCCGTCGTGACCCTCGGTCACAACGCCGAGACGTTCGGCGTGCCCGCAATCCGCACCCTGATCGCCGAAGAGCTTCGCCGCGTTGCCGGTGTGGCGGGCAGCATGGACTTGCCGGGAGACGAGAGGTAATGCGGCTCATCGTTGTGGGTTGCGGCGATGTCGGCGCCGACGTGAAGCTCGCAAGCTGGTTCAACCGCCGTTTGCGGATCGTCGCGGCAGTGGATCCGGATATTCGCAAAGCGGAGTGGCTCCTCGGTATGGGGCCCCTCGGCTGGCGCCGTCGCTCGCAGGTGTTCGCGAGGCTGGCGCAGGACGGGGACGACCGCCCCCCGGGCGGCACGCACGGCGGCGGGCACCCCCGCACCGGCGGGCGATCACGCACCGAGGAGCAACTCCGCACGGCGGGACGACCGCATGCCCGGGCGTTCACGTCCCTGCAGGAAGCCCTGGAACGCGTGACTGCGGACGCCGTGCACCTGGGCGTGCCCCACGACCTGCACGAGCCCCTGTGCCGAGAGGTCGCCGCAGCCGGGCTCCCCATGCTCTGTGAGAAACCGCTGGCACACGGCGTCGAGTCCGGACGTCGGATCGTGGAGCTCTCGGAGCGCCGGGGCGTCAGGATCGGCATTAACTACCAGTACCGCTACGACCCGAGGATCGGCCGTCTGGCGGCGGGGGTGCGGAGCGGCGCCTTCGGGGATCTCCGGCTGATCCGCGCCCTGGTGCCGTGGAACCGCGACGACGGGTACTTCACGCACTCCTCCTGGCACGCATCGAAGAGCCGGGCCGGCGGGGGAACGCTGATCACCCAGGGAAGCCACCTTCTCGATGCGGCGCTCTGGATTGCAGATGATCACGCCACCGGCGCCCACGCCGTAACACGCACGACGCGACCCGCCGCCGGAGAGGTGGAGGATCTGGCCGTCGGCATTGTGGAGCTCGCCCGGGGCGGGGTCATCCAGATTGCAAGCACCATGTCGGTACATCCGGAGCAGCCCCTACGCATTGAGATATACGGTTCCCTTGGTAGCGCCGAGTACGCCGTAGGAGGACGGCTCCGTGTCCACGGATGTTCGCTGCCCCGGGTGCGTCCGGCGGCGCCGGGGCTGCATCCCACCTTCCGTAGTCTGGAAGGGTTCCGGCGCTGGATCGCCGGGGGGCCCGCGTATCTCTGCGCCGCCCGGGACGCACTTGCGACGCTTCGCGTCGTTCACGCACTCTACCATGCGGCCGAGACCGGTCGAACCCAGGAGGTACCTGCATGAGCACTGTCGAAGGTGTGGCGCCTCGCGAGGATCGCGGCGAGCACAAGCTGGGATTCTGGCGGAAGGCGGGATTCGGGATCGGCGACTTTTACGGAGGCGGCGCTCTCATCGTGGTGGGGTCCTACTACCTCTTCTTCCTCACGGACGTTGTGCGTATCAATCCGTCGCTGGCGGGATTCGTCGTCCTGATCAGCCGCGTCTGGGACGCCGTGAGCGATCCTCTCATGGGGGTGATCTCCGACCGAACCCGCACGCGCTGGGGCCGGAGGCGGCCCTACATGCTCGCCGGGATACTCCTGGTATTCGCCTCCTTTACGCTGCTCTGGTACCCAAGCGGTCTCGAGACGGAGATGGGGCGCTTCTTCATTGCCTTGATAAGCTACCTCTTCTTCTCCACCGTCATCACCATGGTCATGATTCCGTACAACGCCCTCGCCTCGGAGCTGACCCTGGACTACAACGAGCGGACCTCTATCTCGGCGTTCCGCATTGTCTTCTCATCCATCTCATCGGTACTCTGTGCGGTGCTTCCCCTGGAGATCGTCCAGCGCTTTCCGACTCAGCGGGAGGGCTTCGTGGCCATGGGCGCGTTCTTCGGCATCTTCTTCGCGCTACCCTTCATTGCAGTATTCTTTGCCACCCGGGAGCGAGAGGAGTTTCAGAGAGAAACTGCGCCCTTCTCCTTCCGGAAGATGCTGGTGGAGCCCTTCCGTAACTCGCCTTTCGTCCGGGTACTTCTGATGTACGTACTCGCCTTCGTAGCCATCGATATCCTCAACTCGGTCGTCATCTACTTCATGACCCACTACCTCGATCGCGGAGGCGAGACCCAGTACGTCCTTGGGACGCTCCTGGTTGCACAGCTCGCAGCCATTCCCTTCTACGCCTGGTTCAGCCGACAAACGGGCAAGCGCGCCGGCTACGTTCTGGCCCTCGTTATCTGGCTGGTGACCATGCCGGTGAGCTTCCTCCTGGGCCCCGGCCAACCCGGCGCCCTCGTTTACATATTCGCGGCGGTCGTCGGAGTTGCCACCGGGGGTATCGTGGTCATGCTGTATTCGATGTTTCCGGACATGCCGGATGTCGACGAGCTTCTCACCGGGCGGCGTCGGGAAGGGATCTACTCGGGCCTCCTGACCTTCTCACGGAAGCTCGCCTCGGCAATCGGCGTCTTTGCTCTCTCCCAGGGGCTGGCCCTCGCGGGATATCAGCAGCCGGTGGAGCGCATCATCGACGGTATTCCGCAGAACGTTCCAATGCCGCAGGCGCCGGGGTTCATTCTCATTCTCCGCTACATCTTTGCGGTGGCGCCGGTCCTCTTTCTGGGGGCGGCCCTGATCGTAGCGCTGCGGTACCCCCTCTCGCCGCAGGTCCACGACCGCCTGAAGGCCTTTCTGGCAGCCCGGCGGGGTACCAGTGTCCATGAGATCGAGGGAAATCTGCCGGCGGTCTCGGTCGATCGGGAGACCGAACGGGAGCTGAAGGCCATTCTGGGCGTACAGGGTAAGGAGCCGCGCAACGGCACCCGCTCCGGCCCGGAACGCGAAACCGGCGGCGCCCACGAGGCAGGCGAGGAGGGAGGCGACGAGGCAGGCGAGGAGGGAGGCGACGACGGAGGGCGGGCATGAGCAACCGCGATCGGGAGGGCGAGGCGTCGACCTTCGAACCGGGTACGGATCAGACCTCGAGCGTCACCGACTTCAGGCTGGGGCGGGTGGGGTCGCCCCCGCCGGGGTATCCCGCCGCGGTCGCCCCGGACGCCTACGCTTGGGAACCCTTCGCGGCGACCTACGAGGAGCGCCGGGCAGCCCTCTTCGACTTCTGGCTCCGCAATCCGGCGCCCCACGGCATAAAGGGCCACTTCGCCGAACTGGTGCGGCTGCACCGGGGGGTGGGGCCGGTTCACGACGGCATCTTCCTCGCGGCCCTGGACTACATTGACCGGCGCATCGACTGCTCCGACTTCGTCATGCTCGGGATCGTCCGGGCGCTGTACCAGTTCCCCGGCAGCGGGCTCCTCTCGCAGGAGCTCCGTGGCCGGATGAAGCGCACCGTCCTCGACTTCAAGTATCACCCCGAAGAGCCCGGCACGGACTCGCTCTGCACCTGGACGGAGAACCACCAGATCATGTTTGCCGCCAACGCCTTCCTGGCGGGGCGGCTCTTTCCGGAGGAGCGCTTCTCCAACACCGGCGAGACCGGCCGCGAGAAGGCGGACCGGGCGCGGCCGCGGATCTTGCGGTGGCTGGAGCTTCGCTACAAGACGGGCTTCAGCGAGTGGCTCTCCCACGTCTACTACGACGAAGACATTACGGCCCTGACCAATCTCATCGACTTCGCCGATGACGAAGAGATCGTAACGAAGTCGGCAATCGTGCTGGATCTCATCTTCCTGGACATGGCTCTGAATACCTTCCACGGCGTCTTCGGCTCCACCCACGGGCGCAGTTATGCCGATGAGAAGCGGGACGCGCGCCTGGAGTCGACGACGGACACCACGAAGCTCATGTTCGGGATGGGGGTCTTCGCCGGGCGCGACAACATGAGCGCCGTATCTCTGGCCCTTTCGACGTATCGACTGCCGCCGGCGATCTACGCAATCGCCAACAATCTCGGCACCACTATTGAGAACCGCCAGCGCGCCGGGATCCGCATTGCCGAGGCGAGCCGCTGGGGCCTTTCAACCCGGCCCGGGGACGTGGAGAGCGCAATGGTGCTCCTGTCACTGGAGGCATACAGTCATCCGAAGAACATCATGCAGATCATGGATCTCTTCGACCGCTTCGGCTGGTGGGAAAACGCCTTCTTCGGTCCATTCGGGCGGAACAAGAAGCTGATCCAGCTTCTGCGTCGCACCGGGCTTCTGCCGCTCCTGGCGCGGGCGGTGGAGAGGGACATTACCCGGAACACCCGTGAGGAGGTGAACATCCTCACCTATCGCACTCCCGAGGCCATGCTCTCCACCGCTCAGGACTGGAAGCGCGGCTACGGTGGCGATCAGCAGCACATCCTCCAGGCGACTCTCTCGCCGACGGCGGTCGTCTTTCCGACGCATCCCGGCCACGAGGAGAACACCAGCGGCGGTTACTGGGTCGGTTCCGGAACCCTCCCCAGGGCGGTGCAAGTCGGCCCCGTGGCGGTGGCGGTCTACCGCGCCTCCCGCGCCCCGGGTCTCTACATGACCAACAAGCTCTTCTTCACGCACGCCTGGTTCCCCGCCGACGCATTCGACGAGGTGCGCGAAGCGGTACACGAAGGGCCGGCGGGCGGCGCCGGCAGGAACGCGGGTAGCGCCCGCCGGCGGGTACGGGCCGGAGGGCGGGGTGCCTGGATCTTCGGGCGCCTGGGAGAGGGCTACGTCGCCCTCTACTCCCGGAACGGTTACCGTCGGAAGACGGAAGGGCCGGATGCGGGGCGCGAGGTCATTGCACCGGGTCGGGCGAATGTGTGGATCCTGGAGATCGGCTCCTCCTCGGTCGACGGCGGCTTCGACGGGTTCATCAGGAGTCGAACGACCGCGTCCATCTCCCACCACGGCCTCGACGTGGACTATCGACATCCCGCGGTCGGGCGCCTGAGAGTCGGTTGGTGGGGGACTCCCACCCTGGACGGGACGCCGATTGCGACGCGGGACTATCCGCGCTACGCCAATCGCCACGTTACGGCCGCCTTTCCGCCGGGAGAGATCGTAGTGGAGGCCGCCGGCGAGCGGCTGCGCGTTGACTTCGCGTCGCAGGTGCGGGAGCTGTGAGCGAAGGCTCTACTGCTCGGGCCGTCGGCATCGGCACGCCCAGGAACTCAAGATCCGCAAGCGCCTCGATGCGCCCTACCAGGTCATGATGGAGAGGGCAAGCAACATCTGGGCAAGGTGGTAGGTCACATGAATCACCACGGAGCCTCCGCGCAGGGGACGCACCAGGCGGTGCCAGGCCAGGACTGAATCGGACATGAAGAAGAGGAAGCCGCCTACCGCGGCGACGACGGCGCGGTGGAGGGGCCAGTCCCCGCGCATGAGGGTCGCCAGGGCGGAGTAGAACATGAGGGACAGGACGATGCTGTAGAGGGCGACCGGCACGACGAGAGCGCCCCGACCACCCTCGCGGAGCTTCGGTGCCAGACGGGCGAAGTAGTGCGCGGCGATAATGCCGACGGGCACCAGTATGTAGACGCTTGCGACCGGCGGGAGAGTCTGATTGAAGCCGACGATGAAGACGAGCTGCGCCATGAGGAAGCTCGCCAGGCCCGCCCGGAAGGCCCGCTCCCCCTCGAGCATCAGGAAGACGTCGCCGCCGAAGGAGAGGGTGAAGGCGCCGAGGAACCAGGCGCGGTACCACGGCGAGGCAATGACCGGAAAGAAATGGACCACCGCGGCAATGATCACTCCCATGGTGAGGGGCTTGAAGACGTACTCGAGGCGCTTCAAGCCCCTGCCTGCAGCGACCCAGTCGACGACGGCGAAGGGCAGGCTGACGAGCAGCGGCCAATAGGGTGTGAGCGCGGCGGCAAACACCCGTTCAGAGTAGCACGGAAGCCGAGGTGGAAGAAGCGCAATTGGTGAGAGTCCCGCGGACTCCCCTCGTCGTGCTACCATACGGGCATGTCTTCCATTCTTGATAAGAAGCCCTTTGCAGATCTGAATGCCATCTTTCGAGCCGCACTGGACCGGGTGGACCCGTACACCATGATACGCTCCTGCCTCTCTCACGATGGGAATCACCTCACCATCGCCACGGAGGAGCGCCGGGAGACTGTGGATCTGGACCAGTTTGCGGAGATCATCGTTCTGGGGTTCGGCAAGGCTTCGGCGCGGATGGCCCTGGCGGTGGAGGAGATCCTGCGGGATCGCGGTTCTGAGTCGGTCCTGCGACATCTGGATGAGGGCCCCGAGACACCCAAACCGGGAGACCCGGTGTTTGATCGGGCGGTTAACATGATCATCGGCTCCAACCATCTGGGCCTCCTTGCGGCTCTTGCGAGGATGCGCCCCGAGGACGCCGGTATCTATCTGCTCTTCGGTGCGAGCGACGGCAACGACGGACCTACGGATGCTGCAGGAGGGTACGTTTCGTGGGAGCCGGCCGCGGGATGCGCCGGCTGCGTCCATTGGACGGTAGGTGGGGCTTCTGAGTAAACTAAGGGAAAGCGCAACATCGCGAAGAAAGGAGTTTACTAATGGCACAGCAACGTAATCTGTTCCAGGAAGGCCTGCACGTAGGACTTGGACTGGCTCTCCGCACGCAGGAGAAGATTCAGGAGTTTGCCAAGCAAATTGCTCATCAGTACGAGATGACCGAGGAGGAGGGTAAGCGGTTCGCCGAAGACCTCTCCAAGCAGTCGGAGCAGACTCGTACGGAGCTTGACACCATGATCCAGAATCGGCTGCAGGGCTATCTGGATGATATGGGTATCCCCAAGAAGGACGATTTCGAAAAGCTGATAAAGAAGATTAACGAACTCGAGAAGAAGCTTGACAAGCAGTAGATCGAGAAAACAGGATATCTACCATCGCATTGAGACGGGGCAGACGACACGGCGTAGCTGGGCGCTACCTGGAGATTTTCTCAGTCCTCGCGAAGTACGGCTTTGCTGAGTTTGCAAGCCATAGACCGCTATTGCGTCGGGTTGTCCGGCGTGTCACACCGCGGCGCCCCGCTTCATTGCGACTCATTCGCCGGAGCTTCGGCGAGCGCCTCAGGGAGGCGCTCGTAGAGCTCGGCCCCACCTTCATTAAGTTCGGCCAGATCCTGAGTGACCGCAAAGACATTCTCCCTCCCGCCGTCATCCGGGAGATGGAGAAGCTTCAGGACAAGGTCCCGCCCTTTCCCACGGCGACCGCCAGGCGACTAGTCGAGGCGAACCTCGGACGCTCCCTGGAAGATGCGTTCATCTTCTTCAACGAGGAGCCCGAGGCGGCGGCTTCCCTTGCCCAGGTCCACAGGGCGATCTTGCCTACCGGGGAGACGGTTGCGGTGAAGATCAAACGGCCCGGCATTGACGCCCAGATCGAAGCGGACATTCAGATCATGCATCAGCTGGCGAGCTTCGTGGACCACAACACCGATTACTTCCGGGTCATCAAGGCAAAGGAGATCGTCGAGGAGTTCGAGCGCCAGATGCTACGGGAGCTCGACTTCGTCGAAGAGTCTCTGGCGGTGAAGAAGTTCCGGGCGGATTACGAGGGCGACAAGACCGTCTACGTACCGCGAGTGTACTCCAACTACACAACACGGGATATGCTCGTTCTCGAGTTCATTCACGGCCAGAAGGTATCCGCGGTCATTGAAGGCGAAAGTGAACGCTTCGACAAGTCCGTGGTGAATCTGCGCACCGCGGACTTCATCATGTCCCAGCTCTTCATCAACGGCTACTTCCACGCAGATCCTCACCCCGGCAACTTCATGGTTCTCGAGGGAAACATCATCTGTTTTCTCGACTTCGGGATGGTCTACAGTCTTAGGCCCTACGAGGTGGAGAACCTCAACTACATGATGCTCGGTCTGGCCCGGCTCGACGCCATGCTGGTTTCTCGCTCCCTGCTCCGTCTCGGCGGTGCGGAGGGCAAGGTCAACAAGCAACGCTTCCAGGCGCACGTTCACGATTACATTGAGTCCCATCTCAATCGGCCGCTGGAGTACATTGATGTAGCCGGGGCCTTGATGGACCTCCTCCAGATGATCATCTCCTTCGGGGTGAAGCTGCCGCCGCGGCTCATCTACGTGGCCAAGGTGATGGGAAGCCTCCAGTCCATCGGATCCGGACTGGACCCGGAGTTCCAGCTCCTGGAGTATCTGAGGAACTTCTCTCCGAAGATCTGGGCGAACCAGCTGGCATCCGGCCGCACCGGCAATCGCGTCCTGCTCTCCGGTCTGAACTGGTCGGAAGTGCTGCTGGACGCCCCGGAGCTCGTTCGGGATCTTCAACGCGTCCTGCAAGACCGTGAGTTCGAGGTGCACGCGCCGGAGCTCGATGCGGTTCGGGAGACCTACGACAAGGTAGGTTTCCGTATGGTTTTCGGTTTGGTTTTGTCCGCATTACTGATAAGCTCCTCGCTTGTGGTTCTGGCGGACATTGAGCCGAAGATCTCCGGGATTCCGGTCTTCGGGATCATTGGTTTCGGGATAGGTCTTGCCATGGGGCTGGGCTTTCTCTTTGCCGGGGTGATCAAGCTCTTCCGTTGGCGCCACCGACAGTGACGGAGTGACCGCGACGGACGGCGAAATGAGCGACATGTCGACCAGTGATACCGGCATCCCAGATCAGATCGGCGGCTCCCCGGCACCGGCGGACTTCCGCGTCGTAACCAAACGGACCGTCGTCTCGGAGGTCATGCGGCGCATGCGCGAGCTCATTGCCGCCGGCAACTACCGCCCGGGAGACCGAATACCCACCGAGCTGGAGCTCTCGCGACTCTTCGGGGTAGGAAGATCCACGGTGCGAGAGGCGGTGAAGGTCTTCGAGCACCTGGGTGTGCTCGAGGCGAAGGCCGCCAAGGGAACCTTCGTGAGGGATCGCGCCAACATCTCCGCAGAGGCCATATCCTGGGCGGTCCTTCTGGGAAACGATGATCTAAAGGATGTCTTCCAGCTCCGGGAAGTGATCGAGCGCGCCTCCTTCGCCCGTCTGGTACGGGACTACCACGCCGGGAAGGTCGAGGCGCAGGAAACGATCGACCGAATGGCGACCGTCGTCGAGGAGATTCGCGACGCCGCGGAGCGGAGCGACAGCGGCGCGGTGGTGGAGGGGGACTACGAGTTCCACGGGCTCGTCTTCCGCGCCTCGGGGAATCGCCTCTTTGCCGAGCTTTACGAGACGCTCCACTCGTTTATGCGCCTGGAAATCCAGGTATCCTACAAGGCGGTGCGCAACCTCATGGAAGTGGCAACGGACCACGAAGAGATGGTCGCCGCGGTCCGTACACGGTCCGCTGAAGCGGCGATTGAGCGCCACGCCTCCCACTTCGACCGCATTCGGCGCCTTCTCTCGGTGAGCTGACGCCGAGGCCGCCCCTCTCCGGCGCCACCTCCTCCGGCGGAGTCGCGGCGCCGGCGCGGCGCCGGCGCGGTGAAGGCCGCCTACTCCAGCGGCACTCCCACCTACGGCGTCGCCGCGATGCAACGCCCCCTCGCCGAGTAGGTGCAACCGCCGTGAGATTTCCCCTTGCCGGGCCGTCGTCATCGTGCTATGGTTAGTTTGTCTGATATTAGGATGTTCTGGGGACGGAGGGCCCGCTTGTGCGCGCCGTCCGGCGGCGGGGCCACGATTGGAGGGCCTCCGACCGGCGGGCCTGCGACGGGCGGATCCAGGACGGGCGGATCCAGGACGGGCCCGCCCACAGGGGCCGGTCCACAGGAGCGTACAGGAGCGTGCCGGCCGAGCAGATCCTCGGACAAAGGGGGCGAGAAGTGGTGAAGCAGAATTACAAGAGTGCGCTGCATGAGATGGCGGAGACGACACCGACGGACTACTGGAACGACTCGTGTTCCATAGAGGAGTTGACCTACGGCATTGAGCACGGCGCCGTCGGCGCAACCAGCAACCCGGTCATTGTATACCAGGTGCTGCAGAAGGAGATGCCGCTCTGGACCGACCGGATCAAGCGGATCATTGCGGACAATCCTGGCGCGACTGAGGACGAGGTCGCCTGGATCGTGATCGAGCAGATGGCTCTAGGAGCCGCGAAGCTTCTGAAGCCTGTGTACGATGCTCACGGTGGGCTCAAAGGGCGGTTGTCTATTCAGACAGATCCGAAGCTCTACCGGAACACCGATCGGATCGTGGACCAGGCGGTGCACTTCGCTACTGTTGCGGAGAACGTGCATGTAAAAATTCCCGCAACGAAGGCGGGGATCGCTGCAATTGAAGAAGTCACTGCGCAGGGCGTGAACGTCAACGCTACGGTCTCCTTCAGCGTGGCGCAGTCGATTGCCGTTGCCGAGGCGGTGGACCGGGGCCTGGCGCGCCGGGAGAAGGCCGGAGCGGACACTTCGACCATGGCGCCGGTGTGCACCATCATGGTGGGCCGCGTCGATGACTGGCTGAAGGTGGTTGCCGACAAGGACAACATCATCACCGACCCGGAGAACCTGGAGTGGGCCGGCGTCGCGGTCATGAAGAATGCCTACCGGATCTATCGGGACCGCGGTTACCGGACGCGACTGCTGGCTGCGGCGTATCGGAACCACTACCAGTGGTCGCAACTCATTGGCGGAGACGTGGTCCTTACCATTCCCTACAAGTGGGCGAAGCGCTTCAACGGCTCCGGCATGGTGGTGGAGTCCCGGATGGAGCAGGAGGTCGACCCGGCGCGGATCACGGCGCTGAAGGAGAAGTTCGTCGACTTCAACAGGATGTACGAGCCCGACGGCATGAGGCTCGAGGATTTCGACACCCTGGGTGCGACGGTGCGCACCCTGCGGCAGTTCAACGCCGGGTACGCCGACCTGGTCGCCCTGATTCGCGAATTCATGCTGCCGAACCCGGACGTGTAGGACGGCGGTCGCGCCGCTCGCGGCGCTGCCGGGTGCGGCCGCGGAGGGGCCGGGGGCGCACCCAGATCACAAGGAGAGAACCATGGCTGGAACGGCGGAAGCACATACCAAAGAGATGACGGAGATGATTGACCGGGCAAGGGCTGCTCAGGCGCAGGTTGCCGGGTGGAGTCAGGAGCGCGTAGATGAGATGATCGCCGCCGCCGGGTGGGAGGTCTACCGGGAGGATCACGCCGAGGCTTGCGCGAAACTCGCCTACGACGAGACCGGCATGGGCGTCTACGAGGACAAGCTCCTGAAGCATCGCAAGAAGATCCTCGGGACCCTTCGCGATCTGCAGGACGCACAGACCTGCGGCGTTATTGAGGAGATCCCGGAGAAGGGGCTCCTGAAGGTGGCAAAGCCGGTCGGCGTGGTCGGAGCCTTGATCCCCGTGACAAACCCGACCTCATCCGTGGGCTGCAACGGCCTCTCGATCCTCAAAGGGCGGAACGCCGTTATCTTTGCGCCGCACCCCAAAGGAAGGCAGTGTTCCTGCCTCGCCGCCCGCTATCTGCGGGAGGGCCTCAAGAGGATCGGCGCTCCGGAGGACTTGGTGCAGTGCATCACCGAGCCATCCATTGAGCTGACCGGGGAACTCATGAGTGCGGTCGACCTGGTGGTGGCGACCGGCGGCGCCGGCATGGTGAAGGCCGCCTACTCCAGCGGCACTCCCGCCTACGGCGTCGGCGCCGGCAACGCGACCGTCATTGTCGACGAGACCGCGGACATTGCCGACGCCGCCCACAAGGTGTTTCTGGGAAAGAGCTTCGACAACGCAACGAGCTGCTCCTCCGAGAACTCCCTGGTCATCCAGAAAGAGATCTACGAGTCACTGCTCACGGCTCTCGAAGCCGAGGGGGGATACCTCTGCACCGACCACGAGAAGGCGAAGCTCCAGGCGGTCATGTGGCCCGACGGCAAGCTGAACCGTGAGATCGTGGCACAGCCGGCGGCGCGCATTGCCGGGCTTGCGGGAATCGATCTTCCCGACGACAGGAAGTTCCTCATGGTGGAGGCGCAGAACCCCGACGGCTCCGATCCCTTTGCGGGGGAGAAGCTCTCGGTGGTCCTGACCCTGTGGCGCTACGGCGACTTCTCCGAGGCGATCGACCTGGTGCGCCGCATAACCGGGTTCTCCGGGTACGGCCACTCCTGCGGGATCCACACGACCGACGAGGGACGGATCCGGGAGCTTGCACTCCAGGCTCCGGTTAGTCGCATCATGGTGCGCCAGCCCCAGAGCTACGCAAACAGCGGAAACTACGACAACGGCATGCCGTTCTCTCTGACCCTCGGATGCGGGACCTGGGGCGGCAACATCACCACGGAGAACATCACCTACAGGCACTTTCTCAACATCACCTGGGTTGCCGTTCCCATTGAGCCGGTGGTGCCGGATGAGGAGCGGATCTTCGGGGCGCACTGGGAGAAGCACGGCCGGTAGAGGCCGTCATCGCCTCCGTCCCCGGTGCTCCGTCCCCG
>CAZUVX010000035.1:0-4623 GCA_964623865.1 uncultured Spirochaetaceae bacterium | reverse complement strand
AGAAGCACGGCCGGTAGAGGCCGTCATCGCCTCCGTCCCCGGTGCTCCGTCCCCGCTGCTCCCCCGGTGCCGGAGAGTATTGGTAATACCTTTTAACTTGCATACCTTTCGTTCCCGTTGTATCATGGTCGCCATGGAACACTATCGCATTGCCATGATCCCGGGAGACGGGGTCGGACCGGAGATTAGCAAAGAGGCTGAGAAGATCCTGCAGGCTGTGGGTGAGAAGTTCTCGCTGAAGTTCGATCTGGACTGGTTTGAGTGGAGCTGTGACTACTACTTGAAGAACGGCGAGATGATGCCCGAGGATGCCCTGGATACTCTGAAGGATTACCACAACATCTTTCTGGGTTGCATTGGAGATGCAAACAAGGTCGCCGATCACATCTCCCTGACCATGCTGCTGACGATCCGCAAGGGCTTTGATCAGTACGTGAACTTGCGGCCCATCTCGATCTTTCCCGGGGTTGAGACGCCGGTGAAAGGGGTGACCCCCGAGACCTTGAACATGGTCGTGGTCCGGGAGAACACCGAAGGTGAGTATTCCGGGGCCGGTGGGTTCCACAAGTGGGGCCGCCCCGACGGATTTGCCACGCAAACCGGCTACTTCACCCAGAAGGGGTGCGAGCGGGTGATGCGGTACGCCTTCGACCTGGCGAGGGAGCGCAAGAAGCTGGGCGGCGCCGGCGAGCATGTGGGCATGGTGACCAACTGTACGAAGTCGAACGCCCTGAACTACTCCATGGTGTTCTGGGACTCGGTGTACAAGCAGGTGTCGAAGGACTACCCGGATGTGAAGACCGACATGGCTCTGGTGGACGCGATCACCATGTGGTTCGTGAAGAACCCGCACTACTTCGACGTGGTGGTGGCCTCGAACCTCTTCGGCGATATCATCACGGACCTGGGAGCAATGATCCAGGGCGGCATGGGTTTTGCGGCCGGCGCCAATCTGAACCCGGAGAAGGAGTACCCGTCCATGTTCGAGCCGATCCACGGCTCCGCGCCGAAGTACACGGGTCGGGCGATCGTGAACCCGATTGCGACCATCGAGAGTGTGCGGATGATGCTGGACCACATGGAGCAACCCGATGCGGCAAAGGATGTCCATCGCGCGGTGAGTGATGTCCTGGGTAGCGGAAAGTACAAGACCCGGGACATGGGCGGCGAGACGAAGACCCATGAGATGGGTGAGGCAGTGAAAGAGGCAATACTGAAGGGCTAGCCCCTGATGTGTGTGCGCGGCTCGCTTCGTCGTCGACGGGGCGAGCCGCTTTTCTTTGAATGCATCTCATAGTCCCCTGACCAGGGGCGGGAGGTCACACGCATCCGTGCCGGAATCTGCGCCCTTCGATCCCGGCAGCGGGGGCTTCGAGGCTCCCGAGCGCGAGGTTGACGGTCTCTGCCTCCAGGTCGTTCCGGTTGAGCCGGCGCACCGCACCGCGTCGCGCGTCAGAACGTGGCGGGCGAATCGATCCAGATGGTGGTGGTCGTCGACTCGGAGAGGTTCGTGATGCGGTGAGGCTTGGTCGACTCGATGACGATGCTGTCCCCATCGTTCAAAATGTATTTCTCTTCGCCGATCTCGACCTGCAGTTTGCCCTTCAGGACAATGCCGCACTCAATGCCTTCGTGGGTTATGAAGTCGCCGGTGGAGGCGTTCTTCTCGTACTCGCTGTAGAGGACCTCCAGGCTCTTGTCCTCCAGGTTGGGGGTGAGGAGGTAGTAGGTGATGCCGTTCGCCGTGTGCGCGACGGAGCGCTCGTTGCGGCGGACCACCGGGCTCGGTGAATCGGGGTTGGTGTCGAAGAAGGAGCCCACCGGCACGTTCAGTACCCGGGAGATGGCGAGGAGGGTCGCAATGGAGGGATTGGCCTTGCTGTTTTCGATCTGGCTGATGAGGCTCTCCGTCAGCCCCGCCATGGAGGCGACGTCTCTGAGGGTGAGGTTCTGTTCCTTCCGGATCTCCCGGATCCGGCGGCCCATGCCGTCAAGCATTGCGCGCTCCCGAAGAAGTGAGGCTTAAGCGCCATTATAGATTGCGGGCGCCGGACGAACAAGCGAGGGCGAACGCGGAGTGCACAGTTCTCCTTGACAGCGCCGCGGATCGGGTGTCTAATGGTAGTATCTTTAATGGTGTTTAAGTTGAAGCGGCTGTGGATTTCAGTATCGCTGCTGAAAGGGCGGCCGGCGCGGGCGCCGGCATGCGCGGACCAACGGTTGCGGAGGGCGGCGGCTTTGATGCGCCGCGATGCGAAGGAGCAGTTCACATGAAGGCGGCAGTTTTCGAAGGACCCGGAAAGCTTACTCTGACCGATAGGCCGAAGCCGAGCCTCACTCGCGCCGACCAGGTGATGCTGAAGGTGGAGGGGGTCGGGATCTGCGGGACGGACCTGCACATACTCCAAGTGCCCCCGGCACATCCGGCGAAGGCGGGTATCATTGAGGGGCACGAGTTCACCGGACGCATTGAAGAGGTTGGCACGGGCGTGACGGGCTTCGAGGTTGGCGAGACGGTCCTGGTAGATCCCCATCCGGGGTGCGGCGTCTGCGAAGAGTGCCGCCGCGGTTATCCCGACCACTGCACCAACCTCTACGCCACGAGTGGCGAGCCCGGCCACCCGGACACGCTCGGCCTCTTCTCCGACGGGGCTATGACCAGCTACGTCGTGGCGCCGCAGACATCGCTCTACAAGGTGAGTCCCGACGTACCCCCGCACATCCGGGCGCTGGCGGAACCCCTGGCGTGCGTGGTGAACGCCACCAACAAGCTGAAGGTGCAGCCGGGAGAGTACGTGGTCATTCTCGGGGCCGGTCCGATCGGCTTGCTCTTCACGGCGCTCATGGCGGCGAACGGGGCGAGCAAGATCATCGTGTCGGAGCCCTCGGAATACCGGCGCGCGGCAGCCGGAGACGTTGGCGCGGACATTGTCGTGTCCCCTGAGGAGCTTGAGTCAACGGTGGCGGCAACCATGGGTGAAGGGCCCGACGTCGTCGTGGAGGCGGTAGGCCCCCTCCTGCCGACGGCGGTGAAGCTCGTGCGCACCGGCGGCCGGGTCATGCAGTTCGGCCACGACGAGTCGGTCACCCCACAGATGCCGGTGGGGGATCTGCTGAAGAAGGAAGTGATCCTCTACGGCTCCTTCATCGGCAAGTACTCCTACGAGAGAGTTGCGCGGATCATGGAGAGCGGGAAGCTGCCCCTGGAGCGCATCGTCTCCCACCAAATGCCGCTGTCGAAGGTCCACGAGGCAATGGACATGCTTCGCGCCGGCAAGGCGTTGAAGGTCGTACTGCACCCTGAGGATTAGGGCCCACGGCGGTGGCCGGCCGCCCGCGGGGTGGCTTGGCGAGCCGGCCGCCCGGCGGTGGCCGGCCGCCCGATGAAGGAGGAAACGAATGGCAAAGAAATGGCTTACGACCCAGTACCCGGAAATCATCTTCGAGGACAATGAAGTCGGGCGAATGAAGAAGGAGCTCTTCGACGCGAGCGAGAAGGAGATCGATCAGATCCTCGCGGATTACGAGATTCCGTCTCCGTCGGAATACGGCGTCGCGGGTACCTACATCCAGAACACCCCCCGGGCCCATGCGATCGAGAAGCGCAACAAGAACGATATCATCTTCATTCCCATCGGCTGTACGGAGAATCACGGACTGCACCAGAACACAGGCCTGGACACCTTCATGGTTACGCAGATCCTCGAAGGGGTGCGCCGCTATACGAAGAAGCAGGGCCACGAGACCAACCTGACCTTCACACCACTCAACTTCGGCGGCCACCCCCACCACCACCTCGGGATGCCGGGAACGGTCATGGTGCCGCAGGAAGTGGTGCAGGAAATGTTGATCTACGTTCTGGCAGGACTCTGGGACGATGGCTATCGCAAGATGGTCCTGGTCAACAACCACGGTCACCTGTGGATGCTCGTCGCCGCAATTCAGGAGTTCATGAAGCGCTTCCAGTTGCCGGCGGTCGTTCAGGTCGTCGACTGGCATCGGGCCGTTCGCGAGTTCTTCATGGTCACGGACCGTCCCGACTCCCTGGAGTCGAACTTCATCCACGCCGCCGAGGCGGAGACATCCGTGGCGCAGCTCCTCTTCCCGGACATGGTCGACATGGAATACGTGCAGGATGCGAGCCCCGAAGGGTTCCTCCCGGACGGCCACTTCGACCTCTCGGTGGATCCCTACCGGCGGCCGCACCGCTGGTCGGAAGGGGAGGGGCACATTGCCATTGAGCGCGCCGCCACACCGGAAGGTGTCGTGGGCACTCCGAGCAAGGCGAAGCCCGAGAAGGCCAAGCGCCCCGTCGCGGCAATCCTGAAATATCTCACCATGGTGCACGATCACATTCGCGCCGCTTTTCCTCCGGGGACGACGCCGGATCCGGAGAAGGTCACCCTGCGAAGCAAGGAAGAGGTAGCACCCTTCTGCAAGGAGCCCTTCTCACCGGGCTGGAAGTCCATCCACGAGCTTCCCAAGGTGGGCGTGTTCTACAAGGGATGAAACAGGCGCTCGTTCTCTCAATCCAGCAGACCGCCTTCAGCGCGGCGACCTTCCAGGGAAGCATGGAGGGCAACCTGGATACTCTGGCGGCAATCGGCTACGACGGGGTGGAGC
>CAZUVX010000034.1:27825-30033 GCA_964623865.1 uncultured Spirochaetaceae bacterium | reverse complement strand
AACAGAGTTCGCGGCTTTTCCCGACAAGTAAAAGAGACTATACTGATTTCCGACGGAACCTGAATGTACCATGTCGAACGCAGACGACGTTGCCAACATCCTGTACGCCTATGCTGAGCGTTCCGGCAATCCCCGCGCGGATTTTCAGCGCCTCTCCGGCTTCACCCGCCGATACGTCGAACACCACCTCGAATCAAACCCCGGCCTTCAGGACCTGGATGAAAACCTGGAAAACCTCCTCGCCGCGCGGCTCATTGAGCTCGAGAAGGAGAGCCGTTGCGATGTGGAGTACCGGGACGGTCGAATCCTGGGAGTCTACTATCCGGAGTACTTCGTACGAAAACTGAAGCGTGAGTATGCCCGGGTCAAGGAGCGGACGATTCTCCCGTTTCCGTCGGACGACTCCATGGAGGTTCCCGTCCCCTCCGGACTGGTCCGTCCCATCGACGTGACGAGCAGTTTCATTGAGGTGCTCCGAAGTCCACCGGAGTCACCCCTCCTGATTCTGCGGCTCCTCTTTCCCGACGGTATCCGCAGCCTTCTCATACCTGCACAGCTCGTCGGCAGGGCCTTCGCTCTGCTCCTCCTTCAGAAGATCCGCAACTACCTGCGTACCTCGCAGAACGCGAGCTATGTCCAGAGCCGCCTCAAGAGCTTCTTCCCCAACCGCGGCATTGCCGTGAAGGAAGTGATCGATAAGGCAATGACGTCCCCGGAAGACGCTCTGGAAACCATAACGTCGCCCACGGACTTCAGCTTTCATTTGTGGACGAGCTTCTCCACCGTCATCATTAAGGAGTTCGGCCAGAAGACGGAGCCCCTTTCAGACGATCACGATTACGCGCAGGCCGCCTACCTCCTCGGCTACTTTGCGGTGCACTACAACTCCATTCGGCAGCAGGCAAAAGACCTTGACGCCGCCCTGAAGGCCGTCGAGAACGGCTTCCATCGCGATCCCTACGCTTACACCATCTCGGACGTTTATGAGATTACCGATTCCCGGGGCGTCCCGGTCTCGAAGCGCTGCTCGAAAGCGCAGATCAACGCCTTTCTCGCGAGCAGGCTCGCACCGAACAAGGATACCGGCATTTCCGACGTCGTCCGTGTCAAGGCGCCCAACGACACCGAGTACTACGTCGCCCGGAGCCGCATTACTTCCCTGGTACTGGGGCGCCGAAAGGAGCGCGCTCAGGAGCTCCACGCCTTCTACCTGAACTCCTGGGCCGATCTTATGCGCTCCGAGAGAAGCGTCGCTTCCATGAACGATGATGAAATCTTCGAGCGCGATGTGGAGGAGCAACTCCGGCGACGCGACCCTCTTCTCATGGGGCTGCTCAACTACAACATCATCAGCACTGCCATCCAGGGCAAAGAGGTCTCCGAAACGGCCAAGCACCAGATGACATCGCTGGTCGATACCAGGAGCGGCACCACCAGACCTTATGTGGAAATCCTGGAGCTGAACCGCCGGCAAATCTACAATGACGCCCGCCTTACCCTGCCTGTGTGGCAGGCGGTACCGCTTCTCTACGCAATCGTGAAGCTTCTGCGGTTCCTCTTCGCCGGTCGGGGCAAGGGAAAGGATAACGCCGGTAGGCGAGCCGGCAGGGGCGCGGTTACCCCGGTACCTCGCACGACCGCTGAGGCGTTTTCAGCGGCGGGAACCGCGCAGATGCGAATCGCAGGCGAGGCGGGATCCGGTGACCGTTTCCAAGGCGGCGGCTCCGGCGGTGCCGGCGCCGGTGACGGCGCCGGCGCGAAGAGCTCTCAGAATGAAGCCGTGGCCGGTCGTGCAGGCCGCATCCAGTACCAGAAGGCGGTTCGTAAGCTCCAACAGGAGTACACCGGACCGAATCGCAGCGTCGACGAAACCTTGCAGCGTCTCGCCGATCAGTGGAACCCTCTCATAGATCCTCAGGCCAAACAGAATCTCGTGGAAGACGTGAACGCCCTCGTGAGGGACTTCCTGCGCCGCATGAAGACCGGTTTGCGAAGCCACCCGCCCGACCGCGCCCGGATCCACACCCTGGCGGCGAACCTGTGCGAGAAGGACGCGCTCAACGAGATCAGGCGCCGCGAGCCCTTGCAACGCTACGTCGAACTCTACATGCTCAAGCTGCTTGGCAAGTAGTAGCCCCCGGGAGGCGAAGGGGCGTTACCCGGTCGTCACGTGCGTCTTCACGCCCGCGCCGTGCCGCCGTCCGGTGA
>CAZUVX010000034.1:15382-27725 GCA_964623865.1 uncultured Spirochaetaceae bacterium | reverse complement strand
CGTCCGGTGAGGACCGGCGTCCGGTGGCGACAGGCGTCCGGCGACGGCAGGATCTTGACGCGTCCATGTATAGAAGGGAACAAACGAAGAAGATGGTCTATCGCCTCGACGAACAGCATCGAAGACCGGGCAGATGGCTCTTCCGGTAGTGCTTCTCAGTGGGGATCGCGGTGTCGGCAAGAGCACGCTGTGTCTCCGCCTGGCCGACGCCATCCGGCGGGACTACGGCGCTGGGTCTGTGGCCGGAGTCGTTACCATGGCATCCGGGTCCCTACGTACGGCCATCCTTTTCCCCACGGAGGAACGTGTGCCCCTGGCGCTCGACACCGGGGTCCGGGAAGGCGATCCCGCAAGGAGGACCGCGGCGTTCACGGGCCCGACCGTCGGGCCGTTTCGCTTTTCCCGGGAGTGCATCGACCGGGTCAATGCGCTCTTCCGGGCAGAACCGACAGCGCCCGGAGCGGAGCGGCGCCTGTGGTTCCTCGATGAGGTAGGCCCGCTGGAGATCCGCATGCGCAAGGCGTTCTTCCCGGCCTTTCAGGCGGTGAAGCGCATGGCCGCCGACGGGGACGTGGAAGGTACCGCTCCACCCGGCGCCGCCGGTTCCGTCCCCGCCGCCGTCGTTGTGGTTCGACCGGAGCTCCGGGACGAAGTTCGCGACGCCTTTGCCCCGGCCGCCTGTGAGGTCTACCACCTGACGGCCGACACGAGGGAGCGGGTATTCCAGGTCCTCCGTGAACGTCTTGCCGGGTGGCTCGCCGCAGGAGTCTGATGGCGCTCCCGGCGTATCCGTCGGTTTTCAACCGAGCAACAGAAGCGGAATGGGTGGAATGATAGATGCAGCACAGCGTTGAGACCATTGTCCTGGCCGCCGGCTATTCCAGCCGCTTTGCCGGGAACAAGCTACTGCAACCGTACAGGCACCGCCGCGTGGTCCAGGCCGTCGTGGAGATTGCCCGCGCCGTGAGCTCACGGGTCATCGTCGTGCTTGGACACGATGCCGAACGCGTTTCGACGCTACTCGCGGGCATGCGCGGCGTTGACCGGGTGTTTAACGATTGGTACCCTCTCGGAATGTTCACCTCTATCCAGCGGGGTGTGCGGGAGGTTACGGCAGCGCGCTTTGCGGTTTTGCCCGGAGACCTGCCCGGCGTCGACACTGCGGACGTCGAAAGTGTGCTGGAAGGCGGCTTTGCGGATGTGGCACGACCGGTCTGCCATGGGCGGCCGGGACATCCGGTGGTCATGAGCAGAAAACTCATTCCCCGCATTCTCAGTAGCCCGCCCACCGCGACCATGCAGGAGATTCACCGGCACTATTCCGTGCATCTTGTCGAGGTGGACAACCCGTTGGTCTGCGCAGACATAGACACGCAGGCCGAGTACCAACGACTTGACAACCGCACCTAAGGAGGCTGCTTTGCGTACTCGTCACACAGGTTTGCTTGCGTTGATTGTTCTATTGCTGCTGACCGGCTCTGTTGCAGCTCAAGAGAGCTCCGGTAATGATACGATTACGGTGACCGACGCTCTTGACCGGCGGGTAACCGTGCCCGTCAATCCGGAACGCGCTACCGCGGCCGGCCGCGCCGTTCTCATGGTTGCGGATGCAATTTACGCCTTTCCCTCCGCCCGGGCGTCTCTGGTTGCCGTGTCGCGAATCGACCAGGGTAAGGGCAACTTCCTGCGCGCCTACGACTCCGCCTACGCCGACAAGCAGATACTTGAGCGAAACGCCGGAGCAGAGCAGGTCGCAGCGTCCCGTCCGGACGTCGTGTTCATGAAGGACTTCATGAAGGGAAGCCTCGGCGACGCCGTAGAGCGGCTCGGGATTCCGGTGGTCTATCTTCGTCTGGAGACGCCGGAGGACTACACCCGGGATATCACCCTCCTGGGTCGCATCTACGGGGCGGAGGAGCGTGCACGTGAGATCGTCGACTACATTGACGGTCGCGTTTCCTTCGTCACCGAGCGCGTCCGTCCAGTTTCGACATCGGAACGCCCGACAGGGCTCTTTGTGTACTACGCACTCCAGGGAAACGAGGCGGCGGTGAACGTGCCGCCCCGGGGCTGGATCCAGACCACCCTCCTCGACCAGGCGGGGGCGCGTCCCGTATGGGCGGACCAGGTCGGTGGCGGCGGCTGGCAGACGGTCAACGTCGAGCAGGTCCTCACCTGGAATCCCGAGACGATCTTCGTCGTCTCATACCGAAACGACATTCGGGACGTCGTGGACCGAATCAGGTCGGACTCGCGATGGCGCTCCCTCAAAGCCGTCCGCAACGACCGCGTCCACGCCTTTCCCATTGACTACTACAGCTGGGACCAGCCGGACGTGCGGTGGGTCCTCGGGCTGCAATGGCTCGCAAAGACCCTGCACCCGGAGCAGTTCGAGGATCTGGACATGACCGACGCAGTGTACGAGTTCTTCGAGGTCATGTACGGGATGAGCCGGGAGGAGACACGGGAGATCGTCTTCCCGGTGCTTGAAGGTGACATTGAGACAGCCCCGTGAGCGACGCTGAAGCTTCCTGCGGCGCCTCCGACGGCGAAGGGCGCCACGAAGACGCCCGCGCCGTACGGCGCCTCCGGCTGCTCCTGTTCGTGGCCATCGTGATCGTCGCCCTCTCCCTCTTCATCGGACGTTTCCCCACGGCCGGCTTTACGTGGCCATGGGAGTTGCTCCGGGACGACATTGGGCGCACTCTCTTTCTCACGCTTCGGCTTCCGCGAGTGCTCGCCGCATTCCTTGTGGGCGCCTCCCTGGCCGGAGGGGGGCTTGTGCTGCAACACCTCTTCGGCAACCCCCTGGTGGAACCGGGCTTAGTCGGTGTCTCTCAGGGAGCCGCCTTCGGCGCCGCCCTTGCCTTCCTCGTTGCCGGCGCCGTGCCCGGAGTGGTCCAGGGCTTTTCCGCTGTCTTCGGCTTCGCCGGGCTGATCCTGTCCTACACGGTGGCCCGGCACGCCCGCTTCGGCGGCTGGATTCTGCGACTCATTCTGGCCGGTATTGTGGTATCCGCACTCTTCTCGAGTGGTGTGGGCGTCATCAAGTTCGCTGCGGACCCGTACGAGGAACTCCCTGAAATCACTTTCTGGCTCCTCGGAGGGCTGTCGGGCGTGACCTGGCAGCGCCTCGTCATCATCGTACCATTTGCAATTCCTTCCCTGACCCTGATCTATCTCATGCGGTGGCGGGTCAACGTACTGAGCCTCGAGGACGAGGTTTCCTTCAGTCTGGGAATTGCCCCGGCGCGGGATCGCGCCATTCTGCTGATCGCCGCGACGGTGGCGACATCCGTGTCCGTGTCGATTGCCGGGGTCATTTCCTGGGTGGGTCTGGTCATGCCACACGTAGCGCGGCGGCTCTTCCGGGTGGACACCCGCTTCGGCGTCCCCGCCGCCATTCTGTTGGGTGGCGTCTTCCTGGTGCTTTGCGACGATCTTGCGCGTACGATCTTGGCCGGAGAGATACCCCTCGGCGTGGTGACTTCCCTGATCGGCTCGGTCCTCTTCGGGACCCTCCTCCTTCGCGGAAGTGTGAGGATCCGACGATGAGTACGCCCATCGTGGCCTACCAGGACATAGCCTTTGCGTATCACTCGCAGTCGCGGCTGCTCACGGGGGTGAGTTTCGCGCTCCATGCGGGGCGCGCCGTTGCACTCCTCGGGCCGAACGGCGTCGGCAAGACGACACTGCTGAGGATCGGACTTGGCTGGCTTCGACCGCGGGACGGTACCGTCCTGGTGCAGGGACGGCCGGTGCAGGAGTTTCACCGCCGCGAGCTCGGCAGAACCCTGGCACTGGTGCCGCAAGACGAGCACCTGCCCTTCGACTACAGCCTGAAGGAGTACGTCCTTCTTGGTAGAACGCCGCACCTCGGCCCGCTGGATCTCCCCGGCGAGGACGATCGCCGGCTCGCCGACGCCGCCCTGGTGACGGTCGGCCTCTCTCACATTGCGCAGCGCAGCGTCGCCGTTTTGAGCGCGGGGGAGCGACAGCTCCTCCTGTTGGCGCGGGCAATAGCGCAGGCGCCTCAGGCAATGCTTCTGGACGAGCCGTCGTCCCACCTGGACATCGGCAACAAGTCCCGGGTCATGGTGCTACTCCGGCGCCTCCGCAGAGAGCGGACCGCTCTGCTCTTTACGACGCACGACCCGCAGTTCGCAATCAACCTGGCGGATACCGTGATCGTCCTCAAGGAGGGCCACGTTATGGCGACGGGGAGCCCCGCGGAGACGATCACGAGCTCTATCCTGGCACGCACCTATGAGGCGCCGGTCGAGGTAGTGGAAACGGAGCGCGGGCGCGCGGTCTTTTGGGGGGATCGGCCGTAACGGCCACGGGATGTCGCGCCGCGCCTCGGAAGCGCCGCCGCGCCTCGGAAGCGCCGGCGCGCCCGGGAATCCCCGTCGGCGGGCGCCGGGAGGCCGGTGGCGAGCTAGGTACTTGCCGCCTCTATGGCGCGCTCAATCGTCTCGTAGCCGGTACAGCGACAGAGATTGCTCTCCATCCACTCCCGTGCGGTCTCCGCATCGGGTTTCCCCTCCTCCTCCAGCAGAGCGTAGGCGTTCATGATCATTCCGGGCGTGCAGAAGCCGCACTGGAAACCGTACTCCTTCATGAAAGCCTCCTGGATGGACGTACGCTGCAACCCCTCTATGGTGGTCACCTCTTTGCCCAGGGCATCCAGGGTCAGTGTGTAGCAACTCTTCACCGGCTTGCCGTTCAGCAGGACGGTACAGGCGCCGCAGTCGCCGTTCTCGCACCCCATCTTGCTGCCGATCAGGCCCATGTTCTCCCGAAGGGTCCTGAGCAGGGTGTCTCCGGGCTGGATGACGACTTCGACATCTCGTCCGTTTACTCTGAGGGTTACTCTCGTGTCTCCGCGATATACCTGCATGGCGCTATCCTTCCACCGCGTTCAGTCCGGCCGCAAGAGCTTCCGTCAGCAGGAACTGTCGATACTCCGCGCCGGCACGCATGTCCGATCGGATTGCCTTCTCGATCACGGCCACCGCCTTGCGCGCTCGCTCCTCCGTGGTGCCCGTTCCGGACAACGCATCGTCCAGCTCGTCTTCGGCAACGGGATACGCCGCCGCTCCCGCGAAGGCGGCCCGAACCTGTGAGCCGTTCCGCAACATGGTGAGACTGACCAGTGGGTAGTCCACCCGTGCGTCCTTGGTGTGACGCTCATAGTGGGACGGCATGGCAAGGGCCTCCTCCGAGACGGAGAGGCTCACCAGGAACTCTCCCGCCTCGAGTCGGAGACGCTTCTCGAATATCTCCCGCACTCCGACGGTCCGCGTGCCGCCGGGCCCCGCCAGGGTGGCCGCACCCTCACCGACCAGGAAGGGCAGCAGCGCCTCCCGATACGGCAGCATTCCCGCGGCATTCCCGCCCAGAGTGAGCGTGTTTCGCACCGTATGATCGGCAACTCCCCGGGACGCCTTCGCGAGAAGCGGCCAGGTGTTCCCTTCCACAATGCGGTTCAACGGCACGCACGCACCGACGGTGAATCTGCCGCTCCCGGTCTCCAGGGTGTGGCACTCAGAGATCTCCTTGAGATCGATGAATGCGCGGGCCGGCATCTTGTTGTCGCGTGCCATGGTGACGATTTCCGTGCCGCCGGAGAGAAAACGAGGCTTGAGACCCTCGTCGTCGGCCTCCTTGAAGGCGGTGATGGCTTCGTCGATGTTGCTCGGTCGAAAGTACACGACGTCGAAGGGTATCATGTGGCTCCCCCCTTCACTTCTCGGCTACTCCGCCAGAGGTACTCGGGTGTGATGGGCATCTCGTTGAGCTGCTTCCCGACGGCGCGGGAGAAAGCGGCGGAGAGAACGGCGGGCATGCCGACTATTCCCTGCTCGCCGAGACCGCGTGCGCCGAAGGGTCCGTCCCGCTGGGGCGTCTCGACGAAGTCGACGACGTACTCGGGATGCTCGCCGTACCGCAGGATCTTGAAGTCGCGGAGCTTGCCGTTGAGTATGCGCTCCCGGTTGTCGAACTCAAAGGCTTCCCGCGTCGTGTACCCGATTCCCATTGCCATGGCACCGACTACCTGGCCCCGTGCAAGGGCGGGATTGATGACCCGCCCCACGTCCATGGCGCATGCCGACTTGAGGATACGGTAAGCCCCGGTGCGGCGGTTCACCTCCACCTCGACCCCTTCGGCGCCGATGGTCCACTCCAGGCCGGGGTGTCCTTCACCGGTCTCGGGGTCGAGATGCGAGAGGTGGCGGGCAATGTAGCGTCCCCGCCCGATGATGGGACCACCGATTGCGTTGCCGTTCTCGTACACGTAACCGAGGACCACATCGCTTAGATCGAGACCTATGTCGGGCTCATCGGCAACGAACACGCGGCCACCGGCAACGGTCAGATCCTCAACCGGCACCCGTAGCGGCGCCGCAGCAACCTCCTTGATCTGGGCAACGGCGTCGTCCACCGCCCCGAGGGCGGCGCGACCCACCATGAAAAGCGTGCGGCTCGCCGCGGTGGTCCAGTCGTGGGCGGCGCGATCGGTCATGACCTCGCTCACGCAGTGTACCTGCTCCGGGTCAATCCCCAAGCGCTCCGCGACTACCTGGCTCAACCCCGTGAAGATGCCCTGTCCAATCTCGACGGCTCCGGTCATTAGATTCACCGAGCCGTCTTCGTTGAAGGACACCATTGCGCTTGCGTCCGTGAAGGTCGGGATGGCCGGCGCCTTCCAGTAGCAGCTGATTCCTTTGGCGCGGACCACGTCACCGGCTGTCTGCGTGGTTCCGGAATCCCAATCGATCGCCTTGGTGACGCGGCGAATGCACTCCGACAGGTCGCCGGTGTTACTGTCCAGGACGTTCTGGGTCGGGGTCGTGTCCCCGGCCTTGATGGCGTTCTTGAGGCGCAGCTCCACCGGATCCATGCCGAGCCTTTCTGCCAGCATCTCCATGGCGCGCTCAATCGAGTAGGTCATCTCAATGTGGCCGAATCCGCGGTACGCCGTGGCAAAGGGGTGGTTGGTGTAAACGCAGATCGAGTCCGCCGTGACGTTGTCGATCCGGTAGGGCCCGGTACAGGAGTAGCCGGCGGCGCGACTGACGTTCACGGCGTAGTCTGCATACCCTCCTGAATCGAAGAGGAACTCGATATCCGCAGCAATCAGGGTACCATCTTTCCTGGCTCCCAGACGGACCCTGGACTGAAGGCCCGGCGCACCCGGAGAGCTCATGAGATCGTGCTCCCGGGAGTTCGCCACGCGGACCGGGCGGCCCCCAACCGCCTTCGACAGCAGATATGCAAGGGGCTCGAGCTGCACCCCGGCCTTGCCGCCGAAGCCGCCGCCCACGGCGGGTGCAATGATGGTCAGCTTGCCGGGTGGTATCCCCATTGCACGGCTCATGATGCCGCGGACACCGTATGGCGACTGGGTGGAACTGCGAATTATGACCTGGCCGTCGGCTTTTACCTCAGCCACCGCAATGCGCGGCTCCATGCAGACGTGATCCCCCGGGGGGAACTGGAATTCACCTTCAACCACCACATCCGCTTCGTCGAAGGCCTTGGCCGCGTCGCCCTTGCGGATCTTCGTGCGATTCGCCACGTTGGACCCGGGTTCCGGATGGATTGCGGGAATGTGCACGTACTCCGCCATGTCCGGATGGAGCACCGGCGCGTCCTTCCGGAGCCCCTCGCGCGGGGACGTGACCGCCGGCAAATCCTCGTAGTCGATCTTGACCCGGGCGGCGGCCTGGAGGGCGACCTTCTCGCTCTCGGCGACCACGGCAACCACAGGCTCACCGAAGAAGCGCACCCGATCCCGCGCGAGGGCGGGTTTGTCCCCGAGGTAGAGGCCAATGAGGTACGGCAGGTCCTCCCCGGTGAATACACCGTGTACTCCGACCATTCCCGCGGCTTCCGTCTTGTCGATGTTGACGATCTTCGCGTGGGCGCGAGAACTGGGGACGACCGCCGTATGGAGCATGCCGGGGACCCGAAAGTCGTCGGTATACTGTGTTCGGCCGTGAACCTTATCGAGGGCGTCCTTACGCCGGTAACTCACACCAAGTCGGCTGCCGTCCTTCGTTGATTCCGCTTGCATTGGCTCCTCCTGACAATTCCTCGCCAGTGTAAGTCTGGTGTTTCAGTAATATACTTTCGCAAGTCTCACTGTCAAATCGACCACAACGCTGTGGCGCCGGGAAGCGCGGACGAGGAAACGGTCTGTCCCCGAGCCGGAGCGCGGGGACAGGGACCGTCGTGGGTTGGTGCAATCAGGCCAGAGCCAGCAGAACGCCGGCGGCGATTGCAGACCCAATGACTCCCGCCACATTGGGTCCCATGGCGTTCATCAGGAGGAAGTTGGAGGGGTTCTCTTCCTGGCCGACCTTCTGGACGACGCGGGCGGCCATGGGAACGGCGGACACTCCCGCCGCGCCGATCATGGGGTTCACCTTCCCGCCCGAGAGCAGATACATCAGTTTCCCCAGGAGGACGCCGGCAGCAGTGCCTATGCCGAAGGCAACCAGGCCCAGCACGATGATCATGATCGTGCTAACCGTCAGGAACTCGTCCGCCGACATTTTGGATCCCACCGAAAGAGCCAGAAGAATGGTGACAATATTGATCAGCTCGTTCTGCGCGGTCTTGGAGAGGCGCTCGACCACACCCGCTTCCCGGAAGAGGTTGCCGAGCATGAGCATCCCGATCAGCGGTGTTGCCGGCGGCACGAATAGTGCGGCGACAATTGTTGTGACGATGGGAAACACGATCCGCACGGTCTTGGAGACCTGGCGAACCTCTCCCATGACGACTCGGCGCTCCTTCTTTGATGTGAGCAGGCGAATTATCGGCGGCTGGATGATCGGAACCAGTGCCATGTACGAGTACGCTGCAACCGCGACCGGTCCCAACAGATCCGGAGCGAGCCGCGAGGTAAGGTAGATGGCCGTGGGTCCGTCGGCTCCACCAATGATGGAGATGGATGCCGCTTCGGCAAAGTCGAAGCCCAGGGCCCGCGCTCCTAGAAGGGTCGCGAATATGCCGAACTGCGCGGCGGCGCCGAGCAAAAACGTTCGAGGTCGCGCAAGTAGCGGCCCGAAGTCCGTCATGGCTCCGATACCCAGAAAGATCAGCGGCGGGAAGACCCCTGTCTCGATCCCGAAGTAAAAATACCGGAGCAGACCCTCTGAGCCGAACATCTCGGCAAGAGGAATGTTCACGAGGATAGCACCGAACCCGATCGGCACGAGGAGCAGCGGCTCGTATCGCCGTGCTATGCCGAGGTAGATCAGAACGATCCCGATTAAGATCATCGCGGCGCTTTGCCACGTGAGCGCGGTAAAGCCCGTGGATTCCAGAAACGATACAAGAAGACTCATGGCTATTCGATCTCGATCAGCGCTTGGCCTTCACGGACGTTGTCACCCGCGGATACCTTGACCGCGGATACCTTCCCCGCCTTTGGCGCGTTCACCTCAATATCCATCTTCATGGCTTCCATGATGACGAGGCGCTCGCCGAGCTCGACGGAGTCTCCCTCGGAGACGAGGATCTCCTTCACGACGCCGGTCATTGGCGCCGCGACACCCCCGGCACCGACCTGGGGTGCCGGCGTCGGGGGCGCCGCGGTCTTCGGCGCCGCAGGAGTAGCGACCGGGGCCGCCTGCTGCGTCCCCTCCGGTCGGACGCGCTCATCCACGCGTTCCACCTCCAGCACTGATACCGTGTATACCTGATCGTCCCGCTGAACGGTCAGCTCGTCTCCGTCGCGCTCGACGGTGACCCAGAAATCGTTGCCGTTCTCCTTGAGATGTATTCGTCGCTTCATACTGCGTCCTTCCTCACATAATCGAAACTCTCGCCGCCGGTGCGTCCGGCTATCCAGGGGTCCTGCATGGTAGTGCGGGTTGAGACCCAGGCGCTGCTGGAAGCGCTTCCTCGCTCCTCAGCGTCCAGGAAGGCTGCCGCGGCCGCCAGTGCCCATTGGGGAAGCCCGCCTCCCGCGGACGGCTGCTTCTTCGGCCCCTTCCCGGAACCCTTCTCCGCGTCTTCACGTCCGCCCTCTCGACCGGTCTCGGGACGATCACCGAGCACACGCGTGATGACGGTCATCAGCACACTAAGAAAGGCGAGGAACACGAAGACGATGGCGATGCCGGCTATGGCGACGAGGACGGCGTAACTCATGGTTTCAACGTTCACGATTCACTCTCTCATCACAGGTTTTGTCTCATCACAGGTTCTGTCGCTACAGGGGAATGTTCCCGTGCTTCTTCTTCGGACGATCCTCGGTCTTTCGGATGTACATCTCCAGGGAGCGGATCAACTCCGCCCGGGTGTGCGTGGGATCAATGACGTCGTCGATGTATCCGAACTTCGCCGCATTGAAGGGCGTCGTCACCGACTGCTTGAACTCCTGGATCTTCTGTTCCCGCATGGCGTCCGGGTCCTCGGCGGCCTTGATGTCGTTGCGGAAGATGATGTTTGCCGCTCCTTCCGGTCCCATGACGGCGATCTGTGCGCTCGGGTACGCCATGACACGGTCGTAGCCGAGAGCCTTGGACGCCATGGAGATGAAGGCGCCGCCGTATCCTTTGCGCACAACCAGAGCGATCTTCGGCACCGTAGCTTCGGCGATTGCGTAGAGAATCTTCGCGCCGTGACGGATAATGCCACCGTGCTCCTGAGCAACGCCCGGCAGAAAGCCCGGCACGTCCGAAAGGGTGACAATCGGGACGTTGAATGCGTCGCAGAAGCGCAGGAACCGGGCCGCCTTGTCGGAGGCGTTAATGTCGAGCGACGCCGCGTACACCTTCGGCTGGTTGGCGAAGATACCGATGGTGCGGCCGGCCAACCGTGCAAAGCCGACGACGACGTTCCCGGCATAGTCTCGCTGCACCTCGAGGAAGGAGTCCTGATCGATAAACTCGTAGATGATCTCCCGAATGTCGTAGGCCTGCTTCTCATCTTCCGGCAGAACCGAGAGGATACCGGGGGTTTCCCGGTCGGGGGGATCGTCGACGGGACCGAGCGGCGGAAGCTCTCGGTTGTTCGACGGCAGATAGGACAGGAGTCGTCGGATGAAGGCGAAACACTCATCTTCCCCGGCAAAGCGGAAATGAGCGACGCCGCTGACTCCGCAGTGGGCGGCTGCGCCACCGAGGTCTTCCTGGGAGATCTCCTCACCGGTAACGGTCTTGATGACCTGCGGCCCGGTGATGTACATGTTGCTGACGCCGTCCACCATGAAGATGAAGTCGGTGATGGCCGGTGAATAAACCGCTCCGCCGGCACAGGGCCCCAGGATCACGGAGAACTGCGGGATTACGCCGGAAGCAAGGGTGTTGTTGCGAAAGATCTTGGCGTACCCATGAAGGGAGAGCACTCCCTCCTGGATTCGCGCACCGCCGGAGTCATTCACCGCGACGAATGGCGATCCCGTGCGAATGGCGTTCTCCTGCGCCGCTGCAATCCGCTCGGCGTGCATCTCGCCAAGTGACCCGCCGAGGACCGTGAAGTCCTGGCTCGCGAACCACACCTGTTTCCCTTCGACTTTGCCGGAACCGGACACCACACCGTCACCATAGAAACGCTTCCTGTCCATTCCGAACTCGTTCGAGCGACCGGTCACGTACGGCTGGTCCTCCACGAAGGACCCCTTGTCCAGAAGACGCTCGAGGCGCTCCCTGGCAGTCAACTTGCCCTTTTCATGCTGCGCCTGTATGCGGTCCTCACCGCCTCCCGCCTGCATTTCGGCACGCGTTTCGGCGAACTTCTTAAGTGTCTCCTGATGTGCCAATGTATGCTCCTCCTGAGAATGTTACGTGCGACTGCGCGCTACTTCAGATTGGTCATTCGCTTGTTCAGCTTGATGAGTAGCCACTTCTTGTTGACGATCGAGCGCACGTGGGATCCGCGGCCAATGATTCCGGAGTCGTCGGTGGCCGTCATCTTGAAGCGAATGTGATACCCGTCGAAGCTCTTGATCTCAACCTTCACGGAGATTGTGGCGCCCACAACGCTCGGGTGTTCATGGGTCACCTCAGCGCTCTTGCCGACGGAGATGAACCCTTCCGGCAGCTTACTGTCTATCAGATCGCCGGCAGCCTCCATCATGAAGGCAACAAGGCTCGGAGTGGACAACAGGTCGCCGACGTCCGTCCGTCCAAGGTTTCCGGCGGTATCTTCCTGCGTCACAGTCCGTTGAATGACGTGTGTATCTCCAATAATGATGCCGGGAAACTTCACGTGGTCCTCCTGCGTTCGTCGAAATGCCGAGAATCCGGACGCATTGTACCATACTCCCAGCACGACGCAATCCATCTTGCAATAGAATTTCAAATTTTTTTCGGAATAACCCCGA
>CAZUVX010000034.1:10612-15282 GCA_964623865.1 uncultured Spirochaetaceae bacterium | reverse complement strand
CACGACGCAATCCATCTTGCAATAGAATTTCAAATTTTTTTCGGAATAACCCCGAATTGACGCGCCGACGCCAAGGGCGATAGGATAGCGACCTATCAAATTGCTCGTACAAGGAGAACACTAATGAAGAGAAATCCTCCGGAGAAAGTCTCCCAGGAAGAGATCACCCTACAGGTCCACGATATTGAGCCGCTTCTTTCCGGCCCTCAGGTCGAGCTACCACCCTTCGAGCCGGCAATGGTCAAGCTCAAGAACGGCAAGACCATGGTGCTGCGAGAGCTCCGCAAGGACGAAGCCCCGGCTTTCCTGGAGTTCGTGAAGAAGCTTCTCGACGTCGACCACGACTTCTACGACATCGTAGGGGTCCGCGTGTACTCCGAGGTTCTCGGATGGTTGCGCAACCGCCTCAAGGACTCCTATCAGATGGTCGGCATTGTCGACGGGGAGCTGGCCGGCTTCTGCAACGGCCGGAAGTTTGACGACAAGATTCACATCAGTCTGCACTCCATGGCGTATCAGCGTGGCGGACGCGTCGGCGCAGCCGTCTACTACGCCAAGGCGCAGCACGCCTTCGAGACGTTGGGAGCGGAGGAGTGGTGGTCCACCTTTGAGAGCTACAACGGCTGGAAGCGCTACGGACTCGGCATGGCCCAGCCCTCCTATCCGTGGCCGGAATACCAGCACGAGCTCGGTGGTGCCCAGGTCTACTACATCCGTCGGGACTACTGGTTCTCGACGATCAAGCACTACCTGCGCGAGATGGTCGGCGACGACTTGACGCGGCCGGTTCCCGACGACCTCCTGAAGGCGTCCGAGACCATGCGCATTCCCGACTCGCCGTTGGTGTAAGCCGACCCCTCGCGCAACACGGGAGCAGCGGCCCTTCAAGGCGCAGCGCTCCTCCACGGGAAGCGCGGCGGTCGCCCGATCTCAGGCCACTGCGCAGCGTACGGTTCAACCCGTCGCGCGCTTCGAGATCCCGTTCGAAATGAAGAGGGCTCCCCCGTGGGAGCCCTCTTTTTGACTCCAGTGCCGGCGCTACTTCTTGCGCGCCTCTTCAATGAGCCACTCGTTGTCGGCCGGTGAAATATCGCCGTACTTCGTGAGCTTACACTTCGCCTTCTTCTTCATGAGCTCTTCGTAACGGTCGTCCTCCACCATTGCGACGCAGCGACCAATGCTCGCCTCGCCGTCGACGAACTTCCACGGGAAGAAGCCGATGGTCGCTCGCTGATTCAGGAGAAGATCGATGTCGCCCCCGACACACTCGGCGTGAATGATCCCGTGATTGAACATCTCAATGTGCATGAGCTGGTACTTGTCCTCGGTGTAGTACTCTTCCAGCTTCTTGCCGTACTTCTTCTGGAAATGCTGATCCGCCTCTTTCGCCTGTTTGGGCATCCACTCCCGGATCTTGGTGTTCATGGGGTGATCTGCGCTGCCGCAGTCGACGCCGATCCAGCGGAGCTTCTTCTTCTTGGCCCACTCGGCGAACTCGCGGTCGGGTCCGGGGTGCTTCACCATGTAGCGCACCTCATCCGCACCGGGCTGATCCCAGCCGTACCGGTGGTAGCCGGTGTTGATAATGAGGATGTCCCCTTCTTTCACGTCCACGCGCTCCTCGACCATCGCCGACGTGTAGACGTCGTAGTCGCCGGCAACGTCCGACAGATCGACAATGGCTCCTTCGTGAACCAGAAAGTCCAGGTCGAGCTCCGCCATGTCCTTGCCCGGCGTGTAGAAGTGGATCTCACCGTCGAGGTGGGTCCCCACGTGGTTGGAATGGGTCAGCACCTGGCCGTTCGCGCCGTTCGGCGCGAGGCGCTTGAAGTACTGCACCTGCAGAGGGATGTAGGTCGGCCACGGCGGCGTCCCGACACCCAGCGGTATGGACAAATCAATGAACTTCATATTGTAACTCCTCCTGAAGTATTGTGTTCAACGTCTCACGAAAGAACGCGCCCTATCAATCGCCGGTACGGCCGCCGGGGCGATCACACTCGACGCCGCCTTCACGCCGGGCGCTGAAGATACCAGGTGAACCCGCTGATCGCGTCCATCCCGGAGGTCTCCCCGTGCCGGAACGCAGTCTCGCAGGCGTGGCGCAGGCGCCGCAGGGCGCCCGCGCTTCCTCCGCCGTCGCCCCGGCCGTGACGCTCGAGCCCCGCGCCCCCGGCACGGCGACTCGGTTCGCCCGCCGTCCCGACCGCGGCGGCCACCGCGGTGACCACCGCGGCGGCGAATTCCAGGAGATACGCCGGGAAACTCCCCTGCAGCGCGAGCCACAGGAGGGTGCGTCCGCCTGGTGTGGTCCTCCCGAGGTTTGCCGCGATCCGCCGGTGTTCAGCCTGGGAAATCGCGCCGCTCCCGTCGAAGAGAGCGGCGGCAAGAAGTACGCCGGCAAGAAAGTCGTCCCCCGACGGGGTGAAGCCAATGCCGAGCCCCACGAGGGATCCGAGTTCCCGAGCCGCCGCGACCTCCCGGGCACGCCCGGCAAAGACATTCTCGTCCCGCTCCAGCACAACGCCCCGGAAGCTCTCCGGGGTGGCCGCTTCGGCGAGGGATGCGATGAGCGCCGACCTCACCGCGGCGGTCTGCCGCCCCTTTTCCGCTCCATTGGTCGGCGTGTGCACCACGGAAGTATCCGCACAGTCGGTAACCGCTCCTGTCCAGCCGTCGGCCGGCTTCGTTGCAATGGCTTCTCCAGTAGCATCTGAGGAATCACTCCAGGAAATCCGGTCGCCCGGCTTGACCTTTCGCGGTAGGTCCGACACATGGACGGCCAGATCGGTCATGTCCCGCGTGCGCAACACCAGCGAAATCAGGAGCGGCTCCTCCTTGGGGAGGTTCAATACCCCCAGTGATCCGTCCGCGCCGGGAGCGACGGCAATGGACTCCCCAATGCGACCCGCAAGGTTGACAACGTGGTCATGAACGGAGAATACCTCGCTCTCCCCCCTCACCGTTACGAAACGGCCCATCAGATCGGCGCTGATACCCACTGCTTACCCCGTTGGCATGGTTCCAGGATATGATCCGGCCGGCAAGACCTCGCTACCACGCCGGGGCACGCAACTCTACAAGGAGAAGCAAAGAAGAGGGGGAACCCCTGGTGGGGGTCCCCCTTGTCTTGCATGGCTTCACCCGGGCAACAGCGCCCGGTACCGCGACTGGAGCGCGGTAGTTACGCGTCCTTACTGCGCTTCCGCCTTTTCTCCTGCGATTTCGGCAGGGGACTTGGGAGGCGGTTCTTTGAAGCTCCTGAAGTTGATGAGGACGTTCAACAGGATACCGACGATTGCCGCAAGACCGAGCCCGCTCAGGCTCACCGTCTCGGTGATGTTCCAGGTGGCGTCTCCAATGCCGAGGACCAGCATGGCCGATGCAATGATCAGCACGCGGGAATCGTCGAAGTTGATCCGTGCGTCGATCATGTTCCGGATACCGATTGAGGCGATCATGCCGAAGAGCAGAATCGAGATGCCCCCAATGACCGCTGCCGGGATCGACTGAATGACGGCGGTGAACTTCGGAACGAAGGACAGAATGATCGCGAAAACCGCCGCGATCCGCATGACGAGGGGGTTGAACACGCCGGTCAGCGCCAGGGCGCCGGTGTTCTCACTGTACGTCGTGTTGGCGGGTCCTCCCAGGAAGCCGGAAAGGCTGGTGGCCAGCCCGTCGCCGAGGAGCGTCCTGTTGATACCCGGATCCTTCAGGAAGTCTTTCTTGACGACGTTGCCGACGGCAATGATGTCACCGAAGTGTTCCACTGCCGTAACGATTGCAACCGGAACGATCAACGCCAGCGCACCGCCTGCGAACTTCGGCAGCATGAAGTCGGGGGGACCGACCCAGTTGGCCTCTCCGATCGCGCTGAAGTCAACGATGCCGACGATTGCCGAAAGGATGTAGCCCAGGATCAGCGCAAGGAGCACCGGCAACGTGGAAAGGAACTTCCAGCCGATGCGCTCGAAGCCGACCTTGACTACCACACCGACGGCGAACGTGAATCCTGCAACGAGCCAGGCGCCGTTCTTGCCGATCTGGTCGACGACGGCCTGAGCTGCATCGTTGTCACCCGTTACATTGGTAATGTTGCCGATGGCGACAGGTGCCAGAATCAAGCCGATCAACACGATGATCGGTCCGGTGACGTGGGGCGGAAGGATCTTCCTCAGCACGTTGTAGGACACGAACGTGAAGATGATGGCAATGACGATGTAGACACCGCCGGCGACGATCAGGCCGCCCGTAGCATGGGCGAGCGAGAAGCCGTCCTGGCCCGCAACAGCCATAATGGGTGGGACGAACGCGAATGAGCTTCCAAGAAAGACCGGTACCTTGAACTTGGTCAGGATGTGGAACAACCACGTACCAATGCCGGCTGCGAAGAGGGTCACGCCCACATCCAGCCCGGTAATGAGCGGAACAAGGACTGTGGCGCCGAACATGACGAACATGTGCTGGAGCCCCAGCACGGTCGTTCGCCCGGAGAGCCCCTCAAACTCTTTCGTTTGATCGGACATAACGAGATCTCCCTTCAAAAAAAAAGAATGATACGCTCCCCCGCGGGGGCGCACCCCGGAGCGGAGTCGTGCCTGACAGGCGAGCAACAGTCTAACAGACACGTAACATTTTTCAATGATCCGAACAGGCTATTCGGCGGG
>CAZUVX010000034.1:0-10512 GCA_964623865.1 uncultured Spirochaetaceae bacterium | reverse complement strand
TTACTGCGGCTTCCTGCACTGGTCCCGCTTCCGATAGTGCCGGACCCTGGTCACGTGAGCACTTCTTCCAGCGAAATCTCTCCCATGAAGCTCAACTCGTCCACGCACGCCAGAAAGAGGCGCATGCACATGACCGCGTCGTCCAGGGCGCGGTGCGCGTTCCCCCGGGGAAGACCGAGCGCGGCACCGAGGTTCTGCAGGCTGTAGCTCTTCAAGCGTGGAAACGCCTTCTGTGCGAGCACCTGGGTGTCTATGATCGCATTCGTCACCGGGGGCAGACCCGCCCGTTCCAGGGCGGCGCGGAGGAAGCCGACGTCGAAGGCGGCGTTGTGCGCCACCAGCACGGACTCTCCGATGAACTGCACGAAGGGGACAAGCATGGCTTCGATTGGCGGCTGATCCCTGACCATCTCGTTGGTAATGCCGCTGATCCTGCCGGCATCCTGGTCTATCCCGACGCCGGGGTTCACCAGCGCCTCGAAGGTATCAAGGACTTCACCCCCCTTGAAACCGGCGGCGCCGAATTCCACGATCTTGTGAACCGCCGGCTCGAGCCCGGTCGTCTCGAAATCAATGGCCGTGAAGGGAACGTCCGCTACGGATGCCTGTAGATCCATGACCGGAACGGGTACCACAATTCTCCTGCCCTGTAAATCGGGCAGCGCGCGTGCGCCCCGCCGGCGGCGCCCCGGCCGGCCGCGGGGGCGCCGCGCCGTCCAAGCGACCGTTGGCGATGGGCCCGCCCCCTACGCCCCCTCCGCCGCGTCGAGCATTGCGGTGATCTCGCGGTTCAGGCGGTCCGCCTTGGCGCGTACCGCCGGCGCCTGCTTCTCGACGGCCTTTCCGGGACTCCCGGGGATGGACGCGTAAAACTTTATCTTCGGCTCGGTGCCGGACGGCCGCGCGCTCACCACCGTGCCGTCGGCAAGGACGAACTGCAGCACGTTGGACGCGGGCAGATCTATGTCCTCCCGCCTCTTCCCGTCGGGGAAGGTCGTGGTCGCGTGGGAGAGGTAGTCCCGCATCTCCGTTACCGTCTCCCCGGCGAGCGTCTTGGGCGGTGCGCCACGGAGAGTGTCCATCATCCCCTCCATGATCTGTGCGCCCTGCCGACCCTGAAAGTACCGAGAGATCTGAATGTCCACGAAGAAGCCGTGCTCCCGGTAGATCTCGTTGAGGCGGTCGATGACGCTCTTCCCCTGCTCTACGTGGTAGAGGGTCATTTCCGTGGTCAGGAGTACCGCCGAGATCGCGTCCTTGTCGCGCACCTCCGGGGTCAGGAGGTAGCCGTAGCTCTCTTCGTCCCCGGCCACGAAGGTCGGCCCGTTGGGATCCGTCTCGAACTTCCGCATGAGTGATGCAATGTGCTTGAAACCCGTGAGGGTGTCGTAGACCTCCGCGCCGTAATGCCGGGCCACCCGGCGTTGAAGGTCGGTCGTGACGATTGTCGTCACGAACGCCGGACGCTCGGGCAGCGTGCCGAGCTCCTTCCGGGAGCTGAAGATGTAGTCAACCAGGAGCACGCCGAGCTCATTGCCGGTAATGAGGCGGAAGTCGTCGCCCTCCGGCACGGCAATTCCCAGGCGGTCGGCGTCGGGGTCGGTCCCCATGACCATGTCGGCCCGCTCCTTCCTGCCCAGATCCACCGCCATCTTCAGGGCGGGGCCCTCCTCGGGATTGGGCTTCTCCACGGTGGGAAACTCCCCGTCCGGCTCGCGCTGCTCCGGCACGGTGATCACCTTTACCCCCGACTCGCCGAGGACGCGCTCCACCAACATTGCGCCGGTGCCGTGGAGGGGCGTGTACACCACCGTCACGTCCCCGCCGTGCTCCTTGAGGAGCTCCGGGCGGATGGAGGCGCGCTTGACCATCTCCACGAAGCGGTCATCCATGTCGGTGTCCAGGTACTCCAGGACGCCTCGCCCTTTGGCATCGTCCTCAGACAAGGTCCTGATGTCGTCGGTGACCTTGCGCACCTCTTCAATGATCCCCGTGTCGTGGGGAGCAACGATCTGGGAGCCGTCGCTCCAGTACACCTTGTAGCCGTTGTACTCCGGAGGGTTGTGGCTCGCCGTCACCACTATTCCAAGGCTCGCGCCGAGGCGGCGCACGGCGAAGGAGAGCTCCGGCGTCGGACGGAGGCCGGGGAAGAGGTAGGTCTTGATCCCGTTGGCGCCGAGGACAAGGGCCGCCTCCAGGGCAAAGCGGTCGGAGTAGCGTCGCGAATCGTGGGCAATGACCGCACGAAGGCCGCCGTCGTCGCCTTTGTCGCCGTGGGCCAGGACGTAGTTCGCCAGACCTTGCGTCGCCTGCCGAATGATGAAGGGGTTCATCCGGTTGTACCCGCCGCCGATTACGCCTCGGAGCCCGCCGGTCCCGAACTCGAGGTTGGTGTAGAAGCGGTCGGTAAGCTCCTTCTCGTCCGTGCGCTCCAGGAGCGCCTCGACCTCCCCGCGGAACTGCTCGTCGCGCTCCCGGGATACGTACTCCTGCGCCCTCTTCCTGATCGTGTCGAAATCGGTACTCATGTGTGAACTCCTTGTATGACGCCGGGATGCTCGAGAAACTGCAAGACCTCGTCGGGTCGCGACACCATGTGTGCCGCCCCGGCCCGCCGAAGCTCCGCCTCCTCGCGAAATCCCCACCGTACCCCAATGGGAGTCATGCCGGCCGCATGCGCGGTCTCCATGTCGATTGCCGTATCTCCCAGGAAGATCCACTCTTCTGGGTCGATGCCGACGGACCGCGCAATTCGTCCGGCGCTTTCCGGGTCGGGCTTCTTCGGGACGCCGTCCACTGCACCGGTCACGGAGACGAAGCGGTGATTCGGAAAGACTATCCGGACGACCTGCCGGGTGATCTCGTCCGCCTTGTTGGAAAGAACCGCCGTGGGAATGCCGGAACGCCACAGCTCATCCAGGAGCGCGGGAATGCCCGGATAGGCGGTGCTATCCATGACCGGGTGCTCCGTGTACTCCCGGCGCATTTCGTCGGCGAGCCTCGAGATGTACGCAGCGTCCGCGCGTTCCGGCGGGATGAGTCGTTCCACCAGGGCGCGAATCCCCCAGCCCACGTCGCGACGATAGGTCTCCACGTCGCGCTCCTCCTCGCCGTTGCGCCGGAGCACACGGTTCATGCACGTGGCGATATCTTGAATGGTATCGACCAGGGTTCCGTCGAGGTCGAAGAGCACTGCCCGGTGTGTCACGGGCTTTACGTTATGGTGTGCATATGGCAAAGTCAACCGCCGCAGAGGGAGGGGACGAGGCGACGAGCGCATTCAATGAGTACTACCGGGAGCTCTTTCCCGATCGCTGGCCGGCCCTGCGGGACGCCCTCTTGCGCGACGGCGTGTACGAGGAGCTGACCGACGGGCTTCTGAAGCCCTACTACCTCGACCCCGCTTCCGCTGCCGCGGCGCGGCTCCTCCCCGTGCCCGGTGACGGCGTTGCCTCCGGCGACGGGACGGTACTGGACGCCTGCGCGGCGCCGGGCGGCAAGAGCGTGATCCTGGCGCGGCGTATGGGACCCCACGCCCGGCTGGTCGCGAATGAGCGTTCCGCCCGGCGCCGCGCGCGGTTGCACCGCGTCCTGGACGATCACCTCCCGCCGGACGTGCGCAGCCGCGTCACCGTCACCGGCCACGATGCCACGCGCTGGGGCCTCTACGAGCGCGACGCCTATCACGCCATCCTCCTGGATGTGCCGTGCTCCTCGGAGCGTCACGTCATCCGGTCCGAGGCGAGCCTGGCGGAGTGGTCGCCGAAACGGAGCCGCCGCCTGGCAATTCAGGCCTTCGCCATGCTCGCCGCCATGATCGACGCGGCGCGGTCCGGCGGGCACATCCTCTACGCAACGTGCGCGCTGACGCCGCAGGAGAACGACGAGGTGATCGAGAAGGCGCTGGATCGGCGCGGGGATCGCCTGGAGGTGATTCCGGCAACGCTCCCCTCCGGCGAGACGACGCAGTTCGGGACGCAGGTTCTGCCGGACCGCGCCGGCGGTGCCGGCCCCCTCTACGCGTGTCTGCTCCGAAAGCGTTCTGCGCCGGGAGGGGCGCACTGATCGCGGATCCCGGAAGCACGATTTGAAAGGAAGTCGATGTCCACGCTCAACTACACCGCCGAGCTCAACCCCGAACAGGCGCGCGCCGTCGAGACCATACACGGACCACTCCTCATTGTGGCCGGCGCAGGCTCCGGGAAGACCCGCGTCATCACCTATCGCATTGCAAATATGCTCGCTCAGGGGATTCCGCAAAGCGCCGTCTTGGCACTGACCTTCACCAACAAGGCGGCGCGGGAGATGCAGCATCGCGTGCGCGCTCTCACCGGCCGGAAAATGACCAACCTCACCGTGTCCACCTTTCACGCCTTCGGGGTGAAGCTGCTCCGGGAGCACATTCACCACTTCGGGTATGGAGCGAACTTCACCATCTACGATACCCATGACCAGACGGCGCTCATCCGCGAGACTGCCGGCGAGGTCGGCTTTGATCTGGAGCACACCTCGGCTTGGACCGTGCTGTCCATGTTCCAGAAGGCGCGTCTTTCCAACACGGTCAATGAGCTCGGCGGGGCGTTCGGGAAGCTCTACCGGGAGTACCGCGCCCACCTGCGCACCTACAACGCCGTCGACTTTGACGATCTCATTCTCCTCCCGGTGCGGCTCCTCGAAGAGCATCCGGAGGTGCGGGAGGCGCTTCACGAGCGCTACCGCTACCTCTTGATCGACGAGTTTCAGGACACATCCACCGAGCAGTACCGCTTCATGAAGCTCCTGGTTGGACCCGAGGGAAACGTCTGCATTGTCGGGGACGACGATCAGTCCATCTACTCCTGGCGGGGCGCGGACGTTCGCAACCTGCGGCACTTCGAGGACGATTTCCCGGGGCTCCTGGAGATCAAGCTCGAGCGAAACTACCGCTCCAGCGACACAATCCTCGCGGCGGCAAACGGGGTCATTGCCAACAACAGCGATCGAAAGGAGAAGAAGCTCTGGACCGGCCGCAGGGACGGCAAACCCATTCAGCTCTACAGCCCTGAAGACGAACGCGCGGAAGCCGCCTTCGTCGCCGAGCGCATCAAGTCTCTGGCCATGCGGGAGGGCATCACGTATCACGAGGTCGGTGTTCTCATGCGCACCAACAGCCTGGCGCGAAACATAGAGGAGGCCTTCCTCTCGGAGAACATTCCGTACCGCATTTCCGGGGGTGACAGCTTCTTCGAGCGGAAGGAGATCCGCGACGTCGTGGCGTACCTCCGTGTCTGCGCCAACCCTAACGACGACATTGCCCTGCTGCGCGTCATCAATACTCCGCGCCGCGGCATTGGTCGGCGCACCCTGGAACAGTTGACCGAGATCGCTCGAAACACCGGGGACACCCTCTACTCGGCGGTGCAGGCGGTGATTCACGCCGGAGACAGTCCCGTTTCTTCCCGGGCACTGGAGCCGCTCCGCGACTTCGTCGAGCTCATTGAGGAGTACCGGGAGCGCTTCTTCTCCGGCGAGCGGCTCTCCGCGGTGGTGGAGAGTCTGGTCGACCGCATTGAGTACTGGGGCCACCTCGTATCGGAGTGTGGTACCAACGACCGGGTTGCCAAGTGGAAGTACAAGAACGTCGGTCTCTTCATCGGCTTCATTCGCGACTACGAGAGGGATCCGGACAATCTCAACGTCGGACTCTACGACTACCTCAACCGCATAACCCTCCAGCAGCGGGACGATGTGGATAGTGAAGACACCCGGGGAAAGGTCAACGTCATGACCATCCATGCGGCAAAGGGCCTGGAGCACCGCGTCGTCTTTCTCATTGGCGCCGAAGACGGCGTGATTCCCCACGCTCGCGCCCTGGAGGAGGACCCGAAGAACCTGGAAGAGGAGCGGCGGCTCTTCTACGTCGCTCTCACCCGCGCCCGGGAGTACCTTTTCGTGACGACCTGTCGGACCCGGACAATCATGCGGGAGCAGCGCGAGAGCGTGCCGTCCCCCTTTCTCGTGGAGATACCGGAATCTCTGATCGAGCACTGTGAGGTGGAAACCGGCGCATCCGAGGATGAGGCAATGGGCTACTTCCAGATGATGAAGGAAAAATTCGCCTCGAAGTGAAGTTCGGTCGGCCTCACCCCTGTACGAAATTGCGATTTGCATCAATAATGGGGAAAAGTGTTTGGCGTGAGGCGCCGCGATGGAGCTTAAGCACACCGAGATACCGGCGGAGTTCATTACCCACCTGCCTGAAGGCATGAAGCTCGTCAATCGTCACGGGAGGCGATTCCTGGTCGTCGAGGAGGCCCTCGGTCCCAACGGTGAGAACCTCATGTCCGAGGCGGTTCGCATCCACGGTGAACCCTCGGTACAGCTGGAAATCAAGGTTGGTGATCGGCGCGGCATGATATTCGTCGACGCGTACTGGGGCAGCCACGCGAAGCTCTACAGCTTCCAGCTTCCCGATCTCGACCCCGCTCCCATTGTGGAGGCCTTCGTTCCGCACAGCGACGTCAGTCTCATGGGCGACTACCACTGCGATATTGAGGGGTGCACATCCGACCGCGGCATTGTGCTTCGCCTTCCGGGCGGCCGCAACACCACGACGGTATGTGCCCGCCTGGGATGTCCCGGTCACCGCATGGACATTGCAGCGCTCCCGAAGCCCGTTGTTCAACAGGTCAGCACGCTCAACTTCTTCGGTACCAGCAGTGTGGAGGACGACTGGTTCGACAGCGCGTTCTGACTCACGCCGACGACGAGAGGGCAACATGGACAAGAAATATGACCCGCTTTCGGTCATTGAGGACTTCGAAGGACCGTGTCGGGAGCGGCTCAATACCCTGGCTACGCCGGCCGAGCACCCCGGTCCAACCACCTCGTGGCGTGAGCTGATTCGGGCGCTCGCCGACGTTGATCTCACCGAGGAGCAGGCTCAGGGATACGGCCGGTCGATCATTGACCACCGCGAGATTATGGAGCGGACGCTCGGGCGCCCGGTTGATCTGCGGCTCGCGCTGCTGGACTTCTTCACCACGGTTCAGCCGCTCCTCACGTGCCCCAAGATCGTCGACATGGAGCGATACCTCGACACCCTGCGCTACGGAAACGCGGATCCTCTCACGGGTCTCGCAAATCGCCGTCACATCGACGACCAGCTGCACCGGGAAGTGAACCGCTCACGCCGATACGGCCTGGAATTCTCGATCCTCTACGCCGACATTGACAACTTCAAGAAGATCAACGACAACTTCGGCCACGCAACCGGGGACGCCGTTCTCCGCGCCTTCGCGGATCATCTGCGGGAGCGCCTGCGAGGCGAAGATGTCGCCGGCCGGTACGGTGGGGAAGAGTTCGTTGTGCTTATGCCCCGGACCAGCATGGACGGCGCGCATTGCCTGGCACGGCGTCTCGCGGAAGGATTCGCGGCACGAGAGATCCACGCGGACCGGCGCGTTACCTTCTCCGGAGGAATTGCTACCTACCCGCGGCACGGCGCCGAAGTGGCGGCGCTCCTGGCTCATGCGGACAAGGGGCTGTATCGGGCCAAGATGATGGGGAAGAACCAGATCATCGTGGAGCCGCCGGAGAAGCGGCGCCACGAACGCGTTCCCGCGTCGCGTCCCGTCACGTATGTCGCCGAAGAGAGCTCCTTCGGCTTCGGAACGACCCGCGACGTCTCCCTCAGCGGGTTGCGCATATCAACCGATCAGACGCCGCGGGAAGGACAGTACATTTCCATCTCCGTGGATACGCCGAGCCGCCGCGCGGAGTACCTCGTGGGAGCGCAGATCGTCTGGGTGCGGCGCCGGGAAGATGAGCCCCAGGTCGAGTTCGGCGCGCGCTACGCTGAAAAGGATCCTCAGACGGTCGAGCGGCTCTTCACGGAGATAACCGCGGGAGTGTGAGCTCACGTGATGCGGCGCGGCCCGAGGTGCCGGCACCACGGAGGCGCCGTCACCTCGGAGGCGCCGTCATCTCGGAACCACCGGCACCACGGAGGCGCCGGCGCGCCGTGTTGAGGGATCGCCTAGGAGGTGCCGCCGATGCGAAGCTTGTTCACAACGGAGGCGCCCTCGGCGGTCTCCTCCACGAGCTTCTGCACGGTTTCCTTCGCCTTCTCCGACTTGCACCGACCCGTAAGGGTCACTTCCAGACCACCGGACCCGAAGAGCCCCTTCTTGCTCACCGCAACGGACACGTAGTTACCTGCCCCGACATCGCTCGATGAGCGAATGGCATTCTCGAGTGTTTCCTTGAGCTTGTTGGGCGACTGCGCCATACGTCTTCCTCCAATCGAAACGGTTGTGTTGCTTAGTACCGCGGTTTGGCCGCCGCGTCAACAACTTTGCGCAGGTCCGTCCCCGCCTTTCGGGCCCCCGCGTTTCGGGGCTATACGAGTGCGATTCGCAGCCGGTCGATCTCCTCATCAGTGACACCGACGTGACGAAGGTACGAGACGGGCCCGCCGTAGCGCTCGGTGAGGTGGCGCAGCGTTCCGTGCATGGCCTCGGGCGGACAGAGCTGCCGGCGATAGTCCTCAACCGAGTGTATGGGCAGTCTCCACCTCTCGGCATAGCCTTCCCGGCGGAAGCGATCGAAGTTGAACACCGCAGTCTCGCCATAGTCGAAGGCAATGGTCTCCTCATCCACCCCGGCGATCGAGAGGAGGAGCGCCGTGACCAGACCGGTTCGGTCCTGCCCGGCAACGCAGTGGTAGAGCATGGGCCGCCCGTTGACCTCTGCGAGGGTGCCGAGGATGCCACGCACCATCTCCCGGCGGTCGTCGAGAATGGCCGTGTATCCCGCCACGAGGCGCTCCACCGGCCACCGAAAGGCGCCGGTCTCGTCGCGTTCGCTGACGCGCTTCAGCTCAATGGTGTCGCCCCGGGCAATGACCGGTTCGTCCTCTCCAATCAGATCGTACCGCAGATACCGGGGTCCTGGCGACCGGCCGGCGACCCCTCCGTTGCCGCGGGCCGGGTCGCCGTGACCGCGCTGCCCTGAATCCGAATCCTCTTGATCGGCAAAGACGTTCGGGAAGCGCGCGACCTCGTCATTGGCTCTGAGATCGATGATTACGTCCAGCCCAAGCGCAATCGCCTGTTCCCTGCCCCTCGGCGTCAAGTGTCCGAGGTTGTCGGCGCGATAGAAGACGCCTCGGCGGACGTTACTGCCGTCGCTCGTGCGGTAGCCGCCGATGTCGCGGACGTTGCAGGTGCCTTCCAGGTCGATGCGCTCGGGGCTAGTTGCTGTTCTCTCGTCACTACTGTTCATGTCCCCTCCGTTGGGTAGTTCTGGTAAGGTACACGTATAGGCCCAAATGGTTAAGGAAGGATGAGACGGTCCGCGAAGGACCTCAGGCGGGGCGCGTCGGTGTGGAGCGATTGACCATGCCCGCGCAGAAGGTCAGACTCAGCAATATGGAACAGAACGGGAGCTCAGGGTGGCCACGCCGCTTCAGCGAGAAGGAGATCCAGGCAATCCTCGCCCGGGCGGGAGAGCTGCAGCGGCGCCGGTCCAATCGAGGCGATGAATCGGCCGACGATTCCTCGGAGGGCGGCATCTCTCTGGAGGAGCTGCAGTCGGTGGCGCGAGAGGTCGGCATTGACCCCGGACTGGTACGACAGGCCGCAGTGGAGCTCGAACACCGGCCGTCCCGGAGCGGCTTGGCGACATTCCTCGGCGAACAGCCGACTCAGGAGGAGCGTCGCCGGCTGGAAGGCAAGCTATCGGAAGATGACCTGGAGGAGCTGCCGGCGACCCTGGACTCCGCCATGGGTGAAGCGGGCCAGGGAAGAGTCTCCCGCTCCACTCTGAGCTGGCCCACCGATCCGATCACCGCCATGCGCAACGGCTTTCAAACACGCCTGCGCGTCCGATCCACCCGAAGGGGCACGGAGATCACCCTGCGCAACGAGCTCGGCAACATGGCCGGCGGTCTCTTCGGCGGGCTCATGGGTGGTGTCGGCCTGGGCGCCGGCCTCGGTGTCGGCCTGGGGGTGGGCCTGGAGAACGCATACTCCGCCGCATTCATCGTCCTGGTGCCCCTGGGCTTTCCGGCCGGCTCATACATCCTGGCGCGGGGCATCTTCACGACCATTGCCCGCGCCAGACGCCACCGCCTCCGCCACATTGCCGACGAGCTCATCGACTCCGCCGAGAGCCTCCTGGCCGAGCCCGATGCCAACGAGGATGACGCCTATCACGCCCCGCTCCCGGCGGCCGCGACGAATGCCGGTAGTCCCCCGGCATCCCGCGTTGACCGCCTACCCCGCCGAGAGTACGATGAACCATCGTCATCCGTGCCACAACCCGCCGGGGTGGTGAAACTGGTAGACACAGGAGACTTAAAATCTCCTTGAGCGAAAGCTCAGTGCGGGTTCGAGTCCCGTCCCCGGTAAATGAGTAATCGTGTTCCAATGACATGCCATTTCGGGCCGTTTCGGCGAATGCCGAATTTGGCTCAAATGCACCATTCATGTAGCAGGAATCCTGTAGCAGGAAACCTGTAGCAGGAAACCT
>CAZUVX010000033.1:28789-30313 GCA_964623865.1 uncultured Spirochaetaceae bacterium | reverse complement strand
CGCGGTTGACACCGGCGACGGTGCCGGGAAGGATGCCCCTCATGGAAGAGATATGTTTGGCATCTGCGTCTCCGCGGCGGCGGGAGCTTCTGGATCAAATGGGTGTAGCTCATCACGTTCAGGAGCCTCAGATCGATGAAAGCGAGCGCGCCGGCGAAGGGCCGATCGATCTGGCGCGGCGACTTGCCGAGGAGAAGTGCGCGGCTGTGCGCGGCGGGGTCTCCCACCGGTTGGTGGTGGCGGCGGACACGGTGGTCTTCTTGGACGACCACCTCCTGGCCAAACCGGAGGACAGGGAGGATGCCCGCCGGATGCTGGGAATTCTCTCCGGCCGCACCCATGCGGTTGTTTCGGCGGTGGCGGTGTTCAATCGCGACAGCGGCGAGACGACCGTCGACATCGGCATTACAAAAGTGATCTTTGCCCTGCTCGACGACGATGAGATCGAGTGGTATCTGGATTCGGACGAGTGGCAGGGAGTTGCCGGGGGGTATCGGATCCAGGGACGTGCGGCGGCGCTCATTACCCAGATCCATGGGGAGTACTCCACGGTGGTAGGGTTGCCAATCCGGGTGCTGTATTCTATCTTACGACGAAACAAGTACCTGCTTCCGTAGGGAAGCAAAATCCTCCGGTCGCCCCGGATGCGGTGACCCGGCTGAATTCGCCGGGGAGCAAGCCGCCCGGACGGACGACTGAGAAAGAAGAGAAGGACCCATCGGCACCGTATCGATGGGGTAAGGAGGCAGCTTTGGCTGTAGTAACTATGAAGAACCTGCTTGAGTCAGGAGTGCACTTCGGGCACCAGACCAAGCGCTGGGATCCCCGGATGAAGCGATTCATCTTCGCGGAACGCAACGGGATCCACATCATCGACCTGCAGAAGACCATCGGATGCATCAAGGACGCCTATGACGCGGTACGTGAGACGGTCCTGCAGAACAAGTCGGTGCTCTTTGTCGGAACAAAAAAGCAGGCGCAGCAGGCAATCGAGCGAGAAGCCCAGCGATGTGGTATGTTCTATGTGAACAACCGCTGGCTCGGTGGCATGCTCACCAACTTCGCCACCATCAAGCGGTCCCTCTTCCGGCTCAAGAAGCTGGAAAAGATGGAAGTCGACGGCACCTTCGAGAGCCTCACCAAGAAGGAAGTCGCCCGGCTCAACAAGGAGCGAACACGGCTGGAGAAGAACCTCGGCGGCATCAAGGAGATGAAGGAGCTGCCGGGCATCGTCTTCATCATTGACACCAGGAAGGAGTCCATTGCGGTCGCCGAGGCGCAACGCATGAACATTCCGATTGTCGCCGTGGTGGACACCAACTCCAATCCCGAGCCTATTGATCATCCCATCCCCGGAAACGATGACGCCATCCGCGCCATCAATCTCTTCACGCAGATCATTGCGGATGCCGTGATTGAGGCGGACAACGAGATCGGCCTGCGCGTCATTGAGAGTCTGGACGAGGAAGAGGGAGAGGAAGAGAAGGCCGAAGAGAAAGCGGAGGCGCCAGAGGAAGCGGCAGA
>CAZUVX010000033.1:19907-28689 GCA_964623865.1 uncultured Spirochaetaceae bacterium | reverse complement strand
GCCCCGGCGGCGGAACCGGCAGCCGAAGAAGCGGAAGCGGAGACCGCCACAGAGGGGGGCGCCCAGGAGGAAACCGTTCCCCTGGCTACCCAGGTAGACACCGCCGAGGGTGAAGAAGAACAGGAGGAGAGCGGCTTCACCGCCGAGGACTACTCCGAATACGAGCCGGAAGAGGAAAAGGAAGAAGAGGACACCCGTACTCTCGAAGAGAATGTCGCCGAAGAGGCCGGTATCGACGAGAAGACGATGTACGACGAGTCGTATCAGGAGGACTGATCCGGCGGGAACCGGCGGCGAGGCGTGCGCGCTGTTCGTCCGGATCCGCGAGCCCCGCGGCCGGATGCGTCGCAGTCGACCCGGCCCGGCGCAGTCGCCTCCGAGCGCATTCGACCGCGGGCGCTTTCGCCCCGGACAGTGTCCCGATTCGAGTCCATGCGAAAAAGCTTTCAGAATCAAGGAGTCAATACGTGGAAATAAAGGCTGCCGACGTTAAGAAACTGCGCGACAAGACGGGCGCCGGCATGATGGATTGCAAGAAGGCCCTGACCGAGGCCGAGGGCGACTTCGCCAAGGCGGAGCGAATCCTCAAGGAGCTCGGTCTGGCCGCGGCACAGAAGCGTGCAGGTCGCGCGACGAATGAAGGACGAGTATTCACTCTGGTAGAGGGCAACAAAGCGGGCATCCTGGAACTCTCCTGTGAGACCGACTTTGTGGCGCGCAATGCACAGTTCGTGGAACTGGGCAAGTCACTGCTGGCGGACCTCATGGAGAGCGAGGCCGACCTGGAGAGCGAGCGGGTTCAGACCCAGATACAGGACGCCATCAGCACCATCAAGGAGAACATGTCCGCGCGGCGGTACAAGGTGCTGCACGCCCGGGACAACGAGCTCATCGTCGACTACGTCCACGGCGACTCCGGCAACATTGGTGTGCTGGTAAAGATCTCGATAGACGATCCGGCCAAGACCGACAGCGCGGCCATCCGGAACTTCGGCTTCGACATAGCCTTGCACATTGCCGCCTTCAATCCTGCCTTCCTCTCCGAGGAGACCGTCGACCCGGCCTACCTCAAGGAACAGGAGGAGATATTCACCAAGCAGGCCGAGGGACTCGGCAAACCCGAGAAGGTGATCCCGGGCATTGTGAAGGGAAAGATGAAGAAGCACCTCGCAGAGGTGACCCTCTGGAACCAGCCCTTCGTGAAGGACGACAAGCGATCGGTTGCAGAGGTTGCTGCGGGGCTTGGCAAGGAAGAGAACGTCAAGATCGATATTGCAGACTATGTGTACTATCGCGTAGGAGAAGAGACCGAGTAACGACGAGGGAGCGGTGCCGCGCGGCGAGACACCGGCGCTCCGTCGCGCGGCCCAACCTCTCGTGAAGGAGGGAATCCGTGAGCGACATTGAGAAACAGACCGAACAGCGAATGAAGAAGTCCCTGAACGCGCTGGAGGAGGAGTTCCAGACCATCCGGACCGGCCGCGCATCCTCCGCCGTCTTCGAGAAGATCAAGGTCGATTACTATGGGAATCCGACACCGCTGAATCAGGTGGCAACCATCTCCATCCCGGAGGCGCGGCTCGTCGTGATTCAGCCCTGGGACAAGTCGGTCATTTCCGAGATCGAAAAGGCCATTCAGAAGTCGGAGCTATCCCTCAATCCAATGAACGACGGGAAGGTTATCCGCATCAACATTCCGCCCCTCACGGAAGAGCGGCGCAAGGAGTTCGTCAAGGTCGCGAAGAACGCCGCGGAGCAGGCGCGGGTGGCCGTTCGCAACATCCGCCGCGATGCGAACGACGAGCTCAAGAAGGCGCAGAAGGCGGGAGATATCTCCGAGGACGACGAGAAGCGACTTGAGGACGCCATCCAGAAGCTGACGGACAAGTACGTGGAAGAGATCAACAAGCTTCTCGAGGAGAAGGAGAACGAGATCCTGGAACACTAGCCATGAGCAGTCACGCCACCGCCGAGCAAAGGACAACCGTACCGAGACACATGGGCATTATCATGGACGGCAACGGCCGCTGGGCCCTGAAGCGCAACCTTGCCCGCACAGAGGGACACCGTGCGGGCTTTGAGGCGGCCAAGCGGATCGTTCCGGCGGCGGAGCGTGCCGGGATCGAGTATCTCTCTCTGTACACCTTCTCCACGGAGAATTGGCGCCGCACGCCGGAGGAGGTCAAGTTTCTCATGAACCTCCTGGGCTCGGCGCTTCGCAACGAGTACGACTTCTACCGGCGTAATCGCATTCGCCTGGTCCACAGCGGCGACATTGCGAAGCTTCCTCCGGCAATCCGGACGGAGATCAACCGGGTCGAGAAGGATACCGCGGACTTCGAGGGGATCACCGTGAACGTCGCGGTTAACTACGGCGGACGCGACGAGATCATCCGCGCGGTGAGGAAGTGGCACGAGTCCGGCGGCGACGGCGACCTCACTGCGGCGGCACTCCACGACCACCTGGACCGCCCCGACATTCCCGACCCTGATCTCATCATCCGCACCGGCGGGCAATTGCGCTTGAGCAACTTCCTCTTATGGGAGTGCGCCTATTCAGAGCTCTTCTTCAGCCAGAAGCTGTGGCCCGACTGGGATGAAGAAGATCTCATGAACGCCATTGATGACTTCCGGCGAAGGCGCCGAAGCTTCGGCGGTGATCGATGACGAACCTTCAAACACGACTAATCCTCTTCGTAGTGGGTATTCCACTCCTATTCGGGTTGGTCGTACTGCTGCCTCAGCTCAATCACCTCGGCTTCAACGTGTTCCTTGTTACGATATCCGGTCTGACCGCCCTGGAGATGGGCCGGATCATACGCGCGTCGAAGCTGGTGTACGAGACGCCGCGACCGGTGACCTTCGGACTCGGCATCGTGCTGCCCCTTGTCGCCCTCGCCTCGGTCATGAACGTGGTGGACTGGTCGGCGGTCTTCTACGCGATATTGGCGGTAACCATGCTGATTACCGCCGCCCAAGCCTTGCGCAGGGCGGACACGCTGGAGCGGAGTGTCACCAGCGCAGGTACACACCTCATCGTGTTTCTCTATCCGGGCCTGTTTCTTGCGTACGTGGTGAGGTTGAGCGCCTTGCCGAACGCCACCATCCTGATTCTTGCATTCATTGCCGCAGTCTTCTTCAACGATGCCTCAGCGTATGCGGCAGGGCTCGCCTTCGGGTATCGACGGGGAATCGTCCCGGTGAGTCCAAACAAGAGCCTGGTCGGCTTCATTGTGGGACTCCTCGTCTCCCCCTTCGTGCTGGTGATGGCCGCGCTCATTCCCGGCTCAGGTATTCCGTTTCACCCGCTCCGGCTGGTGGTGCTGGGACTGGTGGTTGGGCTCGCCACTATTCTGGGGGACCTGCTCGAGTCGGCGTTCAAGCGCGCCGCGGAGGTGAAGGACTCCGGACGCGTCATTCCCGGCCGCGGAGGTTTCCTCGACTCCATCGATTCCCCTATCTTTGCAGCGCCGGTGTTCTTCCATGTGTATCAACTTCTCTTTCTGTAGGAAAAACGTATGCTCCTTGTGAATATCCTGATCGGTCTCATTGGACTCGGCATTGTGGTGTTTGTCCATGAAGCCGGTCATCTCCTTGCTGCGAAGCTCGTTGGAATTGAGGTGGAGGCCTTCTCAATAGGCTGGGGGCGGCGTCTCGTCGGCTTTACACATAAGGGCACGGAGTACCGCATCTCAGTCTTTCCCGTAGGCGGCTTCTGCCGGATGAAGGGCGAGAACGCACTCCAGCAGGCGTGGCAGGAGGGGCTCCGCGAAGTGCCCCGGGAGGAAGGCTCCTTCTTTGCGGCGCGCCCATGGCAACGGGTTCTGGTAGCCTTTGCCGGTCCCGCCGTCAATGTGCTCTTTGCCGTACTGGTCCTGACAATCCTGTGGTGGATCGGTTTCCAGACGGAAACGTTCGGCAACAGGGTCATCCTCTCGTCGGACTACGCTGCCGCCGTCCAGGGAGCGGATGCCGAGCTTGACCAGGGCCCCAATCCCGCCGACCGCGCAGGACTGCAGACCGGGGATCGGATCGTCGAGCTCAACGGTACCCCCATCGAGTCGTTCCGCGACATCCAGCAACGGGTTGCGCGCTCCCCCCAGGAGGAGCTCTCCATGGTTGTGGAGCGGGATGGGCGTCGCGTCCAGCTGCAGATCACGCCGCGGCTGGACCGGGATACCGGAGCGGGACAGATTGGAGTCTATCCCTGGATCGATCCGGTTGTTGCCGAGGTGCAACCGGATTCCCCCGCCGCCGAAGCAGGCTTGCAGGCGGGCGACCGCATTGTCGCAGCGGAGGGCGGAGAGATCCCCCACACCATGGCACTCTACCGGGCCATCGACTCCGCGGAAGGGCCGATCGATCTCACGTTCCGCCGCGACGGTGAGGAGCGCAGAGCAACCATGGTGCCCGCCCGGAGCGAGGAAGGGCTCATGCAGATCGGAGTGGCCTTTCAGGGCGTGACGGTGTCGACGCCGGACCTCAACGTCTTCCAGGCCATTGGGCGCGGAGCCGCTGAAACCTGGGACACCTTTGCCCTCACCGTTCGGAGCCTCGGCCTCCTCTTTCAAGGCGTCGATCTCACTCAGGCCATTGCCGGGCCTGTCCGCATAACCTACTTCGTCGGTGAGGTGGCGACTCAGGGCTTTGCCGGGGGCATTGCGAGCGGCTTCCGGGCGCTCTTCAACTTCCTCAGCCTCCTGAGCGTAGCAGTCTTCTTCATGAACCTGCTGCCCATTCCCATCCTCGACGGCGGCCAGATTCTCCTCTACTCCATTGAAGGGATTTTTCGCACGAGTCTCAATCCAAAGGTGGTATACCGGTATCAGGCTGTCGGCATCTTCCTGATCTTCAGCCTGATCGTCTTTGCGTTCTTCAACGACATTCTGTTTCTTGTTCAGCAGTAGGAGCTCATGATGACGAAACGGTGGATTCTGGTGATTGTAACGGTTTTCGCTCTCGTCGGCACGGCAACGGCAGAAGTACTGCTCAACAGCTCACACACCGGAGCCGTCCGGGACATGCAGGTCACCGGAGACGGCTCCCGTTTACTCACGGTCGGAGACGACGGCAAGTTGAAGGTGTGGGACAGGGAGAGCCGGAGTATCCGCGCCTCCCGGCAGCTATCCACCCTGCCCGTTGTGCGCCTTGCGCTCCATCCGACGGAGTCGCGGGTTGCAACGGTGGAGTACGACGGTGCGAGCCGCATCTTCCTGAGCGTGTGGGATTGGGAAAGCGGCGAGCCGGTATTTCGCCGATCAATTGACGAACTTCCCCTGGTGCTGGGTTTCTCTCCGCAGGGAAGCTACATCGTCACCTCGAAGCCCACCTTCGACAGCATCTCTCTGCTGGAGGCCGACACCGGCCGGGAGCGCGCCTTTCTGGACGAGGGCTTCGGCATCGTCACCTATGCAGTTGTCTCCCAGAGCGAAAGCAACATCATGACCTACACCGGATCCAGCGGTCGCATTCGATACTTCGACCTTTCCTCCGGGCGACTGGTGCAGAGCGCCGAGACCGTGACCGGCCTCGAGTACCTGACCCTCCTGGAGAACCGGCGGTACGCCGTGGCGGCGGGACGAAGAGGTCTGGTTGTCGTCGACATTCTCGACGGCGACGTAGAGGACACCTACACCCTGACCGGGGTGACGGGGATCCATCGTGAAGCCGGCTCAAACCAGATCGTCGTGCGGCAGACACTGGTCGACGGCTCGCAGCTTGTCCGGTTCACCGCCGACGGGAGCAGCCTGCGGCGGCAGTTCAGCCCCCGGGCATCGACGGACAGCGACGGCACCTCCTTCGTCGGCCACGACGGCGTGATGTACTTCGCGACGACGGATGGTACGATCTACTACTATCGCGCAGGGGGGCGCCTCCGCAACGTCTTTGCCCGTGACATCCTGGAGCCGGTCTCCGACATTGCCGCCCGCGACCAGAGCCTGATCGCGGCAACGCCGGACAGAGTGGTGCGCTTCTACTCGGACATCTTCACACGGCCCCTGGAGTCTCCGCGGTACGTGCGTCACCGCGGTACGCCCAATCCTGCGGAAGCACACGTGCTTCTCGAGCCTGCCGGAGCTCGGGACATCCTGATGTGGCGGCGCGACGGCGACGGGGCAACCATCTGGAGCTACGATCCGATCCTCAATCAGACGGAGGTCTACGTGGAGGCGGAGGCACCGGTCCGCCACCTGTCCGCTCACGACGAAGGCCTCATGGTTCTCTCGACGGACGGCTCCTTCAGGGACTTGTCGGGAGACACCCTCGAGCCGACCTTCTCCTACACCGCCCTCGGCATGGAGCACGTCCTGCGGACCGACCGGTTCGGTATTCTGGTGGGAAAGGGCCGAACAGATGCCTTCTCCTCAGCACTGCTGCGGATCAACCCCGACACCGGCGAAACGGTGCCCATCCGGACCGACAATCGCCTCATCTTCGACATGGCCTATGACGGCGATTCGGGCCTCTACACGCTGGGTCTGCGCAACGCCGGCGATACGACGGAGACCGTATTGCAGCGCCGCTCCAGCCGCAGCCTCGTGGCTGCAGATACCTTGCTGACGACGCCGGGGGAGCATCTCCAGGGTCACGTAATCTACGACGGCGGCTCCGAATCCGCCTTTGCAGTGATCGATCAGCCGGCGCCTTTCCGGATTCACGAGGGCGTACACCGGACCCTTGAGGCTGCGGAGCATCGCGCCAGGCGGCCGGCGGCGATACGGAGCGTCCTCGCCGCAGCGAATGCCGACGGCAGCATCAGCTTCTGGGAGATCGATACCGGGACACACCTCGCGGATCTGTACATGTTTCGCGGGGGAGAGTGGGCACTGGTGACGGCGGACGGACGATTTGCCGCCCCCTCTCGCTTCGACCAGTCCTTCCTCCGCTACGTGCCGACGTCCCGGAGGGACCGTCGCACCCTGGAGGATCGCCGCATCGAGTTGCCCCTGCGATAGCGCGCGAAACGAGGCGGCCACCCCGCCCGAACGGGCTCTCGCGGTTTACACCGTGGAGGGGGGATTCTCGCGGACGCGATCGATCGCGCGTGCGACGGCGTCCACGATCTGATCGTGGTGCTTCTGATCCAGCTCGCTTGCGTAGATGCGCCCAAGGAGGGTCGCGCGATACAGCGGCGGCACGTTGTTCAGCGCGAAGGCCGCCATGTCGAGGACACAATCCTGGCTGCGGCAGACATCCGCGTTTTCCGGCTGATCGAGCTGGCGATCCAGCTCATCCAGCACCAGATGCTCCGCCTCGTTGACCAGATACTCGAAGTCGTACTCATCTCGTAGAGCCATCTCACTCCCTCCCGGCTCAGAGAGCCGTCACGCTACACACGCTCACGGGTCATCTCGTCGAAGCGGGTGTATTTTGGCACGAAGGCGATGTGAACGGTCCCAACCGGACCGTTCCGCTGCTTCGCAACTATGAGCTCGGTCTCCATGATGTTGGGGTGCTCATCCCCGGTCCGCTCCTCGCCGCGGTCACGATGCAGGAAGATCACCACGTCGGCGTCCTGCTCAATGGAGCCGGACTCCCGGATGTTCGCCAGGGTCGGCCGGCGTCCCTCGGAGTCGCGAGTGAGCTGTGAAAGGGCGATCACCGGCACCTCCAGCTCTCGGGCAAGCGCCTTGAGGGAACGGGAGACCTCCGCCATCTGCTCGTGCCGCGGCAGCTCGGGATTCTCTGAAGTAATGAGAGAGAGGTAGTCAACAAAGATGATCCTCACGCCGTGCTGCGACACCATGCGCCGCGCCTGAGCGCGAAGGTCAAGGAGCGCCATGTTGGGGGTGTCGGTGATCCAGAGAGGCGCCTCATAGATCAGCCCTGCGGCATCGGCAATGCTTCTGAAGTCGGAGGGCCGCAGCATGCCGGCCCGGATCGCCTGTGAGCTGATCCGCGCCTCGCTGGCAATGAGCCGCTGCATGATCTGCATGCTCGACATTTCGAGGGTGAAGAAGCCCAGCGGCGTCCGGCGGTGCACCGCAATGCTTCCCGCCATGGTAAGGGCCAGCGCGGTCTTTCCGACGGAGGGGCGCGCCCCAATGATTATGAACTCGGAATCCTGGAAGCCGCTCAGCATGTTGTCGAGCTCGCTGAAGCCGGAGGGGATCCCGGTGTAGCTCTCCTTGTTCCGATAGAGCCGCTCGATCGCCTCAACGGTCTCCTCGACGATCTCCCGGGCCTGCCGGAAGCTCACCGAGTGCTGCTCCCCGGCAACTTCGAAGATGCGTTTCTCCGCCTCCTCAAGAATTTCCCGGCTGGAGTGACTGTCGTCGTGGGCACTTGCAATCATCTCGTGGGAGATCTTGATCAGACGGCGCCTGACGCTCATCTCCCGGACAATGCGCGCGTAGTATTCCACGTTGGCGCTGGTAGGTACCGCGGAGGTGAGCTGGGAGATGTACCCCGCCCCGCCGACGGCGTCAAGCTTGCCGAGGTGTCGGAGCTCCTGCGTCAGTGTGATGAGATCGATCTCCTCACCGCGCTCCGAGAGCAGGACGATTGCCTCGAAGATCTCGCGGTGGGCGTTCCGGTAGAAGTCGTGGGCGCGGATGAAGGCTATGACGCGGCCGAGAGCGTCGTTGTTCAGAAGGATGGCTCCGAGCGTGGCAACCTCAGCCTCCAGGTTTTGAGGTGGGACGCTGTCCTTCAGTGTCGCTGCGGTTGCCATATGGTACGCGCTGCGGAGCCCTGCTACCCCTTCTCGGAACCCTCTTCCTCGGCTGCCTCTTCCCCGGGCACCTCTTCCTCGGCTGCCCCTTCCCCGGGCGCCTCTTCC
>CAZUVX010000033.1:10235-19807 GCA_964623865.1 uncultured Spirochaetaceae bacterium | reverse complement strand
TGCCTCTTCCCCGGGCACCTCTTCCTCGGCTGCCCCTTCCCCGGGCGCCTCTTCCCCGGGCGCCTCTTCCTCGGCTGCCCCTTCCCCGGGCGCCTCTTCCCCGGGCGCCTCTGCAGGCTCGGAAGCGGCAGCCTCTGCGGAGGTGCTTGCTACGGGCTCTTCAGCGGCCGATGCTTCCGCCGGTGCCGACTCCGATGCCGTGCCGACCGGGGACTCTGCTCCTGCGAGCGCGGCGGCCTCCTCGGCGGCCGGCTCCGTGTCGGCACTTCCGCCTGCTGCGGTCCGCTGGGCCGCGCTGCGCTCATCCGGTTCGACGTGCACCTTGACGGTGGCCTCTTCGTCGCCGTAGAGGCGTACCCGGACGTTGAACGTGCCGAGCTCCTTGATGGTACCGCCGGGGACATCGACGCGCTTGCGGTCTACGGACACGCCGAGCTTCTCGAGGTGCTCCACAACGGTCGCCGCGGTAACCGATCCGAAAAGTCGGCCCCGCTCGCCGGCGGTCATCTTGATGGTAATCTCTTCCGTGTCCAGGCGCTCGCGCGTGCTTTGAGCCTCGGTCCGCTTCTGTTGTTTGCGCGCCTCAATGGCGGCGCGCCGCCCCTCCAGCTCCGCAAGGCTGGAGGCGTTGTACGGCATGACCAGACCGTTGGGCATCAGGTAGTTTCGAGCGTAACCAGGAGCCACGTCCTTGACGTCGCCCTCTTCCCCGAGATTCGGGACATCTTTATTCAGAATGACTTTCATTGGTTTCAGCGTCTCCTTTCGAAACGGTTATAGTCAATCCAGAGCTCCGAGACGCCGAGTCCCGGCAAGCCCAGCAGAACGATCAGATTAACCCCCGGCACGAACACCAGCACAATGGCCCCAATGATGATCAGCATCCGGGCGCCCTGCTGCACCCGGTAGTGCGCGAGAAGATGCCGCCCCACCGCGATGCCCTGAACCCCGTACAGAAACAGGCTCACCAGGGCGACATTCCATGCGACCGGTTCGACCGGCCCGAGGTCTGCAAGAAACGTCAGCAGCACCGCAGCCACCGACGCAATCAGCACCCATACCGCCTGGGACGGCATGGCGAAGCCTGCGAGCCGCGGAGGCGGCGCAACCCCCGTCGAAAAGCGGTGCGCCAGGTACGACCCGAGATACCAGTTCAGCACCAGCAGGACGAGGAGACCAACACCATAGGTGTTCCCCAGGACCCGCACCGCCGTGTCCGCGAGAAGGGCCGCCCCGCTCTGCGCGGCGTCCCCACCCTCCGTTGCGGCGCCCAGCGCCGCAAACTGCGACTCGAGGAAGGCGTGAAGCGTTCCATCGGCACCGATCTTTACGTAGAGCGGCACCGTGACGACCATTGTCGCCGCCCATCCAACAAGGAGGCGATAGAGGGTTCGTTGCACCCCCGGTATCGGCCACCCCAAGACGACCAGTCCGACTAGAAGACCGACCGGAAGCGTCCAGTTCCACGCGACCAGCCACGGTAACCCCGGCCCCGATGGAAGCCGCGACAGGCGGACCACATCGACAATGATGACACCGAGGACCGCTATACCGGCACCCACAAGGAGGGCGGAGAACCCACGGCGCCGCAGAAGCGCCACGAGGGGCAGCAGGAAGAGCAAGGCGAAGAATCCGCTCGCGTAGAGCGCCCCGGCGGCGACGGCCAGGCCGGCCGTCTCGATCCACTCTTCCCGGCTCTGCGGGCCCCTCATGGAGCTTAGCCCATGGGAAGCAGCCCGAGGTACCGAGCGCGCTTGATCTCACGAACGAGCTTGCGCTGGTTCTTGGCGCTTGTTCCCGTAATCCGCCGCGGCAGAATCTTACCGCTGTCGGTGGTGAACCTTCGCAGAACCTCCGGATGCTTGTAGCTGACCGTGAGGTTGTGCACCTTGATCTTGTCGATCTTCTTGCGGAAGTAGGGTCGCCGGCGCCGTCCCCGGTCGCCGCCGCGGTCACCCCGGTCGAAGCCGCGGTCTCCCCGGTCGCCGCCGCGGTCTCCGCGGTCTCCCCGGTCGAAACCGCGGTCTCCCCGGTCACCGCCGCTGCGCGGGGCGGGACGGGGACCGGAAGGCCGGGAACCCGTCGAAGGGCCGGAGGCGCTCCGCTGCTCGTGACCCGTACTCGAGGCTGCATCCCTCGTATCTTCAGTTCGTTTCTGCTCGTCACTCATAACTCTATCCTTCCCGTATGCGGGTGTTCCAGGCGCGTGCGCCTAGAAGGGTATATCGTCTTCAAACTCTTCCCCGGTATCACCGGAGCCACTCGGTGCGCCGCCGTACTGCGACCGATCCTCGTTGCCGTAGCCGCCGGCCGCCCCGCTCGAAGGACCACCTCCGCCGCCGCCGCCGCCGCCGAGGAGTTGCACGTTGTTCGCAAATACCTCGACGCGACTACGCTTCTGGCCGTCCTGCTCCCAGCGGTCCTGCCGCAACTCGCCCTGAATACCGACCTGCTTCCCTTTGGTGAGGTACCGATGGATCGCCTCACCCTGACGTCCCATGACGACAACGTCGAAGAAGTTCGCTTCGTCGACCCAGTCGTCACCCTGCTTGCGCCGGCGATTGATTGCAAGGGAGAACTTGCAGATAGGCGTGCCACTGGATGCATACCGAAGCTCCGCATCTCTCGTCAGGCGTCCTACCAGGACGACATGATTGATGTCGGCCATGTTACTGCTCCTGTCGAACCATCAGGAATCGGAGGATGTCCTCGTTGTGGCGCAGCTGTTCCTCGGTAGAGTGGGCCCTCTCCGGGTCCATCTCGACTATGAAGATGAAATAGTGGGCACGGTTCTGCTTCTGGATGGGATAGGCAAGGGAGCGTTCCCCCATGTCTTCTTCCTTGACAATGGTCGCCCCAAGCCCCTTGAGCTTCTCTCGTACGTTGTCTCGCCCACGGGAGAAAGCCTCCCCTTCCGGGCGGAACACGCACACCGCCTCATACGTCCTCATGTAGTTCCTCCTTATGGACTTACGACCATCGTAGATTAGTGTAATTGTATACACGATGGTAAAGAGGTTTGGGTACGTTACTAAAGAGGTCCACGGCTGTCAAGGCCGACGGTTGCACATCCGATAAGGTGATAGAGATGACTACGCGCGTGAACTACGATGACAACATATTCTTCCTCCAGGCCATGATCAAAACGCTCGACAACGGTGTACAACTCACCATTGACGGCGATCTGTTTCGAGACAAGTTCATTGAGGACGTCTTCTTCATCGACTCCACGCTGAGCCGCATCCTCACCCAGCTTCGGGAGAGCCGTCGGCTTATTCGGCGCACCGAGTATCTCCGGGCACTCATGCGGGCGGAAAGCCTCTTTGTCGATCTCCTGAACAAATGCCTGGACGAGACCCTGCCCTTTGCCGCCGAACTCGAAGGAGTAGTCTCCAAGCTGCGCACCACCCGGAATGCGCACCAACGTGCCCTCGACGATGTGCGTTCCATTCTCCACGAGCAGAGCTATGTCGAGCCGGAGGAGGACGTGGTCTCCCAGGAGGAGTTCCGATCTCTTCTCATGAGTGACGAAGAAGAGGGCTCCGCCGAAGATAACACCGCCACTGATTCCCCTGCCGGTGCCGCCCGGGCCGGACGAAACGGCTCCTTCCGAGAGACCTGACTCGGCACCGAACGCCGGACCGACCGCTGAGCATTGCCGTTGTCCACTCTCTTGCAGCGCGGCCGGGCGCGTCCGGGGACAAAGCGACGCAAACCTGTTACCCTTTTCCACCGACAGGAGGTCGCCGGTGCCGCAACTGCGAAAGACCAAGATCGTCTGTACCCTCGGTCCCGCCGTGGACACAGTGGAAGAGATGGTTGATCTCCTCCGGGCGGGGATGAACGTTGCGCGGTTCAACTTCTCCCATGGGACTCACGAGGAGCACCGACGGCGCATTGAGCGCATTCGCGAGGCCGGCCGCATAGCAGACACACCCGTTGCCCTCATGATGGACACCAAGGGCCCCGAGATTCGCATCGGGCCCATGAAGGACGATGCCAAGATCACTCTCAACCGGGGAGACACCATCACCGTCACGACGGATGATATTCAGGGCGACAGTCGACGAATCGGCATCTCGTACAAGCAACTCCCCGAGGAAGTCGAACCGGGCAAGCATATCTTCGTGGCGGACGGACTGATCGACCTGGAAGTCACCGAGGTGTCCGACGCCGACGTCCACTGCGTGGTCCGGAGCGGCGGGGTCCTGGGGAGCCGCAAGAACGTGAACATACCCGGCGTGCGCGTCTCACTGCCCGCCATGACGGCGAAGGACGCGGCGGACATTACCTTTGCGATCGAGAACGGATTGGACTACGTTGCCGCCTCCTTCATCCGGAACGCCGGCAACGTGACGGAGATACAGGAGCTGATCGCACGCCACGAATCAGCCATTCGGGTGATCGCGAAGATAGAGGACCAGGAGGGAATCGACAACATCGACGAAATAATTCGGGTGGCCGGGGGCGTAATGGTTGCCCGAGGCGACCTGGGCGTTCAACTGAGCACGGAGGACATTCCCCTGGCGCAGAAGCGCATCATTGAGAAGTGCAACGTTCAGAACAAACCGGTCATCACCGCCACGCAGATGCTCGATTCCATGATCAACAACCCCAAGCCGACGCGGGCCGAGCTGACCGACGTTGCCAACGCGATCTTCGACGGAACGGACGCCGTTATGCTCTCGGGCGAAACCGCAACCGGCAAGTATCCGGTCCGCACCGTGGAAACCATGCACAAGATCGCCATGGCCGTCGAGACCTCGGACGAATATCGGCGGCACTGCGAGAAGTACTTCGATCTCTTCGGAGAGTCCGAGGACATAGGCCATGCGGTGGCGAAGGCGGCGTATCTGGTCGCCCGGGAGACGAAGGCAACTGCAATCGTCGCCCCTACCCTTCGCGGCAACACACCGCGACACATCAGCAAGTTCCGGCCGCCCCAGAACATCATCGCGGTGACGACCTCGGAGCAGGCGTACCGGCAGCTGCTCCTGCACTGGGGCATCTTTCCGCTCCTCTCGGAGCATGTTCACGACTCCGATCTGATGATCCAGAAGGCGCTGCGCAAGGCGCTCCACTCGGGCTACGCCAAACGGCTGGACAAGGTCGTCACGGCGGCGGGCATGCCTCTCAACAGCCCCATCCCCATGAACACCATCAAGGTTCACTTCATGGGCAGCATTCTCAACCGCGGCCATGAAGGTTTCGGAAAGATCTGCTCCGGGCGCATTGTCCGCGCCGACAGCTTTGAGGAGGCCGCAGTAAGACTCCAGGACGATGACAACGAGATCCTCCTGACCCGGAGCGTGGACTCGCGATACGTACCGATTCTTCGCCGCATCCGCGGGCTGATTCTCGAAGAGACCTCGGCGCTCTCACCGGAGGAGATCCGGGAAGTCAACCCTGACATCGTGTACATTGCCGAAGTGCCTAACGCACTGACAACCTTCGAGTCGAATCAGATCGTCAGCCTGGACGGCGAGGAGAAGATCATCTACGAGGGCATGCTCGACTAGGGCAACGCCGACGCGGCGGGCGGGGCGGCAGGCGCGAAGGGGACCGCGTCGGCGGCGTCGGCGTCACCTCGGGGCCCACGCTTTGCTTTCGACGCGTGAGATTGTATGGTAGGACTCATGAACCGGTTGCATACGATACTCGACCCATTGCATACAATACCCCACCCACCACGGCGCCGTGTTGTCCGCGGAGCTCGCTACCTCGCTAAGGCCGGCCGATCACGCCCGGTCCGGACGCTCGTCGCGCTGCTCGCCTTGACTGCGGCTGTCCCGACCCTCGCCGTGGCCCAGGACCGCACACAGGAGCGCGACGCGACACAACTGCTGCAGGAGGCGCAGGTCTTCGGCGAGGCGCCGTACGCGCGGGTGACGGCATCCCTCGATATTCGCCGGGAGTCACGGAGCCAGAGCAGGACCGTCGAAATTCTCTACGCAGATGCCGGGGACGGCGGGCGGAACGTCTTCGCCCGCGTCACGAAGCCGCCCTTTCTGAGTCAGATGCGCTTCCTTCTGCGACAGACACCCGACGGTGAGACGGAACAGTGGCTCGCCACCTCCCGCGGAGTGCGGCGCCTGACCGGTACCGGGAGCCATGACGGTCTCTTCAGCTCCGACTTCACCGTGGAAGAGCTTTCCGGCTTTCCAGGGAGCGACTACCAGGCCGAATACATCGGCACGGAAGAGGTCGACGGCTACGATACCACCGTGCTGCGAGGGTCCGTCGACCACGCGAAGTCGGTGTACGACACCTTCGTGCTGCGCCTGGACAACGAAACGGGCATCATCGTGTGGATAGAGTTTTTCCGGCAGGACAAGCTCACGAAGGAGTACCGGCTCCTCGAGATGGGTTCGGCCGACGGAACCCCCTACACAAAACGCTGCCGGATGGAGACGTACGTCGAAGACAGTACAACCGAGCTCACCGTCGAGGAGATCGCGTTTCCTGATTCACTCCCGGACGAGACGTTCCGGCCCGACAAACTTGAGTAAACAGAATTGCTTAGGACCGGGCGGCCACGATTCCACGAACTCTTGACACTCACGTTCTTAACATTCATGCCCATTCGCCATATACTATTCCTACAACATCACTAATACCTGAGTTACGTAAGATACGAGACCGGGAGAGACGAATGAGTCAACAACGCCTTATAGGACGCGATGCGGAAGTAGCTGCGCTCCATCGCGCCTGGGAGTCCGCACGTACGGGAAACCTCGTGATCGCATTCGTTCACGGTGAAGCCGGTATCGGGAAGACTGAGCTGATCAACGACTGCGCTGAACGCGTTTCCCGGGAAGCCGGCGCCGTCTTCATGATTAACGCCGAGCGCCCTCGGCACCGCACCAGTGAAGTGGATCGGCTCCTTCGGGCCGTCCGAAGGCATTACGGAAATGACTTTTGGGAAGCGCTTCCCTCAGCGCTTCAGAGCGACCTTTCGGGGATACTCGAGAGCAAAGAACCGTCATCATCCGGCGGCGAACCGCGCAACGGCGGCGGGGATCCCGACCCCGGAGACGTCGCCGAGGCCCTCGGCTGTGCTGCAGCCATACATCCGCTGGCGCTGCTCATTGATGGGGTTAACCACGCATCCGTCGAGACCCTTCGAACCCTGGAGTCCCTTGCGCAGGACCACGTGAGCGCAGCGCTCATGATAGTCGGGACATACCGCGACCATGAGGTCCAGCCCTCCGACATGTTCACCGCGTTCCTGGCGGAAGTAGAACGGTTCGGATCAAGCTCCTCAATGCATCTCGGGAGCCTCCCGGAGCACGCCGTCCGGGGCGTACTCGAGCAGATAGTGGGATACGAGATCCGGCAATCAGTTGTGGATGATGTCGTGGCGGCGACTCGCGGGAATCCGCTCTACGTTACCCAGGTGGCTCAGGCAATCCAGGACGCAGTCGCCCTCAACGAAGAGGCGTCCATCCGGGCACTACCGGGTCTGGCTCGCCGCATCGCCCAGGCCATCTCCCGACGGTTCAGCGCCCTGAGCGACGAATCTCAGGAGACCCTGAGGCGCATTGCGATTCTCGGCGAGCGCGTGTCCGCATCCGAGGTCCACATAGCGGTCCCGGAAATGACCACCGAAGAGCTCGACGCCTTCTTCCAGGAGGCGCTTCGGCAGGGATTCATCGTCGAGACGACATCGCCGGACCGTGAGCTTCAGGCGCGACTGAGCCACCCGATCATTCGAGATGCCATTGCCGGCATGATGTCACCCATCCAACGCAGCCGAATTGCATTGGAGATGGCGCAGCGGATCGAAGAGAGCGCCGGCGGCACCGCCACATCCGAAACACTCGCACGGCTCTACTGCCAGGCGGTAACGCCGGAGGGGCTTCAGAAGTGCGCCGTCCAGTCACTCCGTGCCGGTCACCACGCTATCCAGCGGCAGGACTGGGCCGGCGCCGTGGAGCATTTCGAGCGCTACGTCGCAAATCAGGGACCAAGCGCGAGCCATCAGGAGCTCGGGAACGCCCTGGTCGAGCTGAGTAGGGCGCTCCTGGAAACGAACAGACGGAACGCCGGCAAGGAGCGGATGCGAGAGGCGTTCGAGCATCTAGCCGCCGCCGGCGATGTAGACGGTGTCGTTGCGCTGGTCACCTACCCGTACTATCACTTCGGGTACCGGGAGAACCTGGTCCAGCTCCTCGAGCGGGCGCGCGCAATGGTTCCCCCGGCACACCCCGGCCGGCTCTGGGTGAGCGTGAGATACGCAATCGCCCTCCACGACGACCTCGGCGACTACCAGCACGCCTTCGACGTCTGCAAGGAGCTGCTTGCCGACAAGAGAATCAAACAGGAGCCGGCGGTTGCGTGCCGAGCCGCCGCGATCGCGGCAATCAGCTCGGTGAACCTGCGCGACCTCGAGACTGCGAAGTCGCTCACCAGGCAATGCGAGCGCTTTGCCGACGTCGATCCGACCCTTAGCGTATGGCGCGAGTACACTCACGAGTATCTGTTTCGGGCCGCGGGGAACCTCTCCGCGGCGGAGGAGTCCCTCAACCGCGCCCTCGTCCACGCCTATCGCTTCCGCGACCGCAGGTACCGCTGGACGGCGCTGGTTCGCGCCACTGACTACGCCTTCCGTCGCGGCGACCTTGCCAACGCGGTGGCCCACGCCGAAGAGGGCATCTCGCTCCAGGCGTACAAGGACGTCCACCTTCGCGACCGCGGCGCCATAGCCCTGCTGACCGGCGATGAGGAGACATTCGGCCGAACCGTGCGGGAGCTCCGCCGCCGTACCAGCCCCGACGGGCCATGGCCCGAAACGGCGCGGGTCATGCTCATCTGCCTCCTGACCCTGGCGAGCCGCTACCTCTCGGAACCTCAATGGGGCCGCGAAGCGGATGACCTCCTGAACCGAGGCCATGAGACCCTCGAGAATCCCTTCTTCGCCATGCGGTACGCCGCCGCGTCGGCGTACCGGGCCTTCATCACATCGGACCGACTTCGAGGCGCCGAGAGTTATCGACAGATGCGAAGCATGGATCACTACTGGGTCATGGGTGAGGAGTACCGGCTGCATCGCCTCGCTACCGGCGCATCCGCCGCGGGCTTCTTTGACGAAGCGGAGGCGCACTTCACCGAAGCTCTGGCCGAGGCAGACAGGCTGGGCAACAAGCCTTCCCGCGCAATGATTCTCAACGACCATGCGGATCACATTCTCCGCACCGGTACGGACGGCGGCTCCCGCGCCTCCGAGCTCCGCACCGAGGCGCGCGCCGCTGCGCGGGAGCTGGGTCTGCGCATCCTCGAGCAGCCGACGGTGAGTAAGGGCAAGTGGAGCGATCTTCTGCCCGGCATTACCGAACGGGAGCTCGAAGTCTTGAGGGTCGTCGCCCGAGGAAGCACGAATCAGCAGATTGCCGACACCCTGGGCATCAGCACCAACACCGTCGCCTTCCACGTGCGAAGCATCATGGAGAAGCTCGGACTCGCCAACAGGGCACAGGCCGTCGCCTTCTCCTGGAAGAACGGCATCGTAACCGAGGCCGACCTGGACTCGGACTTCCCCTAAACCGGTCGGCCCCTGTCCCGGCGGCCGGCCC
>CAZUVX010000033.1:0-10135 GCA_964623865.1 uncultured Spirochaetaceae bacterium | reverse complement strand
CCCCGCCACGTTGCGATCCTTCCCACAAGTTTGTAGGTTTCCGCAAAGCGGCCTACACTGTGGAAGGCTCGCAGGCGGCGGGCCACGCAAGCAGGGGGACGCAGGAGCACTACGTATGGGGTGTCGACGATGGGAGACCTGAAGAAAACCGGCGACGGACCGGGAGCTGAAACCGGCGAGGCGGCGACGGATCTGCAGCCGAGCACCAACAGCAAGTATGAAGAGCTCTCTCTGCTCTTCGAGATCAGTCAGATCCTCGACCAGAGCATGGATCTCAACCGGGTGATTCACCCGGTCCTCAAGGCGGTGTGCGACCGTCTGGGAATGATACGGGGCACCATTACCCTCCTGGACCGGCCCTCCGGGGAGATATCCATTGAGGCGGCCTACGGACTGTCGACCAGCCAGCGCGAGCGCGGCCGCTACCGCCTCGGCGAAGGGGTTACCGGCCAGGTCGTACAGACGGGGCAGATGCGCATCATTCCGCGCGTGTCCGACGAACCCACCTTCCTGAACCGCACCGGGGCGCGGAAGGGACAGCATCAGAAGGACCTTTCCTTCATCTGCGTTCCCATCAAGATGGGGAACGAGACCTTCGGCGCCTTCAGCGTCGACCGCCCCTATGCGCAGCCGGGGATCCTGGAGGACGACGCCCGGCTCATCTCGGTCATCTCGTCACTCATTGCCCAGGCCGTGAAGATCCGGCAGAACATCATGGAGGAGAAGCGCCAGCTCGAGGAGGAGAATACCCGCCTCCAGCAGGAGCTCCGGGCGCGCTTCCGGCCGTCGAACATAATCGGCAACTCGAAGGCCATGCAGGAGGTCTTCGACATGATCGCCCAGGTCTCACGCAGCGAGGCAACGGTCCTCATCCGCGGGGAGAGCGGCACCGGCAAGGAGCTCGTCGCCCAGGCCATCCACTACAACAGCCACCGCGCCGCCAAGCCCTTCGTCAAGGTCAACTGCTCGGCCCTCCCGGAGAGCGTGATCGAGAGCGAGCTCTTCGGTCACGAGAAGGGCTCATTCACCGGCGCCATCAACACCCGGAAGGGGCGCTTCGAGCTCGCCGACGGCGGCACCATCTTCTTGGACGAGATCGGCGACCTCTCACCCACCATTCAGGTGAAGCTGCTGCGAGTGCTCCAGGAGAAGGAGTTTGAGCGCGTCGGAGGGAACCAGACCATTCGCGTGAACGTCCGGATAATCACCGCGACCAACCGCAACCTCGAGGAGCTCATGGAGAACAACCAGTTCCGGGAGGACCTCTACTACCGGCTCAATGTGTTCCCCATCCATATTCCTCCTCTGCGCGATCGCAAGAGCGACATTCTTCTCCTGGCGGACCACTTCATTGAGCGCTACGCCTCGAAGAACCACACCACCATTCGCCGGATATCGACGCCGGCAATCGACCTGCTCACCAACTACCACTGGCCGGGGAACGTCCGGGAGTTGGAGAACTGCATTGAGCGGGCGGTCCTGCTCAGCGTGGACGAGGTCATTCACAGCCACCACCTGCCGCCGAGTCTACAGTCCGCGGAGTCCACCGATACCGAGCCCTCGGGCTCCCTCCAGGAATCCCTGGACAATCTGGAACGGGAGCTCATCATGGACGCCCTGAAGTCCACGAAGGGCAACATGGCCAAGGCGGCGCGCCTCCTGGACATCACCGAGCGCATCATGGGCCTGCGAATTCAGAAACACGGCATAAACCCCAAACACTTCCGGGGCCACCGCGGCGGCTGACCGCCGGTCGCTACCTCCACATCCCCGGCCGGTGCGGACGCCGGCGGTCGGTCCACACAAGGCCACATCACCGTAGGCATCGTCCATAATAACTACAAATTCGTATCCATAACGATTGAATCCTACATTTCTGTGCCGATGCCTGCAGCGTCCATCTCGCGGGCCTGTTCGTACCGCTCCCCCAAGTTGCTCCGGCGTGATGACTTAGCAGGTTCCGGTCCGAATCGGTTCGGCTTGGCATCTCCCTTGCAAACCCCGGGTCTTCGTATTCGAAACCTTGCGCTCGCACTGGAGGTGTAGCAATGAACAAGCGCATGATCTTCTCGCTCGTTCTGTTCTGCGTGGCGGCGGGCCTGGCGGTCGCTCAGGAAACCACGGACGAGGCAATTGCCCTCTTCAGCCAGGCCTTCGACATGATCTGGCTCACCATGGCGGCGGCCCTGGTGTTCTTCATGCAGGCAGGCTTTGCCATGGTGGAGTCCGGACTCACCCGGGCAAAGAATGCCGGCAACATCCTCATGAAGAACCTCATGGACTTCTCCGTCGGCGCGGTGGCGTTCTGGGCGGTCGGCTGGGCGCTCATGTACGGCTCCCCGACCCTGGGCGGGTTCATCGGAGGGAACGGCTTCTTCCTCTCGTACACCGAGGATGCCCTTGCCGCCTACGGCGTCGAGGACATGTCGGCGATCTTCCGGGACTGGATGTTCCAGGTGGTCTTCGCCGCAACGGCTGCAACCATTGTGTCCGGCGCCATGGCGGAGCGCACGAAGTTCGCCGGATACCTGGTATACAGCGTGTTCATTTCCGGGCTCATCTACCCCATCTCGGGGCACTGGGTCTGGGGCGGCGGCTGGCTCAGCGAACTCGGCTTCCACGACTTCGCCGGGAGCACCGTGGTCCACTCCGTCGGCGCCTGGGCGGCGCTGGTCGGCGCGGTCCTGATCGGCCCCCGGAAGGGGAAGTACGTCCGGGTGAATGGGCGGACGACGGTCAAGGCCATTCAGGGCCACAGCGTGCCCCTGGCGGCGCTGGGAGTGTTCATCCTCTGGTTCGGCTGGTACGGCTTTAACGCCGGAAGTACCCTCTCGGGGACGGACCTGTCGATTGCCCACGTTGCCACGACGACGACGCTGGCGGCGGCGACCGGCGCAATCGGGGCCATGTTCACGTCCTGGATCTGGTTCGGCAAGCCCGACCCCAGCGTCTCCCTGAACGGCGCCCTGGCGGGACTGGTTGGTATCACCGCGGGGACCTGGGTGGTGAGCCCCTTCGGCTCAGTGGTCATTGGCGCCCTTGCGGGGATCCTGGTGGTCCTGTCGGTAGAGTTCTTCGACAAGGTGCTCCACGTTGACGACCCCGTCGGCGCCATCTCGGTGCACGGCGTCTGCGGCGCCTGGGGCACCCTGGCGGTGGGGCTCTTTGCCGACGGCGGGAACGATCCCGGCATCGTCGGCCTCTTCTACGGCGGTGGCGCCGCTCAGCTCGGCATCCAGGCGCTGGGAATTCTGGCGGTCTTCGCCTGGGTCGCGGTCACCGCGCTGGTCCTCTTCGGCGTCCTGAAAGCGGCCAATGCGCTCCGCGTCTCCGAGAAGGAAGAGCTCATGGGTCTGGACATCGGTGAGCACGGCACGGAGTCCTACAGCGGCTTCCAGATCTTCAGCACCATGTAGTGTCGGGCGCCGCCGCCGTGGCACAGCCGCCCGGCATCCTGGGGCCGGCCGCACCGGGCCGGTGAAGGACCGGGCGGCGGGTCGACCCCGCCGGGACGCCCGGCCGGGGCGGCGAAGAACCGGGCGGCGGCGACCGACCGACGGCGACGTGAGGATCACAATCCTGCGAAGGGAGAACGATATGAAACTGATAATCGCATACATTCAGCCCTACAAGCTCAACGATGTGAAGGAGGAGCTGTACAAGGCGGAGGTCTTCAAGATGTCCGTCACCAACTCGCTCGGCGCCGGACAGCAGAAGGGCTACCACGAGAGCTACCGCGGCGTCGACATTGAGGTGAACCTCCTCAAGAAGGCGCGTATTGAAATCGCCGTGAACGATGAGTTCGTCCAGACGACGATCGATGCCGTTATCCGCGGCGCCCGGAGCGGCGAAATCGGCGACGGGAAGATCTTCGTCCTGCCCCTGGAACAGTGCATCCGCATCCGAAGCGGCGAGACGGGGAACGCGGCGATCGGGTGAACGGTGGCGCGGTCGTTGGCCGTGCCGGATCGTTGAACGCCGCGGCGTGCCCGCCCCATACCAGGGACGGAGGCGCCGCGGTGATGCCGCGGGGCGGCACCCCCGCCGGTCGGCGTGCTGATCGGTGTGGGTGGGGCCGTGGGCCCCCAGACCGCGGCACCGCGAGTTGCGCGCCCCGCGCCGGCAACCTGACCGGCGAACCGAAAGGCAGAAGGTGCCCCAGGCTAAATGGCCGGGGTAGATAGCTCAACCGGGGCGCGGGTGTACTCCGCACCCCGGTTCCTCGGCTTCCCCCTCCCGGGGGCGAATCAGTAGGGCAGCAGAAACCGGGAGAAGTATCGGGAAAGGCCGGTCCCGTAATGCTTCACGAAGCTCCGGCCTGCGTCCGCTGCATACAGCGAGGGATCCCGCTGTCGCAGGTAGTGAAAGTGGTCCGACAGCGCGAGATAGAGGTCACCTTGGGGCTTTCCCGGGAATGCCGCTCGGAAGCCCGGGCTGGATGCTACCTGGTAGACCGGCAGGAAGACGTTGCCGTACCAGGAGTAGAGAGCATCGTCCCAGGTGACCTCGATTCCGTGGGTCTGCTCCAGGATTCGCCGGTGCGCATCTACGTGTCCTTTCAGCGTCATCCATCCGGCATCACTCGAGAATGACAGAGCTTCGTTCTCCAGCATGCTACGAATCCGGGTGACGCAGGCCTCTGTTCTGATTGGTGCACTCATGGTATCCACTCCTTGCAATGTGGTATTCGCTCGTCAAGAGCGAGGAGCCTGCCGCCGAGACCGGTTCTCGGAAGGCGTCCGGCTCGATTCTCGACTCCTATTCGCGCTTTTAATATAGATACGGATTTATCTATAGTCAAGTATTGATTATGATTTTTGTGGGGTTTTTCCGGGCAGGTCGGGTATCGAGTTTTCAGGCGTGGAGATACGGTGTTCAGAACCAGCTTCACGCAGGGCCGCGGGATCTTCCCGACCGTCTCCGGGCGCGCCGTACGTCTGCACGTGCGGTCGGCTCCTCCGGTACCACCTATGCCATGTCCATGCTCGGTTACACTGCAGGCGGCCCCGCTTTCGACAACGGCGCGCGGTGCGTACAATGGACCCATGATTGGTCCGGATGACACCACCCACGGCAACACGGAATACAACGCGGCGACCCGTCTTCGGGAACGCTGCCCGGATTGCCCGCAGGAGATTCTCGAACGCTTCCTGCACGGTTTCCCTCCCCGCTACTTTCAGTCCTTTGAGCCGGACGAGCAGGCGCGCCACCTCTGCACGCTCGCGGCACTCTCTTCGGACCGTCCGGCGGAGGTGCTCACCGGTGTACAGCCGGATGGAACCGTGACCGCCACGGTCCTGGGTTTCGACCACCCCGGCGAGTTTTCCATCATTGCCGGGCTCCTTGCCGGCAGCGGTTTCGAGGTGATCTCGGGGGACGTCTACACCTCCTCGCACGCCGCTGAGGAAGAAGAGACGGAGGAGCAGGCACCGCGTCGGCATCGTCCCGGAGCAGGAATCGCGAGTCGAGCCCACGGGAGCGCGGCCGGCCGCCCCGTACACGGTGGAGCCCGCAGCTCCGGCGGCACCCGCATCGGACGAGGCGGGGACGGACGAAGGGGGGACGGACGAGTTGGGGACGGAGCAGCGGCGACGCACAAGCCGGAGCGCTGGATCATCGATCACTTTCGCGGCACCCTGCGCGGGACGTACGAGGAGTGGGAGCGGAGATTTCCCGCGCAGCTGACGGAGACCCTCAACATCCTTTCCCGGGGGACGGAGGAGGCCTACGAGAAGGCGAAGCGCAGCGTGAGCGAGGCTGCCGCCGCAGAGCTCGCCGAGCTCGGGGATGTCACCCCCGGCACCCAGGAGCGCGCCCGCATGGAGATCGAGCAGGGACCGGAGAACCGTACGCGCCTGACCGTGTATTCCAAGGATACGCCCTTCTTCCTCTACGCCTTCTCGAGCGCTCTCCACCTCCACGACGTGTCGATCGAGTCCGTGGACATACGTACCAAGGAGGGCTGGGTCGAGGACATCTTCGAGATCACTGATGCCAAGGGACGGCCCATCACCGACGAGCGCACCCTCCACCAGCTTCGCCTCTCCGCCGCTTTCACCAAGCAGTTCACCTACTTCCTCGACCGTGCCCCGGATCCCTACCGCGCTTTGCAGCGCTTCGAGCTCCTCATCCAGGACTTCCGCGCCCTCGCCGACGCCGGCCAACTGGGGCAGCTCCTCTCCAGCCCCAACGTACTCCAGGACCTCGCCCGACTCCTCGGGGCCAGCGACTTCCTCTGGGAAGACTTCCTGCGCCTCCACTATGAAGAGCTTGTGCCGATGCTTTCGCCGGAGCATCGCGGGTCGACGCTCAGCCTCCGGCCCTCGGAGATCCCGGACGCCTTGATGAAGGCGCTTTCCCAAGGGGCAACGCCGGAGGATCGTCACCGCATTCTCAACGAGTTCAAGGACCATCACGCCTACCTGATCGATGTGGATCACATCCTGGCGCGGGATACGGACTTCTTCTTCCTGAGCCGGCGCCTGACCGCCCTTGCCGAGGCGGTGGTGAACCAGGCCGTCGCAATGGCGTGGGACGAGCTTACCCAACGACACGGGGTACCGCGCACCGTCGCCGGCATTGAGGCAACCTACGCCGTCATGGGTCTGGGCAAGATGGGAGGCGAGGCCCTGGGGTACGCCTCCGACATTGAGCTGATCTTCCTCTACAGCGACAACGGCACCACCGACGGGAACGAGTCGGTATCCAATCGGGAGTTCTTCGACGAACTCTTTCACCACACCGTCGCCATGATCCAGGCGCGCCGTGAGGGTATCTTTCAGCTCGACCTCCGGCTCCGTCCCCACGGCAACGCGGGCCCCCTGGCCGTGAGCATGGCGAGCTTCGTCCAGTACTACCGCTCGGATGCTTCCAGCCTGGAGAGACTGGCCCTCGTACGAATGCGCCGTATCGGCGGGGATGCCAACCTGGGACACCGCGTGGAACGGGTGCGAGACGAGCTCATCTACGGCGCCGACAGCATTGACCTCCAGGAGCTGCAGCGACTCCGGGAGGTCCAGCTCCGGGAGAAGGGCGACTACGGCAGACTCAACGCCAAGATCTCGCCGGGTGGACTGGTGGATCTGGAGTACAGCGTCCAGATTCTGCAGGTCATGCTCGGCCGAAACAATCCGGCCCTCCGCACCCCGCGTATCCACGAAGCGCTGAGCGCCCTGGTCACGGCCGGGGAGATCGATCAGGAGGAGTCGGAGCGCCTGGTCGGCGCCTACCGCTTCCTCCGGCAGCTCATCAACGGACTTCGAATGCTTCGGGGCAACGCCCAGGACCTCTTCCTGCCCGACGTGGGGTCCCTGGAGTTCATGCACCTCGCCCGGCGCGCCGGCTACCGTGGCCGAGGCAACCTGACCCCGGCCGAAGAGCTTCGCGTCGAGTTCGAGACCAGGACCGCAGAAGTGCGCGCCTTCGTTGAGGAACAGCTGGGCAAGGAGGCACTCCCCGGGAACGCCGCCGGCAACATCGCCGACCTGGTCGTAACCGAGCACATGGAGCCGGAACGTTACCAGGAGATACTGCGGCCCGTGGGCTTTCGCGATCCCGAGCGCGCCTACCGAAACCTCAAGGGGCTGGCGGGTAGCGGAGAGCGGCGCTATCGCTTCGCGGAGCTCTCGATACTGGCATGGGACCTGCTGCTCGACTCGCCGGATCCGGACATGGCCCTGAACAACTGGGAGAAGTTCGTCCACGCCGCGGGCAACGGCGCCGAGCACTTCTCAGAGCTCGTCTCTCAACCGAAGCGGCTGGAGATACTCCTGGCCATATTCGCCGGGAGCCAGTTCCTGTCCGACACCCTCATCCGGAACCCCGAGTTCTTCGAATGGGCCACCTCACCGGAAACCGTCTGGCAGCGGCGAAGCGGCGTCGACTATCGCCACACCCTGCAGGAGCTCCGCGGCAACGCCGCCGACCACCGGGACTGGCTCAACGCTCTGCGGCGCTTCCGAAAGCAGGAAATCCTGCGCATCGGCACCCGGGATATCTGCCTGAACGTCGCCATCCGCGATGTCATGGCCGAGCTCTCCGCCCTGGCCGGTGAGATTGTCCGGCAGGTCACCGTTGCCGTCTTCGACCGGCTCGGTCTTGCCCAAGAGGCGCGGGAACGCTTCTGCGTCCTCGCCTTCGGCAAGCTCGGCGCCCGGGAGTTGAACTACAGCTCCGACATCGACCTGATGGGCGTATACGAGCCGGCGGCCGGCGCAGGTGAACCGGCGACGAGAGAGGGGCCCGCCGGCGGCGCGGCGCAACGTGCCGCCGGCCGGCCCGACACCGCCGCGGTGCGTGCGGACGAAGACGCGGCCGACCACGGACCCACCCCACCTGCGGGGGTGCAGGACAGCGGGGCCGCGTCACCCTCCCGGGAGGAAGACCTCCGACAGTTCTCGGCGGTCATGAAGCACCTGCGCTCCGACCTCTCCGATCACATGGAGGAGGGCTACGTCTACCGGGTCGACCTCCGGCTCCGTCCCTACGGCAGCGCGAGCCCCGTTGCGCAAACCCTGGACGCGGTGGTCGGGTACTACGCGTCATCCGCGGCACCCTGGGAACAGCAGGCGCTCCTGCGGCTCCGTCCCCTCTCGGGCACCCGCCGCGTGGGCGAAGAGCTCTTGCAGCGTCTACGGGAGCCCTTCTTCGCCACCTGGCACGAGACCGATGTGCGAGAGGAGATCCTGAAGCTGCGCCAAACCGCCGTGGACCACCACGTGACGTCACGCATTGGAGGAGGGACGGGCGCCGGGAGCGGCGCACTTACCGCCGGGGCGCGCGCGACCGGGAAGGGCCCGAGCGGCGGGGAGAGCGGCCGGGACATCAAGAACGGCGTCGGCGGGCTCAGAGACATCGAGTTCCTTGTGCAGGGTCTGCAGATCCTCCACTCCCGGGGTTACCCCGAGCTCCTCCTGGGCAACACCCTCGACGCCATCACCATCCTGGAGGAGCGCAGCATCATCCCGGAAGAGACGGCCGGGTTCCTCACCGACAGCTACGCCTTCCTGCGACGAGTGGAGCACTTCCTCCAGATGCTGGAGGATCGTCAGGTTCATAGATTGCCCGGCGATGCCGAAGCGCTTGCGGCTCTGGGCCGCCGCATTGAGCATGCCGAGCGGCTGGACCGCCCTTTCACGAGCGTCCTGGACGAGGTCACCGGGAAGGTGCGGGAGTTGTTTTCACACTACGTGGGTCGGGAATGAGCCCCGGGGACGGAGCTCGGCATGGTCGCGCACACACGGGGACGGCGCACACACGGGGACGGAGCTCGGGCAAGCTGAACGTGGACGGAGCTCGTGCTGAGAGCCGACGTGCGGGGACGGAGCTTGCGGAGACCGCCGTGTGGCTATGAGGGGAGGCCGTGACGGTCAGCCGTCGGCATCGTCCTCGAGTCTTTTCAGGATTTCGGGAAACTCGTAGAGGACCATGCCGTCGTCGGTCACTTCCATGGTGACCCGGACGTTGTCGACCATGCCCTGCAGGAGCTCTTCCGCCTCGTGGACGCTGAGGCCCGTTTCAATGACGACGTCGGAGACGGTGATGCGGCCTTTGCGCCGATTGGCGAGCTTGAATATGCGCGATTCGAAGTTGCCCTGACGCATGCCCAGGTGGCGGTAGCCGCTGTAGTCGCCGAGGAAGCGGTCGTCTCCGTGCCATCGGGGGAAGGCAGTGTCGTCCCGCCGGTTCATGCTCCGAAAAAGACTCGTCCCGACGCGGAGCGCCAGAAAGATGAACATCATAGGGAGCATGAAGACAAAGAAGTAACTAAAACCCACCAAGAACCTCTCCTCAGCCAAAGTATACTACTCACGGTCTTGTAATCAAAGAGCGGGGGCTTCCCAGCGCCGGCCCGGCGGCCGCGGACAGGTGCCGGGACATGACGCAGATGGGGCGGGTGCGGGGACGGCGGGTGTGGGGACGGAGCTCACGAAAGGGGGCTGGGGCCGGACGTTCGCAGGGGCGCGGACCGACGCGCACTCGGGGACGGAGGCGCGCGAACCGACGCGGACTCGGGGACGGAGCCCAGGAGCATGACCGTAGGGTTCGCGCGCCCCTTAGGCGGGGCCGCAGGGCTTGTGGTCGCTCGCGGGGCCGCCGATGGGACGAAGAATCTGTGCGGGAACCGCCGCCCTAG
>CAZUVX010000032.1:26819-30405 GCA_964623865.1 uncultured Spirochaetaceae bacterium | reverse complement strand
CTGCGTGGGGAGCTGCGTGGGGAGCTGCGTACAACCCGGGGTGGTGCGCCTTCATCACGTCATTCTACCGTACCGGGATCTTTGTTTCTGCCCGGGTATCAATAAGGAGGTTGTTGCCCTCGCAATCCTCGACGCGGAGCCGATCGAAGAGCGTATCGACGAGGTCGTTCACGGTCCGGGCATCCGGTCCGTGCAGAACCGCGTAGGCAATACGCTGAGTCGAGTTGACCATGGGGCGTATCGTCGTACCCTCCGGCAGAAGGAACCGGCACTCCGCGACACCGGGCAGACGCCGCAATTCCTCGGCGCCGCGGAGGCGCCGTACCACTCCGGGACGGGCAAACATGAGCGGAACCGCGAACGCACGGGATGCCGCAGATCCCGAAGCCGAGTCGGATTCGGCCGACTCCAGGGCCGACTCCGGGGCCGACTCCAGGGCCGGCTTGATCCGGGAAGAGCCAATGGCCCGCCAATACCACTCCAGCTGAACAGCCAGGACATCCACCCCCGTCACCCGGGGTATCGACTGGTCCTCATATGCGCCACCGAGACGGCAGGCAATCTCGTTCACACGGACTCCGTCGTTCCCAATGAGAAACTGAAAGTAGACCGGCACATCGTGCAGGGTGAGCGCACGGACAATCCGCGCGGTAAGCTCGTTGATCCGCTCCAGATGTTCCCGGGCCGCGTCGGAGGGAAAACGGTGTGCAAGGCATACACCGAGGGATCCGTGCGAGACCGCGGGATCAAAGGTGACCCGATCGGTAACCGTCCAGATCGTAACGGGGGAGGCCGAGGCTCCGCCGTGAACGGGTACGGTCTCCCCTGCGTGCGCCCATCCGCTTACGGTGACCTCCCGAGAGGGGTAATACTGTTCTACGAGAATGCGCGAGTCTCTCGAAAAGGAGAGCGCGACGGGGTGGTGCTCTCGGAGCTCCTGCATGTTCCGGACGAGACGGATGCCGCGCTGGCCCTGACTATCCACCGGCTTCACAACCCAGGGCGCCGGTATTCCTGCCGGCCCTTCTTCGTCCCACCGCGCCGGATCGGGTCCCAACAAGGTCCAGGGCACGGAAGGTACGCCGGCGGAACTCAGCACCCGCTTCATTTCGGCCTTGTTCGTGACACTGAGCGCCTGATCTACCGAGAGGGGATAGGGAAGCCCGAGGCGCCTGGAAACAAGCGCAGCCGTATAGACCGGCTGGTCCGTCCCGACCGCCAGAAGGGCCTGCGCCCCGGAACGGCCGGCGGCGGCCTCCACAGCATCGATATCAAAGGTCGAAGCGCGTTCAAAGTGGTGCGCCCATTCACGACCCGGCGCGTTCTCATCCTGATCCGCCAGTACTACCGCGAATCCGTACTCTCGCGCGCGGCGTAGCGCGGAGACCTGGCTGCTGCCGCCACCGAGGATGAGGAGACGAGGCGCTTCACTCAACGGGCACGCTCCCCCGCACGGATTGTGGCGCACGAAGCAGTCGCCCGAACGGACGAAGCGGGCCCCAGTACAGGAGCAGACGACCAAGCACGCCCACGAGGCGACGGATATCGTGTCGACTGCCGTGGGACGATCGATTGTATGCCGGCCTCGATCCTTGCTCCGCGTATCCCTCCCGCGCCGTAGCCCGCACACTCGCCCTCGCAGAGGGCGCTCTTCTGCGATATCGCACACATGCGACCCGGGGTCTGGACTGCAGGAGCATCGCCGAGAGATAAGGGTACCGCACCGGCGTAGCGAGGGCCCGATCCAGCAGGTCTCGCCGTATCGCACGAAAGCTTCCCACCGGAACGCTCCACGGCAGGCCAAGAAACAGATGGAAGTGCAGATTGTTGAGCCGGGTACCCGCTGCCCGAGCCACCCGCCGCATAGCGATTCGCACTGACCGCTTTGCCGGAAGTCTGCCGGCGGTACCTGGAGCGTCCGTCGTACCTGCGCGCGCCGCGGCATACACGAGACCGAGCGTCGGGTCTCTCCGCAGTGCTTGGACCATGCGAGGAACTACCTCCGGAGGGTGAGCCCCATCATCGTCCATTGTGACGATAATTTCTCCCGCGGCGCGGGAGACGCCGACGAGCGTCGCGTGCACCTGACCTGTGGAAGCCGCCAAGCGCACAAGAACGACCTGCGAGTACCGACCGCACAACGCGTCCAGTCTCCGCCGATTCTCCGAATCGCTCCCGTCGTCCACCACCACGATGTCCCCCACATGAACGTGCTCCCGGCACGCAGTCATGAGACGGGGCAGAAGCTCTTCGAGGCTCGCCGCTCCGTTAAGCGTCGGGATCACAACGGAAACCCCGACCCGCAGAGAAGCTCCTGATCGGGACGCAGTAGGCTGTCGACTCCGGTCTTGTCGCACTGCGGTATCGGAGAACTCGCGCATTGCCACGGGAGGATCGCACAAAAGCGGGGGTTGTGTCATTGCACCGGAAGGGAATCGACCGCGCAAGATACCACCGACCGTCTGCTGAGCAATGGCCCATCCCGGCGCCAGGATTCCGGCCGAGGGCCGCCTCGGACAAGCCTACGGACCGGCCGACCGGTACGATCCGTGCTCGCCGCCACACGGTCAAGGTTCACCGGTTGCGTCCTCAATTGCTTTCGCATGCACTGCGGCGGGGTCGCAATCCACGGCAATGTATCATACACTCCTAGCGTACAAAGAGGAGGCACTCGTGGCGTCACAACTCGTTATCCTGGCAATTCACGGTATTGGTGATCAGACGGCAGATTACGCCGACGATCTCAAGCAGAAACTGAAGATGGAGCTGCGCCGGCGCGGCGTGCGGCGGTACGGCTTCCACTTTGCGTACTATCAGGACCTCTTCCAGGAACAGCAGGATGCACTGTGGGAGCGCGTATCCGCCGCGGACATGGGGCTGAAGCGTACCCGCGGCTTTGCCCTGAAGTACTTCGGAGATGCCCTCTCCTATCAGTACCGCTCCGAGGGACGGAACAGCCTGTACCGGCAGGTGCACGACCGTCTTCGCGTGGCCATTGCAGAGGCCAACGAGGACCTCAACGAAGGAGGCTCTCTGGTCATCCTGGCCCAGTCCTTCGGCGCTCACGTTCTGTCCAACTACATCTGGGACCTGCAGCGAGGCACCGGCATCTGGGAGCGCGGCCGCCCGCGACCGCAGGATCGCCTCGGCAGTCTGAAGCTCCTGATCACCACCGGCTGCAACATCCCCCTCTTCGCCTCCGGCGTGGAGAAGATCGAAGCCTTCGACAAGCCAAATGACGACTTCACCTGGATCAACTTCTACGATCGCCGGGACCCTCTCGGCTGGCCTCTCAAGCCGCTGTCACGCGACTTCGAGAACTCCTACGACAACGTGGTCACCGCAGATGTCCCCGTCGGCGCCGGCCTGCCGGTACGCAGCCACCTCAACTACTGGCGCAAGGGCCGCATGATCTGGCAGATCAGCCACGCCGCCCTGAAGTACACCGGCATCGAGGAGCAGTTGCGGAACCGCCGCCGACGCCGGCGGTAACATCGGGCCCGACAGGGCCCATGAAACAACCAGGAGAATCACCCATCAGGGTCCATGTACACGCTCACCCGCCGCAGCGCGCCGGGCCACAGCC
>CAZUVX010000032.1:6939-26719 GCA_964623865.1 uncultured Spirochaetaceae bacterium | reverse complement strand
TGACGAGGTACTCGCCTCAGTGACTCGTGGACTTCTGCCCGACGGTGAGGAGTCCCGGAACCGGGGCGTCGGCAATCAGTATCTTGCCTGTCTGAGTCTCGGTCATGTACAGGCGGGAGTTGCCCGGGCCTCCGTAGGCCACGTTGGTGATCTTCATGCCGGCGTCCTTCGGTGAGCGGACCCGATACGTCGGCTCTCCCCGCGGATCGAAGAGCCATACCGTTCCCATTCGGTTGTGGCAGGCCGCCAGACCGCCCTTGGAGTCCATGGCCAGGCCGTCGGTCCCACTGTAACCGCCCTGGAGCTGCTGGAACACGCCGACCTTGTCCACGGCGCCGTCACCACGGATGCGGCCGCGCCAGATCGCGGGTCCGTAGGTCACCGCCACAAAGACGTATCGCTCGGAGGGATCCAGGACAATACCGTTCGGTCCCGGAATGCCCTCCATGAGCACGTCCACGCGTCCGTCCACCGAAAGTCGAAGCATGCGTCCCACGGGGTTGAGCAGGTGGGAGTCGCCCTGATCGGTGAAGTAGATGTCACCGTTCGAGGCGATGGTCAGGTCGCTCAGTCCCTGAAAACCGGGGGATAGCCGCTCCACTCCGCAGTGCACTTCCATCCGGCCGCTCCGCGGGTCGAATCGCATGATACCGTTCTGCCGGTCGGTAATGTAGATGTACCCGTCGCCGCCTACCTGGAGCCCGTTCGGTGCACCGTCGTACTCGCAAATCACCTCGGCCCGTCCCTCCGGCGAGATGCGCACGACCTGCCCGAAGGCGAAGTTTGCCACGTAGAGATTCCCCGCCGCATCGAAGGAGGGGCCCTCGAGAAAGGAGTGCGTCGGCTTCCCGACGAACTTCTCGACCCACTTGTTCGATCTCTCCGTCCAGCCGAGCTCGGCCACAAGGTCTATCCAGACCGTTGCGTAAATGTCCGCCGGAGGCTTGTAGAAGCTCATACTTCACTCTCCCGTGCTTTGCTTTGCCCGAATCCCCGCTACCCGCGATTCCTGAACCAGTCGTCGCGGCCGGTGAAGGCTGCCGCCGACGGTTGCTCCAGTACGGCGCCCAGTTCGCGGAGTCGGCTCTGCAGCTGATCAATGGGAACTGTCGCCGCCGTGGTCCCATGCTCCAGCGAGAGCGCCGCCGCGGTACCGACGGCCTGACCCATGGACATGGTCTGCGCCATGCTGCGGCAGCTCGCCTGAGCGCTGTGGGTGGCGCTGAAGCAGCGGCCGGCGACCCAGAGGTTACCGACGGCGGGGGAGAGAAAGCAGCGATACGGCACCTGGTACACCCCGCCGTCAGGGATGTATACCCACTCGGTCTCCTCCTCCCCCTCTGTGTTCTCCCGGTGGTCCTCGATCGGCGCACCGCATACCATGACCGTATCCGGGAAGGTCGCGCGACTCAGACAGTCTTCGCGGGTCAACCGATACGTCCCGAAGAGACGACGTGACTCGCGGATTCCGATCTGCGGGCTCGACATGCCGATGATCTTCGCATTCTCGAAACCGGCTACTTCGGCGCGGAGAAACTCCTCATACACGAAGGCCTGGCGCCGCCCTTCCCGCTCGGCCTCGGTCAGTGCTTCCGGGTCGAAGGGTCGTGCAAAGGGCACACGAACCGCGACGGTGGCAATGCAGCCGGGCTGCACCATTTCGTGGACGCTTCCCTTCCTGCGCGGAAGCGCATGGCTTCCTCGGTCCACTGCCGCCGCCATTCGCTCCTGCAGCAGCCTCTTCCCGCCGGCTTCCCGGTAACGCGCCAGGTCGACGTTGCACATGCGAAAAGTGGTGGTGAAGGTCTGCGCCGCCTCGGTGATCCCCGCCTCCTCCAGATCGGCGCCGAGGAGATCACTGAGCACGGCGTCACCGGTGCAGTCGATTACCCGCCGCGCTGCCACGGTCATTCGCCCTCCCCGGTGGCGCAGATGGAGGAGCGTGGAATCCACGCTTGACGCTTCCCCGCCTGTACCGCCGGCGCCGGGACGTTCGGCGTCCACGAGCTCACAGTGGAGCAACACCTCCACGGCGGCCTCCTCCAGGAGCGAGTCCCAAACAACCTTGAGATACTCGGGATTATAGGTGACGCCGGTCCCGGCGCCGTAGGTGTTCGGTCGCAGGAACATCTCCCCACGCTCGGCGAGGCGGTCGACAACCAGGTCCGGAATGCCCCCGGCGACCTTCATGGGCGTGTCACCCGGCGTGAAGAATCCGTAGAAGGTGTCGAGGCTTTGGGTGGAGATGCCCCCGGGAAACCCGTAGCGCTCCACCAGCACCACCCGACCCGCACCGCTCCGGGCGGCGGCAAGCGCTGCGCAGCACCCGGCCGACCCGGCTCCGATCACCGCCACGTCCACTTGCACGGCTACGGCTCCCCCGCCGCGGCATCTCCCCCACGCCGCGGGACGGCGCCTTCTCCCGCCGCGCCGGCGGCGTATTGCGTGCGTCCGGCACCTTCGTACACCTTCGCCATGCGGTGGGCGTGCTCATCGTATGCGAGCTCAAAGAGCTCCGCCGAGCGCTCCGCGCCCACCACCATGGGGCCGGTGAGAACAGGTGGCGGCGCCCCGGCTTCCGTCAGGATCCTCGCCAGCTCCGCCTTCACGGCGTTGATGAGGGTGCATCCACCCACGGTGGAAAGGGGTGCCACCGGCGTCTCGAGGCCGGGAATACGGATTGCCGCGTCCCCTGCCGGCGCGCCGGAATCCAGGACGATGTCGGCGAAGTCCGGAAGCTTTCGCCCGTCGTCCCGTTTGCTCGCGGCCGCCTTTGAATGCTCGGCACTCACAATCGCGACGACGGGGATGCCCTTCTCCTGCAGGATCTCCGCCATCTCGGTGGCCACGACGGTTGTTCCCCCGGACGACATCACCAGCGCACTGTCGGGGCTCTCGACGCCGAAGTTCCGCAGAATGCGGGCCGCCAGGCCGGAAACGTTTTCAATGAACATGGCCTGACGCTGGCCGTTTGCACCGACTACGAGATTGTGGAAGGTGAGCGAGAGCTCCACGATCGGGTTGAAGCCGGGAAACGAGCCGTACCGGGGCCAGAGCTCGTCCACAAGGATCCTGCTGTGCCCGGAGGCGAAGACGTGCACCGACCTGCCGTGCAGGATGGTCCGGGAGAAGATCTCTGCGGCGGCGCGAATCGCCTCCGTCTGCTCTTCCACACGATCGAGGACGCGCCGGCACGCCGCGGTGTATTCGAGTGCGGGGCTTTGTTCATGGTTCTGAGCGGGACTTGAGATGTTCACGCTTCCGTCTCCTCCTGTACCGGGTACTGTCCTTCGCTGACGGTCCATCCCCCGTCAATCGTGATCACCTGCCCGGTCATGAATGCGGCTTCATCTGAAATCAGAAAGATCGCTGCACCGTCGTAGTCCTGGGGAAGCGCGATCCGGCCACCATCGGCAGGCTGCTTGGTCCGGACGAACTTCATGATCTCTTCGTCCGCCGCTGCACGCGCCGCCATGGGGGTTTCAACCAGCCCCGGAGCCAGCGCGTTCACCCGAATGTTCCGGTCTGCGTAGTATGCGGCGCTCGCCTTCGTCATGCCGATGATTGCCGCCTTCGCCGCCGCATACGCGTGTGTCGCGAAGAAGCGCGGGGAGGGAGAGTAGCCGAGAACCGACGTCATGTTCAGGATCACTCCGCCTCCTTGCTCGAGAAAGAGCCGAAGGGCTGCGCGGTTCGAGTAGAAGACGCTGTCCAGATTGAGCCGCAAACTCTCTCTCCACGCGTCGTCGCTGATCTCGTGGAGTGGACCATCGCCGAAGGACCGGCCACTGCCTCCGGCAACGTGATAGAGCGCGTCCAGCCGCCCGAAGGCGTCGCGGACTGTTGAAACAGTCCGTGCTGCGGACGCGGGCTCACGTGCATCGTTCTGCAACACCAGAGCCTCCGCGGGCAGTTGCGCCCGTGCACGATCGAGCTTCTCTGCGTTCCTCCCCGTCACGGCGACACGCGCTCCTTCCCGCGCGAGCGCTACCGCGGCGGACAGTCCGATCCCGCTGGTGCCGCCCACAACCAGAACTGCCTTCCCCTGAAGCCGATTGCTCATATGAGTCTATGGTACGGCCACGACCACCCTCGCGCAAGCTATTGTAGATCGCACAATGAAAAAACTGATATGACTTTGCACCGGCGGGCAAGGCGGGCACTCGGTACGGTACGCCCGGGGCGGGAACTTGCCTTGCGCCCACCGCGCCCGTCACTTGAAGAAGAAGGCGTCGCGGACAATGGGAACCGTATTCAGGATGTACTGAACGCTGGTCTGCGTATCCCCGGCCAGGCGCCGCTGGGCAATCTGAACGATAGTGTGCGCCATCTGCTGCCACGGAATGGCAATCGTCGTGAAATCGAGCTCCTCCGACACGGGGGCGTTGTCGAACCCGACCAGGACCGGCGGCTGCTCCCCTCTGTCCCTGCAGTACCCCAGCAGTGCAGAGGCTAGCCGGTCGTTCGTGCAGAATACCGCTGCGGGAGAGCGGAGAATCACATCCGCCGCGCACTCGTACCCCGCCTCGAACGCCCAGCTCTCGGCGGAGTGGACCGACGCATTCGGTATGACCGAGAGCAGTCCCTGAACGCGCTCCACATTGCGGCGATCCCGACTAGGACCTTGCAGCACGGAGATTCCGCGACCGCCGGGGACGCTTCCGAGAATGAGGTGGGCCGCCGAGACCCCGCCGGAGAAGTCATCTACCGACACCGAGTCGATGTGGCTCTTCGCAAGACCCGGGGGCGGCCGGTCGTTGATCAAGACGGCAAAACCACGGGTCCTCACCGCCTCCCCGACCATGTGGGGGCACTCCCAGATGACGGGAAGCGTGGGCTCCGCGCCCCCTCCGGCACCCACCGCGCCGGAGGGGGTCCGCGATCGCACCTGACGGTCCGGATCAACCCAGTGGATCTCCCACCGGACGGCGGCGCGATCCAGCTCCGCCGTGACCAGTCGAAGAATCCGGTCACCAAAGCTATGGAACACACGGGCGCGGCTACTGAACCAGAGAGCTACACGAGTCGGCGGCGTGGAGGTGCCGGCCGCGTAGGAGCCGGAGTACTCACGCCGCTCGATCCAGCCTTCCTCCTGCAGCTCCCGCATCAGCCGGTGCGCCGTCTGGTAGCTGATTCCGAAGTACGCGGCCAGTCCGCGATTGGAGAAGAGGCGCTCACCCGGACGGTAGTAGCCGGACCGAATCCGGGTAATGAGCTTCTCCTTGATTGCCGCTACCTTCGGCGAGCGTGCACGTGCCACATAATTATCATATCAGTTTTTCGCACGTCCGATAGGGTTTTTCTTGCGTCAATGGGGGCGCATGTTATACTGCCGCGTACGAAGCCCAAACCACAGGAACGATTCTCGCATGGGAGTCTACATCGGCGTTGATCTGGGAGGCACGAACATCAAGGTCGTAGCCGTTGATCGCGACGGAGCGATCAGGGCGCGGACCCGTGTCGAGACCCGGGACTCAATCGCGGACACGCACGAGAAGACCCAGTACTGGCTCACCTCGATCCGGGAAGCGACGAAGAAGGCTGAGGAGGAGTCGGCCCGGGACATTGAGGCAATCGGCATTGCCGCACCGGGACTGGTCTCCAGAGACGAGACGACGATTGCGACCATGCCGGGTCGCCTCAAGGGACTCGAGGGTCTGAACTGGACCGAGGAGCTCGCGCAGCCTCGTCCCGTCCCGGTACTGAATGACGCCCAGGCGGCCCTGCTGGCGGAGAGCTGGCTCGGAGCCGCCGTCAACGCCCGGGACGCGGTAATGCTTACCCTCGGTACCGGCGTCGGCGGCGCGATCCTCGCGGATGGTCACATTCTGCGCGGCCGAATCGGGCGGGCCGGCCATCTGGGCCACCTGAGCCTGAATCCCGACGGTCCGCCGGATATTTGCGGCGCTCCGGGAAGCCTGGAGCTCATGGTCGGCCAGGCCACGCTGGCCGAGCGCTCCCTCGGGCGATTCGCGACGTACGAGGAGCTCCTCCAGGCGTATCGCCGCGGCGACACCGTCGCAACTGATGTGTGGCTTCAGTCCGTCAAGGCGCTGGCCGTCGGCATCGTCTCAATCATTAATATTCTCGATCCGGAAGTAGTCCTCCTCGGCGGCGGAATCTCCGCGGCCGAAGAGCTTGGAGAGTCGTTGAAAGCATACATGGATGAATACGAGTGGCGCCCGGGCGGGCACACGGTTCCCGTGCGCACCGCGCAGCTCGGTCCCTACGGAGGGGCGATCGGCGCCGCCCGCAAGGCAATGGTACAAGGAGAGGAGAACCAATGGCACGCATAACAATGCTGGGAACCGGACTCATCGGCATGTTCTACACCATGACGTTGCAGGGCCACCGGAGCCGCGACGAGATCGGCGTGGTCTATTCGCGGACGGCCGAGCGCGCCCGGAGTTTCGCCCGGGAGTGGAACATCCCGAAGCACACAACCGACATGGCGGAGGCGATCGACGATCCCGAGACGTCGGTCGTGGTGATCGGCCTGCCGAACAACCAGCACGAGGAGGCGGTCAACCTGGCGGCGAAGGCGGGTAAGGCCGTGCTGTGCACCAAGCCCCTCGGCCGGACGGCCGCCGAAGCAAGGCGCATGCTCGAGACGGTGGAGAAGGCGGGCGTCTTTCACGGCTATCTGGAGGACCTGGTCTACACGCCCAAGACGCTCAAGGCGCTGAAGTCGGTTCACAACGGCGCCCTTGGCAAGGTTCTCTGGGCGCGATCGCGGGAGACCCATGCCGGGCCGCACAGCGACTGGTTCTGGAACAAGGAGATCTCCGGCGGCGGCGCCATTGTGGACATGGGTTGCCACTGCATTGAGATTGCCCGGAGCTTCATCGGCAAGGATGTGCGTCCGGTGGAGGCAATGGCGTGGGCTGACACCCAGGTGCACCCGATCGAGGCGGAGGACAGCGCAGTCGGCCTGGTCCGCTACGCCAACGGCGCGGTCGGTCAGTTCGAGGTGAGCTGGACCTTCCGCGGCGGCATGGATCTCCGCGACGAGGTTTCCGGTACCGAGGGCACGATCTGGCTCAACCACTGGCTCCGTACCGGCATCGAGCTCTTCTCCTCGGTAGGCGAACAGGGCTACGTATCGGAGAAGTCCGAGAGCGATACCGGCTGGCTCTTTCCCGTCGGCGACGAGGTGGGGGCCCTCGGCTATGTCGACATGTTCGACGATATTCTCACCGCCATGGATACCGGCACCAAGCCCATGGAGGACTTCTACGACGGGTACGTGGTCAACGCGATTATGGACGCGATCTACCGCTCCATTGAAAGCAAGAAGTGGGAGCCGGTTGAGATCGATGACTGGCGCGGCCGCGACGACGCGGACGTCGACCGGAAGATGAGCGAATACGACGACGCCCACTTCCTCGTCAAGGAGGAGCGTATGCCCGACGGGCGGACGAAGCTCATCCTCAAGGAGAAAGCCGGGGGGAAGATCGTGCAGCGGTTTGTTGACGGCTCATGAGCGCGTCGTCGCAGCAGGGAAGACCGGCCCAGGGTGCGGGGTCTCACCCGTCGCCCGGGGATCCTTCCAGTGATCCGCCCGGGGACGCCGTGCCCAGCGGCGGTGAAATGACCCCTCGGGGGCGCGTTCTTGCGGCGCTGGAGCACCGGAAGCCGGACCGCGTTCCCCTTGCCCTCTGGGGAAGCTGGTACGGGGTCACCGACAAGCTCTACTTCCGGATCCTCGAAGAGCTCGGGTGGGAGCCCGTTGAGCCGTTTCGTCCCGACTTCGTTCACTCCGTGAACTACTACGACGACCGCCTCCTCGAGCGGTTGGGAGTCGACGTGCGGCACGTCGACTCCGGAGCCACCGCGGCGACAAGCCGGATCGGCGTCGGCGGCACGGACGCCTGGGGCTTCGAATGGGACTACAGCGGGCTCTACCGGTCGGTGAAGCGCCACCCCCTGGAGGACGCGTCGATTGACGAGATCCGCGCCTTCCCCGTGCCGGAGGCTGAACGGTGCATCGACACGGATGGGGTGCGGGCGCGGTTGCAGACTATCCGTGACATGGACGACGAGTACGCTGTGGCCGGCCGGGCAGTCGCCTCCTACGGATTCTTCGAGATGGCGCAGGCTCTGCGGCGAGCGGACCAGCTCCTCATGGATCTCATTCTGGACCCCAACCTGGTAGATGCGATCATCGACCGGATCTACCGGTGCTACTCCGCGCTCACGCACCGCTTTCTGGACGTCGCCGGGGAGGATCTCGACCTTCTCGAGCTTCCCGGTGACGATTTTGCCGGCAACGAAGGCCTGCTGATCTCCGCGGAGATGTTCGATCGGTTCTTCGCTCCGCCCTACCGCCGCCTGATCGCGGAGATCAAGTCGCACAACCCCCATCTCAGAGTGGTGTTCCATTCGGACGGAGCGATCGGTCCTCTCCTGTCGCGCCTCGCGGACATCGGGGTGGATGCGGTTCATCCCCTCGAGCCGCTGCCCGCGACCGATTACGAGGGGATCAAACGAGAGCACGGTGGAAAGCTGGCGTTTATGGGGGCAATCGATATTCGCCGGACCATGCAGGGGCCGAAGGAGGGCGTCATCGAGGAGGTCGGCCGGCGCCTGGCCGAGCTCGGCTCCGGCGGAGGCTACATCCTTGCCCCGTCCAACCACTTGCAGTGGGATGTACCGCCGGAAAACGTGTTTGCACTCTTCGAAGAGGCGGCGCGGCGGGAACGGTAATCGCCGACGTGATTGTCCCTATCTCCTCCTTCGATTCGACACGTACACAACCAGCAGAATGAACAGGACGATGCCGAAGCCGGTCCACTTTCCGGCATCCCCCCAGCCGAGGGCGACGAGCAGGTTCGTGAGGGTCTGGAGAAAGACTGCGCCCAGGATGACGCCCAAGTAGTTGCCCGAGCCGCCGGTAAGGGCGACACCTCCCACGACCGCCGCGGCAATGCTCGGCATGACGAAGTTCGAAGCCATGTCCTTGAAGGCGATGCCCATGTTACCGAGCAGCAAGAGACCGATCAAACTGGCAATCATTCCGCTCACAATGAAGGCCGTCGCACGCACCCGCCGCACATCGACACCGCTGAGGTACGCCGCAGTCTCGTTCGAGCCGACACCAAACAGCTTCACCCCCAACTTCGTCTTGTTCATGATGATCATCACGATCGGTACGAGAATCAGGAGCACGAAGACAATGTTAGGAACTGCGCCGGTAGACCCGGCCGCAATCATGCGGAGTATGGGCGACGGGCGCCCGGTGATATTCCGTCCCGCCGTGTAGACATTGATTACACCTTGCAGGATATTGGCCATTGCGAGGGTTACTACCAGGGGAGGCAACTTGGCGTAGGCCGTCAGCAGACCGTTACCGAGCCCGACCAGGAAGCCCGACCCGAGCGCAAAGAGCACGGCGAGCCACAGATCGGCGTTCTGGCCGTCCATGATGGCCGCGGTAATCACCGCCGTCAATGTCGCGTTGAAACCGACCGAAAGGTCGAGCCCCGCTCCACCCGCTGATATGACGATTAACTGACACAACCCGAAGAGCGCAATGAAGGAAGCAAGCTTGATGGTAAGAAGCACCTGCCCGTAGGTGAGGAAGGTCTCAACCAGAATCTCCCCGAGCACAAAGAGGAATATGATGAGCCCCAGAGCAACGAGAATCTTCTGGTGCCTTCGGGCGAAAGCCTGAAGCATCTCAGTGGTACGCAATCCGGTAGAGCTGCTCATGACAGTGTCGTCTCCTCTTTGGCGGGTCGGCGGGACAGAGCGACGAACTGAGATGCCGCAATCGCAATGATCACAATGAGGCCTCCGAACAACGTCTGGTACGCGTTCGGTATGTTGGCAAAGAAGATGAGCTTACTGACGAAGCTGAAGATCAGCGCGCCGATGATCGAGTAATACACGTTTCCGCGGCCGCCCATGAGCCAGATACCGCCGACAAGGGCGGACGCGACAGCCTTCAGGGTCAGCGGATCGCCCATTCGAGCATCTCCCGTCTGGTTCTGTCCGACGAAATACAGAGCCGCGAGGAAGACAAAGGTCATATTGATTACACTCGCCTTGATCTGTACCCAGGCGGTATTGATGCCGCTCTGGTAGGCGCTCTCGTTGTCACTGCCCACCGCGTAGATGTATCGCCCGGTACGCGTCTTCGACACGACGAACCAGATCAGAATACCGATGAGCACAAGTATGAGTGACGGCGGTATTACCTCACCTATCGCGGCCAGGGAGGGCGGAACGCCCTCTACATAGCGCAACTTGTAGAATCCCTGAAACCAGCCGACGGTCTCTCCGCCCGGCGTCGGGCGAATGAAAAGCGAGATTCCGAGCCAGATGAAGGATGTTGCGTACGTGACAATAACGGCGGGGATCCGGAAGTAGCCCATCCCGACGCCGTTGACGACACCAATGGCGACGGCGAGAAGGAACGTGAGCGCAACGGCATACAGTCCCGTTATCGGCTCACCCTCACGCATGATCGTCGTCAGAATGACCGTGAACAGCGACAGTGCGTTCCCGACCGAGAGGTCGAGTCCTCCCGACAGAATGATTATCGCCTGCCCCATCGTCAGGAGAATGAGCGGGGCAAAGGAGTTGATGTTCCGAACCATTGCGCTCGCGGTGAAGAAATTACGCTGCAGAATGGCCGTGGCGCCGAACATGGCCGCAAAGATGAGGAGCCGGGAGAAATCCGGCGAGGAGATCAGTTTCCTCAGCCTTTCACCGCTGGATCTTGTTGAGTCCTTCTTCATGGTGTGCTACTCGCTCGCTTCCCGGTTCACCTGGAGCGAAGCCGAGACAATCTTGTCTTCATTGATATCGTCTCCCTCGAGCATCGAGACGATCGCGCCCTCGTACATGATCATGAGACGATCGCAGTAGTCGATTAGCTCCTCATTGTCACTGGCGTAGAGGATGACCCCCATCTCCTTCTCACGCACCAGTCGAAGAATATACTCGTACAGGTCATGCTTCGCGCCTACATCCACTCCCTTCGCCGGGTCCGCAAGAAGCAGCACGTCAATGTCGAAGGGGAGCCACTTGCCTACGACAACCTTCTGTTGATTCCCCCCGGAAAGTGTGCTCACGGGCCTGTCCAGGGTGTGCGTCACGACGGAAAGCGCCTTGATTATCTCCTCCGCCTCCCGGCGATAGCGATTCTCCGGTGTGAAAAGGGGGTGCCCCTTCATGCCGATGCGTGGAAACGCGAGGTTCGTGAAGACGGTGTGCTCCAGAAAGAGCCCCTCGAGCTGTCGATCGCCCGGAACCAGACAGATGTCGTTCTCGATCGCGTGGGCAGGCTTCGTGAGCTCTATCGGCTTGCCCCGGAGCTCGACGCTCCCCTTCAAGTCGGGATAGTTGCCCGCAAGAGCGAGCATGAGCTCGTGCTGGCCCTGCCCCGCCAGTCCGCCCACGCCGAGGATCTCGCCCTTCCGCAGCGTGAAGCCGACATTGCGGATGTCGCGCCCATGATTGAGGTTCTCTACCTTGAGGAGCGTCTCCTCCGTGGCCACGGACACGCGCTGTCCGACTTCCTCCGCGCGCGTCTGCCCGGTGATGTAACTCACGATCCGGTCCGGATCCTTCAGCTCCGACGCCTCCCGCAGCGTCGCGACATCCCTTCCATTCCGGAAGACTACGATGTCGTCGCAGATATCCATGACTTCCCAGATCCGGTGCGAGGTAAAGACAATCCCGACTCCCTCTTCGGCGAGTCTCCGCATGACTGCGAAGAGCTTCTGGACCTGTGCGTGTTCGAGTGCGGCAGTCGGTTCGTCCAGGATCAGGAGATGGGGCTCCATGTAGAGTGCCTTGGCAATCTCCACGATCTGCATCTCTCCGGGATGGAGCTCGTGAATCGGCTTCTCGACATCCAGCCCGGGTTGAAGCTGGTCGACGAGAGAGGATGAAACCGTACGCGCGTGGTCGTCGTCGAGGAACCGCCCTTTGAGGCGTTCGGCCCCAAGCACGATGTTCTGCCAGACCGGAAGATTTCCCACAAGGCTCAGACTCTGAAACACCATGGCGATGCCGTTCTGCCTGGCCTCATTCGGGTTTCGAAATGCCACGGAGCGCCCGTCGTACACAATAGTGCCGGCGTCCGCAGCGTGCACTCCGGTAATGATCTTCGACATGGTGCTCTTACCGGAGCCGTTTGCTCCGAGCAAACCGGTAATGCGCCCCTTGGTGCACTCGAGATTCGCGCCGGCGAGAGCCACAACACCCCCGAAGTTCTTTCGAACTCCTTTGGCCTCGAGTACCTTCGCTTCCGACCGGCTCACGGCTGATTCGCTCACGACCTCGTCCCGCTGGTTCAAAAAAAAGGATTCGAGAGGCAGATCGAATCTGCCTCTCAAACCCTACTCTGCTTTGCGATCTCAGGCAACGCGGCTTACTCAAAAAGCTCCGCAACCTGATCTTCCGGCATCATCTCGGTCAAAAGGAAATCATCCGGCTCGTCCTTCAGGACTTCCCATCCTTCGTCGAAGTTCTCGTCCGTAATGAACGTGGCGACTTCGTAGTAGTAGGTGTTTCCGTCGAGCAGGCCGGACTTGAACTCCTTGCCCTCGTAGAGGTGGAGCACCATTCGAAAGGCGGTCCCACCGATGCCCGGAGGATTCGGCTGCGCACACGCCTTGAAGTCCGCCCCCTCGTCGCGGAGCGCCTTCCACTCCTTGAAGAAGGCCGTACCCGGGTCGCCAACCATGACCTTGGGCAGCCTGTCGGCGTCCTGGAATGCCGAGAGCGTTCCGAATGCCATGCCGTCCTGCGTAATGACGGCGTCGATCTGTCGTCCGCCGCCGATGATCTGCGACGTCACTTCCTTGGCGCGCGTCTGATCCCACCCCGCGGGTGTGTCGGCAATCAGATCAATGTCGGGATAATCCTCCAGCACATCGTAGGTTGCCTGCACGCGATCCTTGTTGGCGGGGTGCCCTTCCAGGCCCTGGATCTGGATTGCGTTGCCGCTCTCGAGGGTCGATGCGACGAATTCAACGTTCTTCTCCATCCACGCGTAGTGGTCGAGAGTGACGTTGATCACATCCTCCGCCGTGACCGTTGCGTCGAAGGCCATGACCAGAATGCCCTCATCCTGTGCCTCTCGGATGACACCGTTGAGTGAGTCCGGCGAGTTCGGATTCACCAGAATGATATCCACACCCCGGGAGATGAAGTCCCGAAGGATGTTGGCCTGCTCGGTGGCGTCACCGTTGGTAACGTTGTTCACGAGCTGATAATCGGCAATCCGGCCGGACTCGACATACTCGTCTCCGACCTCCTCCAGGCCGTCAATCATGATGTTCCGCCACGACGTCCCCGAGGAGCCCGTCGAGATCCCGACCACCGGCGGGCCTTCCTCATCCTCGCCCTGGCCTCCCGCAAAAACCATTCCCGTTACGAGCATGAGCGCCACGAGAACAATACCTGTGATCTGTAGTCTCTTCTTCACACGCAACCTCCTTACGCGTATTGCAATTTGATAGTGACTGAAAACCACTATAGAGGCAGCACAACATCATGTCAACATAACAATTCATGACATGACGAGCTCCGTCCCCGAATGGTCCGAATGCTATGCCATATGCGCGGCCATCCCCCCCCTCGTGGCGACGTCACCCGGCTACTCCTCCTTCTGGACCTCCACACGCCTGCGGAACTCCGTCTGATTCGAGACCAGGTGGAGGGTGAACTGCATGTAGTCGCCCCGCCCCACCGAGCGAGTGATTTCGAAGGGACGCCCGTCCTCCAGATTGGCGATTCGCTGAATGTGAAAGACCGCCTGTTTGCGCGTGCATTCGAGAAGCTCGGCCTCTGCGGGACGGATCAGCGCCGCCTCATAGGACTCTTCGGCGTCGTGGAGCACGAGGTGGTACTCGTCGCGGAGCACGCGGTAGAGCGAGTCGTGTTCCAGATCGGCCGAGAGCAGCTCGGGGCACAGGTAGTGGGGGATGTGAGTCGTCTCAAGAAGCACCGGCTCCCCATTCACGCGCCGAATCCGCACCAGCCGGAAGAGCTTCGGGTCGTGCTCGGGGAGCTGCAGAAGGGCGGCGTCCTTCGCATCCGCGGTCGCAATGGCGAACTCGACGACCGTCGAGCTCGGCTCGAGTCCGAGCTCCCGCATGTCCTCGGAGAAGCTGTACAGACGTGGAAGGCGTCGCCTGAGCTTCTGAGGGGTAACGAAAGTGCCCTTGCCCTGGCGGGTGTAGAGGAGCTCCTGCTGAACAAGCGCTTCGATCGCTTTGCGGACCGTAATGCGCGAGACCCCGTACTCCCGGCACAGCTCAACCTCAGGCGGAATTCGCTGGTCCGGCTGGAACTCGCCCGACATGATCTTCTCCCGCAGGATGTTTCTGATCTGGAAGTACAGCGGGACGCCGCTGGCGTTCTTCGATTCGAGCATTCTCGTTCCCCTTCAGTCAGCCCCCGGAAGAGTCGGCCCCGCCGCCGACGCTTCGCTCACGCCCGGAGAGCTCCTTCCTGAAGGGGCCGAGAACCACCGCGCCGCCCTGCGTGACGACGACATCGTCCTCAATCCGGATCCCCCCGAGTGCTGCATCATAGACGCCGGGCTCCACGGTGTGGACCATGCCGGCTTCAAGGAGCTCCGTACTACCCGGTCGGATGATCGGCGAGGGCTCATGATACGCAAAGCCGACGCCATGACCCACAATGTGCGGAAACAGGGAGTCCATTCCCGCCTCGCGGATCACGCCGCGCGCCGCCTCGTCCACGGCGCCCGCCTCCACTCCGGGGGCAACCGCCGCGATTGCCGCCTCCTGTGCGCGGCGCACTACTTCGAAAGCTTCGAGCTGTTCCGTCGACGGCGTACCGGCCACGCACGGTCGGGTGCGATCCGACCAGTATCCGTCGACTACGACACCGAGCTCCAAGAGTGCGATCTCTCCTTCGGCAAGACGCCGCGTCGTGGAGATCTCATTGGGCCGGAAGCCTATCCTGCCTTCCGCGCCCCCGACGGCAACCTGCGCAAAGGCGCGGACGCGCCTCGTCCCGTGGCGGCCGCTGCCCTCCGCCATGACGGCGTGCTCCACCAGCGCGGCAAGCTCCACCCCTGATCGGCCGGGTTCGACTGCACGCTCGAACGCCGCCAGGCCGATGTTGGCTATCTCCGATGCGCGGCCCATGCGCTCGATCTCGAGAGGGGTCTTGGTGCGCTTGAGCTCGGCGAGGATCGAGGTGCCGTCTTCGAGGTGCGCGCGGGAAAACGCATCTGAGAGGAGTCGCGCCGTCGGTGCCGACGGGAAGAAGGCGTCGGCGGCGTTCCACGCCGGTGCGGTCGCCTCCGCGCTCGCCTCCCAGGCGACACGCTTCCACGCATCCGACCCGGGAAGTGCTCCGAGGAGCCGGCGGATCTCGTCGGGCGCCGGAGGTGAATCCTTTCGCCCGTGAGGAAAGTAGTATGGCGTCACCCCGGCAAGCTCGGCTTCCGCCTCGGCCTCATAGCACTCCGGAATGAGGCACATCGCACCGCCCTCGCGGGAGAAGACGGCGTGGGAGAGGCCGATCATCGGCCAGAAGCCGGCGAGGAGGAGAACGTTTTCCGGCAGGCGCACCACAAGTGCGTCGACGTCATGCTCGTCGAGGAGTCGACGTACACGCTCGTGCCGCTCGGTGTCTCTGCGCTCCTTCCCGACAGCTCGGGCATCTGTTTCGTTCGTGGCCATGGTACCCTGTCACCCTCTCTCAAATAGAGCTCAAATGGAGTACGACGAAAACCCGCCGTCAATCGGAACCACCACTCCGGTGACGAACTGTGCGGCGTCCGAGAGGAGCCAGACGACGGCACCAAGGAGCTCCTCGGGCTTGCCGTAGCGACCCATTGGCGTATGCGCGATTACCTGCTTCGCCCGAGGCGTGAGTTCCCCCGTCGCCTGATCAATATGGAGAAAGCGCAACTGCTCGGTCATGAGGAAGCCCGGTGCGATCGCGTTTACGCGTACGCCGGTATGGGCAAAGTGAACGGCGAGCCACTGCGTGAAGTTCGACACCGCCGACTTGGCCGCGGCGTAGGCGGGTATGCGCGTAAGCGGCGAGAAGGCATTCATTGATGAGATGTTGAGAACCGACCCACCCCCCTCCCGCGCCATTGCCTGCGTGAAGACTCTCGTCGGCAGGAAGGTGCCCAGGAAGTTGAGGTCGAAGACCTTGCGGAAACCGCCGGTTTCGAGCTTGAAGAAGGTCTTGATCTCGGGATCATCGATCTCCTCACGCTCCAGGAAGTCGTGATCGGTGCTCCCGGACGGGTGATTCCCGCCGGCGCCGTTGATCAGAATCTGCGGAGAACCCCACTCCTCTTCGATCCGGCGCCTGGAGTCGCCGATGGACTCCTCGTCAAGGACGTCACAGGAGAGGGCAAGGGCGTAGCCGCCGGACTCTCGGATCCCGGCAGCCACCCTTTCCGCCTTCTCTCCGTCGAGGTCGAGGATGGCGACCTTCACCCCGAGCGCCGCGAGAGCCTCCGCCATGCAGCTGCACAGCTCGCCCGCGGCGCCGGTAACGGCGGCAACGCGGCCCTCCAGTCGAAACTGATCGAGAACCGTCCCCTCCATGCAGCCCTACCTCTTGGGGAAGAACTGCCGGCAGTAGGTGTAACTCTGCAAGAGGGAGGCCTTTCGCGCCTCCAGGGACTCTTCGTATGCGCGGTCCTCAACTTCCACGCACGTTGCACCGTCGTATCCAATGTCGGTCAAAGCCGAGAAGTATGCGCCCCAGTCGACATCTCCGAGGCCGGGGAGCTTCGGCGTGTGGTACTCGAGGGGAGTCGCCATGATCCCGACGTCGTCGAGGAGATCCTCCCGCAGCTTCGCGTCCTTCACGTGAGCGTGGAAGATGCGGTCGGAGAACTCGTAGATCGGGGAAATGTAGTCCATCATCTGCCAGATCATGTGCGACGGGTCGTAGTTGAGGCCGAAGTTCCTGGACGGAATGATCTCGAACATGCGCCGCCAGTTCGCCGGAGAGGATGCCAGGTTGTTGCCGCCGGGCCACTCGTCCCAGGTGAACAACATGGGGCAGTTCTCGATCCCGATCTTCACGTTCTCCTTTTCCGCGTGCTTGACGATGTCCGGCCAGACCTCTTTGAACCGGGCGAAGTTGGAGTCCAGATCCTTGCTCTTGTCGCGACCGACGAAGGTGTTGGCCTGGTTGATGCCGAGCTTCGCCGACGCGGAGATGACTTTCTTGAAGTGCTCCACGGTGTACGCAGATTTTTCGGGGTCGGGATCCAGGTGGTTCGGGTAGTACCCGAGCCCCGAGATGGAGACACCCCTCTTGTCGAGGTAGTCCTTGATCTTCCGGATCTGTGCATCGTCGAGCGTGTCGACATCAATGTGGGTAACACCGGCGTAACGGCGCTCCGCCTTCCCCACGGGCCAGCAGGCGATCTCCACGCAGTCGTAGCCGTAATCGGCAGCAACGTCGATGACCTCTTCAAAACTGAGATCGGGAACAATTGCACTCAAGAATCCAAGCTTGATCATATGCACTCCTCCTGCTATACGCGCACCCAGGCGCGCTTCTTGCTCGACTCTACAATCCGTTCGCAGAGCACCAGCTCGCGAAGACCATCGGCGAAAGTGGGATAAGGAGGCGCCCCCCCTGCGTCCTCACCGCGAATGCGGGCGTAGATCTGCCGGAACATCTGCTTCGGCGTGTCGGGAAAGCCCTCGTTGTGGCCGCCGGGCCACCCCATCTGCGCGGCGCTGTCCGGATGGGCCAAGGCCGGATCCTTGAGCATGAGGCGGTTCGGCTCGTCCCGGTTTCCGATCCACACCTCGTTCGGCCGCTCCGACTCCCAGGTGATCGCCTGCTTCGAGCCGCCGATTTCGAAGTACAGCCGGTTCTTCCGGCCGGCAAAGACCTGACTTACGGTGAAAACGCCGCGGCCGCCGTTGTCGAAGCCGAGAAGCACCGTGGCGTAGTCCTCCGTGGTGACCGGGAAGTCGGTGTAGTCCTCCGCCTTCAGCGTTTTCCCCGAGTAGGTCTCGACGGAGTGGTTGGGCTTCTTCCGGGTGGGGTGGAAGGTCTTGAAGTCCGCCAGGACCTCGACGATCCTGCGGCCGGAGACATACTCGATCAGATCCATCCAGTGGGAGCCGATATCGGCAACGGCCCGGGACTCACCGGCGTACTCGGGCTCGAGACGCCAGTTGTAGTCGGTTGGATAGAAGAGCCAGTCCTGCAGATAGGAGCCCTGGATCTGATACACATCACCGAGGTCGCCCGCCTCGACCATGCGCTTGAGGTGCGTCATTAGCGGGTAGTAGCGAATGTTGAAGTGCACCGCGTTCACGAGGCCCTTCTTGTCGGCCAGCTCCGACAGCTCCTCGGCTTCCTGCACCGTCGTGGCCAGCGGCTTCTCGCAGATCACGTGCTTTCCCGCCTCCAGAGCCGCCTTCACCATGGGATAGTGGAGATGATTCGGCGTACAGACGTGAACGCTTTCGATCTCATCCATCTTCAGGAGCTCTTTGTAGTCACCCAGACCGGTCGGGACACCAAGCGCCTCAGCCTTCTTCCTTGCTTTGTCTACGCTGCTGCCGACCAGCACAACGGGATCGAGCCCCGGAATGCGCTTCAACGCCTCGATGTGCAGCGGCCCGATCATTCCGGTGCCAATGACACCAACCTTCGTAGTCTTCATGTCCGCGCTCCTCTCCTGACGCAGTGCGATTTGGTCACGCCACGGCACGCCCTAGCCGGCACCGATGAAGCCGGGATAGAGGGTCATGCCGCCGTCGATATAGATTGTGCTTCCATTCACATAGTCTGATTCATCCGATGCAAGCCATACGGCCGCGCGCGCAACGTCGTCGGGTTCGCCGATCCGCTTGTATGGAATGAGGTGGAGGAGCGTTCGTTCGTACTCGTCCTCACTGGTCAGCTTCTCCACATTCATGGGCGTGCGGATTGCGCCGGGGGAGAGCGAATTGGCGCGGATCTTGAGGTGTGCCAGCTCCTGGGCGACGCTCTTCATCATGAGCATGATGCCCCCCTTGGCTGCGGCGTAGTTCACGTGCCCCTCCCAGGGAATGACGTCGTGGACGGAGCTCATGAAGATGATCTTTCCCGCCGAGTACGAAACGGCGCGGTCGATTCCCTGCCGCTTGAACGCCCTCACAGCCTCGCGCGCGCAGAAGAACTGCCCCGTAAGATTGATATCTATGACGCGCCGCCACTGCTCCGCCGACATCTCGTCGAAGGGCGCATTCAGCTGGATGCCCGAATTGGGCACGCAGATATCAACGCGCCCAAACTCCTCGAAGTGGCGCTCGTACATGGCAAGAACCTCATCCTCGCGGGAGACATCCGCCTTCACGACGACCGATCGCGCACCCGCCTCCTCCACCAGAGCAGCGGTCTCTCGCGCTCCCTCTTCGTCGGAGTGGTAATTCACCAGCACGTCGGCCCCCGCCCGGGCAAAACCTACGGCAACCGCCCGGCCGAGACCTTTGCTTGCGCCGGTTACGATCGCCTTCTGCCCCGTAAGAACGCGGTGAATCGGAGCCGGGGGCATATCGTTGGGCGGACTGTAAGAGGAGTTCTCAGTCATTGAATCAGATGAACCTCGATACCTTGAGCGTGGAGCCAGTATAGGCCGAGGAAAGTTGTCATGTCAACATATCGTATTTGTGTAACGTCGCTCATGGGCGGCATGGGCGGCATGCGCGGCATGGGCAAGCCGGCAGGCCGCACTCTGCCGACGGGTGCGAACTGCCGGAGTTAGTCGCTGCGCGGGAGTTAGTCGCTGCGCGGGAGTTGGTCGCCGCGC
>CAZUVX010000032.1:0-6839 GCA_964623865.1 uncultured Spirochaetaceae bacterium | reverse complement strand
GTCGCTGCGCGGGAGTTGGTCGCCGCGCGGGAGTTGGTCGCCGCGCCGGAGGCGGTCGCTGCGCCGCCTTACTCCATGACCCGTTCGATCGTTCCGACGGCGGGCCGGTAGTAGTTGAACCTGACGTTCGGGTGGTCCGCCAGGAGGGACATGGGGACCCGGGCGTCGGCTACCTTCTTGGAGATCATCAACGCCGTCAGGCGGATCCCGAACTTGTTATCGTGCCATCCGGGGTGCCAGATGGAGACCGTCTCGGACTTCCAGGTCTCGGTCGGGCCGACGGTCAGGGCGTGAGTCGGGATGCCGGCGACCTGTCCGTCGAAGGAGGTCCGAGCGTTCTGGATAAGGGTGAGAGGGTGCAGCTCCACCAGGCGCGCCCCCTGGCTGCGGTACTCCTCCGGGGTCGGCGGCCGGTCCGCGTAGGCGCCGGTGCGCCGGACCGGGTCGTTGAAGGCCCAGTGTTTCACCTCCCCCTGGCCGCCCTGCATGGTCACGCACCTCACCTGGTCGTAGACGGCCGAGTACGCCTCGAGGCCCTCCAGCGTCGGGAAGTGGATGTGATCGTCCGGCATCCTGAGGTTCTTGCTAATCCGATTGAAGCACAGCTCCAGATCGGTCCGGGCGAAGCTCAGGGGATGAGACCGGGGCACCTCGCGGCCGGTCTCCGGATCGTACCACTCGTCCATGCCCCAGAAGTGGGCGCTTCGGACATCGATCTCCAGGTCGTTTATGAGCTGGGCCACCAGAGGGAGCTGCTCCGTCGGCCCGATCGGGCCGCAGATGCCGGTCGGGGCGTCGTCGGTGCTCCGGCGCCACGCCTCCACATACTCCATGGCCTCAGCCATCCAGAAGGACTCCAGGGTGTCGTACATGACCACCTGAAAGCCGGGTCGGCTCAAGCCTTCCAGGTCATCCGCCGTCAAGCGGGCCGCCTCCACCATGAGCTCACGATCCAGGGTGGTGTAGTCCCACCAGTCTTTGGCAATTACGCTTTCGTTCATAGCCTCATTGTGCACGCCCGGCGCAGACATCGCAATCCAGGCGTTGAGCAGCTCCTCCGAGCAGGTCTCACAGGGCGCCACCGAGCAGGCCACGACGGCCGAGGAGGTCTCGTCGGCAATGGAGGAGATGGACTCCAACATTCGCCACAACGCCGACAACTCGGTGCAGACGCGCTCCATTGCGGAGCAGGCGGCAACGGACGCGCAGCAGAGCGGAGAAGCCGTGAGCGGCACGGTGGATGCCATGCGCCGGATCTCGGAGAAGACCGCGATTGTGGATGAGATCGCCCGGCAGACCAACCTGCTGGCGCTGAATGCGGCCATTGAGGCGGCCCGCGCCGGTGAGGCGGGCAAGGGATTCGCCGTCGTTGCCGCAGAGGTGCGCAAGCCGGCCGAGCGCAGTCAGGTGGCGGCCGGGGAGATCACCGAGCTCTCCTCCTCCAGCGTCGACATTGCCGAGATCACGGGCAAGCGCATCCACGAGCTCATTCCCCGGATCAACCAGACCGCCGAGCTCGTCAGCGAGATAGAGGCGGCCAGCCGGGAACAGTCGCAGGGCGCCGAACAGGTCACGAGCGCCCTGAACCAACTCGACCAGGTGATCCAGGGCAACGCCTCCGCCTCGGAGGAGATGGCGTCCACGGCGGAAGAGCTTGCCGGCCAGGCCGAGTACCTCCAGCAGGCCATGGAGTTCTTCAAGATCACCGACGGCGCCGGCGGCCGCCGGCTTCCGGCACCGGAGTCAAAGACGCTGGACTACCGCCGGCTTCCCGACGACCCCAGGAGCGGCGCGGAGACCGGTAACGGTGGAGCGCACGGCGGCTCCGCCAAGGGAAACGGGCATTCCCGGGGCGCTCGGAACGGCAGCGGGACCCCAAGTGGTGGCACAGCTTCACCCGCGCTCGCCGCAAGGACCAGTGCCGCCACGGTTACCAGCCGAGGCGAAGACTTCGAGGAGTATTAGAGCGCTCTCGTGCGGCCGTCCGGGACGTGGCGGGAGCCCCGGACGGCGTACGACCGCGGTACTGCACAACCACGGGGAGGGCGTGTTCCCAGCTCCAGAAAGTGATAGACTTTCCGGTACAATGCGTAGAATCCCGTAGTGCCGGAGCCCCAGGCAGCCATGTCCGTCCACCGACGTCTCTTGAGACTTATCATCATGGCCACCGTGCCGCTCGTAGTCGCAACCGCCGTCGGAGTCTCGGCAATGGGCCTTCGGTTGTGGCGGACGACGATCGCCGGTGCGGAGGACCGCACCGGCGTCCTTCACGAGCTCGTCGGGACAACCCTGCGGGAGTCGATTGTCTCCTACCTCAGGGCGAAGGCGGAGACCGCCGTGACGCTCCTGCCATCCGATCCCGCGCGATCACCGACCGGACCCCTCTACCCCTCGGCCCTGGATGAGATCGCAGAGGATCTGGGAGAGATCTCCGTTGCCGAGACGGGTTACATCTACGTGATCGATCAAAGCGGCAAGATCCTGATCCACCCCGACCCCGAAACCCGGGGCCGCATCATACCGGACGTAGAGCCCGTTCGCACCCAGCTCGCCCGGCAGATTGGGTATCTGGAGTATGTGTGGCAGAACAGCTTCGAGCCTGCTCCGGAGCCGAAGGCGCTGTACATGCTACCGGTCCCGAGATTCGGATGGATCGTGTCGGCCACCGCGTACCGAAGCGAATTTGAACACCTTATAGACACCGAGCGGCTCGCCGAGACCATGAGGTCTCTAGACTTCAGCATGGACGCCTACTCCGTTCTCATGACAAAGGATGGAAGGCTCATTGCACACCCCGATTACGCGGGGCGGAGTCTCTACGACCTCGTGGAGGCTGAGCGCGCCGACGACATCCTGGAGGCGGTCTTTGCGGATGCCGAAGACCGGCTCCAACACAACTGGCCGGCTCGCCGCGGCCAGGACGGCAGACCGACGGCGACGTTCTTTCGTCTCCTTCCCGACTTCGGCTGGGCGGTAGGTACGGTCGTATATCTGGACACGCTCCGGCGGCCCATTGTGGTTGTCCTGCTGGTCTTCGGGGTGATCGAACTCCTCCTCATCTCAGGAGTGATCCTTCTGGCACGGCGCATGGCGTACTCCGTCGCGGACCCCGTCCTGCAGCTGGCGGCTGCCGCGACTCGCCGGGAGAAGGTAGACGGCCGGGTCATACGTCCCGAAACCCCTGCGGAAATACGCGCCCTCGCGACAAGGTTCAATGACTTTGTCGACCGCATTCGGGAACAGCAGGAGGAGGTCGAATCCCGGGAGGCGCGCCTCCACGACATGTTGCACGAGAAGACCGTGCTGATCCGGGAAATCCATCATCGCGTGAAGAACAATCTGCAGGTGATGGCGAGCCTGCTCAGCCTGCAGCGGGACGAAGTCTACGATCCCCGAGACGCCGCGCTCCTGGAGCGCAGCCGGGAGCGCGTTCTCTCCATGGCCATGGTGCACGAACAACTGCACGGCTCCGAGGACCTGGCGCTCATTCCCTTCGATCAGTATCTCCAGCAGCTCGTGGGGCACATGCGCAGCTCATACGACACGGGCCGGGTTGACCTCGTCGTGGAGGCCGACGAAGCGCCGCTGGAGATCGAACGCGCAGTGCCCTGCGGCCTCATGGTGAACGAGCTCGTCACGAACGCCCTGCAGCACGCCTTCCCCGGTGCCGCCGACGGGACCATCCGCGTGACCCTTCGGCGCCGCGCCGGCGAGTATGAGCTGTCGGTCGCGGACACCGGAGTCGGCATGTCCGGCGACCAGAATCGATCCCTTGGATTGACCCTCGTCGAGAGCCTTGCGCGACAACTCAACGCAACGGTCGACGTGCGCAACGACGACGGCATGCAGTACCTCTTCACCTTCCCGGGCGCTCGCGGCACCGGGCAGGCTGACTCCGCCCAAGGCGGCACCGCTCGGGACTAGGTGGCGTCCATGGCGCGCGCGGCCGGATGAAACATCCGCCATGAGCCTTTGAAACACACCAGCAGCGCAAAATACGACTAAAGTTGTATGCAATTACTCTGTAGAAGCGCCTATCATCTGACCTGCGTTGGCACCAGGAGGCACAACGACACCAGGAGGCATAACGACAATGTCCCGTTCTTGTGTGGTTCCGGCAGGTTTCGTTCTGTTGTTCGTGTTTCTGGTCGGCTCGTGTTCTTCCCCGCTGAGTACCCCGGACACGAGTACGGAGGACGGTGACGAGCAGACGGTACCGGAGGATTCATCCGACGAGACCGGGAACGCCCCGAATGACGGCAGCTCCGACGACGGTGATTCCGATCCGCCCCCGCCCCCGCCCCCCGTATCCGGCCTGACCGCCCACCCGGGAGACGGTCTCATCACACTCACCTGGACCAATCCCACCGCGGAAGACTTCTCCAACACGTTGGTAGCTTGGGAGCCGGACGGCGCAACGCCGACAGAGGTTCCCGGAGATGTGGCAACGCTGCCGGTGGATGGACTGACCAACGACCGGGAGTACTCGTTTACCGTGACGGCGGTTTACGTCGACGGCGCCCAATCCACTGCCGTGACCATTACCGCCACCCCCGTGGCGCCGACACCTGTGCCGGATGCAAGCAACCTGGTCGCGATCGAGGGGGACGGCAGGGTTGTCCTCACCTGGACGGATCCAGTTGCTCCGACCAACCCCGATGAAGCGCAACCCGACGAGATGCTCCTCACATGGGATCCCGGCGGAAGCTCGCCCACCACCGTAGCCTTGGGCCAGGAAACCTTCACGGCAACCGCTCTGGAGAACGGCGTGGCGACAACCTTCCTGCTTCGTGTGAAGGCCGCAGATGCCCGTGTGTCCGCCGGTACCTACGCTACGGCAACTCCCGGCGTGTTCGCCGCTCCGGATCTGGCGGCGGAAGACGACACCGGAGTGTCCGACACGGACAACCTTACGAACCTCGCGACTGGCCTTACGTTTGTGGGCGACGGACTGCGGGAAGGCACGATCATCGACCTCCATGAGGGCTCCGTCGGCGCCGGGACCGCGACCGTCGCGAGCGACGGCTCATGGAGCATTGACACGGATCTTGGCCCCGGAATCCGCACGGTCACCTACGAAGTCTCGACGCAGGAGGGAGTATCCCTCGGCGTGTCGGGAGCGCTTCAAATCGAAATCGACCAGACGGCGCCGTCCGGCGTGCCGCGGTTGCTACGGCCGCGCAACGGCTTCAACACCGGAGTGGATCTGACACCCCGTTTCGCGTGGGACGACGTCTCCGACGGCGATCTGGTCGAGATCCAGGCGGACGAGTCCCCGGAGTTCGCAGACCCCGCGTACACCTGGAGCTACCTGACCGGCACGAGCTTTGAACCCGGAGAGGAGATGTCTGTAGCAACGACAACGCCGGTTGGTACCCGTTACTACCTGCGCATTCGCGCTGTGGATGCCGCCGGAAACCTCAGCGAATGGAGTGATACGGATCCTGCCCCACCGCACCGGTACGTCAACGTCGGACGCTTCGACGGGGATTTCAACGGTGACGGCTACGCCGACATCCTGGCCGGGGACTACTACCACAACGACACGAGCGACGGCCAGGTGTACATGTTCTACGGTGGTCCGCGAGACACTTTCGATACTACGCCGGACCTCACCATTGACGCCGGCGCGACGGGCGACCGCCTGGGCCTGGGCCTCAGCTACGTAGGGGACGTCAACAACGACGGGTTCCAGGACTTCGTCGCCGGAGCGGTCGAAGCCGGGGACGAAGGAACGGCGTATCTCTTCCTCGGCGACGCCAACCGAACGATCACGAGCGTTGCGGATGCGGACCTGGTTATTGACAATCCCAGGACATCGATCCGGCGGTTCGGGAAGGGAATCAGCGCGGCCGGTGACGTGGATGCCGACGGATACGACGACTTCCTCATTGGCTCCTACTACGGATACACCAGCCAACAGTCCGGCGGCTACCCGTCGTATGTGGGTCTCTACCTCGGTGGTAATGCGCCGGACGGTGCAGCGGACGCCGGCGTGGAAGTGGAGCAGTCCGGCTGGTACACAACGCAGACGAGCTACGTCCACGACTTCTCGATCCACCCCGGACGTGCCGGCGACCTCAACGGCGACGGCTACGCCGACTTCGTGGTGGGCCGGCCGTGGTTCCGAGATCCGGACTTCGCCGGACCCAACGGTCGCCTGGAGGTGTACCTGGGAGGACCGTCGATCTCCGCGACCCCGACTCCGGATGTCTTGCTCACGGGGACGGAGGTGAATGAGCACTTCGGTGTCGCCGCCTATGGCGCGGGAGACCTCAACAACGACGGCTACGACGACCTGATCGCCGGTACCGACCGCGGGGAAGCGCGCCTCTTCTTCGGCGCCGAAGCGTTCAACCCGGCAGGCCCGGACGTGACCTTTGTCGTTCCGGACAGCCATTCCGGCTGGACCAACAACTTCGACTACACCTACAAGTTCGGGGTGGATATTGCCCCGCTCGGTGATTTCAACGGCGACGGGATCGACGACCTGTTGATCGGCGCACCTCAGCACACCGGTCAGGTTACCTCCCACTATGGAGCGTGGACCCTGTACTACGGCCGTGCGTCGTGGCCGGGTACGGTGGACATGTTCGACCGGTGGGGCCTCGGGTCCACACAGAACCGGTCCCTGGGCGACTCCATGGCCGGTACGGGCGACGTCGACGGTGACGGACTGCAGGACATGATCGTGGGAGCCTGGGGTCGTAGCGGTCTGCGAGGACGAGCGCGGTTCCACTTCGGGATGGATGGGCCACTCTCGGTAGATCACTACATCGACCCGTCAGGGAACGAGAACTTCAGCATGGACCTCGGTCGCGCGTGGTGAGAGCCGCGCG
>CAZUVX010000031.1:0-31474 GCA_964623865.1 uncultured Spirochaetaceae bacterium | reverse complement strand
CACCATCCTCGAAAAGGAGATCCGTCCCGGGCGGGAGCTTCGCAGGATGGGCTGATCTCCCCGCTTTACCGGACGATTCGCTTACTGATCCGGTCGAAGAGCATCGCCACAATAACAACCGCAATGCCCGCCTCGAAGCCGGAGCCCGGCTGGAGACGCTGGATTGCGCGCCACACCTCGCCGCCGAGTCCGCCGGCGCCGATCATGGCGGCAATAACGACCATGGACGGGGCAAGCATGGGTATCCGTAGCCTGGAAGCAGGCGCAAGGAGGCGAGGCGAGAAAACGAGAAGGTGCGAGTCGCCCTGGCAGGGGGCGTCACGCTCGGGCGCGGCTGCCGCCCTTGCAATTTCCGGTGCGAGCATTCATGTTTGTGAATATTGATGCGGAGCAGAACGTGCGACGCCGCGCATTCACAGACAGCACCGGTGCCGAGGGTCGCAACATTTACCATTGTCGCCACGGATCTCGCAACCGGCGATATTGGGGTCGCGACGGCCTCGCGATACCTGGCAGTCGGCGCCCTGGTCCCGCACGTGCGCGCGGGAGTTGCGGCGGTCGCCACGCAATCCGTTGCACATCCCGCCCTTGCCGCATCACTCCTGAGCCGCCTGGCCGCGGACGGCGAGGATCCCGGCGTAGTCGTGACCGAGCTCCTGGCCGCGGATCCCGACCGAGAGTTGAGGCAGGTCGCGATCGTTACAGCGGACGGTACGCCGGCGGCATTCACGGGCTCCCACTGCGTCGACTACGCCGGTGAGCGTTCTGCGGATACCGTGGTGTGCGCCGGAAACACGCTTGCCGGTCCCGAGGTGCTTGACGAGATGATGGAGCGCTATCACCGGGCGGAAGGAGCACTGTGGGACCGGTTGCTTGCCGCGTTGTCCACCGCCGGCGCCGCCGGTGGGGACAAACGGGGAAAGCAGGCCGCGGCCATCCGGGTGGACCGCCCCGACGGCGGCTACCGGGGAAGCGGCACCGTCGTGGTAGATCTTCGCGTGGACGACCATCACGACCCGATCGGTGAGCTCTTCCGCCTCTATGAGCTACGGCGCACCCTGGATGACTGGTCTCTTCCGGCCACGTCTGCATCTCCTTCATGGGAGTCGGGACGCGCGACGGGTATTTGACTCGCCGCGCGTTTGACGGCCCGGGAACGGGCCCATACAACAACGTAGTATGAAGGAGGACTTATGCTACGACGAATTCTCATGCTCGCCCTCATGGCGGCGGCGGTGACGGCTGTTGCGTTCGGCGCCGGTCAGAGTGAAGAGGCGGAAGAGGACATCCTGGTCGTCGGTCAAGTGGCCGAACCCAAGGCGCTCGATCCGCACACCGTAACGGCGGTCAACGACTTTCGCATTCTCGTGAATCTCTACGACGGTCTGGTGCGGTTCAAGGACGGGTCCCTCGACGTCGAGCCCGCATTGGCCACGTCCTGGGACGTCAGCGACGACGGCACCGTGTACACCTTTGAGCTCCGGGAGGACGTCACATTCCACGACGGCACGCCCTTCAACGCTGAAGCGGTGAAGTTCAACTTTGACCGCATGCTGAACGAAGACCACCCGTACTACGACACGGGGCCGTTCCCCCTGTCCTTCTACTTCAGCTCGATTCAGGAGACCAGAGTGGTCGATGAGTACACGGTGGAGCTGGTGCTGGATGCGCCCTTCGCCCCGCTGATCTCGAACCTCGCCTATCCGACGGGTTTGCTGGTTTCACCTGCGGCGGTGGAGGAGTACGGGGACGACTACGGACGGAACCCCGTCGGTACCGGCCCCTACGAGTTCGTCGAGTGGGAGAGCAACACCCGGGTCACCGTGGTGAAGAACCAGGACTACTGGGGCGGCGAGCCCGGCATGGACCAGATCGTCTTCCGCCCCATTACCGACGGCAACACGCGGGTCAACGAGATGCTTTCCGGTGGTGTGGACCTCATGGTGGAAGTACCTCCCGACTCAGTCGCAACCTTCGAGGAGCAGGAGGACTTCACCGTGTACGAGCAGGTGGGACCACACGTGTGGTTCCTCATTCTCAATCTGCGCGAGGGCCCCTTCACGGACCAGCGCGTGCGACAGGCGGCAAACTACGCCATTGACAAGGAAGCTCTCGTCGAGAACGTACTTCAGGGGACGGCAACCGTCGCAGACAGCCCGATTGCTCCCGCCTTCGACTGGGCATACAACGACGATCTTGAGCCCTATCCCTATGACCCCGACCGCGCCCGTGAGCTTATTCAGGAGGCCGGCGCGGAAGGTGCCGAGGTCACCTTCTACGTGACCGAGGGCGGCTCGGGAATGCTCGATCCCGTCCCGATGGGCACGTCGATCCAGGCGGATCTCGAAGCAGTGGGGTTGGACGTCAGCATCGAAACCTATGAATGGAATACCTTTCTCGGCCGGGTAAACCCGGGTCTGGAGGGGAAAGCCGACATGGCGGAGATGGCGTGGATGACCAACGACCCGGATACGCTCCCCTTTCTGACGCTCCGAACCGACGCGTTCCCCGAGGAGGGGGGCTTCAACTCCGGCTACTACTCGAACTCGGAGGTGGACCGGCTGCTCGAGCAGGCGCGTACCGCGACCGACCGGGAGCGCCGGGCGGAGCTGTACCGCGAAGTGCAGGAGATCGTGTACGAGGACGCCCCCTGGGTTTTCGTAGCGAACTGGAAGCAGAACGCCGTGGCAACCAGTGAGCTGCAGAACTTCAGACTACAGCCCTCCTTTCTGCTGGAGCTCTTCGAGGTCAGCTACTAGGCCGAAGCACGAGCTTCTATTGTCCCGAGGTTCCTGATTGGGATGCGGGTTCCCGGGCGGTCATCGGACCGCCCGAGGCCCGTCTCTTCGTTGGCGAACGTACCGAAAGGATGTCGACCATGTGGCAATACATCATCCGGCGCCTGCTTCTTCTGATTCCCGTGTTACTCGGAATCTCCATCATCGTCTTTCTCATCATGGAGCTCATTCCCGGTGACGCGGCGCAGGCCATTCTGGGTTCCTACGCAACGCCGGAAAACTTGGAGCGGGTGCGCTCAGAGCTCGGGCTCGACAAGCCGATGATTCAGCGCTACTTCATCTGGCTGGGTAATATCCTTCAGGGTGACTTCGGGAGGTCCTACACTCTCGATCGCCCCGTAATCGACGAAGTCCTGGACCGGTTGGGTCCGACGCTGCTGCTGGCCGGCTCTTCGCTGCTCATAGCGGCGGTGCTGGGCATGGCGGCGGGGATCGTCGCAGCGGTCAAGCAGTTCGGCTGGCAGGACATGATTCTCACCGTCGTGGTGCTGGTGGGGATCTCCACCCCGTCCTTCTGGCTCGGTCTCGTCTTCGTGCTGCTGTTTTCGGTACAGCTCGGGTGGTTTCCCGTCAGCGGCATGATGCAGGTCGTGGGGGGCGGCGGCGTTGCGGATGTGGTCCACCATCTTGTTCTTCCGGCATTGACGCTCGGGGTGGTGGCCACGGGGGTTATTGCGCGTCTCACCCGGTCCACCATGCTCGAGGTGCTCCGAAAGGACTTCATCCGCTCCGCCCGGGCCAAGGGGCTGTCGGAGAGCCGCGTTGTCCTTACGCACGCCTACAAGAACGCATTGGTGAGTATTGTGCCGGTTCTCGGGATCCAGGCCGGTTTCGTCATCGGCGGGGCGGTCTACATTGAGACGGTCTTCCAGTGGCCGGGCATCGGCCGAATGCTTGTCACGGCAATCCAAACGCGGGACATCCTGTTGGTCCAGGGCGGTGTGGTGATCATTGCCACCTTGTACGTCCTCATTAACCTTATTGCAGATGTCACCCAGCACGCCCTTGATCCGAGGATATCGACATGAGCGGTGGACACACGAAGAGCAGCAGGCTCCGGCGCTTCTTCTACAACCGCACCGCCACGGCGGGGCTGGTCATCGTGCTGGGGGTGCTCGCGGTTTCCCTGGCCGCGCCCATTCTGGGCCTCCCGAACCCGGACACCACGTCACTTGCGGATCGGTTGCTGCCCCCCGGTTCGGAAGGTCACTTCCTGGGTACGGATGAGCTTGGCCGGGACATGCTGTCCCGACTGATCTGGGGCACCCGCGTGAGTCTGGCGGTCGGTCTGTCGGCAACGGCCATCGCCGCAATCATCGGCTCCCTGATTGGAATCGTTTCCGCCTTCTACGGTGGTCTACTCGATAATTCGCTCATGCGCGGCGTCGACATGCTGATGGCCTTCCCATACCTCTTGCTGGCCCTGGCCATCGTCGCCGTTCTCGGCCCGGGACTCTTCAACGCTTTGATCGCCATCTCAATCGTGAACATTCCCTTCTTCGCGCGGAACGTTCGCGGCGCCACGGTCGGACTGGTGCGCCTCGAGTACGTCGACGCCGCCCGGCTCAGCGGCCTGGGGGATACGAAGATCCTCCTCGGTCAGCTCCTGCCCAACGTTCTGCCCGTCATATTCATTACCATCTCCACGACGGTCGGGTGGATGATCCTTGAAACCGCCGGCCTGAGCTTCCTCGGTCTCGGCGCCCAACCGCCTCAGGCCGACCTCGGCTCCATGCTCGGAAACGGCCGACGGCTGATTCTCACCGCACCCCACGTCGCAACTCTTCCCGGTCTGGTCATCCTCATTCTGGTAATCGGTATCAACCTCGTCGGCGACGGCCTCCGCGATGTTTTGGACCCCTACCTGAGCTCCGGCGCACTGGTGAGCCCGCGCGCCGCAACGGAGATCGACCGGAGCCTTGCCTCACACCTGCGCACCCCCCGGCACTCTACGGATTCCGCCGCAGCAGCAGCACATGAGGCCGACGGGACATACACGGCAACGGAGGGGACGCTGCTTTCCATCGGCAATCTGAAGACGTGGTTCTGGACCGGCGGCGAGCCGGTCCACGCCACCGACGGTGTTTCTCTGGAAATCCCCCGCGGCACCGCGGTGGGAGTCATGGGGGAGTCCGGCTCCGGTAAGTCCGTTACGGCTCTTTCAGTTCTCGGCCTCGTTCCCACGCCGCCCGGGCGGATCGTTGACGGGACGGTGAGGTACAACGGGGAGGAGCTGCTTGGGATCTCTCTCGAGGAGTTGCAATACTTCCGGGGCAACCGCATCTCCTACGTATTCCAGAACCCCATGACCGCCCTCAATCCGCTCATGCCGGTGGGTGAGCAGATCGGCGAATCGATCAGGAAGCACCAGCACGCGACCCACGCTCAAGCTCGGGCGCGTGCGGTCGAGCTGATGACGACGGTGCGCATTCCGGATGCACGACACCGGGTCGACGCCTATCCCCACGAGCTCTCCGGAGGCATGCGCCAGCGAGTCGTTATTGCCATGGCCCTGGCGAACGACCCGGACCTCATCATTGCGGATGAGCCGACCACCGCCCTGGATGTGACCATTCAGGCTCAGATCCTCCAGCTCTTCAACGACTTGCGCCTTACCCGGGGCGTCTCTCTCCTCTTCATCTCCCACGATTTCGGGGTCCTTTCCCAGATCTGCGAACGCGTCATTGTCATGTATGCCGGCGAGGTGGTCGAGTACGGCCGCGTCGCCGAGATCTACCGGGCGCCACTCCACCCGTATACCCGCAGACTGATGGCGTGCGTTCCCCGTGTTGGGGAGCGTACCCGGGAGATGGACGCCATTCCCGGTCTTCCTCCCGCTCTGGACCACCTGCCCCGGGGGTGCCGCTTTGCCGATCGCTGCGACATGGTCATAGACGCGTGCCGCACCAGGGCGGTCCCGCTCTTTCCAATCGGGGAGCGTGAAGTGCGCTGCATCAGAACAGATGCCGCCGCCGGCGCCGGTGGAACCGGCGATCAAACGGCCGCCGGCGCCGGTGGGACGGGCGATCAAACGGCCGCCGCCGGAACAACGGAGAGGGATACACCATGAGCAGGCGCGACGGCACGACCATGTCCACCCCGGTCTCCGGCCGCAGTGAGTCGCAGAGCGATACCCGGGAACCGCTGCTGGAAGTGCGGAACACGGGAAAACGCTTCAAAGGGAAGCGGCGGCTCATTGGCGCGCGTGCACCGGAGATCCGCGCCGTCCATCAGGTCGACCTGACCCTTTACCCTGGGGACTCCCTCGGCGTTGTCGGCGAATCGGGTTGCGGTAAGTCCACGCTGGCGCGGATGATCATGGGCATCATTCCGCCGAGCGAGGGCGAAATCTTCTTTCGCGGTCGAGATGTAACAGGCCTGAGGGGATCGAAGCGTCGGGAGCTCTACAAGAGCATCCAGTTCGTCTTCCAGGATCCCCAGAGCTCCCTGAACCCACGGAAGACAGTCAGGCAGATCCTGGAGACCCCCATGATCGAGCTTCTCGGTCTCGACCGGGCGTCGCGCAAGAATCGCCTTCACAAGCTCATGGATCTGGTGAACATGCGCCCGGAGTTCCTGGACCGGCATCCGCACGAATTCTCCGGCGGTCAGGCTCAGCGAATCGGGATTGCCCGCGCCCTCGCTTCGGATCCGGAGGTCTTGATCCTGGATGAGCCGGTGAGCGCCCTTGATGTATCGATTCAGGCGCAGATCCTCAAGCTGCTCCTCTCTCTGAAGCGCGATCTCAACCTCACCTACCTCTTCATCAGCCACGATCTTGCGGTTGTAGACTACCTTTGTGACCGGGTCGCCGTCATGTACCTCGGCAGCGTAGTCGAGAAGGGAACGGGCGCGCAGATCTTCGATGCGCCGCGACACCCGTACACTCATGTCCTACTGGCAAGCGTTCCCGAACCCGGCGATTACGAGACGACCCGCCTCGAGCTCCGGGGTGAGCTCCCGGATCCGTCGGACCCACCTCCCGGCTGCCCGTTTGCTCCGCGTTGCTACCGTGTCCAGCCACGGTGCCGTCAATCTCCACCTCCACTTCTCGACTACGGAGAGGGCCATGAGGCGGCGTGCTACTTCGGGGACAACCCTGAGCCGCCGCCGGCACGCTCCCTTGCGCATGCTGCGGGAGACGCAACGCAGTCCCCGCCAGCCTCAACGACTCAGGCGTCGGATGACCTCCCCGGGACGCCCGGATGACCGCGCCGAAGGGCCCGCTCGAGGGAGCCGCGGTTACCGCGGCGCGCATCCGGGAGCTCTTCGACACCATTGGCGCCATCGGCCGGACCTCGGACGGGGGGTGCCATCGCCCCGCCTTCAGCGCGGCCGAGCGATCCGCGCGTATGGCCCTGGTTGATGCGGGCCGCGGCCTGGGCCTGGCTGCCGCGCGGGATCGAATGGGTTCGGTCTTCCTGGTACGGCCGGGTCGCGAGTCCACGCTACCGGCGGTCTTCACCGGGAGCCACCTGGATACGGTCCCCCGGGGAGGCTGCTTTGACGGCGCCGCCGGGGTGCTCTGTGGGCTCGCCGCCGTCGAGCTGCTTGATCGGGTCGGCATTGAAACACGGCGTCCTGTCGTGGTGGTGAGCTGGGCGAATGAGGAGGGCGCACGCTTCTCCCCTGCAACCATGGGATCCGGGGTATTCACGGGAGCACTCGCCTATGAGCGCGCCGTGGAGGCAACGGATGCCGAAGGCGTGCGGTTGGAGCAGGAGCTGCTCCGGGAAACGCTCCCCGAAACACCCTGTGAGGAACTTCCGGAGCCCGGAGTGTATCTGGAGCTCCATCCCGAGCAGGGAAGAGTCCTCGAGAACGCCGGAGCTTCAATCGGCGTTGTCGCAGGGGTTCAGGGACAGGTTTCCGGAGACTGGGTTATCCAGGGCCGTGCGGACCACGCAGGGACGACTCCCATGTATGACCGCGCCGACGCCCTGGTCGCCGCGTCCAATCTCATTGCGGAGATTCCCCGCCTGGCTGCAGCAGAGAGCCCGGGAGTGGCGACCGTCGGGGAGGTTCGCGTTGAGCCCGGCGCGCGGAACGTCGTACCCGGACGGGTTCACGGCACCCTGGACATTCGTCATCCCGAGGACGACGCGGTTGAACGCCTCCTCGGTGCCGTTTTGTCCGGAGGTGCCCGCATTGCGGAGGGCGCCGGATGCACCTTCACCTGGGAAGAAGCGTGGCGGTCGCCGTCGGTGCGCTTCGACGAGGGAGTGCTTGCCGCAGTCGCCGATTGTGCGGCACATCGCCACGTCCCCTCGGTGCGCCTCACCTCCGGCGCAGGGCACGACGCCGTCCACATGTCATCACGTTGCCCCAGCGGGATGATCTTCGTGCCGAGCCGGGACGGTATTAGCCACTCGCCGTCGGAGTATACGAGCTACGCGGATCTCGCGGCCGGTGCAACCGTACTGGCGGAGGCCTTGATCACCCTCGCATCGCAATGAGGCGCTACATCGAATTCCCGGACGTGAACCATGCCGAAGGGCGGGATGCGATCCTGCGACGCAAGCCGTACAGCGTGGCCGGTCATTTCATCACGCCTCTTCGCATCCCCGCGGAGCTTTCGGGTTCAGTGCTCCCTCCACCGGGTCAATACCAAGTTCCTCGCGGACAACTGTGTTAAGGCCTTCCAGGCCTCTTCGTAGACTCTCGACGGCCTCCGGGGGCATGCATGAAAGAAGCGCGGAGGTTCGCCGAATCGCCATTTCCTCGACCTCGGCAAGGACCTTTCTACCCTCCGCAGTGATCCCGGCATAGACGGTCCGGCGGTCTTCCCGCGAGCGTGTCCGTTCCACCCAGTTCCGGCTCTCGAGGACACTCACGGTCCGAGACATGGTCGGCAGGCGCACCTGATGCATCTCAGCGAGCTCGTGGAGGTTCCTCGCGCCTCGCCGCAGCGCCCGCAGAAGCCGGAAATGAACCGGGTTTTCGAGCGGCGAGCTGCGACGGAGCTCGCTGGACACGTATCCCATGACGGCGGGGAGCGTTTCGAGCAGCACCTCCGCCGTAGCGGTTCGGTCCGCACTCTCCGAAGGCGCATCCGAACGCCCCTCCGAGCCCATCTGTGAAGGAGACGACGCCTTCGTCATACGCCCTCCCAACGCTTTGCTAATGGTTTGCAGGGCTAACCATATGAAGAGCCGGCCTCTACGGTCAAGAGAAAACTTAGCTTGGCGAATAATTAGGCATGCTATTATATTCGCCGCCCAGAGAGATCGTTACGATGGAGGTGTGACATGAAGATAACCCTATTCGGCGCAAGCGGTCGCACGGGCAGACTCGTGGCGGCTCGCGCCCTGCAGGCCGGGCACACGGTTCGTGCCGCCGTGCGCAGCCCGGAAGCTTTCACCCAGGCACTCGCGCATCTCGCACCCGGCGATCTGCGGGACCACGTGGAAGTGGTCCGGGCGGAGGTCACGAATCACGACGAGGTCTCCGCCGCGGTTCAGGGTGCGCATGCCGTCGTCAGCGTCATTGGGCCCACGAAGAGCTCACCGAAGGGGATGATGGAGGAGGCGGCCCGCGCAATCGTAGCGGCCATGCGAGAGCACCGTGTGACGCGCGTCATCGCCATGACGGGCGCCGGGGTCCGCTTTCCTCAGGACGAGCCGGCCCTTTTGGACCGCCTTATTCGGTTCCTGCTCAAGACGCTCCAGCCGCACGTTCTCAACGATTCGATCCGCTATGTGGACACCCTCACCCGGGAGGATCTGGAATGGACGGTCGTGAGGGGCCCCATGCTCCACGACAAGGACCCCGTCGGCGAGTATCGAGTTGGATACGTCGGGAAGGGTCCCGGACCGCGCGCGTCCCGTGGGAACGTGGCGAGGTTCATTGTGGATGAGTTGGAAGCTCGTAACTACCTCAACGACGCACCGATGATCAGCGACTGACCCATCCAACGGCGCCCTGCGGCGGCGGCCACCCGGCGCCCGCCGCAGGGCCGCGCACGTCCCGGGGAGCCGGACCCGACACCGCGGCGGCTGTGCCGGCAGACGCCTCGCCGGCCGCAGCCGGTATTCCCTTACCGGATGCCCTTCGATATAGTCGCGGCTAATGATCGACTCGACCAGGCCTCCGCCAAAGCACCCCGGCAGCCCTGAAAGGCTTCGCACCGTTCCGTTCGATCCCAAGCGCCTTCCGTTCTTCTACGGTTTCGTCGTCCTGGTCTTTGGAACCCTCGGCATGGTCATGAGCGCTCCAGGACAGACCATCGGGGTCTCCGTCTTCACGGACCACCTGATCGACGAACTGGCCATAGATCGTACTCTTCTGAGCCTCGCCTACCTGGTCGGCACCGTTGCCAGTGCCCTCCTCCTGGCGCGGTCAGGGCGGCTGTACGACCGATTCGGCGGTCGCCTCGTGGCAACGGCCGCCGCAACTCTATTGGCGGCTGTTCTGCTGGGCCTGACCTTTGCACCGCAGCCGGCCCGGGCCATGGGCGGGACTGCGGCGGCATTCATCCTCATGACTGTGGGCTTCTTCCTGTTGCGATACTCCGGGCAGGGCATGCTCACCCTCGCATCCCGAAACATGGTCATGGAGTGGTTCGATCGGCGGCGAGGCCTTGCCAATGCGGTTATGGGTGTCTCCATCTCCTTCGGTTTCTCCTACGCGCCACGCTTCTTCGACGACCTCATCCGACTGGGAGGGTGGCAGACGGCGTGGCGCGGGATTGCCGTGGCGGCGGCGGTCTTCGCGTTGCTTGCGTTCCTGTTCTACCGGGATACTCCGGAAGCGCACGGTATGGTTCCCGACGGTCCCCTCCGTGCCAAGAAGCGGGAGAACCACCCTGAGACGGCAACCGGCCGCGACTTCACGCTGCCCGAGGCCCGACGAACCTACGCGTTCTGGGTCTTTGCCGGCTCCCTCATCATGGCGGGGCTCGTCATAACGGCGTACACCTTTCACATTGTCTCGATCTTCGAAGCGGCCGGCATGGATAGACAGCGGGCGGTGGGTGTCTTCCTGCCGGCGGCGGTCGTTGCCGTGGCTGTGGAGTTCTCGGGAAGCTGGCTCTCCGACTACGTTCGCCTCAAGTATCTTCTCATGGTGCAGCTTGTCGGTCTTGTGGCACTGACCACCTCGATCGCTCTTCTCAAGCCCGGGCTGCCGGTGGTGGGCGTGATCGTCAGTCACGGAGTAATGCAGGGAGTATTCGGAATACTCTCGAACGTAACCTGGCCGCGATTCTACGGTCGCGCTCACCTCGGTGCCATTTCCGGTTTCGTCCTGGCGCTGACGGTGTTTGGTACGGCGATAGGACCCTACGTCTTCAGCCTGGGCCGGGACGTAACGGGCAGCTACGCCGCACCGGCCCTGGTGTGCACGGCGATTGCGCTGGTACTGCTCGGGGGTGCGACGAAGGCCAACCGACCCGTCTGAGGAGGCCCCTCCATGGCGAGTTTCTTCGATGTCTCTCTTGCACTACGGTCCCTGCCCTTCATCCTGGCGGGGCTCCGCTACACCGTTCTCATTGCCGTGGCGAGCATGTCTATCGGCATGGTCCTCGGCTTGATCATCGCTCTGGCACGCATGTCCACCAGGCGGGCACTAACGGTACCCGCCCGCATCTACATCTCCTTCATGCGCGGCACCCCGGTTCTGGCCGTTCTGTTCTTGCTGTACTTCGGGCTTCCGACCCTGGGTCTCGATCTCTCGGCGGTCTGGGCCGCCGTCGTGGCCTTCGGCATCAACAGTGCAGGATACATTGCGGAGATAGATCGCGGCGCCATTCGCTCCGTTCCGCAGGATCAGTGGGACGTTGCGGCAAGCATGGGAATGCGGAAGCTCGAGATGCTGCGGCTGGTCATTCTACCTCAGGCTGTTCGGGTCGCCATTCCGCCGCTGTCCAACGTCATGCTCGATCTCCTGAAGGCAACCTCCCTCGCGTCGGTCATCACTGTCCAGGAGGTTCTCCTCAACGCAAAGATCGTGGCGGGACGCACTTTCGACTCCTTCACCATGTACCTCACCGCGGCGCTGGTCTACTGGGGTGTTTCGTCACTGTTCGGGATCGCGCAGCACTATCTGGAACGGGCGGCGGGGACGGAGGAGCTTGCACCCCGCCCCCGGCGCCGGTGGTTCGCTACTCGGGGAGTTCGTCAATACTGACGCGGATGAAGCCTTCCTCCTCAATGTCCGGCGCTGTTGTGACGTCGTCACCGCCATAGAAGGTTCGCGAGATCTCCGCCAACGTCCCGTCCTGCCGGAGAGCCTGAAGAGCGTTGTTCACGGCGGCCTCCAGCTCAGTGCTCTCCTTGGGCATTGCGACGTGAGAACCCGCCGGCTCGATCCAGAACCGTAATTCGGGATGGAGCTCAACGTCGAACTCCGGCATGAACTGAAGGGCCGGCCGCTGCAGGTAGTAGTCGTTCATGATGACATCGCTTCGTCCGATCTCGAGATCTCTCAGGTACTGGTCGTTTGTCGCGTTGTCGTAGGTGAGGATCTCCGCCCCGTAGGACCTCATGATGCGGGAGAAGGTCGTTGTTGCCTCCCCGGCGTGCACTTTTCCTTCGAGGTCATCGAGAGAGTGGATTTCCGACAGATCATCCTCACGCACCATGAGCGTGGCGTAGGAGTACTTATACGGCGTCGAGAATCGGACCTGCTCCTCACGTTCGGCGGTGCGGTTAATGTCGTTCACCGCGACGTCCACTTGTCGCGTCTTGAGACTTGCAAGCATGGCGTCGAAGGCCATAATGCGGAAATCCACATCCACGCCGAGCTCCTCGGAGACTTCCCGAATGACCTCGACATCGTATCCGGTGAGTGACTCGTTATCCTCCCCGTAGAATGAAGCGGGAAAGAGCGTTCCCGAGGTCGCCACAATGAGCGTTCCTCGCTCCTGGACCTCGTTCCAGTGTGACCGCTCGGCTTCCCCCGACGCCGGAACGGTCGCCGCGGACAGTACCCAAAGAACCGTCGCCGCAACAATGCATGGTCCCCGAAATCTATGTGAATGCATTGGTACACCTCCCAAAGCTGAGCTTGTGACTCATTAGTGTGAATACCCTAGCGCTTCGCGAAGTACAATGCAACCTGCAAAAAGGACTTGCATTCCAGGCGGGGTTGTGCAAATCTCGTGGTGGTACGTTCGAGTTGTGACATGGTCCCTTGTCGCGAGTCCCACCTGTCGGTCGGCAATCCGCAAAAGAACAGTCGTCACTCTCCTCGTGCCGAGTTCACTGTCGGCCCTGGAGCGGTCGAAAGGAAGGATGAATGGCTACCAAGCTCTACGTAGGTAACCTGAACTATCAGACCCAGGAAGAGGATCTGAGGTCTCTCTTCGAGCAGTTCGGGGAAGTCGCGTCGGCAAATGTCGTTGTGGATCGCGACACCGGACGCTCACGGGGCTTCGGCTTCGTCGAGTTCGTCGATGATCAAGCGGCACGGGCGGCGGAGTCCGCCTTGAATGGTACGGAGCTCGACGGGCGCACCCTGAGAGTCAACGAGGCTCGTCCGCGGCAACCTAACGAGAACCGCCGAGAGCGTTCCTACTGACCCTTCACCCACACGCGAAGCTAAAAACAACAACGCCCGCCGGGAACGGCGGGCGTTTCTTCGCAATGCGGTAAAGCTCAGCGCTCCGTCAGCGTCCCTGGGCGTACTCCGGTACGATGAACGGTGAGAAGAACCGCGCAAGGCCGGAGCCGTAGTGCTCTACGAAGCTGCGGGCAGCTTCCTCCGGCATGGTGTTCTCGTCCTGCTGCTTCAGGTAGTGCCAGTGGTCCGAAACGGCGAGGATGAGATCCCCCTGGCGCTGCTTTGGGAAGGCGCGACGCACTACCCAGGACTCGGTAGCCCGCTTGAGTGGGGTATAGACGTTCTCGTACCAGGAGAACATTGCCTCCTCCCACGTAACCGCAAACCCCAGTTCCTGACTGAGAAGGTACTGGTGTACTTCGATGTGTTCCGCCAGGGTCTCCCAGCCGTCGTCCCTCGTAAAATCAACGCCTTCATCCTGAAATTGCTGCTTGAGCCACCCCTGTCGGGTAGTCCTCGTCTCCGTATACTCTCCAGCCATAGTGCCCTCCTCGGCAGTTGTTGCATCTTGAGCAGGCCGCGATCGGGAACGTCCCGCGGCCCAATGGGGCCTCGCCACTGTTGTGGCATCGGCTCCGTCCCCAAAACGTACGAAATCTCGCCGCAGATTCAAAACTTTTTCCTTGACAGATTCCCGGTTTCACCCATTCCTGACACACCCTGCCGCCACGGGTACCGCGGGAAATGCGCGCTCCGGCTGCCCCAACCGCCCATTCCCGGCTTCGGCAACACCCTTGGCCTTTGTCTTGCCGCCGGGATCGGTTATGCTGGAAGAGTCACCACGGCACGGAGGCTGCATTATGGATACAGTTCGCTGGGGCGTCCTCAGCACCGCAACCATTGCTACCAGGAAGGTCATTCCCGCAATGCAGGGGGCGGAGCACGTTGAAGTAGCTGCTATCGCGAGCAGAGATGAAGGCCGCGCCCGCAAGGTTGCCCGGGAGCTCGGCATTGACCGCGCCTACGGAACCTATGAGACGCTCCTCTCAGACCCGGAAATCGACGCGGTGTACATCCCCCTCCCGAACCACCTGCACGTACAATGGTCGATCACGGCGCTGGAGGCGGGAAAGCACGTCCTGTGTGAGAAACCCATCGGCTTGAGCGTCGCAGAGGCGGAGAAGCTCCGCGACGCCGGCAGGAGACATCCGAAGCTCAAGCTCATGGAGGCGTTCATGTACCGTCACCACCCTCAGTGGGTGAAGGCAAAGGAGCTTGTCGACGACGGCCACATTGGAACGCTGAAGGCCATCCAGAGCTTCTTCTCCTACCACAACGCAGATCCGACGGACATTCGCAACCAGGCGGACATCGGCGGCGGCGGCCTCATGGACATTGGGTGTTATCCCATTTCGGTTTCGCGATTCCTCTTCGGTGGCGAGCCGAACCGTGTTGCCGCGACCATTGAGATCGACCCCACCTTTCGCACCGACACCTCCGGCACCGCAATCCTGGAGTTCGAAGGGGGGACATCGGCCTTTACGTACGGCACCCTCCTGGAGCCCTTTCAGCGGGTGAACATCTTCGGTACCGACGGACGGATAGAGGTCGTGATTCCCTTCAATGCCCCGCCCGATCGCCCCTGTAGCGTCAATCTCCAACAGCACGGCGAGGTCCGGGAAATCAAGCTGGACACGGCGGACCAGTATCAGATTCAGGGCGAGCTCATGTCCCAGGCGATTCTCAACGATACCCCTGTTCCCACACCCATTGACGACGCCGTCGCCAACATGCGCGTCATCGAGCGCTGCTTTGCGGCAAGCCGTGAAGGCACCTGGCAATGATCCCGAATGGATCGAGTCGGCTGAAGGACGAGAGCGCCCGGTAGCGGGAGACGCGTCCTCAGCACGTCAGATGAAGAATGAGATTGGTGTCCGCGTCATTGATGCAGCTGATCGCCTCTTCCGTGGGCATGCTTGCGAGCGTCACTCCGCGGCGCTTCGCTTCTTCCTTTACCTCTTCCATGATGGGAAGCATTCCCTCGGCGCCGGTCCCTACGACCAGGTGCCCGGCGCTCCAGGGAATATCCTCGGCCGGTGAGAGCGGGGTATGCCCGAACTCGCCCTTCCACTTCTTGGACGGCTTCTTGTTACGGGGTCGGATCACCCCCTTCTCAATAATCACATCGTTGTCGTAGCGCTTTCCATCAATGACAATGCGACCGAAGGTGTATTCGTCAACGGTCATCACGGGTGCCTCCTGTGTCGATCTCCGCGCAGCGCCCCCCCTGGAGAGATGGGTCACACCACCGTGTCCGGTGCGGTGGAGCTCTGCAACTCCTCCTGGACGTCTACACACCCATTCTGGGCGGGGCGCTCTGCACACTCCAGCCGCCGAAGTCGCCGCATTTCCGCCACCAGCCAGGCACCGGTGATCCCAACAGACAGCGCGTCCGCAGTAGGAAAGGCGGCCCATACCCCGGTGATCCCGAAGAATCCTGGAAGAATGAGTACCAGCGGAATGAGAAAGATGATCTGCCGTGACGTCGCAAGCACCAGGGCGGGGAGCGCCCTGCCGACTGCCTGAAAGAAGATCGCCCCGACGATCTGCAGGGACAGAATGGGCATGGCAATCATGACGATCCGCAGCGCCCCGCGTCCGATGTCGATCAACTGAGCGTCGTTCGTGAAGACGCTGAACACCAGACCCGGAAAGATCTGGATGACGGCAAACCACCCGAGGGCGAAGAACGTCGTCACCAGAAGGGTCGTGCGCAGCGCCTGCCGCACCCGTTCGAAGTTGCGCGCTCCGAAGTTGAAACCGGCGATCGGCTGAAAGCCCTGAGAGATCCCTACCAGGGGAAGGAGTGAGAAGATCAGGACCTTATGGATGATGCCGAAGGCGGAGATCGAGAGATCCGTCCCGTACATGCGCAGGGCGTTGTTCGTGAAGATAACGAACAGGCTCGCCCCGACCTGCCGCACGAAGGGGGAGAGGCCCAGAGCAAGCGTTTCCGGCATCAGTTTCCAGTCGGGTCGCAGGTGGCGCAGCTTCGGCGCTACCGCCGCGCGCCCCGAGGCGTAGAACCACATGGCGAATACGAAGGAGGTGAACTGCGCCAGCACCGTGGCCAGCGCTGCGCCGCGGACCCCCATATCGAAACCGAAGATGAAGATCGGATCCAGAACTATGTTCAGGCCTGCGCCGATGAGCATGATCACCATGGCGACCCGGGCGTGCCCCTGGGAGCGGGTAATGTGGTTCGCGGCAACGGCACTGGTCACGAAGACCGCACCCGGGAGAATCGTGGTCAGGTACTCCCGGGCGTATGGAAGGAGATCCTCCGTCGCACCGAAGAGCCGGAGGATGGAATCTGCGAAGATCAATCCTACCGCGGTAATCACCAGCCCGATCACCACGGTCAAGAGAATGGCGTTTCCCGCCGTCTGAGCGGCGCGCTCCTGGTCGCCGGCCCCCATGGAGCGGGACACCACGGAGGCGCTGCCGATTCCCACCAGCAGACCCGCAGCGAGCACGATGATCTGAATGGGGAAGGCAATCGAGACCCCTCCGATGGCAAGGGGACCGACGCCACGCCCAATGAAGATGGTGTCCACGAGGTTGTAGAGGGCGTTAACCCCCATGGCAATGACCGCGGGCACAGCCATCCGCGCCAGGAGGGGTCCAATGGGGTCTGTTCCAAGGAGAACGGATTTGCTTCGTGGCATAGCGGCTACCGCATGGAGGGAAACTCGTACTCGATGACGCCGCTGTCAAGGATATTCTGACTCACGTAACCCTTTGCAGTCATTGCGTCGAGGGCCTGCTGAATCTCATCGAGCGGGGCGCTGGTACGGGACGCCACCTGTACGACCGTGACGCGACCGTCGAGCTCCCGGGCGACCCGCAGCACTTCCTGCTCCAGCCACTGCGGCCGGGACCGCGCTTCCCGACGAGACCGGAGGTAATTCCGGATCATCTTGTACACGCCGCCGGCGGTGGGAAGGACACCCACGATCAACAAGGGCCACAGCATCCAGCCGACACCGAAGTAGAAGTAGCCTGTGCCGAAGCCCGCCAACATGGTCAGACCGAATGAGAGATCACCGCCGCCGGTGCCCGGCTTGTCCTCCTCGTCGCTTCCCGTCTCGTCGTCTCCCACCTTCGAAACGCCGCCGGTGGAGAAGACAATCCCTTCCGGTTGTTTCCCTCGGTCGGCATGGAGATCTTTCTCCTTGTCACCCTGGCTGACATCCTTCCCGAACCCCTTGCGGATCTCCCGCTCGGCTCGCTGTCTGTCCTCCGCGGACATGTGCTCCCACCGGTCGACGGCGCGGTCCATGATCCCCTCGACGAGGCGGTACACGCCGTTTTCAATGGTCGCACCGAGATCGCGCCCGATCTGCTCCTCCCGACGCCCCTGCCCATCCTCACGCCGGTTCTCGGCATCCTTCCGCGCCCGGGAGCGAGAGATCTTCTCCTTCTCGGCGATCAGCCGCTCCTTGATGGTGTCAAGGGTCGCCCCTTCCGTGCCGGTGTCGCCGTGAGCATCGCTCCCGGAGGAGGCTGCACGCGACTCCTCCCCTTCGTAGCCGGTGGCGACTCGATAGAGGGTGATCGGCCGGGAGATGTTCTTCAGGGGCTGCGTACCGATGCTCTCAATGGAGACGTCGAGTTTGTTGCATACCTGGGTGTAAACATCTTCGGTGATGCAGATACCGCCGGGAAGCGCATACGGCTGGACCCGGGCGGCAACGTTTACCCCGTTCCCGTAGACGCGATCGTTCTCCTGCCAGATGTCGCCGATGTTGATCCCGATCCGCAGCTTGAAGCGCATATCCGCCTCGGAGGCGCGGTTGTGTTCCTCCACCAGGTCATGGATGTGGAGCGCAGATTGCACCGCGTCGTAGGCGCTGCCGTAGATCGCCAGCAGGCCGTCGCCGATGGCGTCCACCACTTCGCCGTTCCCCCGGCTGATCGCCGGCAATACAAGGCCGTTGTGGCGCTGGAGGATCTCGATGGTGCGCTGTTCGTTCTCTTCCATGAGCCGCGAGTAGCCCACAATGTCCGTGAACATGATGGCGGCAAGTCGTGTTTGCTGCATAAGGTCCGGCGCTCATAATAGACATGGCGCTTCCGGAACACAAGCGTAGAGCGCTGCGTCTTGCTCCACCGGCGAACGGCATCCGAAGCACCCTCCTCGACTCACCTGGGTCACGGGGATAGAATGCTCCCAACGACGAGAGGACGAGCCATGCACCTTCCATCCCAACTGAGCAACCTCTGCAAGGCGGGGGCCTTGCAGGACGCGGAAACAACCCTCTTCACCGAGACCGACCTGCGCACCGGCGAATTCACGAGACGAGAGGTCGGCCCGGTCGTCGCGGAGACCTTCCGGGGTAGTGGAGACGCCGCCGACGTGCGGCGGCTACGCCTCTCCTGGGAGGCCGGCGAGCTCGAGCTCCTCCCGACGAAGGGACTCACAGTCGGACCGCTGCGTCATGGGGAGTGGCGTCCCTTCTGGGAGCCCGTCGTGCCTGGGCTCATCTCTCCCGAGGACGAAGACCTGCTCGGTGCCATGTTGATACACGGCGAACGCGTCGAATCCATGCGGTGGTTGGAGAACTTTGCCGGTTGCGTGGAGCTCTTGGGGCTCTCCAACTGGGGAATGGCGTACCGTCCGCCGAAGGGCGCAGTCACTCTGCCCCTCCACGGTGAGGCTTCCCATGTGCCCGTGTCCGAGGTTCAGGTAGCCGCCGTAGAGGGCTGCGTCGTGGCTCGGGCGCCCTTCGAGGTGCGCCACGCGTGGTGGGACGATCCCGACACGAGTGTGTCGTGGTATCGCCGCGGGGTGCGGCGCTGGGGCGTCGTCCGGACCATCATCATGGACACCGAGGTTCAGGCACTCCACCTGGTGGATGAAATCACGAATCTCGGCGGGGAAGCCGCGCAGCCCGACTGGGGCTATCACTACCAGCTCCGCGCCGTCGAGGGGGCGCGCCTCCTCATTCCCAGCGAGTCCGTGGAGGACAGGTTCGGCGGCGAGGTTCCGGAGCGCTTCGAGGCGTGGGAGGCGACGCCGGATCCGGCGGTACGGTACGAGCGGGGGTACATCCACAAGGGCGTGACGGTGGAGACCAGCCCCATTGGGACCGCTGCGGTACGTGGTGCAGCCATCTACCCGGATGGTACTTCCACCCTCGTCACCATGCCCGCAAGCACCTACACGCTTTCCTGGTTCTCCTGCGGCGGCAAAGGGAGCATGGAATTCGCCTTCCCCGAACGCCCGCGGGAGAGTGCCGTTGCTGTCGCCTGGGACGGCATGGGGCCGGAGATCGGTGCGTCGCCCCTCGACCACGACGGCAATGCCGACCCGCGCATTCGCCACGAACCGGTGCCACCGGGAGGGGCCCAGACGCTGTACAGTTGCCTCCGAGCGGCCACTCCGGGGGAGGTGGCGGAGATCGAGGAGCGCTTCCACCCGCAGGCGCGTTGACCGTGTTGCCAGGGGTCTCCTCTCGTGCGACGATCTCCCCCATGGCACCCAGACACCCCTTTCACTTCGAAGACCTCATGCGCATACGCCGGATCAGCGATCCCGCCGTGCATCCCGACGGGAGCGTTGCGGCCGTCGTGGTCGAGACCCACGACCCGGAAGCCAACAGGATAGCCCGCACCATCTACGAGGTGGACCTGCAAACCCGAGGGTACCGCGACCTCACCCCTGGAGCTCACAACGATGCTACGCCGCGTTGGAGTCCGGACGGGCGCTTCCTGGCATTCGTGTCCGACCGCACCGGGGAGGAGCAGCTCTGGCTGTTGCCCTACGCCACGGGAGGCGAGGCGTGGCGGATCACCTCCGGGTACGGGGGTGCAACCCAGCCGGTGTGGGCCCCGGACAGTCGGCGCATGGCGGTGTCCCGGCGGGTGACCATTCCGCGCACACCGGGGACTACCCTGCAGGAGTCGAAGGGCGGTTCGGGTGCATCCGACACGGGGGTCCCCTCCGAGGAAGAGCTGCAACGGCGCCGGGCACGCGCCTTCGGCTTGGCTAACGACCGCTCCTCGGCGCGGATTGCCGATACCCTCCTCTTCCGCCATTGGGATAGCTGGCGTGATCGCGATCGCAATCACCTCTTCGTTCTGGATACCGAAACAGGTGAGAGTGTCGATGTCACCCCCGGGGAGATCGATGTTCCGCCGATCAGCCTGGGCGGCGGGCAGGACTTCGTCTTTTCGCCCGACGGCAACGACATTGCCTACATCATGAATCCCGACGAGGTGGTTGCCCTCTCGACCAACAATTCCGTGTTCCTGCAGGCTCTCGACGCCATCCAGCCGGTGGGCCCGCCGACCTGCATTTCCGTGACCGATGCCATGGAGCTCGAGCCGCGCTACAGCCCCGACGGAACCATGCTCGCCTTCCTCGGAGCCGAGCAGCCGATGTATGAGGCGGACCGTTTGCGATTGAAGGTGTTCGATCTCGCGTCTCGGGAGACTGTGGTTCTTACCGAGGAGTTCGACCGATCGGTCGCGGAGTACCTCTGGCGATCACCGCGGGAGATCCTTTTCGTGGCGGAAGATCGCGGGTACCGATCCCTCTACGGCGCCCGGCTTGCTACCGACCGCCCTGATGCGACCCTTTCCGGTGCCGGCCCCGCCGGGGGCGTCCGCATTGTTCAGTACACCGGCGGGAGCTACTACACGGCGCCCCGCGCCATTGGTGCAGTCGAAGGGCCTCTCGACGATGTCCTGCTCCTCAGGCAGAGCGTAGAGTGCGCCCCGGAGTTGTTCCGGCTGACTCTTGACGACGGTCGCGACGCATCCACCGAAAATGGCCCCGGCCACCCCGATCACTTCGGTCCCGTTCCCGTGCAGATTACCGACCTCAATGCCGATGTTTACGGCTCCACCGCCCGGCAGCCGCTGGACCCCTTCTGGTTCAGGGGTGCCGACGACGACTGGGTTCACGGCTTCCTCCTGAAGCCCCCGGGTTTCGATCCCGGCGCCACCTATCCCATGCTGGTGCTCATCCACGGAGGCCCGCAGGGCGCCTTCGGCGACGACTTTCACTTCCGCTGGAACGCGCAGGTCTTTGCCGCGGCGGGGTACGTCGTGGTCATGATGAATCCCCGGGGCTCGACCGGGTATGGACGGCGATTCACCGATCAAATCAGCGGTGACTGGTCGGGCCGCTGTTTCACCGACCTCATGCGGGGCATCGATTACGTCATCGAGAACTTCGACTTCATTGATCGGGGTCGAATCGGCGCGGCCGGCGCCAGCTTCGGCGGCTACATGGTCAACTGGATTGCCGGTCATTCGGATCGGTTCAACGTCCTGGTTTCCCACGACGGCATCTTCAACCAGGAGACCATGAGCTACACCACGGACGAGCTCTGGTTCGACGTGTGGGAACACGGCGGGATGCCCTTCGAAAGCCCGGATGACTATCGACGGCACTCACCGCACAACTACGTCGAGAACTTCACAACGCCGATGCTGGTGATACAGGGGGAGAAGGACTTTCGTTGTCCCGTATCGGAGGGTCTGGGCATGTTCACCGCCCTCCAGGTGCGAGGCGTCCCGTCGCGCTTTCTCTGTTTTGCCGACGAGGGGCACTTCGTCAAGAAACCGGCAAATGTCGAAGTCTGGTACAAGAGTGTTCTCGGCTTCATTGCCGAACACATCTGACCGACCCTGGAGAGACCACGCCGGGCTTGCTCCCTTCGGCGCGGCCTCGACTCACCGGCACCGCCGCCACTCGGCGGGGCGGCTACGTCTGCGCCGTGCGGCTGCCCGCTTCGAGGGCTTCGAGCTCGTCCTCCCGGAACACCCGGGCTATGTCGAGGATCATGATGAAGTGCTCGTCGCTCTTCCCGATTCCCTTGATGAAATCCGCTTTCACCTTGGTACCGACTCGCGGCGCCGGCTCGATCTGTTCCGGCGGGATGTCCAGGACCTCGTCCACCGAGTCCGCCCGACACCCAACGGTCACGACATCGTCACCGGCGGTGACATCGGTCACGATGACGGCGGTATCAACCGTTGTTTCGGCCTCTTCCATACCAAACTTCAGCCTGAGATCGATCACGGGAAGCACGCTCCCGCGCACGTTGATCACGCCCTTCATGTATTCGGCCATCTGAGGAATCCTGGTTACTTCCTGGAGCTCGAGGACCTCCCTAACGGTCGCCACCGGCAAGGCGTAGTACTCGCCGGCGAGTACGAAGGTCAGGTACTGATTGGTGGTGGTCTCGGTAAACGCACCTGCGAGATCCGTGTTCTCTGTCGACATGGCTTCCTCCTGCTTTACCAACTTACAAAAACAATATCATTAAGCATTTTAGGTGACAAGTGGGTAATAGAGTTTATGGAGCTGATTGTGGTGAACGCCGCCCCGGTCGGCGGCACCGCGGCGTGGCATCCTCAACCGGACCCGTCACTTGCTTACGAATGAAAGTCAATCCTTCGTCGAGACGACGCGGTTTCGGCCGGAGCGCTTCGCGTGATAGAGGCGCAGATCCGCCCGCTCGACGATCTCCTCCAGCGTCCCTCCTTCGGTGCAGTCGGCAATGCCGAAGCTCATGGTAAGGGAAACGCCGTCGGCTATGGCGCCCCAGTCGCAGGTCTCCACAAGCTTGCGCAGCTTCTCACAGATCTGGTGGGCCACCCGGCGCGTTGTCTCGGGAAAGAGAACGACGAACTCTTCTCCCCCGTACCGTGACACAATGTCGACCCCGCGCACGTTCGGCACGAGCATTCCGGCGAGACGCCGGAGCACCTCGTCCCCCGCTTTGTGCCCGAACGCGTCGTTTATCCTCTTGAAGTGATCGATATCGGCAATTGCCACTGCAAAGACCCGGCCGCGCCGCCGATACCACTGAAGCTCCTCTTGAATGCGCTCGTCAATGTAGCGGCGATTGTGCAGTCCGGTGAGACCGTCCTCGGTGGCCATGCGCTCCAACCGGCGCCGCTGCTCCTCGATCACCCTCTGGTTGCGAAAGGTGTCTCGGTGTTGCACGTAGAGCGTCCGGGTAATCACCACGGAGAGAACGACGATGATGGTCCCGTTGATGTAATGGCCCGTCAGGACATCCACATCCTCCTGGACCAGACCCAGGCCAAACAGAAAGGTCGCGTGAGCCGTTCCGTAGAGGAGCAGCGCCTGCGACCAGGTGAGGTACAACACCACCGCCGCGGCGACGCACGCCATGATGTAGACGGTCACCTGCCCGTGAATCAACTGATCCGTGACGCTGATTACGGCGGCGACCAGGACCACGAAGAGCGCCGTCGGGAAGGTAAGTCGCCGGGACACACGCCCCGGGGACGTGAGACGCGGCGGGAGGCGGTGCCACGTCGTCTGCTGCGGGGGTCCGTCATCATCGTCCCCAGACTCTTGATCTTCCGGAGGCTCCAGGAGCCTGAGAATCACGACGATGAGGAGGCCACCGACGAGGACGAGGTGAAGGAGGAACAGGTAGCGATACCCGAGGTGCACCGATAGCATACCCGACATCAGCCGGCCGAGGTCGATGGCCAGCAGAGGAATGTGGAGAAACAGCACCACCAGGATGAAGAGGCCGACGCGGCCGCTGTTCACCCGGCGCGTTTCCTCGCGATAGTCCGTCGCAACTCCACACGGTTGCGCCCGCTTCGACGCCACAATCGCGACCTCACTTGGCCTGGAGCAGCAGCATGACCCCTGCCGCCGCGTTCAAGGCGCCCTGTGCCCCCATGAGGAACGGCATGAGGCGCGGACGCCACAGAAGAGCGCTTCCGACAACAACGGCGAAGGGTGCAGGCATGAGCAATCGATAGAGGAAGTACGGGACAGCCGGCAGAAAGGGCAAGGCCACGTACTGCGCCGTATGGAACGCTACGCACAGCGCCAGGGCCGCACCCGGCGGGGCGCCTCGCGCCGCGAGGCGCGGCATGAGGTACCCGTAGTAGAACGGCAGCTCCACCACCGCCAGCGTGATGGGAAATCCGACTCCGCCGAGCACGGCGCCCCAGAGTGGCAACGGGTTTATGAGAATGGTGACCGCCGACTGGAAGCCCGCCATGAAGACGCGCGCGAACAGTACCACCGAAACCGCGGTTACCCCCGCCGAAACCAGAATCACGGCCACCGGAACGATTGCACCCGGCGCCGCGCCGCCTCCCCCGCTCACGACGCTGCCGTAGGAGATCCCCTCTCGTCGGAGCAGACCCGAAAGGACCCCCAGGCTCACCAGATTGACGAGCGTTCCCGTAATGGGCCACCAGTGGCCCGCGAGGAACCAGGGGTTCGCCTCCCCCGCGAGGAGTAGCCCCGTGGCAATGACGGCGTGAACGCCCAGGAACAGCAAACCCCGCGCCGGGAGCAAGGTAACCAGCGGCCCGAGGCGCGGGATGCCGTCATCCTGCCGCTCTCGGAGGTGAAGCACTGTATTTGATGCCGCCATATCAAAGGATTATAGGACCGCCCCGGCCGGCGCACAAGGCGCGCCGCCGGGGCCCCAGGCGCGCGGCCGGGTTCCCGGGCGGACGCTCGAGTAGGCACGTGCGCGGTCCGAGACCGCGCGGGGAACCGGCATACAGATTGGTCTAGAACTGGCATACGGATTGCTAAAAAATGGTGCGCACGAATGTCCGGCTCGAAAGGAGATTGCACCATGGGCGCTGCCGCACCCCTCCCCTGGAAGACCCTGGTTTCCGTCGGCCTCCTGGTTGACGTGAGCCGCATTGCCTCCACTGTGGACTTTCTTACACCGATTGCCCTCTCGCGGTCGGTATGGGACCAGTACATCGACTCCCCGACGGGAGCAGCGTCGATTGAACAGAACGTTGTAAACACCGTCGAGACGCTGAAGCTTCACCTCGAAGCCACTACGGAGCGTGATGAGCCCCAACACCTCGTCTACTTCCACACCGTCTTCGAGCACCTTGCCGGTATGCAGCGAGTCGGCCTCTTTGCGCTCATCGAGCAGGATGAAAATGATCATCCCGTGGCAACAGTCTTTCGGCCACAGGATATGAGGACACTGGAACAGATGTAGCAGTAAGGGGACGCGGTAATGCACGACACTGCAGCGTATTGGCTCTCCGAGTCCACCTGGCTCGTGGTGGAAACGAACCACGTTACCTGGACTTTCAGTGTCACGACTTCCTCCGCCACGAGGCAACAATAACGCGCTTCCTGCGCCGCTTCACCACCGAGCACCCACCCGCCGCCGATCTTGCCCTCCACGTCGTTGACTTCTCCCGGGAGCCTCGGTGGGTCCTCCCCTGGGCGGAAGGCTGGGTTCGGCGTTTTCTCGAGGAGCGCCACGGGGTGCTTCACTGACTCGGGACGTGCACGACCACTACGAAGTGGTGACCACACTCTTACCACATGGGAAACGACCGTCCTTGCGATGCCGCGGCACATGCACTATCTTGTGCTAATTCCATGGTGCGCAAGGGCTCGACTTCGGACGGATACTTCGAACTCTTCTACCGCGACGGCTGGGCGCATCTGACGGTGCACCCGCCGGACGCCCACGGACAACCCGTCTACCATGATGACATTCGCAATAGAATGCGCGTTCTCGGCGTTCCTCACGTCGACCCGGGACGGCTTCGGCAAATCGCAGAAGATGCCACCGGGCATCCCGTGAAGCTGGTGGAGTGGAAGGAGGGGGAACGCCTCGCATCCCGGGTGACCGTCGCGGTGGCGGAGGACGAGATGGCCGCGACCGTCACCGTTACGGCGCCCCTCAAGGGCGCGGCTCCGCCGACCCGGGAGACCATACGCGGAGCCCTCCGGGAAGCAGGCGTCGTATTCGGCATTGACGGTGACGCCCTTCGAAGCCTTCTCGAGGAAGAGCGGTACAACGAAGCCGTTACCGTTGCACGGGGCCGGCCGGCGGTAGACGCCGAGTCTGCCCGGATCGAGTATCACTTCAACACGAACCGAGGCAAGCCCTACCTGGAGCTCGATTTCGGGCGAATAGACCTGCGGGAGCTCAACTTCATTGAGAACAAGTACGAGGGCGATCTCCTTGCCACACTGGTTCCTCCGGTGAGCCCCAGGGACGGCCGCACCGTTACGGGAAAGTCGGTCCCCGCACAGACCGCCACCCGGGAGGTCCACCTCCAGGCAGGAGACAACACCACCCTGAGCGACGACGGCGCCACGCTCTACGCCGCCATGGACGGTAACGCCAAGATTTCCCGGGGACGCGTGGTGATTGAGCCGGTAGTGCATGTGAAGAACGTCAACTACGAGACCGGCAACATCGACTTCGACGGCTCCGTCGTCGTCGAAAAAGACATTGCCGATCGCTTCACCGTCAAGGCGGGAGGGGACATCCAGGTGGGAGGCGGCGTCGGGAGAGCGACGATCATGGCCGGGGGCAACGTTCTATTGAAGCGGGGAATCAACGGCGGCGGCGAAGGGCGAATTGAGTGCGGAGGCAATCTCTTCGCAAAGTTCGTGGAAAGCTCCACGGTGCTCTCCAAAGCGAACGTGCTCGTGGAAGAGGCGATCCTGCACAGTCGTGTATCCGCCTGGAAGCATTGCCTGCTCAATGGACGACGTGCCGAGGTGATCGGCTCCGCCGTGATCGTCGGGGGGAGCCTCTGGTGCAAGAAGCTCGGAAGCGTCGCCGAGGCGGAGCTCCACGTTGCCGTCGGCATTTCTCCCGATTTCGTCCTGGAGTTTCGTCGAACCCGTGAGTTGCTGGCTTCGCGGGAGGAGCGTCTCGCTGCCGTGCAACAGCAGTTGGAGCAGATCGAACGTGCCTTTGACGAGGGCCACACGGCTGAGAAGCTTCGCCGGGCGCAGGAACAACTCGCGACGGAAGCGACGACGGTAAACCAGGAGGTTCGTGAGCTCCGGCGGCTCTTTCACGACATGCGCGATCGCATGGAAGCGAGCAGGAAGAGCCTCGTCGTCGTGGAGGACAGCGTATACAAGGGCGCCGTGATTACCTTCGGCATGGCCGAATACCGTGCTCCGGACCGGGGAACCCGCAAGACCATCTTCAAGTTCGACGGCCGGGCAATTCAGGAAGTCGGGTACAATCCGGCGGATGCGCCCACGATACACTTTGACGAGGGAGACGAAGAGACCAAACTCGACCGCGGCCGCGATTCGGTATCCGATGACGATCAAGATCCCGGCGCCGAGACGCCTCCGCCGGGGACTACGGCCAATGGTGGCTGACCCCGCTGCGGCACTGCCGGTACACTGAAGCACGTAATGAGCATTCCCAGGACACTCCCGGAACGGGCGCACCGAAGCCTCGAGCTCCTCGCCGACTGCACGATTTGTCCGCGGCAATGCCGCGTCAACCGCCGGCAAGGCGAGGTCGGCATCTGCGGCATCGGCCGGGAGGCGCTGGTCGCGAGTTACGGTCCCCACTTCGGCGAGGAGCGTCCTCTCGTCGCCCGCGGAGGCTCGGGCACCATCTTCTTCTCCGGGTGCAATCTGCTGTGCAGTTTCTGTCAGAACTGCGACATCAGCCATGGCCGCGTGGGCCGCCGGACGGATGCCGAACGCCTTGCGTGGATCATGCGCTACCTCCGGCGCTCCGGCTGCGAGAACATCAACCTGGTTACGCCGACTCACGTGGTCCCGCAGATCCTGGAAGCCCTCGCCATGGCCGACGACGTGACCCTGCCGATCGTCTACAACACGCACAGCTACGACTCCCTGGAAACCCTTCGCCTCCTTGACGGGGTCGTGGATATCTATCTGGCGGACTTCAAGTTCTGGAAGGGGGGAGGCAGCTCCTATCTGTCCGGGGTCGATGATTACGGCGATGTCGCCGCGGAGGCCCTTTGCGAGATGCATCGCCAGGTCGGGGATCTGAAGGTCCGCGGCGGTCGGGCGGTTCGCGGTCTCATGGTGCGGCACCTGGTCATGCCCGGCGGCGTGTCGGACACGGAGCGGATCATGGAGTTTATCGCGGGCCTTTCGAAAGACACCTACGTGAACATCATGCCCCAGTACACGCCGCACTACCACGCGGTACACGATCCCGCCATCGGTCGCCGCATCAGCCACCGGGAGTTTGCGGCGGCGGTGGACGCCGCGCGACGGGCGGGGTTGCGGCGCATTGAGACGTGAGCCCCAGGTAATGCGAGCCGCGCCGGCGCAGCACTACGCGATCGGCTCCCTCGAGGAGGCGAAGGCGTACCTGGACCATCCGGTACTCGGCAATCGCCTTCGGGAGTGGACGGAGATCCTCCTGGAGCTGGAAGGCACCTCCGCGGAGCAGGTGTTCGGGTACCCGGACTACCTCAAGTTCCGCTCGTGCATGACACTCTTCAGCCGGGTTCCCGGAACACCGGACCTCTTTCAGCGCTCCCTCGACAAGGTCTACGACGGCAAGCCGGATCAAGCGTCGCTCAGGATCCTGGGTCTTTCCCGGTAGACGTTCCTGCGCCGGGGTCCGCACGGCGCCTGAGCCATCCTTCTTGTTGACCGCATGCGGCGCCTCACCTGCCATCAAGCCGGAACGGGCGGTGCATCTCCGGTAATGGGTACACGAGTTCTTTCCCGCGCCTCGGCGCTCCTTGTCCTGGCGGTGGCTCCGCTGATTGTTCCGGTCCTCATTCACGCACAAACACGAACGGTAGCTCCGGCTCCCCGCGCGCCGCCGGAGGGCCGTCCCGAGCTCATTGCAGCTGTTGAGCAGGTGAATCGAACCGCCCTCCTCACCTTGCAGCTCATCGGTGACTACGAGGTTTCCCTCCTCACCGCGGACACTCTCGTAACGGACCTCGTCTCCGCCTTCAGCGGCCGGGTCATTCGCTTCGGCTCCATTGATCTGCGGCTTGAGCCACAGGATGTCGACATCTCCGTGGCTTTGGACGGTTCCGACATAATTCGGAACGCCGCTGCGGTAAACCTCCGCATCTACTTGGAGCTCAGGGCGCTGCGATCGGCCGGCCACCTTTTCGGTCACGACTTCGCCACCGCAGAGGAGGAGCTGCTTGCTGCAACCGCCACCCCCCTCGGAGCCACGGATGCGTCGCGGGAGACCCAGGAGCGCCTCGAAGGCGACCTGTCCTTCATGCGCGACCTCGGCGACCAGCGCGACCGCCTTGCCGACCCACGAGGAAGAGTACGTACCCGCCACCGACGCGAGCGAGACTGAGGCTCTCCGCCGGGAGGTGCGTCGAGAAGTCGTCTTGGCAAACGCCCTCGAGATCACGACGTGGGCGGGCCTGGCCGTCTCTCCCGCCGGCATCTTCCAGGCTCTCCGGGGATGGTACCGGCGCCGCGTCGCCCCGGACCGCCACGTCGCTGAGGAGCTCGAAGCGCGCTTCGGCCGGGAGATGAGCGCGGCAGAGGGGCTCTTCGGAAGCGACCAGGACCGCAGTCGTGCTACCTCGGGACGCCGCAGGCTATCCCCCATGACGTCGCCGCGGCCTTCCGCTACACTGATCCCATGCAACGAGTACTCACCTTCTCAACGAGCGCTCACGAAGAGCTCGTAGACATTACCGAACGCGTCGCCGCGGTGGTTGCCGAGAGCGGCGCAAAAACCGGCGTGTGTTCCGTGTACTCCCGAGGCGCAACGACGGGCATCATGGTCCAGGAGAACTGGGACGACAGCGTACAGCAGGACGTCATTGCCCTGCTGCGAAAGCTCGCGCCCCAGGGGATCTGGCTCCACGACCGGCAGGACGGCAATGCGGACTCTCATCTCAAATCCGGGCTGGTCGGCGCGAGCGAGAGTATTCCCATTGTCGATGGGAAGCTCGGGCTGTCGACGTGGCAGAACATCTTCTTCTGCGAGTTCGACGGTCCCCGGCGCACCCGGGAAGCGGTCGTTACCATCTTGCGGTCGGCGGAGTAGCTTGCGGTCGGCCGAAGAGTCGGACGGCCGCCACCAAAAGAAGAGCGCACCCTGGGGTGCGCTCTCAGACGTGGTTGTTCTGGGGTTTACATCGGCGGTAGCCACCCCTTCGGGTCGCCACCATAAACGAGGTCTACCAGCGGCGATCGTTCCGCGGCTTCGCCTCGTTAACCTTCAACTGTCGACCGTCGTACTCATGCCCGTTCAGGGCGTTTTCTGCGGCCCGGGCCTCCTCTTCCGTAGCCATCTCCACGAAGCCGAACCCGCGGGAGCGCCCCGTGTCGCGATCGGTAATGATGTTGGAGGAGACTACTTCGCCGTATTGCGCGAAGAGGTCGCGAAGATCGTTCTCCTGCGTCTGGTAGTTGAGGTTGCCGACATAAAGCTTGCTGGCCATAGAAACTCTCCTTCTGCCCAAGGCAGATGCGTAATTAAATCCGGAATGCGAAAGCCTTAGTCTGACTTGAACCGTGAAGGAAAGCAGAAAAGCAGTCACGAAATCCGAAATTTCCGATACGGTACCCTCGATTGTGCGAAGAGTCAACGGGAATTGCGCCGTTTTCGCACAATCAGTCGCCGACCGACCCGAGGCCGCGCCCCGACGAGACCCAGGGTCTCGCGCTTGTCGCGGTCCGTGCAGCTCGGCTACTCTGCGCCCATGAGAATCATCCTGGGCATATTCGCAGCACTTCTTACGGGTACCGCCATTGCCGTGCAATCCACGCTCAGCGGCCGGGTGGGTGCCATAATCGGGCCGATTCGAACCGGCCTTGCCGTGAACGCTCTGGGCGGAAGTGTGGCACTCGTTGTCATTGCGGTGCTCCTGCTTCTCGCGCGGTGGGGCGTTATCTCCGGACCCTTCGCAGCAGCGCGTGAAGGTGGGGGGTCCGAAACAACGCTTCTCATGCTTCTTGCCGCAGGCTTACTTGGCATCATTATCATCAGCGGTGTCTCCTTCGCGGTTCAAGGGGTGGGTGTAACCGCGGGTCTTGCCGCGGTCATTCTCGCTCAGCTCGTGGTCGGACTGGTTGTCGATGCAGTGGGCGGCGGCAGCATGGAGGCGATTGCAGTCGACTTTCGGCGGATCGCCGGGATCATCGCAATGGCGGTGGGGGTGTACCTGCTGGTACCGCGGGGGTGATGCTGCACGGGAAGCACCGGCCGTCCCAACCGGTCTGTTCTCCACGGCCCCTCTAGAAGAAAGGCAGGCCCTTCTCAATCTCGTGAACTCGGTAGTCGAACGAGCCGGGCGCTATCTCAACCGGCAGAGCAACAGCCCTTTGAGCTGTGGGTCTCGGGTTCGAATCCCGGGCGGCTCATTCTATTCCGACGCGCAGC
>CAZUVX010000030.1:22133-31957 GCA_964623865.1 uncultured Spirochaetaceae bacterium | reverse complement strand
ATACCGGCGCGCCGGTGCGGCGCGGCATTGGAGTCTCGCTGTTCAACCACGGCTGCGGCTTTACCGGGAGCGGTGAGCGCGACATCATCAAGGGTCGCGTGCGGCTGCGCCGGGACGACGGGGGACTCGTCCGCATTTACGTCTCCAGCGTGGAGATGGGGCAGGGGGCGGAGACCACTCTGAAGAAGGTCGTGGCCCGAACCTTGGAGATTCCGTTGGATCGGGTGGTGCTGGAGCCCCCGGACACCGACAGCGTGCCGGACTCCGGACCCACCGTTGCCAGCCGCACCGCCATGATCGTGGGGGGGCTCCTTCAGAAGGCGGCACAGCGCATGGCGGCGGAGCATCCCGACGGGGGACCCTGCGAGGTGGAGGAGGTCTACCACCAGCCTGCGGAGCTGTCCTGGGATCAGGAGACCTTCACCGGCGACGCCTACCCCGCCTTCTCCTGGGGGGTGAACGTCGTCGAGGTGGAGCTCGACATGCTCACCTACGAGGTGCGACCCACCGACGTCTGGGGGGTGTACGATATCGGGGTGCCCCTGGACGAGGGCATTGTGACCGGGCAGATGCACGGCGGCATTGTCCAGAGTCTCGGCTGGGCCTCCATGGAGAACCTGGAGAACCGCGACGGCCGGTACCTCCAGGGGAGTCTCACGGACTACGTCATTCCCGCCGCCCAAGACGTGCCGCGCATCCACGTGGACTTCGTGTCGAATCCCTACCACGACGGCGCCTTCGGGGCGAAGGGAGCCGGGGAGCTCCCCTTCTCAGGCGGCGCTCCCGCCCTGGCGGCGGCGGTGGAGCACGCCCTGGGGAAGTCGGTCTATCGCATACCTCTCACCCCTGAGTATCTCGAGGAGGTGGACCAATGGAGCTGAGCTTCACGGTGAACGACTCGCATGTATCCATGGACACGGATCCCCTGCGACGCCTCCTGGATGTCCTCCGGGAGGACCTGGGTCTCTACGAGGTCCACGAGGGGTGCGGGGAGGGAGAGTGCGGCAGCTGCGGCATTCTCGTTAACGGTCGGATCGTGAACGCCTGCATCACTCCGGTGGCGGCGGTTCAGGACTGTACCGTGCAGACTATTGAGGGTATCCGGGACGAGGCGCTCTACAGCCGCCTTGAGGATGCCTTCGCCGAGGCCGGGGCGGTGCAGTGCGGCTACTGCACCGCCGGGTTCGTCCTGTCGGCGTATGCGTTTCTGATGGATCGCGCGGCAACGCCCGAGTCCAGCCCCGCTGTCACGGCCGCGCCGGGCGCTACGGGGGACCCCGCGCCCGCTGCGGACGCTGCCGTCGCGGCGGGACCCGCGTCGGGCGCCTCTTCCCAGCCGCCGGATGAGGAGGAGATCCGCCGGGCGCTTGCCGGCAATCTGTGCCGATGCACCGGGTACAACATGATCGTGGACGCCGTGAAGCGTGCGGCAGGGAGCGGCGAGTCATGACTTCTTCTGAGAGACCGTCCACCGCGCGCGCCGACGGCTCAGGCGCCGCGGCGCAGGGCGCCCGGGCTGCCGCGGGCGGCCTGGGGTCGGAGCAACCGCGCGTGAACATGCCACACTCCCTCGATGAGGCGCTTCGTATCCGCCGCGACACCGCCGCAATGCCCATTGCCGGCGGCACCGACTACATGGTGCAGGCGCGCGCCCGCGGGCACCGCGCCGGGGGCGGCGCAGCCGTTGGCGCGCCCCCCGGAGGCGGGGAGGAGCGACGCGGCTTGGGGGCCGGCGGTGACATCCTCTTTCTCACGAGGCTTCCTGAGCTCAGGGGTGTGCGAGTCGAGGGCGCCGGGCGCGAGGGGGACGGAGTCGGGCGGATTGTCATTGGCGCCGCGACGACCCTGACCGACCTTGCCGGAAGTCCCGGGTGCCCGGAGCCGCTGCGGGAGATCATTCAGCAGTTCGCCTCTCCGGCGATTCGGAACAGCGCCACCGTGGGAGGAAACATCTGTAACGCCTCGCCGGCGGCGGATCTCCTGCCGTTCTTCTACGTGCACGATGCGACGGTGGTGCTGCAGAGCGCGGAAAGAAGCCGGGAGATGGCCATTCGCGACTTCATAACCGGTCCCGGTGAAACGGCGCTTCGGCCGGATGAGCTCCTGAGGGAGGTGAGCTTCTCCATGGCCATGGCCGGAGCGCCCGCCGGTTCCGGGAAGACCCGGGGCGAGGCGCCGGCGGCGACGTTTTACCGCAAGGTCGCCCCGCGAAGGTCCAATGCGCTTTCCAAGCTCTCCGTATACATCGCCGGAGGCAGGACTCATGATGGCCGCCTTTCGGCGTTTCGCGCGGCAATCGGCGGAGCCGCGCCCACGGTGGTGCGCCTGGAGGAGACCGAGCGATGGCTCTGCGGTATGAGCGTCGCGGAGGTGCGCCGGGCGATGCCGCAGGTGCTGGAGGCGTACGGGGCGGCGCTGGCGCCGATAGACGACCAGCGCTCCAGCGCACGGTACCGGCGGAACACGGCGCTGCGGCTGCTGGAGCACGCGCTCACCCGAGTACTCGAGAGGACCACAACATGATCGAACTGACCGTCAACGAGGAGCAGCAGCGGGAGAGCGCGACGCGGTGCCGGGACCGCGACATCATTGTCCCGACCTTCCGGGAGATGAAGAATCCCGAGCTCATTCCGAAGCACATCCGGGAGGAGCTCAGCGGTATCGGGCTCTGGGATCTGCATCCGCGCAATTTATTCCGCATAACGTGGAAGAATGAGCCGGTCGACCACGGGGGCGGATTCGGCGGCGTGAACTACCTTGAGCTGCCGCCGGAGCTGACGGGGGTCCCGGCGCGGATTCTCGCGCTGGTGGGGAAGTGGTTTCCCACGGGGGCGCACAAGGTGGGCGCGACCTTCGGCTGCATTGCGCCGCAGCTCGTGACCGGGCAGTTCGATCCGACGGGGCACAAGGCGGTGTGGCCGTCGACGGGCAACTACTGCCGCGGCGGCGCCTACGTTGCCGCACTCCTGGGGTGCCGCTCCGTTGCCATTCTCCCCGAGGAGATGTCCAGCGAACGCTTCGAGTGGCTGAAGAGGGTCGCCGGGGAGGTGATTGCCACCCCGGGGTGCGAGAGCAACGTCAAGGAGATCTTCGACAAGTGCTGGGAGCTGAAAGAGGGCAGGGACGACGTAGTCATCTTCAATCAGTTCGAGGAGTTCGGGAATCATCTCTGGCACTACGAGGTGACCGGGAGCGCCCTGGTCGAGATGCTTGAGGGCGCCATGAGGGAGGGTGACCGCGTCGCCGGGGTGGCCCTGAGCTCGGGGTCGAGCGGGACGCTGGGCTGCGCCGATTACCTGAAGGAGCGCTTCCCGGGCGCCAGGCTCGCGGTGGGCGAGGCGCTCCAGTGTCCCACGCTTCTCGAGAACGGTTTCGGCGGTCACCGCATTGAAGGGATCGGCGACAAGCACGTTCCGTGGATCCACAATCTTCGCAACACCGACATGGTCGTTGCCGTGGACGACGAGGTGACGGTGCGCATGATGCGCCTCTTCAATGAGGAGGCGGGCCGGCAGCTCCTGCGTCGGGAAGGCGTGGAGGACGCCGTGGTTGACAGCCTGGAGCTCCTCGGCGTCTCGTCCATCGGCAACCTGGTCACGGCGATCAAGATGGCGAAGTACTACGAGCTGACCGGGGAGGACGTGGTCACCACCGTCTTCACCGACTCCATGGAACTCTACGGCTCTCGCATTCGGGAGCTCGCCGAGAAGCGAGGTGCGTATGCGCGAGAGCAGGCGCTTCGCGACCGGGAGGTCATGCTCGCCGTTGGGACCGACCATTTGGAGGAATTGCGCTACGTCGACCGGCGGCGCATCCACAATCTCAAGTACTACACCTGGGTCGAGCAGCAGGGCCGCGACCTCGAGGAGCTGAACCGGCAGTGGTACGACTACGCCGCCTACTGGGACCACACCGGCGTGGCTGATTCTATTGACCGGCACATTGATGAGTTCAATCGGATGGTCGGCGCGGCGGGCGGCGCCGACGACGGCCGGACCCGGCCTCGGGGCGACCGCAGCGCGACCGGCAGCACCGACCGCGCCGACCGCGCCGACCGCGCCGACCGGCCCGCGGGCGGGGAGGAAGCGCAACGATGATCCTGCTCAAGAACTGCTTCTACGTTCACTCACCGGAGGCGGAGGGCACCGGGGCGGGCTGGGATATTCTTCTGGAGGGCAACCGGGTTCGCCGGATCGCGCCGGAGATCGACGAGGCCGAGGTGCGGCGGGGCGAGGCCGGGGGCGCGCACGGGGGTGTCCGCGACGGCGAGAGCGGGGGTGGCCACGCCTCCGAAGAGGAAGCCCGCGACCGCGGGGGTGGCCGCGACGGCGAGAGCCTGCGCGTCATCGACGCCTCCCGTCACGTCGTGGTGCCGGGTTTCATCAACACCCACCACCACTTCTACCAGACGCTGACCCGGAACATCCCGGAGGCGCAGAACGCCAAGCTCTTCGACTGGCTCGTCTTTCACTACGACGTCTGGAAGCACATGACGCCGGAGGACATCCGCAACGGGACCCGCCTCGCCGTCGCGGAGCTCCTGAAGACCGGTTGTACCTGCACGACGGACCATCACTACCTCTACCCCCAGGGCTTTACCGAGGATCTCATGGGGCTGCAGTTTGCTGCAGCCGATGAGCTCGGGATCCGCTTCGCCCCTACCCGGGGATCCATGTCCCGGGGCCGCAGTGCCGGCGGCCTGCCTCCCGACTCGGTTGTCCAGGACGAGGAGGAGATCCTGGCAGACTGCGAACGCGTCATCAGGAAGTACCATGACCGGGGCGACCTCGCCATGCACAAGGTGATTCCGGCGCCGTGCAGTCCCTTCTCGGTCACCCCGGACCTCATGCGGAAGAGCGTAGAGCTCGCCCGGCGGGAAGGGGTGCGCCTGCACACACACCTGGCGGAAACGCTGGACGAGGACGAGTACTGCCTGGAAACCTACGGCAAGCGGCCGCTCGCGGTCATGGAGGAGTGGGGCTTCATCGGCGCCGACGTCTTCTACGCCCACGGCATCCACTTCACCGATGACGAGCTCGACCGCCTCGCCGAGACCGGAACGGGCGTGAGCCACTGTCCCTCCTCGAACATGCGCCTGGGCTCCGGCATTGCCCGGGTGAAGGAGATGTACGACCGCGGCATCCCCGTCTCGCTGGGAGTCGACGGCTCCGCGTCGAACGACGCCTCCGACTACCTGGGTGAGATGCGCAACGCCCTCCTCCTGCAGCGCGTTCGATACGGCGCCGAGGGTGCCACCGCGCCCATGCTCTTCGAGATTGCCACCGTCAACGGCGCCCGCACCCTGGGCTTCCCGCGGTGCGGCGAGATCCGCGCCGACTGGGCCGCCGACATTGCCCTCTTCGACGTGCACAAGCTCGAATACGCCGGCGCCCTCTCGGACCCCCTGGCCGCCCTCATCTTCGCCGGCCTCAACCACACCTGCGACTACACCATTGTCAACGGCAAGGTCGTCGTCGACGGAGGAAGAGTGTCAAGGGTCGATGAGGACGACATCTTCCGCCGCGCGCACCACTCCTCTCAGCGCATCATTGCGGCGGCGCGGGGCTAACGACTGCGGCGCGCGGGACCCCTTGACACCAAATCGCTCTTTCAGTATATATAAAAAAGAATAGATAAGGGAGAGCGAGATGGAACGCATTGTCATTGTAGGTGGAGTTGCAGCGGGCGCAACGGCGGCGGCGCGAGCCCGGCGGCTGTCGAAGGACGCGGATATCACGATTCTCGAGTCCGGGCCGGACATCTCATTTGCGAACTGCGGCCTGCCGTACTATCTGAGCCGGGACATTGATCGCCGTTCCAAGCTGATTCTGCAGAGCCCCGAGAGCTTTCGGGAGCAGTATGACGTCCAGGTCGAGGTGGAGACCGAGGTTACTGCCATTGACCGCGAAGAGAAGAAGGTCCGGGTGCTCCAGAAGTCCACGGACCGCGAGGTCGAGTACCCCTACGACAAGCTGATTCTCGCCCAGGGGGGCAAGCCTCTGGTGCCGCCCATCCCGGGAGTTCAGCAGTCCCACGTCTTCTCCCTGTGGACCCTGCGCGACATGGACGCCATTCACGACTGGATCGAGCACCGGCAGCCGCGGTCCGCCGTCGTGGTCGGGGGCGGCTTCATTGGCCTGGAGATGGTCGAAGCGCTCCGCAAGCGCGGCCTGGAGGTCTCCCTGGTGGAGCGGCTCCCCCACGTCATGCCGAACATGGAGGCGGAGATTGCCGGCTACCTCCAGGAGGAGCTGGAGGCGTACGGCGTGGACGTGCACACCTCCTGTTCGGCGTGCAGCATCGGCCGGGACAGTGTGGAGATCGAGGGTGGACGAAGCTTGCCGGCGGACATGGTCCTCATGTCGATCGGGGTGAAACCGACCCTGAAACTCGCCCAGGAGGCGGGGCTCACAATCGGCGAGGCCGGAGGCCTTGTTGTGGATGAGTACCTGCAGACCAGCGATCCCGCCATTTACGCCGCGGGGGACATGGTTGAGATCGAGCACCGCGTGAGCAACCGCAAGGTGCGTATTCCCCTGGCGGGGCCGGCGAACCGGCAGGGGCGCATTGCCGCCTCCAACGTCCTCGGTGACCGAAAGCGGTACACCGGCGCCCAGGGGACATCCATTGTGAAGGTGTTCGATGCCTCAGCGGGATCCACCGGGCTCTCCCTTAAACAGGCGCGGGAGGCCGGTATTGATGCCGACGCCGTGGTCGTGCACAAGGAGAACCACACTTCCTACTTCCCCGGCGCGACGCCGGTCACGGTCGTTGTCGTCTACGACCGCGAGAGCGGCCGCATGCTCGGCGGGCAGACCGCGGCGGAGGACGGTGCCGACAAGCGGCTGGATGTGTTGTCTACGGCGATTGCCGCGGGGATGACCGTGAGTCAGCTCGCCGAGCTCGACCTTGCCTATGCGCCGCCCTTCGGCACCGCGAACGATCCCGTCAACATGGCGGCCTTCGTGGCGGAGAACAGGATCAGCGGCTTCAGCCCCTCGGTTACGGCGGCGGAGCTGGACGGTCTGGTGGCCGCCCTGGAGCATCAGGTGGTCGCCGTGGATCTGCGCGATCCCTTCGCCTTCAACCGTTCGAGCATTGCCGGTTCCTACAACGTTGCCCTGAGCCAGCTCATCGACCGGACCCGGGAGCTGCCGAAGGAGACGCCGATCATCTTCATCAGCGACGACGGCAAGAAGGGTCACCAGGCGCTCCGGCAGTTGCGGCAGGAGGGTTTCGAGAAGGTCTACAACGTCACCGGAGGCTACACCAGCATTCTCCGCTACGCTCGCGCCGTCGGCTTCGAGAACCTCGACGTGCCCCTGCCTGAGGTCGAGAAGAAGGATCTGGACGCGCACATCCACGGCGGCGCCGGGACGGATGGCACCATGTCGGAGGCGTCAACCGATGGGGCCGCCGCATCCGACGATCAGGCAGGCGCTGCGGCAGGATCCATGGCCGGCAACGACCCGCTGATCGTGGATGTTCGCACCCCGGAGGAGTATCAGTCCGGGGCGGTTCCCGGGGCGGTGAACATTCCCCTGGACGACATTGGGGAGTACCTCGAGCGCTTCGGCGACAAGGAGCGGGAGATCACCGTGTACTGCGCTTCCGGCGCGCGGAGTGCCTACGCCGCGCACATTCTCCAGCAGGTCGGCTACAAGAACGTCGAGAACGGCGGCGGCCTCATGGACATGATGATGCGGCAGCGGTAGCCGCCGCAGCCGCCGCGGCTCAGCCGGCGACGCGACGAATGAACCTCTGCACCGCCCGGGCCAGATCCTCCCGTCCGGGCGACTCGCACGGCAGGTGGCCGCACCCTTCCAGGTCGACCCACTCCTTCGCTCCGCTCAGGCGGTCGAAGAAGCGACGCGATGCCGCCGGCGGGGTCCAGGGATCCAGCGTGGGGTGCATGACCAGGACCGGGCAGGTGTTGAACTCCTCCGGCTCCGTCGGAAGCGTCACGGCGTGCAGACTCCGGAGGAAACCCAGAGTGATGCGGGCGCCGCCGCCGAGAGAGTCCCGGGCGAAGACGGCGCTGAAGTCCGGATCATTGGTGATGAGCTCCATGGGGGCGACCCAGCGGATCGGAATCGCAATGCCCTGCGCAGCCGGCGGGAGGATCCGCAGGAGCGGTACGCTGAGTGCTGCGAGGGCGCGGGAGCGCGCGATCTGCAGGAAGCCGGCACGCTCCCGCGTATCGAGTAGCGTGGTGGCCATGACCCCGGAAACGTTCGGCGCACGCGTCGCCGCCGCGTAGGCGAGGAATCCCCCGAGACTCAAACCGAAGAGGATGACGGGGAGCCCCCTCGTCTTCCGTTCATGCTCGGCAAGATCCGCCGCGATCTCCGCCCACTGCGTGTAGGTGGGTGAGTGCCCGCCCCGACGCACGGTCAGACCGTAGCCGGGAAGGTCCGGTGCCACCACTTCCGCGCCGAGTCGGCGAAGCATGGGGCCGAAGACCATGAGAAGTCTGCCGTACCCGCCGCCGCCGTGCAGAAGAATCACCACCACCTTCGCCTCGGGGTTCTCCAGGCGGTCGACGTGGATGTGCTGGTCGCGCCACTCCCACCACGACTCCTTCGGAATGTCCGTCCCCGAGAGGTGCCACTCCCGGGGCAGATAGCGGCTGTACCAGTGCCACTCGATCCTGTCGCGGTAGCGCTGACGTTCCTCAACGCCCGGTGGGCGCTGCCAGGAGGGCCGTCGGCATCGATCCAGTATCATCTTCTCCTCCACACAATGTTGATGGGTACAAGGTAGTCCGGAGGAATGACTGAGATCCCGGACAGGTGTAGGATACCGGACAGACGTCCGGCGATCTGGAGGAACAGTGTCGATGGTTCGGGACCCGCGCATTCAGAGGACGATGGAAGCCATTCGCGCCGCGGCGATGGCGCTGCTCAGGGATGAGGGAGTCGGCGCCCTCTCTACGGTGCGAGTGTGTCGGGAGGCGCAGGTGGCACGCTCCACCTTCTACGAGCACTATCGGGCGCCATGGGAGCCCGCCTTCGAGGCGCTTCAGCGGAGCTTCTTCGAGCGCTTTCCGGAGTACCGGGAGGAGGCGTCCCTTCTTGATCCGCAAAGCCTGCTTGCATCCGGCAAACCTCTGAGTTTTCCGATGTTCGCGCACATTGAGGAGCACGTGGATCTCTACCGGCGGATCTTCGAGACGGAAGCGGGAGCCTCTCTGGTGCGCGCCCTGGAGCGGGCGGTGCAAACGGTTTCCCGGAAGCAGCACGCCGCGCTGCGACAGTTGAGCAGTGTCGAGATCGACGCGGAGCGCACCGCGGCCTATCTGGCCGGTGCCCTCGTCGCGACGGCGCGCCACTGGGTCTCGTCGGAACCGCGCGAGTCCGCGACACAACTATCCTACTGGTTCTCCCGCATGGCGGCACCGGGCCTGCTGCAGATCATGGGGCTCGAGGCGTTGCTGGAATGACGAAGCGAGCGGGGTATCCGGGAGCGGGATGCCGTTTCGCGACGGCGCCGAGCGCTTTGCCGCAACCATCCGTGACGAAACGGGGCTGCGCACGGGCTTCCATCACCACTGGGCCGGCTTCGTTGAGACGCCGGGCGAGATCGAGAAGCTTCCGGTCTCAACGAGTCCGGACCTCCTAGGCGTGGTACTGGGTACCGGCCACTGCGCCTTCGCCTGCGGCTACCCCGAGGCGGCCTTGAAGCTGTTTGGGCAGCGGTGGTTCACATTCACTACAAGGACTACGATCCGCAGGTCGCCGCGATCACCTCCGGTACTGCATTCCCCGCCGCTATCTCATACCTGCCGCTACTTCATCCCCTGCCGCTACTTCATCCCCTGCCGC
>CAZUVX010000030.1:19131-22033 GCA_964623865.1 uncultured Spirochaetaceae bacterium | reverse complement strand
CCTGCCGCTACTTCATCCCCTGCCGCTACTTCATCCCCTGCCGCGCGGCGACGAGGAGCGGGTCCCACACCGGTGAGAAGGGCGGGGCGTAGCCCATGTCGACCTCGTAGAGGTCGCCCAGGCGCATGCCGGCGGTAATGGCGGTGGCCAGGATGTTGATCCGCAGAACGGAGCGGCCGGAGCCGTAGATCTGGCCGCCCATGAGGCGCTTCGTTCGGCTGTGGTAGTAGAGCTTGATCCAGATGGGAGCGGCACCGGGGTAGTAGCCCGCCAGGGTGTGGGACTGGATCGAGACCGAGTCGACTTCCTTGAGGCCGTAGCTATCGATTTCCGTTTGGCCAATGCCGGTCTTGGCAACCTCGCCGTCGAAGATCTTGATCATTGCCGAGCCCAGGACGCCGGGGAAGGTGTCCAGCTTCCTGCCGGTGAGCTCGGCGGCAATGTTCTCGCCGGCCATGCGCCCCTGCCGATTTGCCGGGAGCGCGAGGGGGATGTGAACCGGCCGGGCCAGGACGTTGTGGTAGGCGACGGCGCAGTCACCGGCTGCGTAGATGTCCGGGTCGTTGGTCTTGAGGTAGCGGTCCACCATGACCGCCTTCTTCTCGCCCAGCTCAATGCCCGCCGCCTCGGCAACCTCCGTATTCGGCCGCACGCCGACGCTCATGAGCACCACATCCGCCGGGAGCTTTTCGCCTCCGTCGAGCTCCACACCTTCAACGTGATCGGAGCCGGTGATTGAGACCACCTTGGTTCCGGTCTTGACGGTGACATTGTGCGCCTCGAGCTCCTTGCGGGCCAGGTCGGAGATGTCCTCATCGACAGTGTTCAGGATTCTTGGAAGCGCTTCGACAATCGTCGTCTCGATCCCGCGGTTGCGAAAGGCCTCCGCCGCTTCGACTCCAATGTAGCCTCCGCCGATGATGACGGCGCGCTCAGGTTTCTGCCGGGAAAGGTAGGCGTCCAGGTCAATGCTGTCGGCGAGCTCCTTCAGGGGCAACACACCGTCGAGGTCCACGCCGGGGATGGGAGGCATGACGGCGCGCGCCCCGGTGGCAATGATGAGCTTCTCGTACTCCTGTTCGAAGGTCTCGCCGGAGTCGAGGTTGCGCACCTCGACGACGTGGTGATCCCGGTCGATCGCAGCGACCTCGTGGCGCACATGGAGATCGATGCCCCGCTTCTCCCGCGCCTTCTCCGGGGAGAGGACGGCGAGCTTCTCGTAACTCTCGATCTCCCCGCCGATGAAGTAGGGCATGCCGCAGGCGCCGTAGGAGATGTGCTCTTCCCTGCCGTAGACGGTGACCTGCCGGTCGGGCAGGGTGCGCTTCAACACACTCGCCGCACTCATGCCGGCGGCAACGGCCCCGGCAATGACAACTGGTTTCATGGGTGTCCTCCGTTTCTCCGTCCGTTCCCTCTCTAGCTACTACGGATCGGGCGGCGGTTCAAGAGCGGTGTGGCGGGAAGAACGATCCGGAGGAGGGGGGGCACGCCGGGGGGAAAGCAGCCCAGCCCGGTTGCCGGTCGGGCTCGGTCCGTCGGGATCGGCGCCTTCCGCGGGCCGCATGGGCGTATTCAGTCGGCGCCTTCGGAAGCCACCGGCTCGATCCGCTTGATGCCGCTACGATCCAGGATCAGACGGTACCGCTCCAGTCTTCGCTCCACACCGCTGCGGTAGTCGACTATGAGATTCAGATGGTAGACGCGATGAGCCGTGCGCACCTCAATGGCGTTCTTCCCGGTGACAATCGGGACGGTTGTCGATTGGACTGCGAGATGCCTTACCATGTTCGCCAGATCCACGATCGTGATATCGGCGAGACCACGAATGCGGTTGTGGATTCTCCGTAGCGTTCTGGAACGCATGTTCACGACCTTCCGGTAGACCAGGTGGGACTCCTCCTCACTGCGGGCGAGCTGTGCCTCGAAGGGTCCCTGGCCGCGGAAGGCAACGATTCGGCTGTTCGCCTTCTTCAGGGGGACGAAGGTGGTTCGCTCACGAACCGACGCCAGCTTCTTCTTCCAGAAGGAGTCGTAGAGATGCCTCCGGCGGTCGTAGAAGCGCGCTCCCACCGAACGTCGGAAGTAGTCGCGAAAGATGTCCTTCATGCGGTCCTTCAACATGTAGCTCGCGACCAGGAGTATGAAGAGGGAGGTTGTGATGTTCCCGAACTCGCTCTGGCCATAGAACGCAATAGAGGTAGCGACGGCCATGGCGATGCCTGCGGCAAGTGCGTAGAGGACGTGCTGAATCCGCTTGGCTTCGTTGGTCATCTTCACCTGGAAGAAGAGGACCTCGGAGGAGTACTTCTTGAGCATCTTCTCCCGATACACGTACTCCTCCAGCTTACGCACATCAGCGCCTCCCGGCGAAGTCGTTGGGTAGCCCCGTTTCTCCCGATAGTCGAGCTCCGCAATGAGGACCTTGGCAATGCGCTTGTACGCCGAGTCTGCAGCGGGCTCGTCCTCGTTACGGTGCAGAAAAGCGGTGAGGTATCGTTCCAGGAGGAGTGAGAGGTGCTCGTCGATCATGCGGCAGTGCTGGTGGAGATGCCGCGTGTCCTCCCGGGCGAGCACCTTCGCGGCGACCGCGTGGAATCGCTGCGCGATCTGGTGCAACTTCTTCACCAGTCCTGCCGGATCGTCACACTCCTGAATGGCCGGCTCGGTCTCTTCATCTTCATCCTCGATTGTCGTGACCGCCCGGATTCCACCAAGGGACTCCCGCAGGAGGGATTTGAACACCGCTCCGAGCATCTTGGACTCGTAGATGAAGGTGGTATCGTGCAAAGGCGACTGTTCCGCAACCAGGTGTTCCACTCGACGGAGTGGTGACTCCGAGGAGCCGGGATCGGCCAGCTCTTCGACGGTGAAGTGCGGCGTGTTGAACCGAACGTAGAGC
>CAZUVX010000030.1:1853-19031 GCA_964623865.1 uncultured Spirochaetaceae bacterium | reverse complement strand
GGGATCGGCCAGCTCTTCGACGGTGAAGTGCGGCGTGTTGAACCGAACGTAGAGCTTGCGGTCCTCGTAGAAGGCTTTGCTCTCGTACGTCTCCGGAGTGATCCGGAACGACTGCGGGAGAAAGAAGTGAACGTCGACGGTGTAGCGCACGGCCCTACGCCGAGGGTCGTCCTTCGCGAGCACGTGCCGCAGCTTGAGCTCAAATGAGGAGGCGCTTCGCTGTTTCAGGCCGATCTGCTCCATGGTGGTTCAACCCAAGGATGACCCCACCATGATACCGCCGACACCCGGCGATAGAGAACACCACTGCGCCGTTCCGCCACCTCGTGCGAAAGGCGCCGGAAACTGATACACTGCATACCCATTATGAAGAGTTACAAGAAGGAGCTCTGGTTCAACACCAAGAATCGGTACGAGCTGGTGCACATTACCGACCAGGTTCGTGAAGCGGTCCGGGAAAGCGGCGTGAAGGAGGGGCTGTGCCTGGTGAATGCCATGCACATCACCGCGAGTGTGTTCATCAACGACAACGAGTCGGGCCTTCATCAGGACTTCCTCAAGTGGCTCGAGGAGCTCGCCCCCTACAGTCGTGACGGCTACCGCCACAACGTCGGTGAGGACAACGCCGACGCCCACCTCAAGCGCTCGGTCATGGGGCGGGAGGTGGTCGTTGCCATTACCGACGGAGACCTCGACTTCGGCCCCTGGGAGGCTATCTTCTACGGCGAGTTCGACGGCCGGCGCCGCAAGCGGGTCCTCGTCAAGATCATCGGCGAGTAGGGGCGAAGTGATCACTCGCCGGCGGCGACGCGGACGAAGTCGGTCCGGGGACGTGACTCATCGTCGGCGCCACTGGAGGTGCGATCACTCCGCCGGTTCGCCATGTTCACGCCGGGCGGATCACGACCGGTGGGAGCTCTCTAATCCGAGATGCCAGGCAGAAACAGCCGGGTGCCGGTGCTTCCAGGAATACGCATCCTCGAGCTGCGCCGCAAGCTGCAGGAGGAGATCCTCCCGGCCGAGGGGAGCCACGAAGTGCGTGCCGATGGGAAGGCGCTCCGCAGTCCAGAAGGTCGGGACCGACATGGCGGGGAAACCCGTGGTGTTGGCGATCGGGGTGTAGGCAACCAGGCGGTTCAGGAAGTGCCTCATTTCCTGGAAGCTCCAGCGTTGGTCGAAGGTTCCGATCGGGTGGGGCGGCTCGCTCAGCACCGGGGTAAGAAGGAGGTCGTACGTACCGAGGAAGTCGGTGACCTGCCGCTCCATCTGCTTCAGCGTCAGTTGTGCGACCTCGAGATCTGCCGGAGAGCTCCGACGGTCGATCGCGGCGAGGCCGCGGGTGAAGCGCTCGAGGACGGGTTTCCCGTCGCGACGGGCAAGCGCCAAGAGAAGGCGAAAGATCGTTTGATTGCCCAGAAGGCTCCGCAGCGGGGCGGGGATTTCCTCACGACCCTGGAGCGCTTCGCGCGCCTGCCGGTACACGAGACCGGCTCCCTGCGCCCAGAGCTGGGTGAAGGCTTCGGCGAAGGCTGCACCATCAATGGAGGGCTTTGCCTCTTCCACTGCGTGGCCCAACTCTTCGCATTGATGCGCCATGAGCTCGACGGCGCGGGCGCAATCCGGGTGGGCGGCATTGCCGGTGAAGTCCGTCGTGGTGAAGGCGATGCGGCAACGCGGCGGAGGCTCGGTGATGACGTCCCGGTATGGGCGATCCGGTCGCGGAAGGATCCAGGGCTCCCGCGGTCGAGGTCCACAGATTGTATCCAGCATGGCGGCACTGTCCCGGACTGTTCGAGAGAGAACGTGGTTGACAGCCAGGCTCCCATCGTAGCCCCAGACTGCGGAAGGGTTCCTGCCACGGCTCGGCTTCAGTCCGAACAGACCGCAGCAGGAGGCCGGAATGCGAATGGAGCCCCCGCCGTCGGCGGCGTGGGCAAGGGGAACCATGCCGGAAGCTACCGCGACCGCTGAGCCGCCACTCGACCCGCCGGGAGAGTAATCGGGATTCCACGGGTTCCGGGCCGCGCCATGGAGTGCCGACTCTGTATGCGGCAGCAGGCCGAATTCGCAGAGGTTGGTACGGCCGAGATCCCGGACGCCGGCGACGAACATTCGCCGTGCCACTTCATGGGTCCACTCGGCGACGTGATCCTTCAGGAGTACCGAGCCGAAGGTCATTGTGTTGCCCTTCACCTGGAGGCTGTCCTTCAGCAGAAACGGGACCTCGGCGAAGGGCGCGTCGGGTGAAGCCGCTCCGGGCGCCACGCCGGGGTCCGCGTCCGCGTCCGCTCCGGGCGCCTCGTCCGGGGCCGCGCCCGCAGTCGGCTCATCGGTCCGTCGGATGACCGCGTTTAGTTGCGGATTCAGCAGGTCGATCACCCGCCGTGCCGTCTCCGCCACCTCTTCCGGAGAGACCTGCCCGGTTCGAATCAGTTCGGCCAGACCCAGACCATCATAGTTCGCATATTCAGATGCATTCATGTGTGGCTACAGGGTACACCGTCCGGCGCACCTCTACCAGAGGCGCATGAGGGTGTAGCGGACGTGCGGACACAGGAGAATGCCGGGCTTACGGCAGTGGATTTCTTTGAGCCGTAGACATCTATACTCTCTCTGTACTGTCGGGCCGTGTCCCGGAGGAATCGCCGGATCTGGGCGGCGACATCCGAATCCTTGATACTGATGTGGCAGGACTCGACGGCGAAACGGTTCCCGGAGCGCTCGGCGACCTCGTCGTTGACGGCGCCCGAGCCGAAGCAGCTCACGTAGTCGGCCAGCCCGTCGACCATGGCCAGGACCGGGCTCACGACGTGGGTGGCGTAGTGCATGGGGATCATGTCTTTCCAGTAGTCCGGCCACCCCTCCATATCCTGGGGGTGGGAGGCCTGCATGTACTGGATGCGGCCGAGGCCGCCCTTCTCGTAGAGATCCTTCACGAAGAGGTACTCCCGGCTGTACACGACCGTCTCGGCCATCATGTACTTCAGGCCGGTCGCCTTCACCAGGGTGCCGATCATGACCTCAGTCGCCGGTAGCGATAGATAGAGGACGCCTTTGATTGTAGGTCGGGCCGGTTCTCCTGTACATGGAAAATCTCGCAGGGAGGTGAAGTTTTTGCCGGAGGATCCTGCGCCGCCCGCTGCGGCACGCGTTCCTCAGGTTTGTCCCATGTTCCGGGAAGACGGGCTTGACGGAATAACGTAAGTTATTTAATATAGCAATTGTTATCCAACACGCCGTTGACATTGGGGAGAAGGTACGACTGTGGCGCAACCCACAACGTTTACGAGGGAGCGGATCGTCGGGGCGGCCTTTGAGCTGACCCGGGAGGCGGGTTGGCCGGCCGTGACGGTCAGGTCAATTGCGAAACGTCTTGGGTCGTCGACCATGCCCATCTACTCGCACCTCAGGTCAATCGAGGAGGTGGAAGGCGCGGTGCGAAGCAGGGCGCGGTCACTCCTTGTGGACTACCAGCAACGCGCATGGACGCCGGAGGCGCTCATGAACCTGGCCTTCGGCTACATCGCCTTTGCCAGGGACGAGGCGAACCTCTTTCGCTTTCTCTTCATCGAGCGGCCCGATGTCGTTGGAGAGAAAGGGATGGGAAACATGCGGGCATCTTTCGATGAGCAGTTCGGTGCGGATGGGGCGGAGGCTGCAGCGCTGGGGGCGCTCGATCCCTCGGCGCAGGCGGCGCTCATACAGCACAGCTGGATCTTCACGCACGGTCTCGCCGTCCTGGTGAATGCCGGGTCGCTGCGAGACTGTTCGGACGAGACGATCCTGCGGCTGCTCAACAACGCCGGCGAGGCGTTCTACCTCTGGGCGGCGGGCATGGCCACGGCGGATCCGGCGGGACAAGGCCGGGGCGCTACCGACTCGCGGGCATCTGAAGAGAACGACACGAATGAATGGAGAAGTGATGATGAACAGGACTGAGCGGGCAGTGGAAGTGCGAGAGCTCCGCAAGAGGTACGGTGAGACCGTTGCGGTCGACGGGCTCTCTTTCTCGGTTGCGAGGGGGTCGATATACGGCCTCCTGGGGCCGAACGGCGCGGGCAAGACGACGACCCTCGAGTGTATTGAAGGACTCCGCTCTCCGGACAGCGGAACGATCTCCGTCATGGGGATCGATCCGACGGCCCACCAGAAGCAGTTGTGGGATGTCATAGGCGTCCAGCTCCAGGAGTCCGGGCTGCCCGGCACCATGACCTCCCGAGAGGCAATGGAGTTCTTCTGCCGGTACCACGGGCGCACGCCGCGGTACGAGATGCTCGAGCGTTTCGGACTGAGCGACCACATGGAGAAGCAATACGCCAATCTGTCAACGGGGCAGCGACGCCGTCTGTCCCTTGCGCTCTCGGTTGCTCACGAGCCGCAGGTGCTGTTCCTGGATGAGCCGACGGCGGGCCTGGATGTGCAGTCCCGCACGGAGTTGCATGCACTGATGAAGGAGTTGCGCGAGGACGGCATGTCGATCGTGCTCTCCACTCACGACATGGCGGAGGCCGAGAAGCTGTGCGATCGCATCGGCATCCTGATTCAGGGACGGCTCGCGATCGAAGGCACCCCCAGCACGATCACTGCCGCCGGAGACAACCGGACGAAGATCCGCGTCGCCTCGGCGTTGTCGTCGATCCGCCGGGAGGAACCGGCCGTCGCGGGGGCCGCGCCGGCGGAGTCCGAAGATGGGTACGCCGCGTTCTGGTCGGAGAAGCCCGCGGAATCCGTTGCTGCCATTCTGGCATTTCTGAAGGACCGGGGCGATGAGCTTGTCGACCTCCGTGTCGAGCGGCCGTCCCTGGAGGAGCGATTCATGGAGATCACGGCAGAAGGCGTGAGGAGGGAGTCGAGATGAGCGGCTATGCCCATCACTTTGTCTTTGATTTCAAGTCCGGTATCCGGGACACCACCAACATGCTCATGAACTACCTCTTTCCCGTGGGGTTCTTCGTCATGATCGGGCTCTTCATGCCCAGCATCAATCCGACCTTCCTGGAGATCATGATCCCCGGGTTGATCATCTTCGCGATCATGTCGGGAACGCTCATGACCATTCCGGGGACGCTCATTGATCAACGCACCGCGGGCATTCTGCGGAGTTACCGCGTCAACGGCGTGCCGGCGTCGGCGGTCATTGCGATACCCGTGGTAAGCGCCCTCGTGCATATGCTCCTGGTGTCGGTGGTGCTGACCCTCGCGGGGAGCCTGCTCTTCGGCGCCGCCCTACCGGAGAACTGGGGCTGGTTCATTGCGGTGATTGTGCTCACGGCGCTGTCCCTCGCATCATTGAGCGCTCTCCTGGGTGTAGTCGCGCCGTCCTCCCGGGCGGGAACGCTCCTTGCACAGCTGGTGTTCGTGCCGTCGGTGCTTCTGGGAGGGCTCATGGTGCCGCCGGATCTCCTCCCGGACGGTATTGCCCGGGCCGCCCTGTTGCTTCCCGCCACCCTGGGGATGCGCGGGTTCCTGGCCCTCGCCATGGAGGGCGGTGCGATCGGTCTCAGCGAGGCTGCCCCCCTGGTCGTGCCGGCCGTGAGCATCGTCCTCAATCTGATCCTGTGCCGGGTGCTCTTCGAATGGAACGCCCGGGCGAGCGGCGCCCGCCGCTTCATGGCGCTACTGGCACTGGTGCCCTTCGCGGTCGCAGTCGCGGTCTGGTAGGCGGCTGCGGCGATGCCGGCACTACCCGCGCCGCGCCAATCTAGGGCGGGGCGGCAAGGTGGCGTTGCTCTTCCGGAAGGCGTCTCCGCTCTGCCGGTGCGCGCCGTCGCTCACCGGGCGTATTCGCGCGCCTTCTGCACGAGCTCATCATCCGCAGAGAGGGTGAGGTTCATACGCACATAATCCGTGCGCACGGATTACGTGCCAACGTGCTTCGGGACGGCGCTCCCGGCACGGCCTTGCCTCGGAGAAGGTGGCGCTCCGGGGTCCGGAGGCCTCGAGGTCTACTCGAGGAGGGGCGTCTCGTCGTGGTCCGCCGCTCGCAGGGCGGCCTCGGCGGCCCAGGCGCGGGCGCTTGAGCGGTCCGGGCGTTTGACGGCCGCTCGCAGTGTGGCAATGTTGCCGCTCGGCAAGGGGAAGTCACCGAAGGCGGCGGGGGTATCGACGGTGACGATCAGGCGCGCCCCGAGGGGACCTGCCTTATAGTCGATGCTCTCGATCCGGGAGTAGGGGATGGCGATGGACTGGACTCCGCCCTTCGGTGCATCGAAGGCGTTGTACAGGCGCCAGTCGATTGCCAGGTGCTCCTTCTCCAGGCGCATGACGCCCTGGACACTCGAGACGCCGAGGTCGAGTCGAAACGGGACCGATTCCATGGCGAGAGTATACACGGCCGGAACCCGGCGCGCGAGTCGTCGCGCGGCGGCACGGAAGGGCGCCGTAGCCATCCTCTTCGTTCACCGTCTCGCAGACGCGGTCGGCCTAGGCGGACAGCGTGACCTCGGAAACCGGCGTTGAGTCTTCACCGTGACCGGGAAGGTCGACGGTTCGAACCGTGTGCCCGCGCTGCTCCAGCGGCGGTACGACTCCGTTCCAGCACCATGGGCCGTGCCGGGCTCCATGTGTCAATACGAAGGGACTCGCCTCGTTACGCTCCTTCTCGTGGCTGTGGGAGTTTTCATCGCTCGCCGCGGCAGCGGCGAGCATCTCAAAACGTCAGGATCTGTGGCGCTGCGGCAAGAATGCCCCCCAGCAGAATCATGACCGTGGATCCGGCGAGCTTGAGACGGCGTCCATGTGTCGGGGACATGCGCTCCGACCGGAAGGTTATGACGAAGTTCACCAGGATAGCGGCCATTGGGACGACGTATACGACGCCGTACCAGAGGGTCCAGATCACGTGGGCAATCCCGATCCGCGGGCCGAAGGTCGAGACCAGGGAGCTCATGTAGACCGCCGGCAGGATGGCGGTACAGCCCAACTCCACGCTGTTGACCACGACTGCAAGGACCGCCGTCGCGCCGAGGGCTGCAAGGCGGGCGCCCGGAGTTGTTGCGTCGGTGAAGCGTCGCACCACGGCCGCCGCGCGACGGCTGAGGCCGGCTTTGTCGGCATGGGAAAGGGATGTCACCGGCGAGGGTGATGCGGGTCGGAGGATCTCATAGATCCCCAGGGCTCCCATGATCAGGACAGCGGCCCCAATCACCCGGAGGACCCAGGTGCCGAAGTTCGCCAGGGCGAAGGAGCCGACCGCGATGATTGCGAAGATGAATCCCACGTAGACGGCGGCGGAGGCCGCGACGAAGACGCCGCCCACCGCGATCATGTGGCGCCTGCGACGGGCATATGTCAGGAGCGACAGCAGGATGAAGAGCACCGTGAAGGCGCAGGGATTGAAGCCGTCGAGAAGGGCGATGGCCGTGACAAGGAGGGGGAAGGGGAGCCCCCTGACGGCTTCGGCAACCACCCCCTCCGTGATCCCCGACACGATAACGAAGGCACCGACCATTACCAGCAGGACGCCGCCACCGACCCATAGCCGGATGCCCTGTTTGGAGTCGTGTCTGCGGCGGCGAATCAGGATGACCGCAACCACGGCGTAGAGGGCCAACACGGCGCCGACAATGCCCGCCCATACACCCGGTGCGAGCCCCGCGGCACCCCCGGGGGCGCCCCGCGCGGATGTACGGTCGGCGCGGCTCCGGATCGGCTCGATTTTCAGGTCGGTGTTGGCCGCAACCGCGGCTTGGGGGGTGTGGCGCTCCGGGCCGGCCACTCCCACGCCGCCTCCCTCGCTCGCCGTCCGCGCCGCCGTGGCGTGCAGTTCCTCCAGCGCTTCGGCAATCTGATTCCGGTACCCGGCGTATGCCTGGTGAGAGTCCATCCACTGCAGCGGCCCACCGCTTTCCGTGAAGCCGGCGTAGACGCGGTCTCCAATGACGAGCCGTGGGTATCCGGCCGCCTGGCTGTCGAGGCGCGCCATTGTCCGGTGGAAGTACACGCGGTTAGCCTGTTTGTCCGGCTCGCTGACCTCGAGGCGCACGAAGGTGAGGAGCGGATAGTTGTCCACTGCCGACTCCAGGTAGTTGATCGCCTCGTGGCAGTGCGGGCACCGCTCACCGTAAAAGAGGACCACGGTGCGGGAGTAGTCAATGGGGTCCTTCGGATCGTCGGGCGTCGTCTGAGCGTAGAGCGCCGGCTTTGCCGTACCGATCATCACGAGCAGCACTGCGGTCAGCGCGGCCTCGCGGAGCCCGACGCGGCAGAGGATGCGAGAAGGAAGGCTTCGCGGACTCCGACTTCCCATAATGGAGCCACGATACGGGACCGGCGGCAGGAGAGCAAGTCCCGATGCGCGATCACGAGGCCCAGGCACGGTGTCCGTGCGCCGTATGGTTCCGGGAATACGCGAAGCAGCGTCTGGTAACTGTATTGACCCTACCGGAATCTGGTCCATATACTCCCGATGAGTATAAATATTCAATAAGGAGGGAGTATGCATCTCACAAGCAGACGCTACTTCACGCTCGTTGCTGCGCTCGTCATGGCCCTTGTAGCCATTGGCGGCGCCTTTGCCACGGGCGCACAAGAGATGGAGCAGGTGGACCGAGACACGCTGACTATTGGCATGGGAGCGGAGCCGGAGTCGCTCGATCCGGTGAACATGACCTCTGCGCCGGCCGCAACGGTTGGTGAGCACGTCGTGGAACGGCTCATCTACATGGAAGAGGACGGCTCGCTCACCCCGATGCTCGCCACGAGTTGGGAGTCCAACGATGAAGGCACCGTATGGACGTTCAGCATTCGCGAGGGCGTGGAGTTCCACGACGGGGAGCCTCTGAATGCCGAGGCCGTGGCCGCGAACCTCCGCCGCTTCGTGGATCCGGATGTCGGCGCCGCGTACGCGTTTCTTCTAGGTACCGTTGAGGAAATAGAGGCGGTCGATGAGTATACGCTGGAATTGCGGCTTTCGCAGCCCTTCGCACCGATCCTGTCACACCTGTCGCACAGCTTCGTCGGCATTGTCAGTCCTGCGCAACTCGATGGACTGGAGGCGGATGGAACCTTCGAGGTTCCCATCGGCACGGGTCCCTACGAGATGGTGCGGTGGAACCGGGGTGAAAGCATCTCCCTGGAGGTCAACAACGATTACTGGGGTGATGTACCCACCATTCCGAATGTGAACTTCCGCTTCATTCCCGAGTCGTCGGCCCTCATTGTTGCCCTCGAGACGGGTGATATTGACGCCATGATGCGTGTGCCGCCCCAGGAAGTCGATCGGCTCGAGTCCGACCCGAACATTGAAGTGGTGCGCCAGTCGAGCGTGCGAACCATCTACATTGGCTTCAACAACGTGAAGGAGCCTTTCGATGACGTTCGTGTCCGCCGCGCGCTCAACTACGCCGTCGACAAGGAAGCTATTGTCAACGGCCTCTTCGAGGGCTTCACCGTGTCCGACGCCCCGGTTGTGCCGGCGGTATTCGGGCATGAGTCGGTGGGCCCCTACGAGTACGATCCTGAACGTGCGGAAGAGCTCCTGGCCGAGGCGGGGTATCCGGACGGTTTCGAAATGACCATTCACCATCCCACCGGCCGCTACACACTGGACGCCACGGTAGCCGAGGTCATTCAAGACCAGCTCTCCGAGGTTGGGATAGATGTAACCCTGGAGACTCGCGAGTGGTCGAGCTATCTCGACTTCACGTCTCAGCCGCCGGAGGAAGCCGAGTACGACTCCTTCATGCTCGGGTGGGGTACCGTGACGCTCGATTCGGACTACGGGCTCTACGCGCTGCTGCACAGCAGACAGTGGAATCCGGACGGCAATAACCGTGGCTTCTACGAGAACGAGGAAGTCGACGAGCTCCTCGACGAGGCTCGAGTCGCGACAAGCCTGAGTGAGCGGGAAGAGCTGTACGCCGAGGCCATCGAGCTCATCTGGAATGATGCGCCGTGGATCTTCCTCTACAATGAGGGGCAGATTAACGCGAACCGCACCTACGTTGAGGGCTTGATTCATCATCCTTTGGAGAATCTCAGCGCCTGGGACGCTCGGTTCGCCCAGTAGTAGTCTCACGCGAGTACGCGTGGAGGCGGGGCCGACTGCCGCGTTTGGGTACGTCGGTTGCCGCCGTGCGAGAACCGGAGCCTCCGGGTTCGGCGCAGCGTCACCAGGCGCCTGTTCCGCCCGGAAGGCTCCGACCTTTTTCCACGACGCCGGGTGGCGTCTCCGAGACGCTCCGGGGTAGCGTCCGGCGTCGGGGATAAGGGTGTCCGTGGCGGGTAGTACCGTAGTATCTGCAGATTAAGGAGCGGAACCAGCGTGTATCAGTACATCATCCGACGGCTTCTTCTCACGGTTCCCGTCGTTATCGGCGTGTCGATCATCGTTTTCGGAATCATTCGCCTCCTCCCGGGTGATCCCGCACGCGCCCTCGCCGGGGTGAACGCCACGCCGCAGTACATTGAGCAGGTTCGTGAAAAGTACGGCCTGGACGAACCCGTATACGTCCAGTACTGGAATTTCATTTCGCAGCTTGTTCAGGGTGATCTGGGAACCTCCACCTTCAGCAGGCGCCCCGTCACCACCGAGCTTGGTGAACGCTTTCCGAGGACGCTCCTCCTTGCCGGCGTGTCACTGTTCATCGCGACCGTTGTCGGCGTCTCCGCGGGCATTGTCTCCGCAACGCGGCGAAACTCCGTATTCGACAACGCAAGTATGTTCGTTGCCCTTGTCGGAGTCGCTGCTCCGGTCTTCTGGCTCGCGCTGATGTTGCAGCTTCTCTTCGCGGTGCAGCTGCGGGTCTTGCCGGCAACGGGAATAGGGAGCATCCGGCACCTCATTCTTCCGAGCATCACCCTCGGCATGGCGAGCGCCGCCCTGATGGCGCGGATTACACGGTCGAGCGTACTGGACGTGCTGCGTCAGGACTTCATTACCACCGCCCGGGCCAAGGGACTGGCCGAACGCACGGTAATCTACAAACACGCGTTGAAGAACGCGCTCATCCCGGTGGTCACGGTTCTCGGACTGCAGTTCGGGATTCTGCTCGGCGGCGCGGTCCTCACTGAAACGGTCTTCGCCTGGCCGGGGGTCGGCCGCTTGCTCGTTGATGCGATCCTCCGGCGCGACTATCCGGTCGTACAGGGAACGGTCATGCTGCTGGCGTTCCTGTTCGTCATCATCAATCTGGTTGTAGACGTTATCTACGCCTTCCTTGATCCGCGTATTCACTATCAACGACATGATTAGCCATGGAGGCAATGCGATATGAGTGAAGCTCGGGTTCTTCCGCAAGAGCCGGTGGAACGTGCTACGGAGCATACCAAGAAGCAGAGCGAGTCCCGCGAGGTGGTGCGCCATCTCCTGCGTAACCGCGGTGCGGTTATCGGGCTCTTCATCATCGGCGCCTTCGTGGTCGCCTCACTCGCGGCCCCGCTTCTCGCGGTACACAGCCCAACCGATACTTCGCTGCCGAACCGGCTCCAGCCCGCCGGTGCCGAGCATTGGCTCGGCACGGATGAGCTCGGTCGTGACCTCTTCAGCCGCATGCTCCACGGGGGACGGATCTCTCTGAGCATCGGCATCATATCCGTTGCGATCGGCATCACCCTTGGCCTGCCGATCGGGGCGGTCAGCGGCTACTACGGTGGGCGCCTGGACATGATCACCCAACGATTCATTGATATCATGATCGCCTTTCCCGGGATACTTCTGGCAATCGTGGTGGTGACCGTGCTGGGAGTAGGGGTAACGAACGTCATGATCGCCACGGGCATTGCCAGCGTGCCGATCTATGCTCGCCTGGTCCGCGGGTCGGTTCTCGCAGCGAAGGAGCAGAGCTACGTGACCGCGGCGAAGGCCGCGGGCATTGGCGACTTCAGCATCATCTTCAAGCACATTCTGCCGAACAGCATTGCCCCCGTGATCGTCCAGAGCACCTTCCAGATTGCGACTTCCATTCTCTGGGCTGCCGGTCTCGGCTTCCTGGGCCTGGGTGCACAGGCGCCCACGCCCGAGTGGGGGGCAATTCTCTCGGACGGGCGGGAGTATATTCGGACGGCTCACCACCTGACCACCTACCCGGGAATCGCGATCCTGCTCATGGTGCTCGGATTCAACCTGGTGGGCGACGGCCTTCGCGACGCACTCGACCCCAAGACGCGGTGACGGCTATGACGAACCTTCTCGAGATTCGCAACTTACGCACGAGCTTCCAGACTGAGGAGGGCCGTGTGCAGGCGGTCGATGACGTATCCCTGACCATTCGACAGGGAGAAGTCGTCGGATTGGTGGGTGAGAGCGGTTGCGGCAAGACCGTCACCTCTCTCAGCATCCTGCAGCTGCTCCAGATGCCGCCCGCCTCGATCGATGGCGGCGAGATCCTCTTCGAGGGAAGGGACTTGCTGCGTCTTTCTCCGGAGAAGCTCCGGAAGGTTCGCGGGAACGATATTGCCATGATCTTCCAGGAGCCCATGACGAGCCTGAACCCGGTCTTCACGATCGGTAGCCAGCTCATGGAGGCCATTGAGCTCCACCAGGGCCTGAAGGGGAGGGCGTTGCGGGAACGAGCCATTGAGATGCTTCGTCTCGTGGGCATTCCCCGGGCGGACGAGGTGCTCACCGAATACCCGCATCGCTTCTCCGGTGGAATGCGCCAACGCGCCATGATTGCCATGGCGTTGAGCTGTAATCCGAAGCTTCTGATTGCCGATGAGCCGACGACCGCCCTGGATGTGACCATCCAGGCCCAGATCCTCGAACTGATGCGGGACCTCAAGAAGCGCATCCAGACTGCGGTTCTATTCATCACCCACGACCTGGGCGTCATTGCCGAAATGGCCGACCGGGTCCTGGTAATGTACGCCGGGAAGGTCGTAGAAGAGGCAAGTGTCGAGCCTCTGTTTCACGACCCGCAGCATCCGTACACGCGGGGATTGATTGAGAGTCGTCCGGCCATTGACACCGAGCAGAAGCGGTTGCGTTACATTCCCGGCAATGTGCCGAATCCGCTCGAGATGCCCGGCGGGTGTCCATTCCATCCGCGTTGTCCTCACGCCATGCAGATTTGTATGCGGAGCATGCCGGCCGAGCGCAACCTGGGCGGCGGGCACGCCGTTCGCTGCTGGCTTCACGAGGAGCTCAGTGAAGACCAGGCACAGCCGCTCGCGAGCGGAAACGCCGCGGCACGCCGGGGCTCCACCCTTGAAGAGGCTCATCATGAGTGAAGCTGCGCAGTCCCCGGTTCTTTCGGTCCGCAACCTGAAGAAGTACTTTCCAATCAAGAGCGGGGTGTTCGGACGGGTTGTCGGTCACGTGAAGGCGGTGAACGACGTAACCTTCGACATTGCTCCCGGCGAAACCTTTGGGCTGGTCGGTGAAAGCGGCTGCGGCAAGAGTACCACCGGCCAGGTCATCCTGCGGCTGTTGGAGCCTACCTCCGGTACCGTACACTACCGCGGCGAGGACGTGTTTGGAGCACGTGCCGAGCGGCTGCGGGCGCTCCGCAAGGAGATGCAGATCGTCTTCCAGGATCCCTACAGTGCGTTGAACCCGCGCATGACCGTCGGCGCAGCAATCCGAGAGATTCTCCAGACTCACGACATGGCCCATGGGGCAGCCGCTCGCCGGAAGGTGGGGGAGGTGCTGTCTCGCTGCGGCCTGCAGCCCTACCACGCCGACCGGTATCCTCACGAGTTCTCCGGCGGCCAGCGCCAACGAGTTGTGATTGCCCGTGCCCTGGCCCTCGATCCGACGTTCATTGTTGCAGACGAACCCATCTCCGCTCTCGACGTCAGTATACAGAGTCAGATCATCAATCTCCTCGAGGACCTGCAGGACGAGTTCAACCTGACCTACCTCTTCGTGAGCCACGATCTCAGCGTGGTGAAACACATTGCGGACCGGGTGGGGGTAATGTATCTGGGCAAGCTCGTGGAAGTCGCAAACAAGCGGGATTTCTACGCCAACCCGCTTCATCCCTACAGTCAATCGCTGTTATCCGCCGTCCCGGTGAGCGATCCAACTCAGAAGAAGAAACGCATCATTCTGAAGGGAGACGTGCCGAGCCCGGCGAATCCGCCGTCCGGCTGCCCCTTTCACACGCGTTGCCCCTACGCCATGGAGGTCTGCAAGAGCGTGGAGCCGAGGCTGTTGCCGACCGAGGCCGGGCAGCACGTTGCGTGCCACCTGGTACATCCCCCGGAGAAGAGCCTGGAGGCGGATCGGAAGGAGAGCGATGGTGTGGCGGCGTCAACCGCGTAAGCACGCCATACAGAGCAGCCGGCCGTGGCACGCAGCTGCGACAAGCCGCGACACGGGGCCCGGTCATGAGGCCGAGCTTCGCCGGTCCGAGCTCGTATTCCCCTACACCGACACGACCCGGCGGAGCCCGCCTTCCGGGAGCCCGCCTTCCGGGAGCCCGCCTTCCGGGAGCCCGCCTTCCGGGAGATCCCCCCCCGGGAGCTCGCACGTTGCGGGCGGTGCGCCGCGGTGGCGGCCCCTGGACGTGGTGCTTCTCGTCTATGCAGCCCTCCGGATCATGCTGCCCTTCGCTCTTGCAATTCCGGCGGCGGCCGCCGCAGGGTACGGACTCTTCATGCTGCTATTTGGGTGAGATCGTCCATTCCGCGCGGCTCCACGCATCTCTGAGCGCCTCACCGCGGTCTTCGAGCCGCGCCCGTGCATTGCCGGGTATCCCGCACCTGCAATCGTCCGGGCAGAGGCAGACGTAGCGGCGGCCGAAACGGTGAGGACGGTGGATTTCCCCTTGAAAATTTCTGTCTCGGTATTATATTCCTCAATATTAAATATAGAATTGACCGGTCCGTTGAGTTTTTCGATACTTGGCCTCGACGATCCGTCCCCGACCAAAGGGGTCGACGAAAGGAGACGATTAATGGCGCGGTACACGCACGATGTCCTTGTTCTCGGTGGAGGTGCCGGCGGGCTCACCGCCGCCGTCGGCTTTGCCCAGCTGGGACTGAAGACGGCAATCATCGACAGAGAGCGACTTGGTGGAGACTGCCTCTACTACGGATGCGTCCCGAGCAAGACGCTTCTCAAGAGCGCCTCGGTCTACCGGCAGGCGCGGAGCTTTCCCGCCTACGGCCTGCCGCAGCTCGACCTGCCCGAGCCGGACATGACGGCGATCAACGCCCGGGTGGAGCAGGTCATTCAGGGGATAGCCTATCACGACTCGCCGGAGCGCTTCCGGGGAATGGGCGCGGATGTCTACTTCGGTACCGCGCGCTTTACGTCTCCCCACGAGATTCTGCTCAACGATAGCGAGACCCTCTCCGCACGCTCCATGGTGGTCGCGACCGGCAGCAGCCCCCGCAGTCTGCCCATCCCCGGCCTCGAGGAGACCGGCTACATCACGAACCTGACTGTATTCAGCCTGGAAAGACGCCCGCGGCGTCTCCTCGTCATCGGGGCGGGGCCCATCGGTATTGAGATGACCCAGGCCTTCCTGCGATTGGGCAGCGCAGTTACCACGCTGGATGTCGCGCCGCGGATCCTGCCGAAGGACGATGAAGACATGACCGAGCTCGTCCGGCGGCGCATTCTCGCCGACGGCGGCGATCTCCGGCTCGGGGTGAAGATCTCCCGGGTGGAGAAGACCGGGGAGGGCAAGCGCATTGTTTTGGACAATAACGGCGAGGAAGAGGTGATCGACGGAGATGAGATCCTCCTCGCCGCCGGCCGGAAGGGCAACACCGAGGGGCTGGACCTGGAGCGGGCGGGAATCGAGGTCGAGAAGAGCTTCATCAAGACGGACTCCCGCCTGCGCACTTCCCAGCGGCACATCCTTGCCGTCGGCGATGTGAACGGCCGCTACCTCTTCACCCACGTTGCCGGCGCCGAGGGGTCGGTAGCGGTCCGGCGCCTCGGGCTCCGGGTGGGCGGCAGCATGAACTATCGCACCGTTCCCTGGGTCACCTACACCGATCCCGAGGTGGCATCCATCGGCTACAACGAGGAGAGCGCCCGGGAGGCCGGGATCGCCTACGACGTCATTCGGCAGTCCATGGACTCGAACGATCGCGCGAACGCCGAAGGGGAAGCGGAGGGACTCATGAAGGTCCTCGTGGACAAGCGGGGCAAGGTCATCGGAACGCAGATAACGGCGTTTCACGCCTCGGATCTACTGCTCCCATCCCTCTACGCGGTAGGGGAGCGCTGGAAGGTGAGCCGAATCATGAAGCCGATCTTTCCCTACCCGAGTCTCGGAGAGATTCACAAGAAGGCGGTTTCCGGCTTCATGGCGCCGAAGCTCTTCAATCCCCGGGTCCGGCGGATCCTCCGGCTGCTCCACGGCTATCGCGGCGAGGTGCCGGCGGGAGGAGCGTATCGTGGCTGAACAGACACGCACACACCAGTACACCCGGCGGAAGCGTTCGGGCGAGGCCCTCCGCGTCGTGATCCTCGTCGTCGCTGCGGCGGCGCTACTCGCTCTCGGAGCCTATTTCGAGGTGCCGCAGTATCTGAGGCAGGCCCTGGACTGGATCGACGGGCTCGGCTTCATTGGGCCCATGGTCTTCATTCTCCTCTACATCCTTGTTACGGTGCTCTTCGTGCCCGGTTCCATCCTGACCCTTGGCGCCGGGGCGGTCTTCGGGGTCGTCTGGGGGACGATCTGGGTCTCCATCGGCTCCACTCTCGGGGCGACGGCGGCCTTCGTTGTGGGGCGCTATTTCATGCGGGACTGGGTTTCCCGGCAGATCGGCAGGAGCGAGCGATTCTCCGCCGTGGACGACGCGATCGGCAACGAGGGCGGAAAGATCATCTTTCTGCTCCGGCTAAGCCCGGTCTTCCCCTACAACCTTTCGAACTACATCTACTCACTCACCAAGGTGGGTATCGGCTCCTACATGCTCGCCTCCTGGGTCGGCATGCTCCCGGGGACGGTCATGTACGTCTACATTGGCTCGCTGATAGAGAGTCTTGCAGCCCTCGGCGCGGACGAGCGGGCGCGGACTACCGGGGAGTGGATTCTCTACGGCGTCGGGCTCGTCGCGACGGTGCTCGTGACGATCTACGTCACCCGGGTTGCCCGGCGGGCAATTCAGGAGAAGGTCGGCGGCAAGAGCGACCAGGGAAGTGGAGACGCGGGGCAGGGAAGTGGGGACGCGGAAGCGCCCGGTTCGGCATATCGTGAAGCCGCCGGCGACGAGTGAGCCGACCGGCGGGTGAATCGATGAGGGGCAGGAGCGCGGCACCGCGGGATTGACACC
>CAZUVX010000030.1:0-1753 GCA_964623865.1 uncultured Spirochaetaceae bacterium | reverse complement strand
CGACCGGCGGGTGAATCGATGAGGGGCAGGAGCGCGGCACCGCGGGATTGACACCGGCGCTTACTCCACGCGAAACACCGGCTGGACGCCGCGCCACGCGGCGAGATCCTCCGGGGAGAGGCGGTCGCGCTCGACCATGATCTCCATCATGTCCGACATGCGTTCGAGCCACCACGGAGGTACGCTGCCTGCCGCGGCGTGCGCCGAGAGGGTAGCGGGATCCCGAATGATCGATGCAAGCCACACCGCCTGCGGCACCGTGAGGTCCGACGGCGCAATGCCGAAGTAGTGATCGGCGGCATCCACAATGCCGTATACGTTCGGGCCGAACTCGATGACGTTGAGATAGATCTCCAGGATGCGCTCGCGCGCCACGGCGCGGGTCAGATTGGCAAGTGCTACCAGCCCGAGCTCCTGGAGCTTCCGGGAAACCACGCGGCGGTCGTCGAGAAACACGTTCTTGGCAAGTTGCATGGGGATCGTGCTGCCGCCGAGAACGATCTCCCCGCGCTCCAGGTTTGCCTCCATGGCCGTCGTAATTGCAGTCCAGTTCACGCCGTTATGTCGGAAGTACTCACCGTCCTCCGCGGTGACGACCGCACCGATCAGCGCCGAGGGGATGGTGGAGAATTCTGCATATTCATACGAAGGATCGGGTTGGGCGTCGTTTGGTGTCGGTCCAAGAGCCGGGATCGATGTCCACGGCCGCCGGGCCCGCCGCGCCGATTTCCCGTCCCGCCACGGCGGTACCACAACGACGCGCCGGTACCCGGAGACTTCATTCACCATGCGGTGGCGAAACGCTCCGGCAAGCGCTCGCACGTCGTAGGCGGGATCGACGGCGCGCAACTCGAAGTCGCGGACGCGACTGTCTTCCTCCCACCGGGTCCACGACAGCTGCAGAAGCGGCGCCTCCGCGTCGATCTCCCAGGCGAGCGAGCCTGCCAACTCGACATCGCTCAGGGGGCCCAGGAGGGCCGCCGGAACGGCGTTCACAACGTCCTGGAGCGGGGTCTCGGGCAGCACGAGGGTGAAGTCCACTCGCGCCGGCGGCGCAGCGGGGAGATTGTACCCGCCGTGGGGCGCACTCCCCGGCGCATTGAGTCCCAGCAGGACCGGACGAAACTGTGCGCGCACAGCGCCGACGTGGAGCACGCCTTCGGTCACGCGGATCGCTCCGCGAAGATCGGCGTCCTCCGCTGCGCCGGCGCCCAGCGGCGCGGGGACGTCGATACCGGGAACGCCTCGCGCCATCTTGGGCGGGTTGAAGGGAGCGTGGGTATTGACCACCGAGTGGAAGTCATACCGGAGCCGCGGGACGGTAATCGGCTGCGGCGCAACGGTATCGTTTCGAACAGTCAGGTCGGACGCCGCCAGGGAGCCCTCGAGGCCGGCTGTCCCGGGACCGGTGATCTCCGCGGCCAGGCGTCCGGAGAGCGCTGCGGTCGGAGTGCGCGCCCCCGCGCCGCTGCTTCCCCACGTCCCGTGAAACTCCGTGGCAATCATGATCGCGGCTCCGGGCTCCGATTCGATCGACCCGGAGAGGACCATGGCGTGGTGTCCGTATGATATCTCGGCGGACCCAAGGCTGAGCCGCATGGGCGGCCACTCTTCCCGGAGCGCAACCGCCCGGCCGAAGAGCGTCTCGATCACTCCGGCAATCGTCCGGCTCTGCGGCACTGTGTCGCCGCCTCCGCCGGCTTCGTTGGAAGTGCCCTCCGTACCGCCCGTCCCGTCCGTACCCTCCGTACCG
>CAZUVX010000029.1:34535-36285 GCA_964623865.1 uncultured Spirochaetaceae bacterium | reverse complement strand
TCCGCCGTGGAGGTTCCTGAGGCGGCGTTCTTGCGGGTGAGGGACGTTGCGGATCGGCTTGGATGAGCGATTGTCGGATCAGGGCACGAACGTGCCGGCGGCGGGTCACCGCCCCTCGTTCTCCAAGGCGCGGACCTCTTCTACGTTCAGTTCAACGAGATCGGCGATCTCTTGAGGATCCATGCCGCGTGCCAAGAGTTTGCGGGCGGTATTGAGTGCGGTTTCGCGGCGGCCTTCCTGGAGACCTTTTCGGCGGTTCTTCTGCAACTCTTCTTCGAATGTGCGTTGAAAAAGACTTGCCACTGCGTCCTCCTGCAACTTCATCAGGGCTTGCTTGAGACGCAACAGGTGGCGGTCATGCTGCTCCGATAGCCCACCCCAGTGCGTCAGCCAGTTCCCGAAGGCGCTCACAAGCCCGGGTTCTTCTTCTTTCAGTATATCAACAATGTCTCTCATATGGGCCTCGATTTCCGCGGCTGGACTCGTTTCGAAGTAGAAGAGGGCGGCCACGGCGTTCCTCATTCTTCGGAGGTTTGCACGGCCGAAATTCTTCTCGATGATTGGGTAATATCGGAAGTGCGGTATGTAGTCGACGGGGATTGTCTGCTCCACCAGATCCTGGAATGCAACGGCGGCTGTCCAGTTGCGCTCCCCGTTGTACACCAGGATAGGAAAGACCGCGGGGAGTCTCTTCACGCCAAGGTTTGCATGTAAGCTCTCATATAATCCCGTTACATAGCGCAGGAACCGCAAAGCCATGCTGTAGTCCACGGTGGACTGAAACTCAATGAGGATGAAGAGGTACACGGGGCGCCCGCGAAAGAGCACCCGCCAGACAATGTCGCTTTCTCGCCTCGTGAACTCCTCGTCAATGAACTCGCCATCGACTCGCTGGAGCGTCTCGAAGTCGAGATCATCAACGAAGGCCTCGTCAACAAATCCCTCGAGTAACCGGCGCACGAAGCCGGCGTGGGAGAAGAGGTACTTGTAGCGTCGATCGTGATCGTTTGGCATTCCGGCAACTCTTACGGCCGTTGCAACGCTGCTGCTTCAACCGAAACGCCGCACTTCGCAGGGACATCCACGCGGATACCGCCCACCGTCAATGCCTCTAAGAGTTGACTCTTGCCGAAGCGTTGGAGCCGGGGGAGGCGTCCAACCTTCGCCTTGGGGAATTGAGCAATCACCTTACGCGCAGTGTCTTCCTCCGGTTGATCCACAAGTTGGATCGGGACAGTGAGCAGGCGCCGGACGTCGCGTCTCCGGATGCGAGGCGGGAGTTGGAGGAAGAGCGCGCGAGGTTCCGACGCTTGAACCGGGCTCTGCGGGAGGCGAGTTTCCGCCTCTCGGTAGACTTCACCGATGAGCCGACCTCCGGCGCGCAGGAGATGTGGCCGCTATTGAGAGCAGATCTGGGAGACGCGGGGGCAAGCGCGAACGCCCCGGCGACGAGGCGTAGCCCGGTTCTTCGGGACCGTAAGACCCGGACCACTACTGGAGACTGCAAATCCTCCCAGGGTGTAGCCTGAGCACCTGCGCCGGAGGGGAGGGTAAGGACCTGAGCAGACACACTCATACACACCAAAGCTCCATGGCCTCGCGTCGGCCCCTTCCTTTCCCGTGGTGGCCTCCTGCATCGACCCGGAACTCAGGTCGATGATTTCCGCCTTCGATGCGAGCATCTGATTTCCCGCTGCCGTGACTCCGAGACTGTCGAGAATACCCCGGCCTTTCGAAGTGGTAGAGCGCC
>CAZUVX010000029.1:0-34435 GCA_964623865.1 uncultured Spirochaetaceae bacterium | reverse complement strand
CGCCGGAAATCGGGGCGCTCTTCTTGTCTGACACCACGAGATTCCTCCCGTACGAGATTCCTGCCGTGGAGTACAAACAGCATAATTCATGCACATCCGCGCAGAAGTATCGAGGCCTTTAGCCCGATCGAGCCCTTTCCTTCGAAGGATTGGGCGGAGGTCAAGCGAGCAGATGGCGACCGGCCGTGCTTCATGGGCGGTGTAGATCTCCGAAGCGCTCTCACCGGCTCTCAGGGTGGCGTCAAGCGAGTCGACCGGCGCCTTCTACGCCTCCCGGTACTGCGACGGGGAGTAGCCGGTAACCTTCTTGAAGCAGGCGCTGAAGTAGTAGGCGTCGTGGTAGCCCACTTCGTCGGCGATCTCGTAGACCTTCATGTCCGTGTGCCTCAGAAGCTCCTTGGCGTGGGAAATGCGGAGCTCGGTGAGATACTCGCTGAAGTGGGTCTCGGCATAGGTGGCAAAGAGCACGCTGATGTAACTCGCGCTCACGCCGTAGCGGTCGGCGAGGGTAGCAAGGGTGATGTTGGAGGCGTAGTTCTCCTCGAGGTACTGCTTCATTCGTGAGATCAGCCTTGCATTTCGGTCGTTCCGTGCCGCCGAGGTGTAGCTCTCCACGCGCTCGTAGAAGCCCTGGAGCCAACGCTGCAGGTCGGAGAGCTGTCGGAACTGCGCGTCTTCGATGAAGGGCGTGTACTCGTCGCCGAGAACGTCGTCAACGTTGTGGCCCAATTCGTTGAGGACCTTGCATGAGGATAGAACCAGGTTGTTTGCAATGGTCCGCACGGTCTGACGGCGGAGCGCTTGATCGCGCACTCGGTCACACATCTCGCCGACGTCCTCCCGAATGGCCTGGAATGCGCCGACACGGAGGTGTGCCTCAACGCGGCGCGCGTAGTCGAGCTGAAGATCCATGACCCGGTCGTCGGCGGAAACGTCACTGTACTGGTAGACGTGGCCGGCACCATAGAGGTAGCTAAGCCCCGCCGCGGTTGCCGCCTCGTGGTAGGAGACAAAGGCCGTATCGAGGCGATTACACTGTCCCCCTACACCAATAGTTATCTCGCTGCGGTACTGGTCGGGGACTCTTTGGAAGAGCGCTTCGAACAGCTGGTTGCCCTGCTCCAATGGCCCGGCAACGACCACCACCAGCTGATCGGGGCGATGGTTCAGGACATGTGCCTCCATGCCGAGTTCCACCACAGCGCCCTTCAACGAAAGCTCCACATCGAGGCTCTGCATGTACACGGCCTCCTGGAGGGACGCAATCTCCTCGTAGGGCGTCCTTCCCAACTCCACCACGGCAACCGTGACGGGACCACGGGCGAAGCTCGACAAATCCAGGTACTCTGCGGTGGCGACGACATCCAGGTTGGGTCGTCGCATGATCACATCCGCAAACAGCTTGTCCCGGAGAACGGCCCGATTCTGATTAACCTGCTCTCGGAGCCGCTCCAACCGGTCGCTCTCGCGTTTGTCTTCGTTGATCTTTGCGCACACTCCCTCCACGACGGAGAGAAGCTTGGAAGAACGAAAGGGCTTCAGGATGTAGTCTTCCACGCCAAGCTTCAAGAGCGCCTGGGCATACTCGAACTCGGCGTAGCCGGAAATGACGACGACCCGCGTCTCCGGTCGACGCTCTTTGAGATGCTCGACAAGCGCAATACCACCGGTGTTCGGCATCTGGATGTCGGTGACGACAATGTCGATTGGCTTGGAGTTCAGCAACTCCAGCGCCTCGGACCCGTCGCCCGCCTCGTAAACTGCGCCGATGCCGTGCTTCTCCCAGGCGACATTGGCGCGCATCTTGTTCCGAATTGGTTCCTCATCTTCCACAATGAGCAGGCTATATAGAGGGGGGGCGCCCGTCGCGCGTTTCGCTGGTTCTTCCTCCATCAATCCCCCGGCAGAGTCACGACGGCCGTTGTGCCGTCTCCGTCTGAATAGAGCCGTAGCCCGTAGGTCACCCCGTAGCTCAGCTGGATGCGACGATGGGTGTTGCGCACACCGAAGAAGCGCTGAGTATCGCTCTCTGAGCCTCCATCGGCAAGCACCTGATCGATCTCGAGCATGGTGTCCTTCGGGATACCGCAGCCGTTGTCGCGGATCTCCAGGACGATGCGATCGTTGTCCCGGCGCCCGACGATCGAAATGTGGCCGCGGTGAGAGGTGTTCCGGAAGCCGTGATAGAGGCTGTTCTCGACCAGCGGCTGCAGCACGAGCTTGAGTATTTCATGGTGGTATACGGAGGGGTCCACATCAATGCTGAAGGTAAAGCGGTCACCATACCGCAGCTTCTGGATTTGCAGATAGCTCTCGACGTGGGTAAGCTCGTCCCGGAGCGGGATCACCTCATTGCCGTTGCTGAGTGTGGTCCGCAGAAACGTGCCGAGGTACTCGACCATGTCCATTGCGTTCTCGGTTTCTCCGCTCTCCTGGAGGCTCAGGATTGTATCCAGAGAATTGTAGATGAAGTGGGGCTTGATCTGCTCCTGCATGGCGGACATCTCGAGTGAGCGAATGCGCTTCTGATCACTGACGACCTCGTTCATCAATTCGCGTATTCGCACGACCATTTGATTAAAGCTCTTGGAGAGAGCACCGATCTCGTCGCGGCTGTCCACGCGAATCTGCGCGGAGAAGTCGTTCTCGGATACTCGGCTCATCTGTTCCTGCAGCCTTCGGATCGGGTTCATGATCACGCTGGAAAGATAGAAGCTGAGAAAGACTACGAAGGCGGCGAATCCCAGGCCGAGTGCCAGAATGGCAACGATGCGAAGCCAGGCGAGATTCTCAATGATCTCCGCCCTGTCGGACACGCTGACGAACTTCCAGTCCGACGTATCCCATTGGTGGTACGTGACCAGGTGGGTGTCATCGCCCCTGCTGTAGGTGAAGTGGCCCTCACGGCCGTGGTGGATCATGTTCCCGGGAACGATCGAGTCGAATGCGGCGCCAATATAGCGCTTGTCCGGATGATAGACTATCCGGCCGTTGCCGTCGACAATGGCCACGAAGCCACTCTCTCCCAGGTTGACTCCGCTCAACACCTCGTCGAAGAGGCGCGCATCAATATCCATTCGCATGACGCCGATGTTTCGGCCACCGCTGTCGATAATCGGTTTTCCCACCGAGAAGAGGAAACGCCCGTGGGGCGAGTAATAGGTGGGCTGGAAGAAGGTCCGATCTCGATCCGCATCCTGCAGAGCACGATAGACCGGTGCCGCATCCGGATCAATCACGTATTCGCCAAGGGAACTCACTGCCTGCCCGTCGTGCGTTACGATGACGATGTCGTGGAGATTCGTCTTGGTGTCGAGAAGGAAGTTGAAGTCTTCCCAGATCCGATACGCAAACCGTGTCGTGGCCGGGCTGCTTTCTATGTGCGTCAGGTTTATGTACTGGGATACGTAGTAGTTATTCCGCAAACTGAGAATGCGAAAGATATCATTCAGGTACGTCTGGATGCTTCGATCCACCTGATTGAGGACTTCCCGGGTGTATCGCTCGGCGTTGCGTTTAAGCCCCTCTTCGTAGCTCGTATAGATGAAGAGAGTGAGCGCCACCATTGGGACAAAGCCGAGAACAAGGAAGCTCGCAATCAGCTTCGTTTTGATCCCGTAAGGGTTGAGTCGTTTGCGGAGCCGCTCAGGCAGTCGCATTACTTCAACTCGTAGTTTCGCGCACGCGTGAGGTGTTCATCGAAGTTCTCGGGTGTGACGCGAAAGGACCTTGTGTAAATCAGTTCGTCGACGTGCTCTCCTTGGATGGCACCGTAGAGTTTCTGCACGCCGACTCTGCCCATCTCGTCAAAACTCTGACCGACCAGTCCGTCAACCATGCCGTCTTGAGCGGCAAGGAGAATGGGATAGTGGGCGTCCATGGTGACCGCCACACCCCCGCCCTCGAGCCACTGTCGGTAGTTCTCCATAGAGTCCACCGGCGCCATGAAAGGCCACCCGCCGGTGAAGAAGATCGCATCCAAGCTCTCCCGGTTTCTGACGACGTGCTCAGTGAGCTCGATCGAGCGGGTAATATTGTCGTCAGTGTACAGAATGTCGATAATCTCCACATTTAGATCTTCTTCCACCGCATCTCGGAACCCTGCGATACGGAGATTCAGATTATGGGCTTCGCGGCGGCCCGAGAGAATGACGGTCTCGACACGGCGGTCATGAAGGTCCCCGGCGCCTCTTGTGCCTCCTGTCGCAACGCTCCTTCCCCGGCGGTCCGGTGGATCATCTGATCCCACCGGGCTTTTTCCGGTCATCAATATGTCAACCAGGGTCTTTCCCGCAACGAACCCGGCGTGGTAATTGTCCGTGCCGACGTAGAATACGCGTTCACTCTCGGGGCTGTCGGAATCAAACGTAGCAATCTGCACCCCACGTGCAATACCCAGGTCAATCACATCGCGGAGTGCATCGGGGTCATTGCTGCTCACAAGAATCCCGTCGACTCCGCGATTGATAAGCCAGTGCATGATCTCAACCTGCTGGGCGCTGTCCGCCTCATATGGGGCCACCCACTCCACAGTGATACCAAGATCCTCCGCGGCTTGTTGTGCCGCCGTCTTCGTGTCCATAAACACAGGATTATCCAATGACTTGGGAACGATACTGATGGTAACTGAGGTGTCATCTGCGCGTTGGATCGAGGCAGGCATGGACGCCTTGTCCGGGTCAACCGACGCGGGCGGAACCTCACCTCCGCCACATGAGGCGACCACGAGAACAAGTGCTGTAAGAACGGCGGGTCCCCTCATACCTTATTGAGTCCGACTCCGGCGATCCCTCATGGATGCCATGATAGCAGTGCTTCTCCAGGCGGGCAAACGAATCCATCCGGTAGTGCGCCGCACCTCTTCGGATTTCAAACATTTCACAAAGGCGTCAAAAGAAATCTCATTCGCATATGCGACAAAGGGCTCTATACTTCGGAACTCATGGATGCGCTTCTGCGAGTCGAGAAGGTATCGAAGGCGTTTCCCGGCGTCCAGGCGCTCGACAACGTGAGTCTGGATGTGCGATCCGGTGAAGTTGTCGGGCTGATCGGCGAAAATGGTGCCGGCAAGTCGACTCTCATAAAGATCCTTGCGGGAGTGCACCGTCCGGACAGCGGGAAGATCTACTTCGCCGGGCAAGAAGTCACGATCCCCGACCCCCAGGCCTCGCAAGAGGTCGGTATCAGCGTGATCTTCCAGGAGCTCAACCTCCTCCCCAACCTCAGTGTGGCAGAGAATATCTTCGTCGGCCGGGAGCTTCGGAGGTTCGGCCTCTTTCTGGACCGGAAAGAGACGGAACGTCGCAGCCTCGAGCTCATGCGCCGCGCGGGGCTCTCCTGTGATCCCTGGATCGATGTTGAAGCCCTCTCGCTTTCCCGCAGGCAGATGGTCGAGGTTGCAAAGGCGCTCTCAATAGACGCCCGCCTCATAATCATGGACGAGCCTACGTCGGCGCTGACGGAGCAAGAGGTTGATACGCTCTTCACGATTGTCCAGCGCCTCAAGGAGCGGAATGTCGCGGTGATTTTCGTCTCCCACAAGTTGGACGAGGTGTTCCGCATCTGTGATCGCCTTCACGTTCTTCGAGACGGAAAGGATGTGGGCACCACGACGCAAGAGGAAGCCTCCCACGACAAGATCATTCGAATGATGGTCGGTCGTGACATCGGCTCCCTGTTCGTCAAGGAAGACGCCGAGATCGGCCCGCCGGTACTTGAAGTCCGAAACCTCAGCTCACCGAACGGCGTCACAGATGTGAGCTTCTCGGTGCACCGCGGTGAGATTCTTGGATTCGCCGGGCTGGTCGGATCGGGAAGAACTGAAGTTATGCGCGCGGTCTTCGGCATTGACCCTCATACTTCGGGAGAAATCCTTGTAGACGGTGACGCCGTCGACATCCGTATTCCGAGCGATGCCATCCGTCACGGGATCGGTTTCGTTCCCGAGGATCGACAGCTCCATGGACTCATCCTGGGAATGACGGTCCGCCAGAACATCACCCTGCCGGGGCTGCAATTCGTAAGCTCCCGGGGGTTTATCCAGCACAACAAGGAGCGTGAAGTTACGAGCACGTTCATAGACCGGTTGCGTATTCGCACACCCCATCAGGAACAGACGGTTCTGAATCTCAGTGGCGGGAATCAGCAGAAGGTGGTTGTCTCCAAGTGGCTGGCGATCAATCCGCGCATTCTCATTCTCGACGAGCCCACGCGTGGAATCGACGTAGGGGCAAAGAAAGAGATTCACAGGCTAATGACCGAGCTTGCCAAACGGGGCGTTGCGATCATCATGATCAGTTCAGAGCTGCCCGAGGTGCTTGCAATGAGCGACCGCATTGTGGTCATGCACGAGGGGCGTAAGCGGGGTGAGCTCTCCCGGAATGAAGCTTCTCAGGAGCGGATCATGGAGACCGCGCTACGTGGTTCCGTAAAGGAAGAGACTCATGGCAACTGGTGAAACTGAGGGAGGTCGAATGCGAACGATTCTAACCGCGGGAACCATGTGGTTGCGCAAGCAATCCAAGAGCTCGACGTTCGGCGTCGCACTGATTCTCCTTGCGCTCTGCGTGATCCTGACAGTTGCGACCGACAAGTTCCTCTCGCAGCAGAATCTGTTTTCCGTCATGCGAGCGTTCTCATATATAGCCATCATTGCAATTGGCGAGTGCATGGTGATCATTTCGGGCGGCGTGGATCTCTCAGTCGGTTCGATCTACGGGTTCGGAGGTCTCGCCGCTGCAATTGCCGTGGGACGTTGGGGACTGCCGTTGGCTCCGGGAATCCTGGTCGGAATGGGGACGGGAATAGGTTTCGGCATAATCAACGGACTTCTGATCACGAGAATCCGCATGCCGCCCTTCATTGCGACCCTCGGCATGCTGAGCGTTGTCCGGGGCCTCTCTTACGCAGTCACGAGCGGGTATCCGATTCGCACGCCCAGTGAGTTCAACGCCATGGGGCAGGGGTACTTTGGCGTAGTTCCTCTGCCCGTCGTCTACCTTGTATTGCTCTCGATCGTCTTCACGATCTTTCTCAATCGGACGGTAATCGGAAGACAGATCTACGCCATCGGCGGAAACGAGGAGGCCAGCGGCATTTCAGGCGTCCGTGTGATCCGGGTGAAGATGATTGTGTACATGCTCGCAGGTCTCCTGGCCGCCACGGCGGGAATTGTCGCCACCGCCCGGCTGGGCGTGGCGCAGTCGAATGCGGGTCTCGGTTACGAGCTGGATGTTGTTGCCGCAGTTATCATCGGCGGAGCCAGTCTATCCGGGGGCAAGGGTACCATTCTCGGAGCCATCCTTGGCGCCGCAATCATGGGAGTGATACGGAACGGACTGGTTCTGCTCAACGTTTCCGCATACTGGCAACAGGCGGTTATCGGCCTCGTAATCATTGCCGCTATCGCAGCCGATCAGCTGCGACAGCGGCAAAACGCCTAGATCCCTCGTGGATCGTGCCGCCGTCGGCAGCGGTTCATCGGCAGGGACCGGGCGTTAACGGGAGTGAGGTGAGGGGCTCGACACACCTTCTAAGGAGGCAGAGATGAGAAGAACAGTAGTGTTTGCGCTTCTGCTGATGCTTGCTGTTGTCCCGCTGTTTGCGGGGGGACAAGGCGAATCCGGCGCAGAAGAAGACATTGTCATTGCGGTCGTACCAAAGGGACTGGATAACCCGGTCTTCCTCGACACCAAGCAGGGTGCCGAGGATGCCGGGAAAGAGCTGGGAGTAACCGTGAACTGGACAGGTCCCGTCAAGGCGGACGCTGCAGAGCAAGTGCAGGTCCTCGAGGGGCTGATCCAGCAAGGCGTAGACGGTATGCTCGTCAGCTCGAACGATCCTACCGCCCTTAACGATGTCATTGCAAGGGCCGTAGAAGAGGGGATCGTGGTAGCGACATTCGACTCGGATGCGCCCGACAGTGACCGCCTGTTTTACGCAGGCAGTGACAACTACGCCCTCGGTGAGAGAAGCGCGGAGCTCATGATCGAGCTTGCAGCGGACCGGGATGGTACCGTGGAAACGGCACTTCTTACCGGCGTCCTCGGTGCCCACAATCTCGAAGAGCGGATCCGCGGATTCGAGGAGACTGTGGAAGGTACCAACGTGGAAGTCGTCTCGGTCCAAGCCGGTCAAGACGACATCAACAAGTCGGTAGAAGTCGTGGAGGATTACACACGGGCGAATCCCGACCTGGATGCGTGGTGTTTCGTCGGCGGCTGGCCCTTCTTTGCACCGGAAGACGCTTTCAGTGAGCTTCCCGCTTTCCGCGAGGACGGCGACGGTCTACTGGTGTCCGTCGACAGCTTCTGGCCGATGCTGGACTTTCTGGAGAACGGCTTCGCCGACTACCTGGTCGGACAAGACTTCTACAAGATGGGTGTCGTAGGCGTCGAGAATCTTGTGGCTGCGATCAACGGTGACCCACCGGATGAGGAGATAATCGACACAGGCATGGAGATTGTCAATCCGGACAACGTTGCGGAGGTTCGTGAACAGAAGACCCCGTGGGAGTAATCGAACTGTAGATGAGAATGGCCCCTCGCCTCGTATCCGGAGGCGGCAATGACGCGACTCGTCGTTGCCGCCTCTTTCTTCTTGGGGCCTTCGCGGCATTTCGGGGCCGGCATCGGTGGCACGAAGGGATACATATTCACAGTCGCCCGGGACCGGACGGAAGACGGGGGACAGGCACTTGGGACTCCCCCGATCTTGTTGACACCGGACGGCTTGTGATCCTGCCGTTCTCCAGGGTCCGGGCTTAGTCCTTCACGTGGAAATTCGGTAATGAAGGTAGCTCCGCACGCAGTGGGAGCTTCCGTCAACTGGATGCGGAGGACGCGGCTGTGTCGCTTCAATGGCTTCAATGGTGGGATGAGCTTATCCGTCAACTTGAGAAATGAACGCGCACGGCCTTCGTGGATGTCACGAAGACGGTAGCCCTCGGGGATCTCAAGGCTCGCTTCTCGAGGTATCTGGTGCGTCTTACCGGCAACTCCGGGATACCGGAGCAGCGCTCATCGACGGGCGGACCCTATACCGTCACCAGTGAGTCGACAATCCTCCGTACATCGCCCACAGCGATTCGAATCGCAGTATCGTTCACCGCATGCGGCATCACCAGGTGCGAACCGTGGAGCATGGCACCGCACGAGTAGACCACGTTGGGTACGTATCCGTCGCGCTCATCGTCGCGCGGCTCCAGCGCCGGCGTCGGAGACACCGCGCGAACTCTCGCCGGATCATGCAGGTCGAGAAGGTAGAAACCGATGCTGTAACGACGGAACGGACCGACGCCGTGCATGGGCAGGAGCCAGCCCTCCGGGGTTTCGATCGGCGAGCCACACCCGCCGATCTGCATGATCTCCCAGTCGAAATGCGGCTCGCGCAGGAGTGTGCAGTTCTCCCAACGCTCGATGGAATCCGAAAACATGATCGACATCCGCTGCCCATCTTGCCGGCCGATCATTGCGTATCGTCCTTCGATCTTCCGGGGAAAGAGGCTCATATCCTTGTTCGCCGCACACGATCCACCGAGAGCGAGAATCCGGAACGTACGGAAGTCGTCGGTCTCGAACATCTTCGGTACCGGCCTGTGACCATCGTAGCCGGTCGCCGTGGCGAAGTAGCGGCCGGCGGCCGGCGGCTGCCCGCGCTGGTCGAGAGTCTCCTCTTCAAACCTCACCAGTCGCACGTCCTCGATTCCGGCCGACTCATCGGCCGAAGTCGGAAAGAGCACTCGTCCGCCCAGCGGTACATCCTCGTCGAAGTGGACCTCATACGATCCGGAGTCGGGGTCGCCCCGCACCCGGCCGGTACTGAGTGGTACGGCCGGTCGGCCGATCTCTACCGATCCATCCACCGCGACGACCCCGGGGCGAAAGAGGATACTCGAGATGTGCCCTTCGCCGACTGCACGCAGACTCACGATGACACGTCGAGTGCCGGGGGCGAGGCCGTCCTGGTCGAAGTGCGCGCAGATCGAAGGGTTGAACAGGGCCGCCGCAGCAATCGAGTACTCCATGAGAAAGCATGATCCCAGGAGTGCCCGCCGGTGCTTTGTCCAGCCCCGAACAAAGGGTACGTGGCTCTCCACGAGGGCGGCACGTTCTTCGAGGAGATAGTCGAGATCGCGATGCCTCCCTGCAAAGCGGTAGCGGGTCTCAGCCAGGATCCGATCAATACTTGCATTGTCGAAGGTGTCGACGTGCGCCGCAATTCGCTCGATCCGCTCGGGCGAAGCGCCGAAAGTCCGCGGAATCACGAGCGAGTAGTCGGGACCCAGATCGGTAAGATGTACCTCAAACAGGCTGCCGCCCGCTGTGGTTGAGTCCATAGGCATCCTTCGGTGTCTTATCCTTTGATCCCGGTGACGGTGAGCCCTTCGATGAAGTACCGTTGTGCCACGAAGAAGAGTACGAGAACCGGCAAGGCGAGCAGTACCGACATCGCCATCAGCCAGTGCCACTGCGGCGATTCGGCCGGCCCTCCCATGAAGAAGTAGATTCCGAGATTCATCGTGTACTTGCTCATGTCGTTGAGGTAGATGAGCGGCCCGAGAAAGTCGTTCCAGAATGCCTGAAAAGTGAACACCGCCACGGCCAGCAACGCCGGACGGATGAGGGGCACCATGATGAAGGCAAAGCGCTGCATCGTATTCGCCCCGTCGACGATGGCCGCTTCCTCCATTTGCACCGGAACGGTCAGCATGAACTGTCGCAACAGGAAAATGTGAAACGGTCCCCAGGCGAAAATCGCCCCAACCACCAGCGGATCGAATGTATTGATCAGTCCGAACGTACGCCAGATCAGGAACGTCGGAATCAGAGTGACTACATAAGGCAGCATCATTGTCGAAAGCAGGACGACGAACAACGCGTTGCGTCCCGGGAAACGGTACCGTGCAAAGCCGTAAGCGACCACAGTCGTGCTCAGGACTTCGCCGGTCAGTCCGAATGCGATGACGAAAGCCGTGTTGGCCAGGAATCGCGTAAACGGCATCGCCGTCCAGGCGTCGACGTAGTTGCGCCACATAATCGGATCGGGAATCCACTGTGGGGGAGATGCAAACACCGCGTGAGCCGGTTTGAGCGAACTCGACACCATCCACAGAAACGGGACCGTCAACACCGCCGCACCCGCGACAACCACGAGGTACGAGAGCGCGCGAAAGATCGCGTTGCGAGTGCGCCGACTCTCCCACCACGCAAGATTCCCTCCGGCTGGTCCTCGGGCGGAGCTCATTTGCGCTCCCCCTCATAGTAGACCCACGCTTCCGAGGAGCGCAAAACGATCAACGTCAGTGCAAGGATAATCGCAAAGAGAATCCACGCCAGGGCGCTGGCGTACCCCATCCGAAACTGCTGGAACCCGGTCTGGTAAATGTAGAAGCTCATGAACTTGCCCGCCCGCGGGGTCGGATTGGTAAACGCGTAGACGGTGAAGATCTGCAGCGCTCCGATGATCCCTCTGACGACCTGCAGGAAAATGACCGGGCTGATCATCGGAACTGTAATGCCCCAGAAGCGACGCCAGCCTCCGGCGCCGTCAATGAATGCGACCTCGTAGAGGTGAGTAGGCACATTCTTCAGCGCAGCAAGGAAGATAACCATGTTGACGCCGGTAATCCCCCACAGGCTGATGATGATGAATGCCGGTAGCACGAGAGCCGGATCGCCGAACCAGTCCGGGCGTGACATTCCGAGAAGGCGAAAGACCGGTCCGACAAGCCGGTTCAAGAGTCCGGCCTGCGGGTTGAAGATCCATCGCCACAGCAGCGCGACAGCTACCTCCGGCAGTACTGTGGGTAGATAGTAGACGGTACGGAAAACCCCGATGCCCCTGAGGTCGTTGGCGAGGAGCATCGCCACGATGAGCGCTCCGGCTACCCCGATCGGCACGCTCAGGAACGCGTAGAGCAACGTCATTCGTATGGCCGGCTGGAAGTCTATATCGCGGGTGAAGATCCGTCGGAAGTTCTCCAGGCCCACCCAATTGGGGGCCTGGAGAATGTTGTAGTCGGTGAAGCTCAGGTAGGCAGACGCGATCATCGGAAACGAAGTGAATACGAGGAAGCCGACCAGCCACGGCGTAATGAGTGCGTAACCGGTAGCCGCCTCGCGTCGCATTCCCAGAAGCAACAGCGTCCGCTGAACTATGATCATCAAGACTGCAACCGCCGCGAGTACTATGAGGAATCGTATGCCGGTCGCCACGTGCGGTTGCATGCTGCTTCTTCCGTTCCTCCAACCGTCGGTTTAGCGGTGATCTTCGAGGATCTCCTCGAGCATCTCCCGTACCTCGCTTGCGATATCGGCCGGCCGGTCGTCACCGCGCACGACCGGATCGACGTAGCGTTCGCCGAACACCGTGGCCCACTCGGGATATCCCGGAAAGAGATGCGGGGCACGCATATGCTCGAGCGAGGCGACGATGTTCTCGGCCGAATCGACCTTGTGAGGCTGCAACTCAATGATTGTCTCAGGGGTTGCCAGCTCGACCCGCGGAGACGGCACCTTCCAGCGGTGAATCGCCGCGGTAAGGTCGATGAACGCCTCATACGCAACATCGGGGATATCGGTTTGTGCGTATATCGACATGCCCCCGATCCAGGCCCAGTTTGCCCGGCTGCCGGTCGGGCCCGCCGGAAGCCGGAAGGCGCGGATCTCGTAGCGCTCGTTGCGCTCGAGGTCGTCGGCAGCCCCGCCCATGAACATTGACACGTCGCCGTCGCGCATCATCTGATCAAAGCCACGGTCACCGATGACGCTCTGGCTCGGCGCGACGTGGTACTCGTGAAGCAGCTCGTAAATGAACTCTGCGCCTTCGATTGCCTCCGGGCTGTCGATAGGGGACGCCGAGAGGTCTTCCGTAAGCTCCTCGCCACCGGCCTGCCATATCCACTGCTGGAGCGGCGGCCATCCGGGCACCATCGAGAAGGCGTAGCGCTCGATTTCATCCGGGTCGAAGTCGCTGTCGTCCGGCGTCCGATCGTTGCTGTCTCGAGTGAGCTCGATCGCCGCGTCGCGGAAATCCTCCCATGTCCAGTCGTTGATTTCGTCCGGATCAACCCCGATCTCGCGCATGTGGTCGAGGTTGACGTAGAGCATGACCGGCATCGATATCCACGGCAAGCCGTATACCCGTCCCTCATAGGTGAACCGTTCGCGCGGCGTCTCGAAATAGCCGTCGAGATCCGCCGCCTCGCGCGTGTCTTCGGAAATCCGATCCGTCAGGTCGAGGAGCGCCCCCCGAGCAGCGAAGTTGATCAGATTATCCTGGTCAAGCCACATGAGATCGGCTGCGGTTCCGCCGGCAACCTGTGTCTGAAGGTTCGTGTAGTACTCAGCAGGACTCGATTGCTGTGTGATTCGATAGGTTTCCGACTCGGCGTTGAGCTCGTCGAGTATCTCCTGAAGCTCGTTCGCCTCCTCCGATCCGGCCCATGTCGCCAGCCTCACCTCCACCGGTTGGTCTGGATCTGCCTCCTGGCCTCCAGCGGCAAAGAGAAACGCCGGTAAGAGAATGCCAAGCACTGCGAACAGTGTGCAATTGCGACTCATAACTACCTCCTTGCAATATGGGTGCAAGCGCTTGCATATAGTGCAAGAGTGATTGTAGACCCGGCTTCCCACTGCGTCAAACCATTTATTTGGTGATGCCGTCGCTTCGCCCGCCGAAAAAGGGAGACGCAATCGGGCCGGCAGTTCGTCTTCCTCTCTCAGTCGGCCGTGCATCCGCAGGATGCCCGCTGGACAAGGGATACCCCGACGCGTACGGTCACCGGCGCGGGTGGCGCGTCCTGGGCACGCCGGATCAGCTCGAGGAGGCGGGAAGCGGCCTGCCGTCCCATCTCTTCGGGATAGGTTCGCATGGTCGTGAGAGACGGATGGCTGAATGCGGCCCAGCTTATGTCGTCGAATCCAGTCACGGCGATGTCATCGGGGACCGACACGCCGTGTCTACGAGCTTCGTCCATGAAACCGAATGCGACCGCATCGTTGACCGCAACGATTGCGTCCACCTCGATCGGCGCGGAAAAGATTCGCCGGGCGGCTTCCGCCCCTGTTTCGGTCGTTGTGTCGGCGAGCTCGACCACGTACGGTTGCAGTCCGTATGCGGCAAGGACCGACTCGTACCCCCGCCGGCGCTCGGCCGAACTAATCCAGTTTGACGGTCCGCTCAGAAAGGCCGGACGTCTTCGGCCGTGCTGTTCAATGCTATGCCGGGTGATCTCGGCAGCACCCCCTTCGTTGTCGTGGAGCACCTTATCTATGCGTGCAGTCCCTTCGGTACCGTCGACGTGTACCATCGGGATCCCCGTGTTGTAGAGTTCCTGCACGAACGGGGGCGGGAGAGTCGGGCCCTCGAGGATCACGCCGTCGACCTGCCGCTGGCGAAGGATCCGCAGGTCCCGCGGCCGACGCAGCTCTTGATCGGTGATCCCCCCCACCAGAAGACTGTAGCCCTCCGGCTCGAGCACATCGAGTACCCCTGCCTGATCGCTCGATGCGGTTATCAACCGAGTGGAGACTCGCCGGCGGTACGAGAGAAAGGCAACCGTCATTGATCGGCTCGTCGACAGACTTCGGCCGGCGCCGTGGGGGGCGTAACGCATCTTTCTCGCAGCCTCGAGGACCCGCCGGCGAGTCTCCTCGCTGATGCCGGGATGATGGGTCATGACCCTTGAGACTGTGGACACCGACACGCCGGTGACCCTTGCGATCTCTTTCAACGGTACGTGCTTCATGGTACGTGCTTCATATGGTACACGTATAGTCAGGGCGATCGGCCGACCGTGTCAATGCAACGCCGGTGCAAACTTTGCACTGTGTCGCGACGGTTGCCCTTCGTTGATGAAGGGCGGGGCGGGAGTCTGAAAGCGCGCTCACATTATGCCGGGAGGTTCACGATCTCCACGACGAGAGGAACGGGTGCGTGGACTTCTACCGGCTCGCGGCGAGTAAGCGACGGAACCGCCGCGCGCTTTCCGGCTTTGCTGCCTATTCCGGTGCAACGGAGACGCGGTTCCGGCCGCTCTCCTTTGCAGTGTAGAGCGCACCGTCCGCCCGCTTCAAAACGTCGCCCGGAGATCGGTCGGTTGGAGTCACGCTCGCGACACCGACGCTACAGGTAATCCGCAAAGCGATTCCGCTTGCCGTCTCGAAGCTCTGGGCGCCGAGCTCTCGGCGCACGCGCTCGGCAGCCGCCCGGGCTTCTGCAGAGTCGGTATCCGGCAGGATCAGACAGAACTCTTCGCCGCCGTACCGGGCCGCAAGATCGTTCTGGCGGCTTACTTCTCGCAGGATCTCGCCCAGCTTCCGGAGCACATCATCTCCGGAGGCGTGGCCGTAGGTATCGTTCACAGACTTGAAGTGATCCAGATCGATCATGAGCGCAGATAACGTCCGACCAGGACCGGGAAGACGGCTCCATACAAGCTGTAACTGTTCCGATAGCGAACGCCGATTCAGCAGTCCGGTAAGCCCGTCGTACTGAGCCAGCTTGCGCTGCCGCTCTTCGGAGCTCTTGCGGCGCACCATCTCGCCCGACAGGAAGTACGCCAACGCCGCCAACCCGATTGACAGCACCATGCCGACGATTGCGACGAGCCACGCGGTCTTCGGTTGGCGGTATGAGTCCGGAATCGATACTCCGATCGGCTCGGTGGGTCTGAAAATCAAGCGCCAGGATCGGCCGTCGGCGGAAACCTCGATCTCACGATCGACGTAGGTGGCGCCGGTGAGAGTCTCCAGCAGATCGTCCTCGTTTCGGCTTGCCTGCAGAGCTTCCTCCCCAATGTCTCCGTAGGTAGCGATGCGGCGTCCATCGCTATCGAAGAGAAATAGCTCCACGGGTTCGGCGTCAACTCTCTCCATAGCCGAAGAGACGAGGCTGGGAATGTGTATCAACGCGGCGACGAGCCCCGAATCGTGCAGGGCCGCTTCGCCGCTCCCCACCGAAAAGCCCTCACCATCCGTGTTGAGCTTCAGCGCAATAAACAAATCACGGGGACGAGACTCGCCTTCGGCGGAGAACGAAGTGGAAAGCCACGGACCCGTCTCTTCGGTAGTGGCGTCGAAGACCGCGGCGAAGATGGGGTGAGTCGCCGCGTTCCTACCGATCCAGCTCCGATTCGGCTCCAAGGGTGCGGCGTAGTAGATAGGCCACGTTGCGATCTCCGACGGTGAATCGCCGTCAGACCCGTACTGAAGCTCGAAGTCCGGCGGACCGCTCTCTTCTGCGATCTGCTCGAAGCGGGCGAGGGCGTCCCTGTTCACCCTGGGAATCCAGAAGACGCCGGTGATGGCGTCGTACCGGTCCAAGATCGGGGAAACGTAGTCATGATAGTCGTCCCACCCAACGACCGGCTCCGCCGCTATATACTCCCGCAGTCCTGCGAGGGCCTCCAGCTTCCGGTCGAGGCTGTTCTCGACCTCACTCTGGTAGAGCCGGGTGCTGTAGTCGAACTGCGTGAAGCTCTGTCTAAGCTCCTGAACATTCGCCCGGAGGCGCTCGCGTTGCGCCGCACTCTCGCGCTCGTAAATGCCGTACGACACCACCACGCTCAGTGCTGCACCCACTACGAATACCGATGCAGCTATTAGTACGAGCCGTGTGTGCCTTCGCATTCATCTCCTCTACTTACGCCGTCCACGGATCATAGAGAATCCGGTCTCTTCCGTGCAAGGGAACTGGTGCCGAAATTGTTGATTCGGCCGGTCCCACACCGACTCCCGCGGCCCGATTCAGCGTTTCCGCTGTGTGTCTTGCGGCAAGACATGCTCCAGCCGGACCTTCTCCGTACACTACCGGACGCAGTCAACCACCGACATGACCTGGATCCTGCATCAGCTCTACGCCTGTGCACGGCGGCGGCAGATGGGACGGTTCATCGGTGTGACCTGCCTGGGTCTTCCGGAACCGCATCCGCCGCCTCGGGCGCAACGCCCCGGCGGTGATGGACCACGCCCTCGCCCCTTGACGAGTCCGGTTCCGTTCTACGAGGATGCCGCCATGAACCACGTGCACCATACGCATAATCCCAATTCCAGTTGCCGTCGCCGGGTTTCACGCCGCGCAACCGCAGGAGCGTGGTCGAGGATCGCGTCGGGAGCCCTTGCCTTCATCATCGTCGTTGGACTTCTCAGCGCCTGCGCCACGGGTGCGCGCCCAGGCGGAGGCGCGGGGGCGGCGGGGGAGCCATCCGGCACCACGAGGGAGGGGCCGGGGAGCTCCGGGCAGGCTTCATCGGCCTATGGCCATGTGGAGTGGTCAAAGAATGCCGTCATCTACGAGCTGAACACGCGGCAGTTCACCCCGGAGGGGACCTTCGCTGCGGCGGCGGAGCACCTGGATCGCCTGGAGGCGATGGGCATCGACATCATCTGGCTCATGCCCATTCACCCGATCGGCGAGGAGAAGCGTAAGGGAGAACTCGGGAGCCCCTACTCCGTGGCGGACTATCGCGGCGTGAATCCGGAGCTCGGGACCATGGAGGATTTTCGGGCGTTTCTGGCGGCGGCGCAGGATCGGGGCATGCGGGTGATCCTGGACTGGGTGGCCAACCACAGTGCATGGGATCACCCCTGGGTCACGGAGCACCCTGAGTGGTATACCCGGAACGCCGCCGGCGATATCGTGCATCCTCCCGGAACGGATTGGACGGACGTGGCGGATCTCAACTTCGACAATCGGGAGATGCGCCGCGCCATGACGGATGCCATGCGCTTCTGGGTGGAGGATGTCGGCGTCGACGGATTCCGGGCGGACGTCGCCCACGGGGTGCCGACGGACTTCTGGGTTCGCGCCATCGGCGAGCTCCGGGAGATCAAGCCCTTGTTCATGCTGGCCGAGGCGGAGACGCCGTCGCTCCACTTGGCGGGCTTCGACATGACCTACGGCTGGGAGTTTCACCATCTCATGAATGATGTTGCCGCCGGACGCCGTCCTGCGGCCGCCCTGGGGCGGCACTACGCGCAGCTCGAGCGGCAGTACCGGGACCAGGACATTATCATGAACTTCACCAGCAACCACGATGAGAACTCCTGGAACGGCCACGTCTTCGAGCGCCTCGGCGAGGGGGCGCAGGCCTTCGCGGTGCTTACCTTCACTCTTCCGGGCATGCCGCTCGTCTACAGCGGACAGGAAGCGGCGCTGGATCGGCGCCTTGCCTTCTTCGAGCGCGATCCGATCGAGTGGGGCGACTACGCCTTTGAGGACTTCTATACGCGCCTATCCGCGTTGAAGGAGCGCAACCCCGCGCTGTGGCACGGCCGGGCAGGAGGGGAGTTGCTGGTCCTGGAGCACGGCGGAACGGAGGAGGTTTTCGCCTTCCTCCGGGAACGCGAAGAGGCGCAGGTCCTCGTCGTGGCGAATCTGTCGGGGGAGTCGCAGGAGCTTCGCCTCGAGGATGATGCGATCGAGGGGAAGTACAGCGAGGTTTTCGGAGGGCGCCGCATCCGACTGGACGGCGAACTTGTGGTGAGCCTCCAACCCTGGGAGTACCGCGTCTTCGAGCGGCAATAGGGGGCGGCGGCCGGCAGCCGAGGCGATGTCGGCCGTCCCGGCGGAGCGTCGGCATCGATCCAAGATCAAAGGCGAATTTGCTTTCAGGTTCTTCTTGACAGAAGTGTCGGGTGATGCCACAATGCCACGCGAGTGAGAACTGATTCAGTTTTCACGAATCGCGGGAGACGTAATGGCGGAAATCCTCCGAATCCTGTTCAACAGTCTGCAAACCGGCAGCACATACGCGCTTGCGGCCCTCGGCATCGCGCTGATCTGGAAGACAAGCCGGACGACGAACTTCGCGCAGGGGTCGATCGGTACCCTCAACGCCTACGTGGCAGGTGTGCTCCTCCTCAGCTGGGGATGGAGCATCTGGCTTGTTGCGCTGGCCTCCATGGTCACGGCCTTTCTGACGGGTGTGCTGATCGACACCTTCATCATCCGGCCGGCATCCCGGGTGAGCGCCATCTCGAAGCAGATCATCACCCTCGGGCTGATCATGGTGATCACCGGGTTGATCCCCCTCCTCTTCGGGGTGGACCCCTACCGGCTGCCGAGCTTCATCCCCGCGGCAAGCGTGGACATTGCCGGGGCGAGGCTGCGCTACAACACGCTCTTCGTCATTGTGCTCAGCCTGAGCATCATGGGCTTTCTCTTCTGGTTCATTCAGAACACCCGCTGGGGCCTGGCCATCCGAGTCACCGCGGCCAACGAGACCACGGCGCGATTGATGGGGGTACCGACCCGAACCGTAACCATGATCTCCTGGGCCGCGGCGGCCATGATGGGTACCCTCGCCGCGCTGATCGTGGCGCCCCAGGCGAGTGTGAATCCAAACATGCTCCTGGACGTGCAGGTGAGCGCCTTCTTTGCCGGTGTCCTCGGAGGCTTCTCGACCTTCCTGGGACCGGTTGTGGGCGCCTTCATCATTGCATTTGCCCGGAACTCTACGGCCTTCTACATCTCGGATATCTGGGGCAACGTCCTTGTCTACTCGCTCATTCTCGTCTTCCTGTACTTTCGGCCGTACGGCCTTTTCGGGAAGAAGATTGCGAAGAAGGTGTAGGGTGATATGAGCGGAATCTCCAAAGCACAACCGGGCCTCGGACCCACGCGGGCACTCCACGGCAGGCCGATCCTCCACTTCGCCGGCCTGGGTGTGGTCCTCCTTGTCTTCGCCGTGCTGCCACACCTCGGCGTCATGCGTTTCTCCACCATGAGCGTCTTCGCCTACACCGCCATCTACACGGTGGTGGCGTTGGGTATGAATATTCTCCTCGGCTTCAGCGGCCTCATCTCGCTGGGGACTGCCGGCTTTATCGGCGCGGGAGCGCTCGGCGTCGGCGTCTTCCTGCAGATGGGGCTCCCCTTCGAGGTCGCTGCAGTTCTCACGCTGTTGATCTCGGGCTCTCTCGGCGCACTGATCGGGCTCTTCTCGCTGAAGGTCGAGAGCATCTATCTCGCCATTGCGACGCTCTTCATCGGCGAGATCCTTCGACAGATCTACACTTCGGTGCCGATCTTCGGCGGAGAGTTCATTGCAATCGGCCCGGTGGAGCTCTTCGGCTTCATTGAGCTCAACCAGATCTTGCAGGGGCAGCGAAGCATTCTCTATGCGATCGTGGTGGCGGTGCTCTTTCTCATGATGGTTCTCATGCACAACCTCGTGAAGAGCCGCACCGGGCGGGCGCTCATGGCAATGAGTCGGAGTGAGCACGCGGCGCAGGCCATGGGCATCAGCCTGCTGAAGTATCGTCTTACCGCTTTCGTTACGGCGACGCTCTACGCGACCGCCGGGGGCATTCTCTACGCCCTCTACTTCCAGAACGCACCGACCCGGGCATGGACGCTGAACATCAGCCTCCTCATCATTGCCATGGTTGTCGTGGGCGGTTTCAAGTCCATCATCGGCACCTTCGTGGGTGCCATCATCATCTACGGCCTGCCGAACCTCGTCCTGAAGGACCTGCTCGGAGATATCTCCTACGTGTTCTCCGGCGGGCTCATTATCCTGGTGATTCTCTTCTATCCAAAGGGCTTCGTCTTCGTCGGCCACGACATCAAGCGTGTGTTTACCAGGAGGAAGTCACTGTGAAGGAGCAACGACCGATCCTGGAGCTCGACGGCGTAACCATGACCTTCGGCGGCCTCAAGGCGGTGGACGGTCTCAGCTTCACCGTGTACGAGGGTGAGATCGTCGGGCTCATTGGCCCCAACGGCGCCGGCAAGACGACGGTGTTTAACTGCGTCACCCAGTTCTACAAGGAATACACCGGCACGATCCGGCTCTACGGCGGGAACGGCCCCATTGATCTTCGCACCCTCCCGGTTACGGCGGTGGTTCAGCAGGGCGTTACCCGAACCTTCCAGAACCTGGAGCTCGTCCGAGATCTCTCGATTCTGGACAACGTGATGGTAGGGAGTCACACCCAGTTCGAGACGGGCATCATCTCGCACCTTCTCAAGACGCCGAAGGCGCGCCGTGAGGAGCGGGAGATGCAGGAGAAGGCGGCGGACATCCTGGACTTCCTGGGGATAGGTCACCTCAAGGATGTGTACGTCGCGGGTCAGCCCTACGGGATTCTCAAGAAGATCGAGATTGCCCGAACCCTCATGTCGGAGCCGCGGCTGATCATCCTGGACGAGCCGGCGGCGGGCCTGAACGATCAGGAGACAAATGAGCTGGACGCCCTGATCTACCGCATTCGGGACCACTTCAAGACATCGATCCTTCTGATCGAGCACGACATGGGTCTTGTCATGAACATCTGCGACCGCGTCTGTGCGATCAACTTCGGCCGCTTCCTGGCCATGGACGTCCCCGCAAAGATCCAGACGAATCCGCTCGTGCAGGAAGCCTATCTCGGAAAGGATGACGAGGAATGAAGGCACTTCTCGAGATACGGAATCTGAGCGTCTCTTACGGCGCGATCGAGGCGCTGCGCTCGGTGAACCTGTCGGTGCCGGAGGGGGGTATTGTCGCCGTCCTCGGCTCTAACGGCGGGGGGAAGTCGACGGTGCTGAAGAAGATCTCCGGCCTGGTACCTGCCGTGGCCGGGGAGGTGCGCTTCGACGGGGAGAACATCACCAACTTGAGCGCCGAGAGGATCACGAAGATGGGGATCGTGCAGGCGCCGGAGGGGCGGCAGATCTTCGGCGAGCTCACCACGCTCGAGAATCTGCAGATCGGCGCCTTCACCGTGAGGGACAAGTCGGAGCGCGAGGCGAATCTCCGGCGCGTCTTCGGGTACTTTCCGGTCCTGAAGGAACGGAAGGACCAGATCGCCCAGACCCTATCAGGAGGTGAGCAGCAGATGCTCGCTATCGGGCGTGCGCTCATGTCTTCACCGAGACTCCTGGTGCTGGATGAGCCCTCCCTGGGGCTGGCCCCCATGATCGTGCGCAACATCTTTCGCATTATCGAAGAGTTCCGGAACGAGGGGACGACTATTCTCATTGTCGAGCAGAATGCCCTGCAAACCCTCAAGATCTCCGACTACGCCTACGTGCTCCAAGTGGGCAACGTGGTCAAGGAGGGGCCTGCGGGGGACTTGCAGAACGATCCGGAGCTCGTAGCGGCCTACCTGGGCCGCGAGAACACGTAGACGTACCAGAACCGAACCCGAGGTTCGAACTGGAAATCGACACTTCCAAGGAGGAAGAGATGAACAGAATCGCGATCGCATTTCTGATGATCGCCGTGACCGTCTTCGCTGCATGGGCTGCAGGAGACGCGGAAGACGCGGCCGCACAAGGCGTGACTGAGGACAGCGTCCTCGTCGGCAACAGTGCTGCGACCAGCGGGGGCCTTGCCGCCGTCGGCGTGCCCTTTAACCAGGCTATCGAGGCCTACTTCACCATGGTCAACGAGGCCGGCGGCGTTGCAGGTCGGACGATCGAATGGGAGCATTATGACGATGAGTTCGACGGCGCCCAGGGCCTGACCTACGCGCAGCGTCTGGTCGAAGACGATGAGATCTTCGCCTTCGTCGGTCACTTTGGTACCCCGACCGTCGCCGCGACGATCGACTACCTCAACACCGTAGGCATTCCCCGGGTCTACTACGCGACCGGTCTCCGCGCCCTCTTCGATCTAGACGCCGAAGGCGGGGCCCGGGCATCCTTCCCGGTGCAACCGATCTACGATGCCGAGGGAGAGGTCATGGTCGCCCGTGCGGTGGGCAACTTCGATGCGGAGAAGGTCGGCGTGATCTACCCCAACGCCGATGACGGCAAGGGGCTCCTCGCCGGCATTGAGCGGCGGGCGGAAATGGTCGGCGTCGAGGTCGTTGCGGCCCAGGTTTCTCCGGACTCCAACGATATGAGCTCCGCTGCCCAGACCATGGTCGGCGAAGACGTGGACGCTGTCCTCGTTGCCGCCAACCAGGTGCCGGCGGAGGTCGCCATCAAGGCGCTGGCAGCCGCCGGGAGCTCCGTACCGGTCATCACCAGCTACGTGAACGCGGCCCCGAGCTTCGTGGAAGGCGTGAAGGAGGCGCTCGATTCCTTCGATGTCTACGCCAACGCGTGGCTGCAGGTCGTTGACGAAGAGGGTAACGAGACGCCCGGTCTGACGGAGTTCGCCGAGGAGGTCTCCAAGATCGATCCGGCTCTTGCCGGCAACCCCTACGCCCAGGCGGGCTGGATAGCCGCGGCGGTCTTCGTACAGGGGCTCGAGCGGGTCGGCGATGAGCCGCTCACCTGGGAGAACTACATTGCGGCCATGGAAGAGGAACCGGTGAACATTCCTCTCGGTGGAACAGTAGACTTCTCCGACGGTCGCCGCGTTGGTACGCAGGCCATGTCGCTGCTCAAGGCGACCTACGAAGAGGAACCGAGCTGGGCGATTGATCAGCCCCTGGAGCCGATCAACGAAATTCTCGACTAGCTTCCTGTCTTGTCATTGTCCGCCCCTCCCTCTTGGGAGGGGCGTTCTCTTTCGGTTCCTTCGACAGCCTGTGGAGGACTGCCCGTGGCTCGCGAGACCCTGCCAAGACTGAGATCCGCCGCTCTGCACCTCTTCGCCGAACAGTGGTACGACGCGGTATCCGTTGCCGAGATTTGTCGGCGGGCAGGAGTCTCGAACGGCGCCTTCTACCGCTACTTCCCAGGCAAGCAAGCGCTCTTCTTCGCGCTTCTCGAAGACTTCCTGAGCACTCTCGAGGGCGACCTCGCCGGGGTAACCGGCACGTCCTTCAAGGAGCGTCTTCAGCGGTTCGTGCACGTAGTGGCGCGCGCCGCCCGTCGTTACGCCGGGGAGGTGAATGTGTTCCGGGAGGGACAGTACCGTTTTCCCCAGTTCGAGGAACGCATTCGCGCCCTCTACGTAGCGACGGCGGAGCGGCTCTACGGCCGACCCATCAGTGAGGTGGAGTACCTCTATCTCCTGTCGGGCCTGCGCTTCGTCGCGACCCGGTCGCTTCTAAGCGATCTCGAGGTGGATGAGGATCTCATCGTCGAGCTGCTGTACAAGGGCGTCTTCGAAGCGACTGATGAGGTCATTGAGCTCACGGCGTTGCCCGATCCCGCGGCGCCGCCGGGGGACTCTCCGCACGACCGTCTTCTCCACGAGGCCGTCGGTCTGATCGGGGAGCGCGGTTTCTACGCGGTGCAGGTCGTCGACATTGCTCGAGCTGCCGGCTACTCGGTAGGCACCTTCTATAACCACTTCTCCGGCAAGGATGCGTTTCTTGCCGAGCTGGTCCGGGACATCGGCCGGCGCACCCGGCACTTTCTGCGGGATCACCAGGTTTCCACCCAGTCGAGGTGGCTTCAGGAAGTGCACGGCATGTGGAACTTCCTGCACTTCTTTTCCAGCCATCCGGAGTACTACGAGATCGTCCGGGAGGCAGAGTTCGTCGTGCCGCAGTCGGTGCATACCTACTACGACGACTTCCAGCGTGGTTACGTGGCGAATCTCTCCGAGCTGCCCCCGGGTCATCGGGCGACCGCGGCCAACTTCCTCATGGGGATATCCCACTACCTGGGGATTGAGGTGCTGTTCCAGAAGCGCGTCAGAGATGTTTCCGAAGCGGTCCGCGAGCTCGGGCGGCTCCTCGCGCACGGGCTCTCGGTGTAGCCGGCGTCCATTCCCGGGGGCGGCTCGTCTTCGCCGGCGTCCACCCCTGTAACTGCCGGTGGCCCCGCCGGACCGCGCCCATGCCTCCGCTCTGAAGAGGCTGATCGCGGCGAGACGCTCACGCCGCTTATGACAAGGTTGAGTCTGGTCGCGGTCTTCCCGTCACCCCGGCACCTTCCGCTGATCGGCTTTTCGCTCATGCGCCGACAGGCTCAGCTTGCGCAACCGGATTGAGCGTGGCGTGATCTCGACCGCTTCATCGTCCTGAATGAACTGAATGGCGCGCTCGAGGGTCATGGGCAGGATGGGGGTGAGGACGACGTTCTCGTCCTTGCCGGCGGCGCGCATGTTGGAGAGCTTCTTGGTCTTCGTGGGATTCACGTTGAGGTCGCCGTCGCGGTTGTGCTCGCCGATGATCATACCCTCGTAGACTCTGTCGCCGGGCTTAATGAAGAGGTAGCCCCGAGGCTCCAGGTTGAACAGGGCGTAGGGAACCGCCTCGCCGTCGCGGTCGGAGACCAGGGATCCGGTAATGCGGCTCGGAAAATCGCCCCGGTAGGGTTCGTAGCCCTGAAGCGACGAGTTCATAATGCCGGTCCCCCGAGTGTCGGTGAGAAACTCATCCCGGTAGCCGAGGAGACCGCGGGAGGGGACGCTGAACTCCAGGCGGATGCGATTCCCCTTGTGCGCCTCGTAGCTCACCATGCGGCCCTTGCGGCGGGAGAGTTTCTCCGTGACCACGCCGGCGAAGTGCTCATCGCACTCAATGAACAGATGCTCGATCGGCTCATGGCGAGTGCCGGCGATCTCCTTCATGATGACCCGAGGGCGCCCGACGGTGAATTCAAAACCTTCGCGGCGCATGGTCTCCATGAGGATGACCATCTGGAACTCACCGCGCCCTTTGACCACGAGTCCATCCTTGTCCTCGGCCTCGTCGACCTGCATGGACACGTTTTGCAGGGTCTCCTTGACGAGGCGCTCCCGGATCCGGCTCGACTGGACGATTGCCCCCTCCTTTCCCGCCAGGGGCGATGTATTCGGCCCGAAGCGCATGGAGACGGTGGGCTCCTCCACGGTGATGCGGGGGAGGGCCTTGGGGGCGTCCTTCGCGCAGATGGTGTCGCCAATGTGTACCTCTTCTACTCCGGCAAGGACGACAATGTCCCCCGCCTCGGCGCGTTCAACCTCCGCAACCACGGGCCCACGGTAGGCCTGCAGCTGCGTAACGTTCAAGGGCGTGACGCGGCCGCCCTCTCCCAGGCAGACGAGGTGCTCCCGGCTGCGTACGGAGCCGTGCATTACCTTTCCCACCGCAAGGCGGCCCAGAAAGTCGGAGTAGGAGAGGTCGGAGACCAGCATCTGGAAGGGCTCACCGGAGGCGTAGGCCGGGGGAGGGATCTCCTCGAGAATCGTGTCCATGAGCACGTGAAGGTTCTCCGGCGCCTGCGCCGGGTCCTTCGTCGCTACGCCGGCGCGGCCGTCCGCGTACAGCACCGGACAGTCGAGCTGCTCTTCATCCGCTTCGAGGTCAATGAGAAGGTCGTAGATCTCCTCGAGCACTTCCTGCGGTCGGGCGTCCTGTCGGTCGATCTTGTTGATGACAACCACCACGTGCAGCGAGAGCCTGAGAGCCTTGTCCAGGACGAAGCGCGTCTGGGGCAGGGGACCCTCGGAGGCATCGACCAAGAGGAGCACCCCGTCCACCATGGAAAGGGCGCGCTCCACCTCGCCGCCGAAGTCCGCGTGTCCGGGTGTATCGAGGATGTTTATCTTTACGCCCTTCCACATGATGGCGCTGTTCTTGGCGGCAATGGTAATCCCGCGCTCCCTCTCCAGGTCCATGGTGTCCATGAGGCGCTCGGCAACCTCCTGCCCCTCCCGGAAGACCCCGGACTGGCGAAAGAGGGCGTCCACCAGGGTGGTCTTGCCGTGATCTACGTGAGCAATAATGGCAATGTTTCGAAGGGAGTCGTTGGTGGCGTCTTTGTGCATGGGGGGTAAGCTACAGCAATTGCAGCCGGTCGGATAGCGGTTTCGCGGGAGTTGGGCCTTCTCCGCCTCCCAGGAGTGTCCCTGCGTTGCCGGCCACGGTTGTAGATTGCGGGAAGGGGGTGCGGCGAGGTCGGCCGGTCACGCCCGAACCGTAGCGGCGCCGACCGCCTAACCGAAGAGCGGCACGAGTGCCAGGAGAATCCCCGCTGCAACCGCCGAACCGATGACGCCGGCCACGTTGGGGCCCATGGCGTGCATGAGGAGGTGGTTCTCCGGATCGGCGTCGCGGCCGAGCCTTGCGGAAACCCGGGCGGCCATTGGGACTGCTGAAACCCCGGCGGCGCCTATGATGGGGTTTATCTTCCGCGAGCCAAGGCGGTTCATGATCTTGGCGATCACGACCCCCGAGGCGGTGCCGATGGAGAAGGCAATGAGGCCGAGGAGGAGAATGCCCACGGTCTCCAGGGTGAGGAAGATGTCACCCGACAGGCGAGATCCCACCGCCAGACCGAGCAAGATGGTGACAATGTTCATGAGCTCGTTGCCGGCTGCCTTCGCCAGGCGGTCGGTAACGCCGGACTCGCGGACCAGGTTGCCGAACATGGGCGCCCCGATGGGCGGGGTGGCCGAGGGCAGGAGAATCGCACAGAGCGTGACTACCACAATGGGAAAGAGGATGCGCTCCCGGCGCGAGACATCCCGGAGCTGTTCCATGCGGATGCGCCGTTCCGCCGCGGTGGTGAGGGCGCGCACGATGGGCGGCTGGATTACCGGAACCAGGGCCATGTAGGAGTATGCCGCAACGGCAATGGATCCCAGGTAGGTGGGTGAGAGGCGTCCCGCAAGAAAGATCGCCGTCGGACCGTCGGCCCCGCCGATCATCCCGATAGCCGCGGCATCCGGCAAGGCAAAGTCGATCCCCTCCAGCCGCGCCAGGCCCAGGGCGCCCAGGAGCGTCGCGAAGATCCCGAACTGCGCCGCCGCACCGAGGAGCGCGGTCCGCCGGTTCGCCAGGAGCGGCCCGAAGTCGGTAAGGGCTCCAACCCCAATGAAGACGAAGAGCGGAAAAACGCCGGTGGAGATTCCGAAGTCGTAGATCCGCCCGATGAATCCCTCCGCCTCGGCAATGCCGATGAAGGGAATGTTGGCCAGAATGCCGCCGAAGCCAATGGGTATCAGGAGGAGCGGCTCGAAGCGCTTCGCAATTGCCAGGTGGATGAGGAGGAATCCCACCAGAATCATAATGATCTGCCGCAGACTGAACCCGGCGGCGCCGGTGGTGTTCCAGAGCTCGATCAGAGCGGTATCAATGGTCATGACGTCCGTTCCGACAGCGGTGCGACTGTGGCGACGACGCTGCCGCTCTCGATCTGATCGCCCTGGCCGAAGCTCACATCTTGAACCGTCCCGTCGATCGGGGAGGAGAGCTCCGTCTCCATCTTCATGCTCTCCAGGACGACGACGGTGTCTCCCTTGTTGACGCAGGTTCCCGGAGGCGCCTCGACCCGGAGAAGCAGGGCGGCGAAGGGCGCCTTAATGGCGATGGCGGTGCCGTCCGACGCGGCCCCGGATCCCGCCTCCGGTGTAGCGCCACGCCGTGGAGCCGGAGTCTCCCGCCCGGGCGCCGGTTCCGTTGCGCGTTCCGCCTGGACCCCCTCCGCCACGGCCACCTCGTAGGCGACGCCGTCAACAATGACCGTGTCTCCTTCCACCACGGCGAGGTGCTCTTTCCCGCCGACGCGCACCGTGTAGCCGACCGCCGCCTCTTCGGCGCAACCGTCGTCGACCTTGTCCTTCTTGCGCACCTGCACACGCGCCTCACCCTTCAGGAACGAGATGCCCTTGTCCTTGCACGTTGCGGCAATGAAGATGTTCTCCTCGGTGGGCTCGAGGCCCTCCGCCTGGAGCATGCGGCGGGCCGCCGCGACACCCTTCTCGGGGTCCTCATCGTTGATGTTGATCGGTGGTCGCTCGGTAGGTTCCAGGCCGAGCTGCTCTCTCGCCAGACGGACGATCTCGGGATCAGGTGGCACCGGAGTGCGTCCGAAGTATCCGAGCACCATCTTCCCGTAGCCCTCCGCGAAGCGCTCCCACGGGCCGAACATGACGTTGTTGAACGCCTGCTGGAAGTAGAACTGACTCACCGGCGTGACCGACGTGCCGAACCCGCCCTTCGCAATGACTTCGGTCATGGCGTCGGCAACCTTGTGATAGCGGTCCAAGATGCCGTGATCCCTCATCATCTGGGTGTTCGCGGTAAGTGCGCCCCCCGGCATGGGGGAGAAGAGAACGCCCGGCTGGACCGCCAGGGCTTCCGGGGGCAGAAAGTAGTCCTTCATGCACTCGTGAAAGATTTGCTCCACCTCGCGAATCTTGTGAACATCAATATCGAGCTCGATGTCGGTGCCGTGGAGTGCCTGATACAGGGTGAGAATGTCCGGTTGACAGGTGCCTCCGGATACCGGAGCCAGGGAGCAGTCCACCTGGTCCGCTCCCGCCTGCAGGGCGCTCACGTACTGCTGAACGGAGATGCCCGCACTTTCGTGAGTGTGAAAGGAGATGCGTGCCTCCTCTCCCAGGAGCTTTCGAGCGCGCTGAACGGTCTCGAAGACTATGGCCGGCGGAGTCGTGCCGGAGGCGTCCTTGAAGCAGATCGCTTCGTAGGGGATGTCCGCGTCCAGAATGCTCCGGAGCACCTGGACGTAGAAGTCCGCCGTGTGCGCCCCGGTGAGCCCCGGAGGCAGGCCCATGAGGGTCACCGTTACCTCGTGCCGAAGCCCCGCCTCGGCAATGGCGCGCCCGGAGTGGATGAGATTGTTGACGTCGTTCAGGGCGTCGAAGTTGCGGATCTTCGAGATGCCGTGCTTGGCAAAGAGCTTGGCGTGGAGGTCTATGATGTCCCGGGGTTGGGAATCCAGGCCTACCACGTTCGTTCCCCGCGCCAGCGTCTGGAGCTCGGTCTGCGGCCCCGCCTTCCAACGCAGGGTGTCCATCATTTCGAAGGCGTCTTCGTTGCAGTAGAAGTAGAGAGACTGAAAGCGCGCGCCGCCACCCACTTCGAAATGGCGGATTCCCGCATCTACGGCGGCCTCGAAGGCGGGCAGGAAGTCCGGCGTCAGGACGCGCGCGCCGAAGAAGGACTGAAAGCCGTCACGGAAGGCCGTGACCATGGTATCCACGTATCGCTTCATGGTGCGCTGCGTTCCTTGTGAGCGTGATATGCCGCAACAGCTGCTGCAGCTGCTGCCCGCGCCGAGTCGCCCCGGTGCCCCCCGAGACGCCCGGCACCCCGCTGATGCGCTCCCGGCCTCGCCGCGCCCGTCGCGCCTGTCCCCCTAGGTGGCGGCAACCGGTCGACGACGATCTTCAGGAGCGCCATGGACACGACCAGGACGCCCAGAAAGGCAAACACCGCGACCATCCCGACGACGGTGAGCGTGAGTCCATCAATCAGAAGCAAACCCTCCCTTCGCCTCCCTTCGGGGAGAGTGGAGATTCTACCAGAGGTTCTCGGATCGCACAAATGAGGGGAAAGGGTGCACGCTTGATTCGTGCTTGACCTTCCCGTGGAACTTTCGTATTCTCTGTAAAACTTATCGGATTTCGTGACTGCCTTTCTCTGCTTTCCTTCACCGGTTCAAGACAGACAAAGCAACTCGGCATTCGGGAGTTACACTAATTGTCTGCCCAGAGCAGAAGGAGAGTTTCTTTATGGCCAGCAAACTGTATGTCGGCAATCTCAACTACCAGACGCAGGAGCACGATCTCCGCGACCTCTTTGCCCAGCACGGCGAAGTCGTTTCCTCGAACGTGATCACCGATCGTGACACCGGCCGCTCCCGCGGCTTCGGCTTCGTCGAGATGGCTTCCGATGATGAGGCCCGTGCGGCAGAGCGTGCCCTCGACGGCCAGGACTTCGACGGCCGCCAGCTCAAGGTCAACGAGGCGAAGCCTCAGAACAAGGACAGCCGCTGGTAGTCCGGCCGCACCGGTGAACCGGCGAGAGCCGACAGCCGGCGCAACAGCAGAGTCGGCGGCCCAGGGCCGCCCGATACATCAATTGGAGCGGGTCCTTCGGGACCCGCTTTCTATTTGGTGGACCGGCCGTCTTCGGGCCGGCTGCCTTCGGTGCGCTCACCTTCGGTGCGGCCACCGCCCCCGGTCCCACGCCCGCCGCCGCGCCGGCCCGCCTCCGCGCGCGCTTGAGGGCGCTCACGCCCTCTGGTACAGTCAGACATGTCTGCAAGCCTATTGTGGTACGACCTGGAGACCTTTGGGCGACACCCCCAGTGGGACCGGATTGCTCAGTTCGGCGCCATTCGCACCAACGGCGACTTCGAAGAGATCGGAGAGCCCATCGTTGCCTACTGCCGCCTCACCCCGGACTACGTGCCTGACCCGGAGTCCTGCTTGATCACCGGCATTACTCCGGCGGAGGTGCAGGAGAAGGGGATGACGGAGCGAGAGTTTGCCGCCCTCATTCACGAGGAGATGATGGTCCCGGCCACCTGCACGGCGGGTTTCAACACCATTGCCTTTGACGATGAGTTCATCCGGGCGCTCTTCTACCGCAACTTCTACGATCCCTACCGGCGGGAATACATGAACAACAACTCCCGGTGGGACATCATCGACCTGTTGCGCATGTGTCACGACCTTCGTCCCGAGGGGATGGAGTGGGTGCGAAACGAGAAGGGGATTCCCTCCTTCCGGCTGGATGCCCTCGCCAACGCCAACGGCGTCACTCTGGACAACGCCCACGACGCCCTGGCGGATGTGCGCGCGACGATCGGTCTGGCCCGCCTGGTGCATCAGACAAAGCCGAAGCTCTTTCGTTACTACTACAGCCTGCGCCGAAAGGACGAGGTTCGCCGGCGCCTCAACCTCGGCGAAATGAAGCCGATCCTCCACACCTCCGCCATGTACGCTTCCGAGTCGGGCTCCACGACCGTCGTGATTCCCCTCAGCGCGAGCCCGGACAATCCCAACGAGATCATTGTCTACGATCTGCGCCGCGACCCCACCGACTGGCTCGACGCCCCGCCTGAGGAGATCGAGCGGCGCGTCTTCACCCCCGCCCGGGAGCTCGGTGAGAACGAGCGCATTCCCCTCACGGGAATCCGAATCAACCGCGTTCCCGCCGTGTCGCCGCTGGGGACCATCGATGAAGCGCAGGCGGAGTCCTTAGGCATCGATCTAGGACGATGTTTACGGCACGCCGAGATAATTCGCGATCGACCCGACCTGCTGCAGCGCATCCGCAAGATCTACGGGAAGCGGCCGCCCCGGAACTTCAGCGATCCGGACCTGCAGATCTACTCGGGGGACTTCTTTCCCGACGAGGACCGAGAGGAGTTCGACCAGATCAGGGCCATGCCGCCGGAGGAGCTCAAGCACAACGCGCCGCGCCTCTACGACCACCGCGCTCCGGAGATGCTGTGGCGCTACATTGCCCGGAACCATCCGGAGGCGCTGACGCCTGAGGAGCAGGAGCGGTGGAAGAGCTTCTGCGCCTCGCGGATCCTGACGCCGGAGGCCGACGGCGCCTGGGACATTGCCGCCTTCAAGCGCAAGGTGGGCAACCTGCTGTCCAGGGTCGACACCCCCGCCCGGGACAAGGTCATTCTCAAGAGCCTGCAGGAGTACGCCGAACACCTCGAGGCGACGGTGCTGACGTAAGGGGGCCGGGTCGCACGCGGCCGTGGGCGTGGACCGCCGCGGCCGGGACCCCCGGTATCCCGCCGGCGCGCTACCAAACCGCCCGCAGCCGGAGCGCCGGCAGGATATCAGGAACCCATGAGATGCCTCCGGGTCCGAGGGAGAAGTACGCCGAAAGTCCCGGCAGGATCGTGAGCTCTGTCGGAGCGGTGAGCAGGGAGATCGGGTGAAAGATCTCCGCGGATAGAAAGCCGGCGCCGAATGGGGAGCCGGCGCGGAAGGTTCCGTCGGTCCAGGCCGCGGTGACCGCGTGAACTCCGAGGCCAATGCCGGTGAAGGCGCCGGGCATGGAGGCTTCCGCGCGCAAGCCGACGACCGCTTCGGTCATGCGCCGGGTGGTGCCGCTCCCGGTTCCGCCGGCCGCCGAAACCGTCCAGAGGTCGAGAGCCGCCGCGCCGCGGACCCGTTCGGTGACGGGCGCTTCCGTCACCACGGCCACGCCGCCGGCAGCAGCGAGGAAGGGTTTGCTGCCGACCTCGACGCCGTAACGGACCGGACAGCCTTCCGGCTCCTGAGCCTGGGCCGGTGTCGCAACCGCGGTGAGCAGCAGCGCCGCGGTGCACAGGAAAGCGGCGCTTGTCCGAATGCTGCGGTTCTCAAGAAGACTCATACGCAAGCACCGCCTCCAGGACGGGGTCCCGGCCGTTCTCGTAGTCGCCGAAGGTGGGTCGAATCTCGAAGCCCTCATCCGGAACGATGTTGCCGTCCTCGTCCAAGCGCAGCTCCTTCCACCGGCCGTAGCGGATGAACCGCGTGGAGTGGCCGATCATGAGGCCGGAGTTGGGGAGGGGAAACCGCTTCACCTCGCCCCAGGCGTCGACGTTCTCGGCAAGGGGCTCGCCGGCAAAGAGGGCGTCGGTCTTGTCCATGAGATCGACCGCCATCATCATGCCGCTGGAGAAGGTCCGCGGTCCAACAAGGACGAAGAGCCCCCCGTCGCGGTTCACCCTGGGAATGCCGCCGAGCTGGGAGGCGAACCAGGTCCCCGGGAAGGAGACCCCGCCGGAGTTTGCCCGGAGGTCCACGACGACGCGTTCGACCTCGGTGCGCTTGATCTCGTTGAGGACCGCCTGGAAGAATCCCGCTGCAGCCATCTCGCAGCTGTCGTAGCTGATGTAGATCACTTCGTCATCCGGGCCGGTTCTCGTGTACCAGTTCGGCTCCGAGGATGAGTCGACGAGTGCTTCCTGAGGAGCGTCGTCCTTCGCCCGAACAATGTCGAGGTCCGCTCCGGCGCGCTCCTCAACGGTGTAGGCCTCCTGGGCTCCGTCGATCTCCAGAAGGTAGGTCAGCTCCGCTCCATCGGCGAGGCCCAGACCGCGCATGAGATAGGGGTTGATCAGCACGTTGCCCTGCGCCGGACGGAGGCCGTTCTCATGGTCCGCGGCAATGACGCTGTTCACCAGCTCTTCCAGTCCGGGCAGAGGAACGTCGGTCCCGTCCGCGGCGCGAACACCGAGAATCCGAGTGCCGAGGATCTCCTCGTACTCCCGGTCCGCCCCGGCAACGTAGAACCCGTCGGCAAACCACCCGGCGATCACCGGGAAGTAGCTGTCCGGGCTCGCATTGATGCTGGTATGTCCCTCACCAATGAGAGCGATCGCCCGGGCCATGCCGGTTATGACGTCGCCGGGGGTGCTGTTCACATCGACCCTATCCTCGAGGACGGCAAGGCTCTCGTCGAAGCGCTGCGCCATGTCGGGATCCTCGTCGAAGTGGGGATTCCGATCCGGAAGTTCGGCACGGAGGTAGGCAATGTCCTCCTGCCACTGCGCCGCTGTCAGACTCTCGAGGGTCTGGTCGGCGGGATAGCTGGTCCATTGGTACGGCGTGGCGCACGCCGTCATCAGAAGAAGGACGGACGCAGCCACCACCGGTGTTAGGCGTGAGTTAATCGTCGTGTTCATATGGCCGTCATAGTACCGCCGGCGGTCGGGAAAAGCAACGAAGCATTCAGGTCGGCCAATACCCATACATTCATGCTACCCACTTCTCCAAATTCCGAAATGAAGGCTACACGAAAAAGGCGACGTGCTTCGTCGAAGGGGACGTGGTGCAACGGCTGCTTCTGCTCCTCATCGGCGAGCATCGTGAAGATCTCCTTTGCCTTCTTCTCGCCGGTCTTCTCCGCCG
>CAZUVX010000028.1:23526-37052 GCA_964623865.1 uncultured Spirochaetaceae bacterium | reverse complement strand
ATGCTATACTTGAGTAATTCACATAACTGATTGCAAGGAAGACAGCATGGCTGCACGCATCATCGGCATAGATGTAGGGTCTGTCGCGGCCTCAATGGTCGTTGTCTCCGCAGGCGGTGCGATCGAGTGGAGCGGATACCGTTTTCATCAGGGCCGACCCGCGGAGGTTCTCCAGGCGCTGAGCGCCTCGCTTGTCGAAGAGCACCCGGACCTCGCGAAGGGCGCCGTCATTTGCGCCACCGACGAGACCCCGGCCTTCGTCGCGGCGGACAGGCGGACGGACCCGGTTGTAGCGGCGGTCCGAACGTGCCGCCACGCCCACCCGGACGCCCGGGCGCTCCTCGCGGTCGGCGGCGAGCGCTTCTTCCTGGTGCGCTTCGGCGAAGACGGCAGCTACCGGAGTATACGGGGAAGCTCCTCTTGTGCCGCCGGGACGGGTAGCTTCCTGGACCAGCAGGCACGGCGCCTTGATCTCGGCCCGGATGCGAATCAGGCCACCGCGGAAGGTACCGCAGAGCTGAGCCGACGCGCCCTTGCGTCGACGGGAACCACGCCGCAGATCGCCTCCCGCTGTTCCGTCTTCGCAAAAACCGATCTCATCCACGCACAGCAGGAGGGGTACTCCCTCGATCAGATCTGCAACGGCCTGTGTCAGGGTCTCGCGCGCAACCTCGTGAACACGCTCACTCAGGATGCCGAGATACCCCGACCGGTCGTTTTTGCCGGCGGGGTCTCGCGGAATGACGCGGTGCGCAGCCACATTGAGGCGATCGTCGATAGTGATCTCATTGTCGATGATTTCGGCCATCTCTACGGGGCCTTGGGAGCCGCCCTCGACGCCTTCCAGACGGATGAGGCGATCACGCCATCGGAAGGGGACCTCCAGTCCCGCCTGTGTGAACCGCAGGACACGGCGCGAAGCTATCAGTACGACCCCCTGACGCTCACGCGTTCCGACTACCCCGACTTCTCCGCGCATCAAACCACAATCTACCGGGCCACCCGGGTGGCAGGCACCGGCGACAACGAGGGGAAGATCGTGGAAGTCGACCTCTACCGCCCCGGGAGCGCCGGCAGCTCCGGCGCCGGCCGCGGCAAGCCCGGGGAAGCCTCGCTTCCACCGACGGACGGTGCGCTTCACGTGCGCGTCGGCATCGACGTCGGCTCTACAAGCACGAAGGCAGTGCTGGTGGACGACGAGGGTGAAGTGGTTGCCGGCTACTACACCCGGACTTCCGGCGCCCCGGTCCGGGCCGTGCAGGCGCTCTTCGACGCGATCGACGCAACGGCAACGCAGGAGGGCTGGAACCTCGAGGTGATCGGCGCCGCCACGACCGGCTCCGGGCGGAGCTTCGTCGGAGCGATTGTCGGAGCGGACCTGGTCCTCGACGAGATCACGGCTCACGCCCGAGCTGCCACGGAGATCGACCCGGAGGTGGACACGATCATAGAGATCGGAGGACAAGACGCCAAGTTCACGACCCTGAAGAACGGCGTGGTCACCTTCTCCCAGATGAACGCCGTGTGTGCCGCCGGAACCGGAAGCTTTCTGGAGGAGCAGGCGGCAAAGCTCGACGTGAAGGTAGATGCCTACGCGGAGGAGGCACTGAACGTCCCGGCGCCGCTGGCAAGCGATCGCTGCACCGTCTTCATGGAACGGGACATCAACAACTATCTCAACCGCGGGTACTCCACCCGGGAGATTTTGGCCGCAGCGCTCCACTCAGTGCGGGAAAACTACCTCCACAAGGTTGCCGACACGGCGATCATCGGGAAGCGCGTCTGCTTTCAGGGAGCAACGGCCAAGAACCGCGCCCTCGTCGCCGCCTTCGAGCAGAAGCTGGAGCAGCCGATCAGCGTCTCGCTCTACTGCCATCTCACCGGCGCCTACGGCGCCGCCCTGGTTCTCGCGGATGAGGCAAAGGCCCGCGCGGCCATGCCCGCGGCCGCCGGAGCGGCATCGGAGGATTCCGCGGAGGCCGCGGCGGCTGCCCCGGCGGCCGCCGGCACATCCGTCCGCCCGGCCGCCGGCACATCCCCCGGCTCGACCACCTTCCGCGGCCTCGACCTCTTCCGCGACGAGGTGCCGGTGGAGACGGAAACCTGCCCGTACTGCGGAAATCACTGCCGCATTCGCCTCACCACGGTAAAGGGAAAGCGGGTCGCCTACGGCTTCCTCTGCGGCCGCGACTACGAGACCAAAGGCAAGGTCAGCGAGAACGTCAGCGGCTTCGACCTGTTGAAGACGCGCTGGCGTATCTGGAAGGAGATTCTCGCGCAGCAACGCGGCGGCGCCGCGGGCACTGCGATAAATGCCGGTGGCCACGACAACCCGGCGAAAGCGGCTCCGGTCGTCGGTATTCCCACCGGGATCTACCTGGCATCCACCTTCCGCTTCTGGGAGACCTTTTTCGACGCGCTGGCCATTCCCACCGTTACGAGCGACCGGGTCAAGGGTGCCGTCCGGACGGGAAGACGACTGGCCGGCGCCGAGTTCTGTGCCCCCATGATGCAGCTTCACGGTCAGGTGGCTCACCTCCTCGATGCCGCGGACTACGTGTTCCTGCCCATGCAACTCACCAGCTCGGAGGATTCCGCCCTGCGGAAGTCCCGGAGCTACTGCTACTACAGCCAGCTCGCAGCATCCATCCTTCCGGAGATCTACGAGGGAAGCCGCCGCGACCAGTTCCTCCGACCCCTCGTCCGGCCCGGCGAGGCCAGGAACAACGTTGATGAGCTTCACCGCGCCCTTGCGCAGCTGCGGCCTGAACTGTCCAGAAGCGACGTCGGTGCGGCCTACGAACGCGCCCAGACGCTCACCCGGGAGCTCGACCGCCGGCTCCGCGCCCACTTCAAAGCCCTGACTGCTGCGCCGGAGGACGCCCCGAAGGAAGTCCCGAAGGACACCACCGACGGGGCGGCGGAGCAGCAGAAGTCGTCCCCTCGGAGACGCCGCAACTTCGACGTGGTGCTCCTGGGCCGTCCTTACACCATCCTCTCCGAGGAAATGAACCAGCGGATACCGGACATCTTGGGCAAGCACGGGGTTCGCGCCTTCTATCAGGATATGGTCCCGCGATCCAGAGCGGACCGTAACGCGGTGGATCCTCTCCTCAAGGAGATCCCCTGGAGCTACGCCGCCGAGATCCTGGAAACCGCCACGACCTGCGCACAAGAAGATGGTCTCTATCCCGTCCTTGTAACCTCTTTCAAGTGTTCACCCGACGCCTTCATCGTGGACTACTTCAAGCGGATCCTGGACAGCTACGAGAAGCCCTACCTCATCCTGCAACTGGACGACCACGACTCCAACGTCGGCTACGAAACGCGGATCGAGGCTGCCCTCCGCGCCTTTGCAAACCACCACCAGGGTCGTCAAGAGCGCCCGCCGACCGCCGCCGTCTCCCCCTCCCCTTCCCTCACCCCCAAGTTCACCGACTCCATGGACGGCAAGACGGTGCTCTTTCCCAACTGGGACTCCCTGACGAATCGACTCATTGTGGCGGGCCTGCGCAGCCGCGGCATCGATGCACGGCTCCTTCGGGAGGACCCCCTGATCATTCAACGCTCCATGAAGACCAACTCGGGGCAGTGCATCCCGGTGAACGTCATTGCGGAGGAATCCATCTCCTATGTTCAGGAGGAGGGACTGGATCCGGAGCGGACCGTATTGTGGATGCCCCGATCCAAATGGGCGTGTAACATTCCCCTGTACCCGCACTACATCAAGTCGCTCTTCGACGACGCAGGAGTCCCGATCGGGGTGTACTCCGGAGACTTCACACTGAAAGATGTCTCCCTGGGCGCGACCTATGATGCCTACTTCGGCTACCTCTTCGGCGGCATGCTGCGCCGCCTCGGATGCATGATCCGTCCATACGAGCGGACACCCGGAGAAACCAACCGCGTGCTCGCCCGAAGCGCCGCCTACCTGGAAGAGGTCTTCACGGCGCGAAGCTCCAAATCCGACGCCTGGGAGGAGGTCGTTGGACAGCTCATGGCGGTCGACCGGGACACCGGGCAGCGACGACCACAGGTAGCGATCTTCGGCGATCTCTATGTGCGGGACAACGACATAGCAAACCAGAACCTCATTGAGACGATTGAACAGAGCGGTGGTGAGGTCGTGACCACGCCCTACTCCGACTACGTCAAGGTTATTGCCACGGCGCACTTTCGGAAGCTTCTACGGCAGCGCAATCTCCTTCAGTGGGGCACCCTGCGGGCGGTTCACGCCGTTCTGACCAAAGTCGAGCGTCGCTTCTATCGCCCCCTGTCGGACCTCATGCCGGAAGGCCCCAACGACATTAGCGACCAGGACATTGAGGCGGAGTTGGCGGAGTTCAACATGCGCCCGGAGCAGAGCGGCGAGTCCGTGGAGAACGTGCTCAAGATCTTTCACATTCTGCGCCACCATCCGCAGGTCTCCCTCTTCGTGCAGGCGAGTCCGGCCTTCTGCTGTCCCTCCCTCATCACCGAATCCCTCAGTTCGCGCATCCGGGCCCTGACGGGGGTGCCGGTTGTCTCGGTCACCTATGACGGCACCGGAACGTACCAGAACAACATCGTGATCCCGTATCTGAAGCTCGCGGGCTAGAGCAGACATGCGCACGAGGCACACCGTTCACCACGCCGACGCACGGGATCTCGGCTTCCTGGGCTCCCACAGCGTAAACCTGGTCGTAACCTCGCCGCCCTACCCCATGATCGAGATGTGGGACGGCGTCTTCGCCTCTCTCGATTCTGAGGTCGATGCCGACGGGCGGATCACCACGCCCGCCGCAGGCGCCCACGACCGTAACGGCCCGGAGGCCGCCTTCGCGGGCATGCACCGCATCCTCGACGCGGTGTGGCGCGAGTGCTTCCGGATTCTCAAGCCGGGAGGCTTTCTCTGCATCAATATTGGAGACGCGACCCGGACCGTGGGGGAGCACTTTCGCCTGTACACGAACCACGCCCGGATCATCTCCGCCTGTGAGGACATGGGCTTCCAGTCCCTCCCGCCGGTTCTCTGGCACAAGCCGACCAACGCCCCCAACAAGTTCATGGGCTCGGGCATGCTGCCGGCGGGAGCCTACGTCACCCTGGAACACGAGTACGTCCTGATATTCCGCAAGGGGGGACGTCGCGTCTTCTCGGAGGATGATCGGGCGCGGCGGCAAAGAAGCGCCTTCTTCTGGGAAGAGCGCAACGTCTGGTTCTCCGATGTCTGGGACCTGCGGGGGACTCGGCAGTCCCTTGCGAGTCGTGACACCCGGGAACGGAGCGGCGCCTTTCCCTTCGAGCTCGCCTTCCGCCTGATCTGTATGTACAGCCTCTCCGGCGACCTGGTCCTCGATCCCTTCCTGGGAACCGGCACGACCACCGCGGCGGCACTATCCGCGGGGCGTAACAGCCTGGGCGTGGAGATAGACAGCCGCTTCGACCAGACCATTCGCACGACCATCGCCGCCGGGTCCCAGGCCGGCGCCGAGCGGCAAGAGCGCCGCGTCCGGGAGCACCTGGACTTCGTACGACTCCGGGCGGAGTCCGACAAACCCCTGACCCACCACAACGAGCCCCACGGCTTCCCGGTCATGACGCGGCAGGAACAGCACCTGGAAATTCGGCTTCCCGGTAACCCGCGCTTTGCCTCCGACCGCGACGGTGTCGCGACCGTGGAAGTCGACCACCACCTCTGGGAACCGACGGAACCAATACAGCCGAGCATCTTCGAAACGTAAAGAGGTAAGAACGTAAGGACGTAAGGACGTAAGGACGTAAGGACGAAGGGCCGCGGGGCGTCAGGAGAGCGCCCGAAGGATCTCCCGCGCCTGCGCCTCGCTCTCACACTCGGCCACGAGCATGAGACCTTCCGGCGGAAGGGCCTCGGCTATGGCCGGCACCTCTTCGGGGGCGCAGTAGGTGTAGACGCTCTTTCCGGCCTCCTGAATGCGGCGCAGGAGAGGGATCCACTCCGCCGCCGGGGCGGCTCCCGCCCCGGGAACCCACTGCACCGCGTCGAGCTCCGACAGCTCGAGGATGGAGTCCAGGTGGCGGATTGCGTCGGGCCCGTCGAGGTGGTAAATGGTCCGCTCGACCAAGTGCGTCTGCTCCTCAACGAACGGCAGCAGATACTCCCGGAACATCTCTCTTGAAATGAGCCCGGAAACGTCTGACTGCAGATCCACCGCCGGCCGCTCCGACCAGATGCACATCCAGAAGAAGTATCCCCCGAGGGAGTGGGTGATCTCCGTGCACGCCTGCCAGGCGTGGTACCAGGCACGGTTGATCTCCTGCAGAGCCGGCGCAATGGCTTCAGGGTTGTCGTAGAAGTCCATGGCAAAGGCTTCCCGCCCCCGGAGCCCAGCCAGAATCTCGGTCGGACCGTTGAGGTCGGGGGTGCCGAGGTAGTAGCGACGGCCGGTGCGTTCGGCCTGCTCTTCGAGCGCCTCACGTCCCCGCTGGAGGAGGTCGCGACAGATGAGCCACCACCGGTTCTTCCGGTCGAAGACGAAGGAGGGTCTGGACGCCCAGTCGTGAATGATCGGCTCCGACCAGGTCGTTTCCGTGTTGACGTAGCGGTTCGGCGCACCCAGGAGACGCGTCAGAACGGAAACGATCCGCCCGGAGACCGGGAAGAGGACGGGAAAGGCCTCCCCGGCGTAGAAGGTGTTCTCCAGCCGGTACAGCTCCCGGGGAATCACGATGTCGGGGTTGGTCCAGTACTCGTGCAGGTTCTCCCCGGCCGGGCCGTCATAGGGCAGCGCCCCATCCGCCGGGGCGGTGAGGAGGACGGCGGGGCGATCGCTGTTCTCCCGGCGCCACCACGCTTCGACACGTTTCTGCGCTTCCCGGCGCTCCGGGTCCGACTCCGTGCGCATTACGACACCGGGGGGCGCTGAAAGCGACCGGGAATGGTCTCTTCATCAATACCTACGTCGTCCAGGGAGAGCCTCGCGTGGGGCACGAACTCCAGCGACTCCTTCTGTGCCTGGTCGAGGACCTGCTCCATGACCGGGGAGAGCGTCAGGCCGAAGTGGTCATATATGCCCCTGACCGTGCCGGCGACATCTCCGACAAGGTCGTCGAAGTCGACAACGAGAACGCGGTCGGCCGGAAGCCTTGCGAGCTCCCGAAGGGCATGGGCCTGCCAGTGACCGGCAAGATCCGCAATACGCTCCCGGTAGGGAAAGCGCTCTTCGGGGTTTCCGAAGTAGTGCCAGACGAAGGAGAACCAGTTGATCATGGAGGGGACGACCTCTTCGGGCCGCCGTCGCACATAGACGAAGCGAGCGTCCGGGAACTCCCGCGCAACGGAGCGGACCTTCGCGGAGAACGAGGGGTTCTTGGATAGGAGGGTTCGGTTCGTACGGTGCGCGTAGATATGGCGGCGCATGCAGTTGTCGTAGAACCGGAGAATGCGTCGCTTCCGGCCGGAACCGACGCGGTTGTCGAAGTCGAAGAAGTCGCGCTCCCACCCACCGGTTGGAAAGAAGAACCAGGTGAAGAGGCTCTCCCAGAGGTACAACAGCAGCCCTTCGTCTTCCTCCGTCTCTTCGAGGCCCACGCGATGGAACCTGATCCGACTCAAGATCTCCCGATCAATGCGCTCGAGGCGGCGCTGAAGTGGGCGGCCGACGTACGCATCGACCCTCAACAGCAGTCCCCAAAGCTTGCGTTGCGACACCGACGGCGTAACGTAGATCTCCCGCGTCGTGAGAGAGGTGAAGGTTTCGCTGTCCTGCCAGAGGAGACGATGAAGGAAGGTTGTGCCGCTGCGGAAGTTGCCGACGACGAAGAGCGGGCCGGTGACGCGTGTGCGGCGGAAGCCGGGAAAGAAGAGGTGGTCGAGGGCGAAGTGAAGCCACGCCAGGGATTGACCGATTACGAAGAGGCAGAAGAAGACGACGTAGAACCGGAGCCTGCGCGAACCGAACCGGTAGACCGGATGGCGGGGCATTGTCAGGATGGTCGAGATTTGGTAGATGAAGAGCCGCCAGTTGAATCGCACGCGTCCTCCGTGTGCTACCGCGCGGAATAGCAACGCTCGTGGCTCGGAACCATGTAGGCGGGGGTTTCCTGGGGCGTTCCGATACAGAAGCCCTGGGAATACTCTATCCCCATATTGCGCACGCACCGCATGATCTCTTCGTTTTCTACGAACTCCGCGACGACGGCAATGTTGGAGAAGGCCGCAAAGGACTTGATTCCGCCTACCAGGTTCCGGATGACAGGATCCTCCGCGACTCTCCGGATGAGGGTTCCGTCGATCTTGATGTAGTCTATGTCTAGGGCGACGATTCGAGCGAAGTTGGAGTAGCCGCTGCCGAAGTCGTCAATGGCAATGGAAACGCCGAACTGCTTCACGTTCCGGATGAATGCCTTGACCCGGTCGTAGTGGACGAGTCCCTCCTCCTCGACGATCTCGATGGTGAGGCGCTTCGCAACTTCCGGGTTTTCCTCCAGGGCGGCGAAGATGAACTCCCGGGTCTCGTCGTTCTCTATGTCGAGGACCGAGAGATTGACGGCTACGCCTTCGCTGCGACGGCGGAAGGTCTCCATGGCCTTGCGCACAACCAGTTGGGTGATGCGCGCATAGTACTTGCTGTTCTTCGCAACAACCAGAAAGCTCCCGGGACTCACGAGCGTTCCATCTTCATCCACCAGTCGCAGCAGGGCTTCGTACTTCTCCACCTCCCGCGTCTCATTGTTGATGATGGGCTGGAAGTACGGAACGAAGCTGTCGCGAGCCAGGGCGTTGCGGATGGTTCGGAGCCACACCATGTTGCCGGCAATGTGGCTGTACGCTTCTTCGGCGACGTCCGGTGCGTAGGTAATGTTCACCTTGCTCTTCAGCGCCTCGGTCACGGCGAGCTCCCCCTGCTCCAGAAGCTCTTCGCGATCCACCGAGACGCAGATGGTGAAATCACTCTCGTACTGGAGGTCGTCCCAGTCATCCTGGTTGCGGAGCAAGCGCTGGTACATGGTCTCGGCCACATCGAGCGCCCGTTCCCGGGAAAGCTCAGCATCCGATAGAAGGCCGAAGAGTCCCGACGAGAAGTGGTAGTACTGCGGATCGGCAACGCCTTCCACCCCGGAGAGGGTGGCGAGCCCCTCCGCAAAGCGACGCTCCAGAGCCGCCGCCTTGGAGTCGCCGTAGAAACGCCGAATCGTCTCGATGTTGTCGATCTGGAGGACAAAGAGAACGGGGTGTTCGTAGTCCGCCAGATCGTCCCGGAGAGCCCCCCTGTTGGGCAGGCCGGTGTTGCGGTTTGCCGTCGAAAGGATGTACTTGCGGTTCACCAGTGAGAGATGAAGATAGGAGCGAACGTGGGCCATGAGCTCCAGACGGTCGAAGGGTTTGGTGAGAAACCCTGTGACACCGGCATCGAAGGCGTTGATGCGGTCTTCCGTTTCGCTCAGTGCCGTGAGCATGAGAATGGGAATCCGGTTGGTTCGCTCATCCCTCTTGAGGATCCGTGTTGCTTCCAGGCCGTCCATTTCCGGCATCATGAGGTCCATGAGCACCAGATCCGGCGGTTGCGCCAGGGCGCGATCCACCGCTTCACGGCCGCTCGCGGCCTCTACGATCCGGTAGTCCGTATCCTTGAAGGTTGCCTGGACCACCATCCGGTTGATCCTGTTGTCGTCTGCAACGAGGATGACCGGGGAATGTGCGCCCCGGCCACGTAGTGTTGCGTCATGTAGTGCTGAGTCTTTCACGGCTCGACCAAGGCAGAAGATACTGCACCAGGGCGGCGGCGAAAAGTCACCACCCCGGTGGATCACCAGACCGGAGGTTCACTCCACGACCGGGCAATCAGGCGACGTACTTCTTAAGGACAACGATCCCGTTGTGGCCACCGAAGCCCAGTGAGTTCGAGACCGCAACGTTGATCTTTCCCTCCACCCCCTTGTTGGGAACGTAATCGAGATCGCACTCGGGGTCGGGTTCGACCAGGTTGATCGTCGCCGGATAGTACTGGTCCCGGATGGCGAGGGTGGAAATGATCGCTTCGATTGCCCCCGCCGCACCGATCAGGTGACCGTGCATGGACTTGGTGGATGATACCTTCAGCTTGTAGGCGTGCTCCCCAAAGACATCCTTAATGACCTTCGTTTCCATGGGATCGTTCAGCGGGGTCGAGGTGCCGTGGGCGTTAATGTAATCCACGTCTTCAGGTTCGAGGCCGGCATCCTTGAGGGCCATTCTGATGGCCTTGCCGGCACCGACGCCCGCCGGGTCCGGAGCGGTCCGGTGGTACGCGTCGTTTGTGATACCGGAGCCGACGACCTCAGCGTAGATCGGTGCGCCGCGCTTCTTCGCGTGCTCGAGATCCTCGAGAATGAGGGTGCCGGCACCTTCACCAAGGAGGAAGCCGTCGCGGTCCTTATCGAACGGGCGGGAAGCGTGCTCGGGATCGTCGTTGCGCGTCGTAAGTGCCTGAATGACGTTGAAGCCGGCGACACCGAGCTCGGTGATACACGCCTCCACGCCGCCGGTAACAACGACGTCGCCGAGGCCCTGGCGAATCCAGCGCATGGCGTTGCCGATCGCATCCGTCGCGGAGGAGCACGCCGTGGCCAGGGAGTACACCGGCCCGTGGGCGTTGATCATGAGTGCAACGTTCGCCGGACCAATGTTGGAAATCAGCTTGGGAATGGTCATGGGGGGCACGCGACCGGGGCCCTTCTCGAAGAGCACCCGCTCGGAGCTCTCAATCGTCTCGAAACCCCCAATGCCGACGCCGAGAATCACACCGGTCCGATCCGGATCGTAGTCTCCCTCGTTGAGCTTGGCGTCCTTCATGGCTTCGAGAGAGGCGGCGACGGTGAACTGGCTGAAGATCTCCATCTTCCGCGCCTCTTTCTTGTCCATGTAATCCTTGGGATCGAAGTCCTTCACCTCCGCGGCGATCTTCGTCGCGAAGTCGGAAGGGTCGAACTTCGTGATGGGGCCGGCGCCGCTCCTTCCGGCTTTTACGCTGTCCCATACGTCGCTCACGTTGTTGCCAATGGGTGAAACGGCACCCATACCCGTTATTACTACTCGTCGTGACATGGTTTCTCCTCTTCTGCCGGTAGTCCCGGTCTTGCCCGCCTTGCGGCTTGTCCCTGCAAGGCGCCCGGGGTGTCCCCGCCGGAGGGCGACTGCACCCCATCTCTTGTCCGCGAATTCCTTACCGTCGTTACCTGAGTCCGCTCCCGGAACTACATGCCCAGACCACCGGTGACGTGCACCACCTGGCCCGTGACGTAGGCGCCGAGATCGGACGCCAGGAACACGACTACCCGGGCGACCTCATCGGGCGTACCGATGCGCGCCATGGGAATCTGCGCTATGAGCGACTCCCGCTGGTTCTCGTTCAGGCTCTCCGTCATGTCCGTCTGGATGTACCCCGGCGCGATTGCATTCACGCGCACATTGCGGGAGGCGGTTTCCCTGGCCAGACTCTTGGTCAAACCGATGAGTCCCGCCTTCGAGGCGGAGTAGTTCGTCTGCCCGCCGTTGCCCACGAGGCCGACAATGGATGTAATGTTGACGATCGAGCCGGAGCGACGCTTGATCATGCTTCTGCTCACGGCGCGGCACGTATGGAAGGCGCCGGTGAGATTGACGGAAATCACATCGTTCCAGTCCTTCTCGGACATTCTGAAGATGAGGCCGTCCCGGGTAATCCCGGCGTTGTTCACCAGAATGTCGATACCGCCGCTCTCTTCGAGAATCTCCTGGACTGTGGCCGTGATGGTTTCCTCATCGGCCACGTTTCCTTCCTTGAAGAAGACCTCGACACCGTGCTCCTTGGCGATCTTCTGATACTCATCCAGGAACTCCCCGGCCTTGGACGCAATGTAGTAGACCGTTGCGCCCTCCCGGAGGAGCCTGGTGACGATACCCCGTCCAATTCCACGGGAACCGCCGGTAACAAGCGCCTTCTGTCCCTGAAGCAACATGGCCTTGCTCTCAGGCGATCGCCTGGATCTGCTCCAGGGTGCCGGCGGGCTCGACGGCGACGTCGGCGACATCGCGATCTTTGGCGAAGGCTTTCCATAACCCCGACAGAACCGTGCCGGGTCCCACCTCGAGAAGGCGACCGGGTCCGTCCCGCAGGAGGCTTTCCTCTTCCTTCGTCCACATGACCGTCGTGATCAGTTGCCGCAGGCAGAGCTCCTGCGCCTCACTACCCGAAGAGATCAGATCCCCCGTCACATTCGAGTAGACGGGGATCTTCGGATCAGCGAAGGTAACGTCGCGGACCGCTTTCTCGAACTCCTTACGGGCATCTTCCATGAGGGGTGTGTGGAATGGACCGGACACCTTCAGCGGAATGACGCGCTTTGCGCCGGCCTCCTTCAGGATGTCCTGCGCCCGGGTAAGCCCCTCCGCCGTTCCGGACACGACCGTCTGCACAGGGCTGTTCGCCATACTCGGAAAAGCGTCGGAGAAGTCGTTGTCCTCGAGGGTCCTTCGGATCGTGTCGAGATCGAGGCCCATGACAGCGATCATGCCGGCGCGACCGGCGTCGCTATCGAGAGCACGACTCGCGGCTTCCATGACCTCCCCGCGGATCTTGACGAGGGGAAGAACGTCTTCCGGCGCCAGGACCCCCGCTTCCGTCAGGGCTGCGTACTCGCCCAGGCTGAAGCCGGCGGCGCGGTCCGCGCCAACGCCCCGCTCCTTGAGGACAAGAGCGGCGGCCAGACTGGTAATGGTAACGGCAACCTGAGTCTTGTCGGTCGCCCTGAGATCCTCTTCGGTACCGTCGAAGATCACCTCTTCGAGCTTGAACGGGACGTGCTCATTGGCCCGCCTGAAGAGATCCTTCACGGAATCATTTGCGTCGTAGAGGTCTTTTCCCATGCCGGGATACTGGGCTCCCTGGCCGGGAAACAGAAACGTATTCGGCATATGGCGCTCCTTCGTGAAAGCGTCCGCAAACTCTAGCACCGAGCATAGGGGGTGTCAAGTCGGTCGACGACCGATAATCTGCTGATCCATGGCGGCTTGCCGCTCTCGTACCGTATCTCAGGGCCGGCGCGGTCCGGCCGCCGCGGATCGGCAGTACCGCCGGCGGCGGTCACCATCCCGCCGTGGACGGCCCGCAGTCCTCCGTAAGGAGCCGTCCTTGTCGCCTCGGAAGGGAGCGTGTACCTTGGCGTGAATGGATACGCGAAAGCAGTGGTACATCGCCACGGGTCTCGTCATCGTTGCACTGATTCTGGCTACCGACCCGTTCACCATCCTCGAGAAGGCGTTTCGGCGACCGCTGCCGGTGCAGCCCGAAAACGCCGTATCCAGAGCCGCGCGAGTCGTCAGGGAGACCGGCCGACCGGCGCACGAGTATCTGACTGCCGCCTTCCAGGACGCACGAGTGGTCTTCCTGGGCGAATTCCCGCAGATCGCCGACCACGCCGCCTTCGTGGCCGACGCCATTCCCGCCCTCGGCAAAGCGGGCATCCGGACCATTGCACTGGAGCACCTGCGCAGTGCGGACCAGGCGGAAATCGATGTGCTGGTCGGATGGGAGCAGGCCGGGAATCCC
>CAZUVX010000028.1:19751-23426 GCA_964623865.1 uncultured Spirochaetaceae bacterium | reverse complement strand
CCGCCGAGGAGCTCCTCTTCCGTCGAGATGTCACCTGGGGCTTCCAGGAGTACCGCGACATTCTCCAGGCGGTGTGGGAGCTCAACCGCAACCACCCGGAGTCGACCATGCGGATTCGCGGCATGAGTCCCGCCCGGGACCCGGATATGTCGGCGGAGGAGCACGAGGTGCGCCTGGAGGCGCACATGGCGGAACAGCTCCAGGGAATCGTCAAGGGGAGTGCGCCGGGAGGTGTACTGGTCTACGTAAGCGCCCGCCGGGCAATTCCGCGCATCCCGGACCTCGCCTTCCGGACGGCCGCCGCCGGATCGGCGTCGCCGGCACCGCGGCGGTTGGCCGTGTGGGCACGAGAGGAGCTCGGCGTGGCGTCCCGGACCATCCTTCTGCACGCCCCGTGGCCGGAGGAGACCGCGCGGTATGGACTCAGCTACCCTGCCGGGGGACTCCTGGACCACGCCGTCTTCTCCGCGGCCGGAGCAAACCCCGAGCTCCCCTGGGGGTTCGATGTGAAGGACACCACCCTCGGGGGCGTCGGCATCGATCCCATGGGACTTCGGCCGGAAACGGAGTCCGCGACGCTCGGGGAACTGACGGGGGGGTACATCGTCGTGTCGCGGCTGTCGGCGCTCCGGGGGGCCACACCGATTCCCGGCTTCATCCGCACCGAGTGGGAGGCGAATGCCGTCGCCCGCTACCCTGGTGACATACCGGACACCGCGACGGCTGAGGTCATTAACCGCTACATTGCCCGGACCTCGGAGAACCTGAGCAGGATCCTGGAAAGCTTCCGAGACGTGGAGTAGGCATGGTTCTCGAACTCGTGATCGTACTGTGCATCCTCTGGTCGCCGGCCTTCCTCTTTCTGGGACGCATTCGCGATCTGCCCGCGGCGGGGCCGAGGCGTGAGGCCGGAGACTCGGCAGGTGAGGCGGCGCGGTCGGTCTCCGTCATCATCCCGGCCCGCAACGAAGAGACGAAGCTGCCGCGTCTTCTGGCATCGCTCAGACAGCAGGTCCCGGCTCCGGCGGAGGTCATTGTCGTCGACGACTACTCGGAGGACTCAACCGCGGCGGTAGCGGAACGGTACGGTGCGCGGGTGGAACAACCCGGCGGCGGCATGGAGGATTGGCTCGGCAAACCCCGGGCGTGCTGGACCGGTGCGACCCATGCCACCGGTGATCTGCTGATCTTTCTGGATGCCGATACGACCCTGGAGCGCGGCGGCCTGGCGCGCCTGATTGCCGCGCACCGCCGTTTCGGCGGTCTTATCTCGGTGCAGCCCTATCACCACATGCAACGCGCATACGAGCGGCTGTCGGCCTTCTTCAACATCGTGCTCATGGCTGCGCTGCGCTCTTTCACTATCCTCGGCAGCCACATTCGGCCCCGTGGAAGCTTCGGCCCGTGTCTGGTGTGCACCCGGGAAGACTACCGTCGAACGGGCGGTCACGCCGTCGTGAAGAACGAGGTGCTCGAGGACGTCGCCCTGGGACGCACCATGGCCGAAAAGGGTGTAGAACTGACCAACTTCGCCGGGCGCGGTGCAGTGAGTTTCCGGATGTATCCCGGCGGGCTCCGGGAAGTAACCGACGGCTGGACCAAGAACTTCGCCCGCGGTGCCATGACCACGGCACCCTTGCTCCTCCTCATGATATCCGCGTGGATCGCCGGGAGTGGCGTAGCTGTGCGCCTCGTGGCGGTGGCGCCGGCGTCGGGGTTCACGCCCGCCGCGATAATCGGTTCGGCCTTCTACGGCGCCTACGTGGTACAGCTCCGGTGGCTGCTCCGGCGCATCGGGAACTTCGGCGCGGCAACCGCACTGCTCTATCCGCTGCCTCTGGCGTTCTTCGTGTGGGTGTTTCTGCGATCCCTGTACTTCACCGTGGTCCGCAACAGCGTCACCTGGAAAGGGCGCAGCATTCGCATCGACCCGGCGCGAACCAGACGCGGAAGAGACTCCACCGGCCGTGGCGCGCAATAGCAGGCAATGGAAGCCGGGCGGAAACACCGGATGTCCTGCAGCGGCTTCAACCGTGCCGATCCAGGAAGGCCCGCAAGCGGGCGCGATTGTAGCGCTGGACGATGATGAAGGGGAGGTTCGTCGCCACGCCGTACCCCAGCATGATGACGCCCACGTACCAGGGGTTCCAGGCAAAGAACGTTGCCCCCGCCGCAGCGGCAAGCCAGTGGGAGAACTCGGCACGGCACGTCTCGGAGATGAAGCGCCGCAGGTACCCCGCGTCGCGCCCGGCCAGGGCGCGCTTGGAGAAACCGCCGCTGAAGAAGGAGCCCGCCTCGGGGACGGCGTCCTTCCAGCGGTGTACCAGCACGCGCCGGTACACGGCTCCGTCGAGCTCCCAGCGCCGAGTCCGGCACAGCTGCCCTTCCCGCAGGAACAGCCGAAGCGGCAAGCGGTGGGCAAGGTAGCCGGAACCGATGTGAATGACGATCCAGATCACGGCGTAGAGCGCAACCAGTACGGGAACGGATAGCGAGACGAAGCCCTCCGGCAAAGCGGCATCCTTTCGTTCGATCGAGTCTCCCCGGCATAGTACTGCATTACCGGCCGAGATGTCGCGTTGACCCCGCCGGAGTTGCGGACTACCTTGTGTCGAAAGATCAGGAGACAAGCTATGCCGGAAGCATACGTCCAATCCGTCGCGGCACACCTTCCCGCACGCGTCATGACCAACGAGGAGCTCGCGGAGATCGTCGACACATCGGATGAGTGGATCTACTCTCACACGGGCATCCGCCGTCGTTACGTTGCTGCGCCGGAGGAGGCAGCCTCCGACCTGGGGGCCGCCGCGGCCCGGAAGGCGATCGGCAGGACCGAGCTCAGCGCCTCGGACATCGATCTCATTCTCCTTGCCACATCCACCCCCGACTATCCGGGGCTGCCGGCAACAGCGTCGATCGTTCAGGACAAAATCGGTGCGGAGAACGCCGGTGCCATGGATCTGGTCGCCGCGTGCAGCGGCTTCGTCTACGGTCTGGAGACGGCGCGCGCCATGATCCGGGGCGGGGGCCTCGAGCACGTGCTCGTGATCGGCTCGGAGGTCTATACGCGCATTCTCAACTGGGAGGACCGCGGGACATGTGTCCTCTTCGGCGACGGCGCAGGGGCGGCGGTGGTCAGCCGCACCGACGACGCCGCTGACTCACGCATTGTTGAGAGCTACCTGCGCTCTCGCGGATCCGGCGCCGAAGCACTCTACCGACCGGCGGGGGGAAGCCGCCGTCCCTACGTGGAGGGGGAAACCCCGCCGGCGGATCGCTTTCTCTTCATGGACGGCCGGCTGGTCTACAACTTCGCCGTAGGTGCCGTCGCCGAGGCGATCCACGCCCTCCTGGACAAGACCGGTCTCACCTTCGAGGCGATCGATCACGTCGTGCCGCATCAGGCGAATGTTCGCATTATCCGGGCGGCGGCAAAGCGGGCCGGTCTCGACTTCAACAAGTTCTACACCAACATTGAGCGCTACGCGAACACCTCCGCCGCGTCCATTCCGATAGCCCTCACCGAAATGGAGGACGAGGGCATTCTGAAACGGGGACACCGCGTCCTCACCGTTGGATTCGGCTCGGGCCTCGCCTACGGGGCGAATCTCATCGTGTGGTGACGGCGGGATACCCGCCCACGCCCGGTGGATAGCCCACGCCCGGTGGATAGCC
>CAZUVX010000028.1:15123-19651 GCA_964623865.1 uncultured Spirochaetaceae bacterium | reverse complement strand
GCCCACGCCCGGTGGATAGCCCACGCCCGGTGGATAGCCGCCCACGCCCGGTGAATAGCCGACGCCCGGCGATTACTGCACGGCAAAGACGCCGGCGGCAATGCGCGTGCTGAGGCGGGCCAGACTGCGCCTCGATACCCCTTCGAGGGTGTGCCGCTCGGACCGAACCAGCGAGTCCTCGTCGTAGAGCCCCGCAATGACCCCGTCGGAGTAGCCCGTTACGACCAGGCGAAATGCCGCCTCTTCCGAGGAGGAAGATGGAACCAGCCCGGCGCGTCCGAGGGCCGCGGTTAACCGCCGGTGCGAGGTCGCGTCCAATGCCGGCATGGACAGCTCCAGCTTCACCGGCAGGAAAAGCCCGTACTGCCGAAGACCGCCCGGGTTGAGTGTATACAATTCCCGAATCGCCTGGGCATACGCCGCGTTCGACCCCTCACGCTTATGGATACGTGCACGCTCCCGCGCCGCCTCGGCGAGCTCCAGGCGCTCCCAGGTCGGGTCGAAGTCGTCCCGGGCGCTCATGAGGGCGCTCAGGTCGCCCCGAAGCGCTCCCGCCCGGAGCTCGTAGAATCCCCGGCTATCGGGAATCAAAGCGGTCTCGAACTCCCGGGCGCGGTCGAGGTATGTCGACGCCTTCCCGGGGTAGTCCTCGTAGGCGCGATAGAACGTCCAGTTGGCGTTGAGGCTGCTGCCCTCCTCCTTGTACGCCTCCGCAACACGGCGGGCGAACATCCGCTCGTTGCGCCGGTGAAACCACGCCTGGATGCGGTATCCAACGCGCCGCACCAGCCGGTCCAGCCACTCCCCGATCCCGGACACGTTCTCGAAACGCGCTTCATGATGGAGTCCCTCATGAATGTCCGCCATGAGCCCGTGAATATCCATGCCGTGCCGGTTCACATCTGTCCCGAAGTTGAACATCCAGGATGAGCTGTCCGCCTCATACACGTCCTTCGCGTATGCAAGCGCCTGCTCCAGACGCCCGAAGTTCTGGTGCAGGCTCGCCAGGCTCACCTTCGCAAGGGGCGTCTCTTCGTCCAGGGAGTAGGCAGCGTTGTAGTCGGCAAGGGCGTCGCTGAAGCGCATGCGCCGCTCCTGGAGCTCTCCCCGGGCAAGGAGTCCCGGCGGGCGGCGAGCAAGCCGGAGGGACTCCTCCGTCGACTCCAGGGCGTCCTCGAAGTTGTAGAAGGTCTTCTCCACCAGGGAGAGATTGTACTGCGCAACGGAGGCGAAGTAGCTTCGCCCGTCCTGAAGGGCGTCCTGGATCGCCATCTCGTAGTGGCGTTTCGCCTTCTCGTAGTCGTACATGTCGGCGTAGACCGTAGCGAGGGTCATGGCCAGGCTGCGATTCATGCCGAGTCGATCGAGAGCCCCGCTCAGAAGCTCTTCCCCTTTCGCCAGCTGATGCGTCTTGAAGTACATCCAGCCGAGATCGCTGATCACCTCAATGCTGTCGGGGTAGAGCTCCAGAAGCTCTTCGAGGACCACAATGGCCTCACGCTCGCGATTCAACCTGCCCAGGGCGACGGACTGGCCGTGCAGCGCCTGATAGCTCTCCGGCTCCAGATCCTCGGCCCGGCGATACTCCTGCAGGGCCATCTCGTAGAGCTCCTCGTCGCGGTAGAGATCGCCCGCGCGGAGGTAGAGGGGAACGTAGTCGGGGAAGCGCTCCTTCCCCTCATCCAGAAGATCCACGGCGCGATCGTACCGCTCCGCACGAATGGCCGCCTCCACGGCCGAGAGGTAGTCCTCTCCGTCCCATGCGGCTCGGTCGTCCGGCTCGCTTTCCTGGGCATACGTGCCGGGCAGGAGGAGCAGACCGAACAGTAGTATTGAGACGATGCAGACGGCCGCCGCCCGGGCGGTACACCGCCGGCGACAGCCCGCGGACAGCGCTCCCTTCATGGTCTCCTCCCCGCCGTCCGGGCCCCGGCGTCGGCGCCGACACCGCGGGCGGCCGCTCCGAAGGGGAAGAGGACGAAGCGCACCCGCTGCTTCCACGCCGCCTTCCGCCACAGGGCGCGGCGGACCACCCGCTCCACAACGGCAAAGGCGTCCGGATCGCTCAGTGCGTCGTCCCGGGCGAAGAGCGCCGCCAGGTAGAGCTCCGCGGCGCAATGCAGAGGCGCCGAGATCTCCCGGCCCACCCGATCGGCGTGCTCGTAGATCGATTCGCTGCGGTGCTGCGGCCGGCCCAGGTACGAGGCCGTCCGGTGCAGGCGACGATACCGGGCAATCACGCCACGTCGGGAACCCACGGAACGGCCGAACCCAGCCAGACTTCCGTGCCGCAGCAGGAGAAGAAGCGCGACCGTCCCCAGGAGGAGGGCCCACCACCAGCGGCGGGCAAGTCGAAAGGCGCCGGCCACGGCGGTGTCCCCGCCGTCGTCGTCGGCGGCCGCCTCCTCTTCCGCACTCAAGGGCGCCAGCTGGTCCCGATTCTCCAGGATCTCCTGCAGAAGCGAAGCGACCTCGTCCACCTGCACATCGCCACCAAACTCAACATCCTCGCCGGGGGCTACGATCTCGGAGGTGGGATCGAACTCGATCCAGCCGTAGTCGTTGAAGTACACCTCCACCCATGCGTGGGCCATGTCCGCCCGGACCACGTGGAAGTCCAGCACCTGGAGACGCGGGTCCACGAAGAAGCCCACCGCAACGCGCGCCGGAATGTCGAGACTGCGCACCATGAGCGCCATGGCAAATGCAAAGTAGGAGCAGTAGCCCTTGCGGCTCTCAAAGAGGAAGTGGCTCAGCTGGTCGCCGTCGGCGGCCACGCCGGGGGAGAGGGAATAGAAGTACTCCGTTTGCAGGTACTCCTCGATTGCGGCAACCTGCTCGTGAGGATTGCGAATACCCTCGGTGATCTCCCGGGCAAGCTCGGCAATGGCCGCGGTGCCGCCGTCGGCGGTGTAAAGGTCCTCCGGGGCGCGCCCTTCCGGCGTCGGCGCCTTCGGGTCCGACACCGAGACCAGATCCAGGCGATCCGCCGTGGAAACCTGGCTGGTGACCTGGTAGACCCGGGAAAAGGACGCCTCCGGCCACGCCCGGTAGGGGACTACCTGCACGGGATAGTTCAGAGCCACCAGGGAATCCGGGTCAAAGTTCACGTGGTAGAGCTCCTGGACCACGGTCTCCCGGGCGTGGTGGCCCGGATCCTCGTAGCGCTGCGGGGCGTTCCCCACGGCGCCGGGAACCGCCACCGCATCGTGGCGGTAGAAACCGCGCCGCTCGTTGTAGGCAGAGAGGACGTAGCGGCGCAGATAGCTCCGCTCTTCCCCGGGCGGTTTCTTCAGGAAGAGGACCAGATCGTCGTTGAGAGAAATCTCACTCTCCAGGCGGAGATAGTCGGAGAAGTCGAAGCGAAAGAGCGTCGGTTCCAGGAGACCGCCGCCGCGGGCGGCGGACCCCTCGGCGTAGCGCGTGTACAGGACCGAGCCGATCAGCAGCACCAGGGGGATCACCACCAACAGGAACGACACCGCACCGCGGATCACGTGGCGCCGCTGCCCCGCGCGGGAAGCCGCCGTTGCCCCGCCTCCCCCACCACCCGCGGCGGCGGCCACCGCCCCGGCGGCGTCATCCGCATCCGCGGTACCGACCGCCCGGAAGGCGACCAGGAGGATCGCGAGCTCCAGCACCGCGAAGGCGACGACCACCAGGGCGTAACTCAAGGGATGGTCGTAGAGGGTGAGGTTGTACCGGCCCTGCGTCCAGAACAGCACCAGGAGAAGCGGCGCCAGAAACACCGGGTGGACACGATACCCCCGGGGCCGCCGGTTCAGGAGGAAGACGCTGAACCAGAGCGCCAGGACGACCGGGAGAACAGCTACTGCGTTTGTGTCCAGGAAGAGCACCATGGCGTCCGCGGCGGTGGTGTCACCAAGCCCGCGGCGAAGCAGCGCCAGAACTTCCACGGCGCCGCGTGCCGCGGCCACCGCAGCCGCAAAGAGAATGAATCCGGGAACCAGCCGCAGCCGGAGCCGCTCGATGGTCAGAGCCGCCCCCGCGGTCACCGCACCGGCGCCGATCAGAAACCCGATTGAGAGAATCGGCGCCAGGAATTGTGCGAAGTGATACGCCGCAAAGAGCAGCACCACCGTGTGGAGGGCGGTAAGGGAGAGTCGGTGCATCCTGGTCGGGTTCCGACCCACTCCGGCGGAGAACCCGACCCAACCGGCCGGCGCTCCCGGTGCCGTCGCCCCGCTCGAAGCAGTCGCCCCTGCCGGAACCGCCGGTCCGGCACTACCGCCACGCTCCCTCGCTGAATCAGACAACCTCGACACGTCTCACTCCATGGCTGCGACGCGGCAGCTCGTTCCGCGACTCCTCCCCCATGCGCCGGATCTGCGAGGCCCAGGCGGTACCGTCGGACCGGCGTCCTCCACGAACGAAGAGGACTCGACGCAAAACGGCTCCCGCGGGTCGCTCACGGCGTGCCTCCCCCGACAGTCCGGTGGGGACGCTCTGCGGCTCCGTCCCCGCCCGTGTCACCGTCCCCGCCGGTGTCACCGTCCCCGCCGGTGTC
>CAZUVX010000028.1:0-15023 GCA_964623865.1 uncultured Spirochaetaceae bacterium | reverse complement strand
GTGTCACCGTCCCCGCCGGTGTCACCGTCCCCGCCGGTGTCTCCGCGGGCCCGGCTGCACCGGCGCCGGCCGCTCCCGACTCGGGATCGGAGGCCACCGGTACCACCATCACAACGTCAACGAGAACCCTGCTCCGGCCGAGAGCGGCAAGGTGCTCCGAGAGCCCCGCCGCGCCGGGCGCCGCAAAGAGGGTCACCTGTCGATACGGCGGTTCCGCAGGTGGCGTCGCCTCCCGGTGCCACCACACCCCCGAAAGTCGCCGCTCGAACTCTCTCTCTTGGCTCGCTTCTATTCGAAGCGCCTCGGCACCTCCGGAGATCTCGGCGGTAACCGTCACACCGAGCTGATGAAGAGCGGTGCAATACCCGCCGAAGAGGGCAACCAGACGGTCGCAGAGCAGTGCCGACGCCTCTGCGGCCCGTCTTCCTCCCTCCGGAACACCGCTCCCGTCACCGATCGAGGCCGCGCCGGGAGCACCGAGGAGGAGGATGCAATGGTGTGCCCCCTGTGGAGGCGGAGCCTCCTCCCCGATTCGAACCAGGAGCTCCCCCCAGCGAGCGTACATCTTCCAGTTGACGCGCCGAATATCGTCGCCGGGAACGTACCGCCGCGTCTCCAGGAGCTCGTCGGTGCGCCGGCGAATCGGTGTGACCAAGCGTTCACCACCGGAGTCTGCGCCGCGGGTGAACGGTATCGGCGGCGCCTCGAAGGCGGGCCGGACCCACCCCTCCAGGTGAAGCGGGAAGGAGACCACCCCGTGAGTCAACCCCAGGAGATCCCGGATGCGGAAGGAGCCCGTTTCACACAGATAGTGTCCCCGGCGAACGCCGCCGAGCTCTTCGTCAATGCGGGCTGAACGTCGGAGACGAATCGGCGCATCAACGAAGAGTCTCCTTCCGCCGGGGCCCTCGAGAACAGCGACAACGTAGAAGAGGAACCCGGGCATCCCGAGCATTCGGGCGTGGAGCGTTCCAGCGAGCCGGAGAGACTCCCCGCTGTAGACCTCGTCAGGATCAAGGGCAAGCTCAACCTGGACCCCTTGCCGCCGCAACCTCCGCGCGGTCACTGCGGTAGTCAACGACCCGGCGAGGGTGGTGTACAGAACCAGAGCGGTCAGTGCGCCCCCGAAGAGAAGCGTCACCGGCTCGGTTCGCAGGATCCCGGCTCCAAGCACGGCGATCCCGGCCAGGAAGACGGCAATACCGCTTGGATTCCAGCGGAATCGACTACCGATGGATACGGTCGACATGAGCGAGGGTCACCTCTCGAATGAGTGCTCGCGGGTCGGTCCGCGCGTCGTGCAACTTGATTCGATGACCCAGTACCGCAGGAGCGAGATCTATGATGTCCTGGTCGACGACGTAGGTTCGGTCGTGAACCAGGGCGTAGGCGCGGGCGGCGTGGACGAGCATGAGGGAGCCCCGGGGAGAGACTCCATACTCAATGGACCCGTGCGTACGGGTAGCCCCGGCAATACCCACAATCACCTGAAAGAGAGCGTCATCTACGTGGACCGCCCGGGCTGCCCGGCGCGCCTCGAGAATCTCGCTCCTCGTGCAGACCGGTTCCACCGACGGCATGACGGTGACCGAGGGGTCGTCCTTCAGAATGGCCAGCTCCACGTCGGAAGCGGGATACCCGATTTCCAGACGCATGATGAAGCGGTCGAGTTGTGCCAGCGGTAGCGGATAGGTCCCCTCGACCTCGACGGGGTTCTGGGTGCCCATGACGAAGAAGAGATCGTCCATGCGATAGGTGTGGCCGCCAATGGTAACCTGGTTCTCCGCCATGACCTCCAGGAGGGCGGACTGCACCTTCGGGGTCGAGCGGTTGATCTCATCCGCCAGCACGATGTTCGCGAAGACCGGCCCGGGGGAGAAGACGAACTCGCGCTTTTCCGGGTCGAAGATATCCACACCGGTAATGTCGTAGGGGAGGAGGTCCGGGGTGAACTGGATGCGCCGGAAGGTGACGTGCCCGTCGCCGTCGCGGTGCGCCTCTTCCGGAGCAATCAGGGCGGCAAGGGTCTTGGCGACTGTAGTCTTGCCGAGTCCCGGAACGTCCTCAATGAGGAGGTGCCCGCCCGTTATGAGGCAGCTCACGACCATGCCCAGGAAATCGTCCTTGCCGCGAATAACTCGTGACAAGGAATCAACGAGCCTGGACGCCAATGCGGAGCTTGCCCGGGCAAGCTGCAGATTGTCCATGGAGAGGACGGTACCACGGAAGCGCGAGCCGGTTCAACGCGGCGGCCGCGGTCGTGCACTGCCGGTTCGCCGGCCCGGGAGCGCGGGTTTGACACCGCCCACCCGACACCGTAGCTTTTGCACTACTATGAGACAGGTGCGGGGCCATGGATGAAAAGACGCGACGACTGCGAAAGAGCCGGCAACGAGACCGCATCCTCGAGAGCCTCAACCGGAGCGGGAGCCATCTCACGGCCGCGGATGTCTACGACCGCATCAAGGACGAGTTCCCCTCGGCCAGCCTGGGGAACGTCTACCGCAACCTCAACATCCTGGTCGAGCAGGGAGCGGTACGGCGATTCGCCTCGGGGAGCACCTTCGACCGCTTCGAGGCGATCTCGGAGCACCACAGCCATTTCATCTGTCGGCGATGCGGCAACATCTTTGACATTCCGGCACCATCCCTGGGCGAGTACGCAAGAAGCATTCACGACAACAGCGGTCACCGGGTCGAAGAGGTGCACGTGGACCTTCACGGGTTGTGCGCCTCCTGCGCAGCGCAGCTCACGCGCCCCGACAGGGACGCCGGCGAGGAGGGGTAGCGGCGCCCGGCCCTTCGCGGGAGATCGACCGGCGGCGCTGCAAGGGAAACTCGAGTTGACGGTGGGTATGGCATTTTGTACCCTTATTAAGAATCGTTCCGAATATTAGGAGGACAGCAATGAGTCAGATCGCAACGGAAAAGACAAAGGTAAAGGTCGGATTGAGTGATGAGGCCATTGATGCGGTCACGAAGCACCTCAACCAGTACCTCGCGGATCTTCACGTCTTCTACGGGAAGCTCCATAACTTTCACTGGAACATTGAGGGCCCGAGCTTCTACACCCTCCACGAGAGGATCGAAGAGCTCTACGACGCCGTGGCGGAGGAGATCGACGAAGTCGCCGAGCGCATCCTGAAGCTCGGTCGGCGCCCCCTGGCGCGCCTCGAGGACTACGTGCGGGTCAGCAAGCTCAAGGAGATCGAGAGCCGCGGGTACACCGGGACCGAAGTGGCGGACGAGCTGATTGGGGACTTCAAGAGCCTTATTGCCGGTCTCCGGGAAACCATATCGGTTGCTTCCGATCACGGCGACGAAGGCACGGCGGACGACGCTGTGGGCATGCTCAAGGATAAGGAGAAGGCCCTCTGGATGATCACCGCGTATCGCGGTTGATCGCCCCAATCGATCGGCGTATGCGGTGCAGGTTCGCGGCGCCCCGCCCGGGACCGGGGGTGCGCGCCGCGGACCGTCCCGCCCGCCACCCTGACGCTCACCCTACCATCCACGTCACGGGCGGTTTATAATCCGCCACGTGGACTACCGCGAACACCTCCTCTACCAGCTGATTTTTCGGGAAGGCGTCCGGCTCAAGGACATCCTGGCGACCTTTGAGAAGGTTGTCGAAGAGCAGGGCATTGCAACCGTCAAGGAGCTCCAGGATCGGGCCCGAAACGATCCGCCGGAGAGTTACTTTGCCGACCCGTGGAACACCATGGTCCGCTCGGAGCATGTCTACGCCGCGCACCTCATGCGCGCCGCCTTCGAGGCCTTCGAAGATCATCAGATCCTGGACTACATCAATCTCGCCCACAAGGAGGAACTTGCGCGTCGCATCTGGAGTGAGCTGCACACCGAGAACCCGGACTTTCGCCGGGTCGAACAACTCCTCGAGGAGTTCTACCAGTTGCCGCTGGGTCTGAGTCAGATTTCACCAAACATCGCTATCGGCATTCGCGTCTACCTGATCAGTGCGCTGATCAGCGACAACCTCTTCTTCATCGGCGTGGCCAAGAACTACATCAACATGCGGGACGTGCACAGACTCCTGCAACACTTCGTCGGCCGACACGGCTCGAACAGCCGCATCGGCGGGAAAGCGGCGGGGGTCATTCTGGCCAATCGCATCCTGAGACCGACAATCGGTGAACCGCAGGGCTTCGATGAAGATGTCGCGGAGATCGAGTCCTTCTTCGTTACGTCTCAGGTATTCAACGCCTTCATTGAACACAACCGTCTCGAAGAGGCACACGGTCTGAAGTACCTCGATCCCGAGGAGATCGAGAAGCGCCAGGAACGGATTCACACGCAGATCATGAACGGCTCCTTCCCGGAGGAGATCGAGGATCGCATCCGGGAGATGCTCCGACGGCTCTCGGACGGGCCAATCATCGTGCGCTCATCGAGCCTCCTGGAGGATTCCATGGGCTTTCCCTTCTACGGGAAGTACGACTCCGTCTTCATTGTCAACGAGGGGCCCTTTGAAGAACGCTGCCGGGAGTTGATGAACGCGATCAAGAGGGTCTTCCTGGGAATCTTCGGTAGCAGCGTCATCCAATACCGGAAGGACAAGAATCTCCTCGACTACAAGGACATGATGTGTGTCCTGGTGCAGCGAGTTGTGGGAAGCCGTTACGGAAAGTACTTCTTTCCCGCCGCCGCGGGTGTGGCAATGTCCCAGAACATGTATCGCTGGAACAAGCGTATTCGGCGTGAGGACGGGTTCATGCGGCTGGTCATGGGGCTCGGCACCCGCGCGGTCGAGCGCTCCGGTGACGATTACACGCGCATCGTGGCACTGTCCCACCCCTCTCTGCGACCGGAAGCCACCCTTGCGGACCAGACGCGATACTCACAGCGCTACGTGGACGTCCTGAATCTGGCTACCAAGGAAGTGGAGACGATCCACTTTGTGGACCTGGTGAACTACATCCGCCGGGAAGCGTCCGGCAGCATCGACCTGTCACAAGTCGTGTCCGTGGTCGAGGCGGAGGAGCTGCGCAATCCGGTGACCTTTCCCGGCCGGCTCGACTACGGGAGCGCCGTTATCACCTTCGACGGCGAGATCCAGGCCGGCCGTCTTCCCGAACTCATGCATCGTGTCCTGAAGACTCTGGAAGGGGCCTACGGCACCGCAGTGGAGGTGGAGTTCGCCTACGAGGGGAGCCGGCTCTACGTGCTGCAGTGCCGCCCCCTCAACGAGGCGAGCTACGCCATGCACAAGGTGTCCATACCGGAGTTCCGACAGTCCGATGTGGTCTTCGAGACGACCCGGGACGTCGTGCGGAGCGCCGTCATTGAGGACGTGCGGTACATCGTCTACGTGGATACGGCGGCCTATCACGCCCTGTCGCACGCCTCCGACAAGGTACACGTCGCGCGAATCATCGGGCGGATCAACCGTTCGCTGGTGGGGCGGCGCTTCATTCTCATTGGCCCGGGCCGCTGGGGAAGCAACAGCATGGACCTCGGCGTGAAGGTGTCCTACGGAGACATCAACAACGCCGCCATGCTCATTGAGGTAGCTGAGAATCGGAGCGGCTACACGCCGGAGGTGAGCTACGGCACCCACTTCTTCCAGGACCTGATGGAGGCGGACATAATACCGCTCCCCCTCTACCCGGATGGAGAGGACTCCGTGCTCCGAAAGGAGTTCCTCCACGAAGGTGTGAATGCCCTTCGAGAGATGGTGCCGGCGGCGGCGCTGGAGGAGCTTCCCGCCGCGGAAGAGGTGGTACGCGTGGTCGACGTAGCCGCTACCGTGCCGGACCGACGCATCGACGTCTTTCTGGACGCGCAGAGTAGCCGGGCGGTTGCCGCGGTTCGGTCGGCACGGGGCGGGTGACCCCGGGGGGCTGAGCGGGCGGGCGGCGTGCGCTCCCGACCGCCCGGACGCACCTGCCGCAAGTCCCACCACGGACGTGGCGCTGCGCGCGAGGGGCCTCCGCCGCCCGGGGTCCTGGCGAGGGGACTATACCCATCCCCGAAGCTTGCACGCCGTTGCCACCCGCGCCACGGAGATGGCGTAGGCGGCGGTGCGCATGTCCAGCTTCTTGTCCTTCGACATCTCGTAGACCTGGGAGAATGCGTGGGTCATCCGTTGATCCAGCTCGCGATGTACATCGGCTTCCAGCCAGTAGTAGTTGTAGGTGTTCTGGACTTGCTCGAAGTAGGAGACGGTGACGCCGCCGGCATTCGCCAGGAAGTCGGGAATGACGAAGACGTTGCGGTCGTAGAGGATACCGTCCGCCTCCGGTGTCGTCGGCCCGTTTGCCAGCTCGCAGACGATCTTCGCCTTGACCTGATCGGCGTTCTCCTTGGTGATGGCGTTCTCGAGCGCCGACGGCAGGAGGATGTCGACGTCCAGAGTGAGCACATCGTCCGGCTCAATCGCCGAGCCCCCGCTGAAGCGCTCCAGAGTCGACTCCTTGAGTTTGTGGGAAATGGCCTCCTCTACGTCAATGCCGTCGGGGTTGTAGACGCCACTGCGGGAGTCGCAGACGGCGACGATCTTGCAGCCCAGGAGCTCCTGCGCCAAACGCGCCGCGAACTGCCCGGCGTTGCCGAAACCCTGAATAGCCACGCGTGCGCCCTTGGGGTTGATGCCCAGGGCGTTGCACGCCTCACGAACGGTGTAGATCCCACCCCGGGCGGTCGCGTCCATCCGACCGGCGGATCCGCCGATGGGCAGCGGCTTCCCGGTTATGACACCGGGGTGCTTCTCCCCAACGAGCACCTCGAACTCATCCATCATCCACGCCATGATCTGCGGGTTCGTGTAGACGTCCGGCGCGGGCACGTCCTGGTGCACTCCGAAGATGCGGCCGGCGGCGCGAATGTACCCGCGGGCCAGGCGCTCCTTCTCACTCTGTGACAACTCCTTCGGATTGCAGGTAATGCCGCCCTTCCCGCCACCGAGGGGGAGATCGACCACGGCGGTCTTCCAGGTCATCCACGCCGCCAGGGCTCGCACCGTATCGATTGTCTCGTTGGGGTGCCACCGAAGGCCGCCCTTGGTCGGACCCATGGCGCTGTTGTACTGAACGCGATAGCCCTTGAAGATGCGGACCTCTCCGCTGTCCATCTTCAAGGGAATGGTAAAGACATGCTCCCGCATGGGCTCCCGCAAGAGCGCCCGAAGAGCAGGATCCAGATTCAGGATGTCCGCGGCCTTGTCGAACTGTGCCTGGGCCATCGTGAAGGGATTGAGAGCTTCGCGTGCCATCTTCAACTCCTTTCGAAGGTGTATGAAACAACTTGTTTACGTTCTATGTAGCAGCCGAGCGCACCGGTCGGCGCCACGGCCACAATGAGCATGAGGATGCCTTCTGAAACCACTGCGCTGTCGGGGAGGGCATGATCTCGGTTGAACAGGCGCTGCGGATACGTCAAAATGCCTCTCGCGGGATGTCGGAAAGTGAGCCGATTATAACACGGCATCCCCCGGATTCCGACCGTGAATTCGCACGTACAGAGCTACTACGACCGCAACACGAAGCGCTTCCTCAAGTACGGCCACGGCGGCGCGGAAGGGGTGCTCCATCGGGCGGTGTGGGCTCCCGGCGTGAGGAGCAGGGCGGAAGCGCTTCGCTACGTGAACGGCCACATTGCGTGGCGCGCCGCGGAGTTAGGCGCAAAGACGGTGCTGGACGCGGGGTGCGGCGTCGGCGGTACCGTCGCGGCAGTGGCCGAACAGGGGATACCGCGCGTCGTCGGCGTCACCATCAGCACGGTGCAGAAGGAACGAGGGACCGCCTTCCTGGAACGGCGGCTGAGCACCACGAAGAGCGCGTGGTCCATTCACGCCGGGGACTTCTGTGACCGCGACTTCATGCGTTCCCTCCGGGACGAGGACGGCTTTGATCTCATCTACTTCGTGGAATCCTTCATTCACGCCCCCTGCGGGGAGGAGCTCCTCGAAACGGTGAGCGAATTACTCGCGCCGTTGGGACGGGTGATCATCTGCGACGACTTTCTCACCGCGCCACTGCCGGAGCAGCTGCGGAAGCCACGGGTAATCCGCGAGTACGTCCGGGGGTGGCACGTGGACAATCTGGTTACGCCGGCGGAGGTGACCGAGCGGGCGCACTACGCCGGCCTCGTGTTGGAGAACCGGGAGGACCTGACTCCACACCTGGAGCTGGGACGCCCCCGGGACCGGGCGATTCGCGCCGTGGTGCCGGTGCTTCGGTTGGTGCCGTTGCCGTTCGCGTGGCGGGACAACTTCATTGGTGGCAACGCCATCCAGGAGTGCCTGCGCCGGGGACTCATTGGGTACTACGTACTGGAGTTTGCGCGAGGCGACGGATAGCTTCGTCGATCTCACCCTCCGGGAACTCCACGTCCACCTCAACGGCGCGGTCGTACCGCAGATAGTGAAGCACGGTCGTCGCGGGGCGCCCGAACATGCGCTCCGCCGCGCGGCGGTACAGGAACATCTGCGCGGCGTGCCGCTCCGGCGCCATCTCGGCATCAGTCTTGAGATCAACGATGAGGACGGCCTCCTCTTCCTCCACGAGGAAATCAAACTGCCCGGTGATCCACGCCTCGCCGGGGCGCAACGATCGGTGCAAGACGAAGGGTTCTTCCACGTACGGCGGCTGCCGTGCCTCCCGCAGTCGCCGCCCGTACGGACCCGCCAGGAAGCGCTTCACCAGGAACTCCGCCTGCGGCAGGACCTTCGCCATTGCGTCGGGCGGCACATCCCGTCGCAGAGAGAACGGCAGGGCCTCCGGATCCACGTGAGCGGCCTCCAGGTCCGTCTCCTGGAGCAGGAGATCCGCCGCTGCATGAGCCAGACTTCCGAAGAGCGCCTCGCTTCCTTCGGGCAGTGCGGAGAGGTCCGGGTCGAGGACGGCCCGATCCCTTGCCTCAGGTGCCGGCGTCGCCGCGGCACCGCGAGAACCCTCCGGCGCCGCCGCCCTCTGCGCCCACCGAGCCTCTTCCACGGCGGCGGCGACCTCGGTAACGGCAAAGTCGGTCCTGGCGACGCGCAGGCTCACCGTCGGCGTCGCGGCGAGATCGCGATGGTACGCAGCAAGGTCGCTGCGACCCCGGGAGTGCCGACCAAACAGCCGCCGCCGCGGCACCGGGGGAATCTCGGTCAGAGTCACGTCGATGCCGGGCAATGAGACAACCTGCGAAGCCGGGCTGGAGGCGGGATCCAGGTCCAGCGCCTGCAGAACCATGCCCAGGTGGTGGTCCGTCTGTTTGATGTTGCTCTTGTTGAGGACACCGGAGAATATGAGGTGGTTCCGGGCACGAGTAGCCGCAACGTAGAGCAGGCGCTTCAGCTCGGCGCGCTCCCGCGCCTTGTTCTCTTCCTGTCCCGCCTCGAAGAAGTAGTTGCTGCGTTCCCGATTGTCGATGGCCCAATCCGGGGTGGGAAGGTTGAGGGTAAGTCCGAACCGCTCCGACACGTGGAAGGGACTGCGGCCCATGCCCTCCTGTCTGCCGCGGTTGCCGGCGTTGGCGACAATGACCACCGGATACTCGAGACCCTTGGACTTGTGGATGGTCATGACCTGAACGCCGTGTTGCTCCGCCGCCTCCACTTCCACGTCATCCGGACGGCGATAACTGCCCAACTGGCCCCGCAACACCTCGGCGAAGACCGCGAGAGGCTCCGCGGCGTAGAGCCGGGCGAGCTCGAGAAGGTACTCGTAATGCTCTTCGTAGGCGTGGAGTGAAGGGTCCCGGAGCAACACGTAGCGGTAGCCGCGGGTGTTCCAGAGGTAGCTCACGAGCGCCGTGTGGTCCTCGACATCGGTCATGGCGACAAGGTCCCGGTAGATCTCTCCGGCAGCCTCGTACCGTCGGGCGTCCGTATCGGCGAGCCCGGCAAGAGCCTCCGGAGGTGCCCCGAAGGGCTGCGGATTGGGGGCTGTCCCGCCCTCCGCCTCCGGCGACACCGAGCCCGCCTGGAGGGTTCGCGCCGTAAGCAGCAGGCCCAGTGCATCGTCCGACAGTCCAACGAGAGGAGATCGGAGCACCGCGGCGTAGGCCTGGGTATCCTCCGGCACGGTCACCAGGCGCAGCCAGGCGTAGATGTCATAAGCGGGAGCTTCGAGGTAGAGGCTGCGCACGCTCTGGGTCTGATACGGGATGCCGAGGGCGCGGAATGTCCGTTCGAAGATGATCTGATTGCCTGAGGAGCGAAGCAGAACGGCAATCTCGTGAAACGCCGGGGACCGGGCGGTGCCGTCTTCATTGACGACCTGCGCCCTCTCACCTCGCACCGCCTCGAGAATTCGCCGTGCCACCAGGTAGGCCTCCGCCTCGTCCGGTCGGAGAAGGTCCTCCCCCGCTTCAGCCGGCGGGGCCGGGTACGGGGAGTAGAGGACCTCCACGGAGCCGGGCTGTTCTTCCGCGGCGGGGCCGGGGCGAAGCGCCTCGAAGCGCGCCTCGTAGTCGGCGGCGCCGTCGGCACCCGCCTCATCCCGCATGACCCGGGAGAAGAGGTGGTTGAAGAAGACAATGAGAGAAGCGGCGCTCCGGTAGTTGGTGCGGAGGATCACCGGGTCGCTCCCCTGGGACGCAAGCTCGCCGGCGAGCCCCTTGAAGGCGCGAACGTCGGCACCGCGAAAGCGGTAGATCGACTGCTTCTCGTCGCCTACGAAGAAGAGCTTTCCCGGGGCGAGCATGTCCGGGCCGAGCGTCGAGATGGGACGGTCCCCGTAGCGATCGAGAACCGCCCCGTCCAGGGAGAGGAGATAGAGGAGGCGCTTCTGATCCTCGTTGTTGTCCTGGAACTCGTCGATCATGATGCGGTCGAAGCGTCCGGCAAAGAAGCGCCGCACCGGCGGAAGCTCCTCGAGGGCGTGCACCGCCATGGCAAGGACATCCCGATAGGAGAGAATGCCGCGCCGCCGCTTCAGATCGGAGAGCTCGTCCCGAAAGGAGGCGACCAGCGCGAAGAGCGCCGCCAGTTCGTCGCGAAGCCGCAGGGTGCCGATAAGCCCTGCGAGTCGTCCGGCGTGATCCTTCACCTCGCCGATCGCCTCCCTGAAGAGCGGCGCCTCGGGATCTCCCCGCGCGCCGCCGGCCTTCGACAACGCGTGGAAGGGACGCAGCCGCTGCGAAAGCTCGATGAGGTACTCTTCCGTTATCTCGCCCGGCGGACGCATGGCGGCCCAATCAACCCCGGATACGACGTCCCGGGAGCGGTCGAAGGCCCTTGAGGGCTGCGTCTCCACCGAAAGCATCTCGGCAACTCGATCTCCGAGTCCTTCAATACCCCGCGCGAGCTCCTCCGTCAGATAGCGTACCTGCCCATCCAGCTGCGCCTCGAAGTCCTGCTCGGGAACCAGACTCAAATAGTCGGCGGCAAGCGGAACGAAACCCTCTTCGAGCACGGCGTCGAAGCCGTTTGCCGCCACGAGCCGGGCCGGCACGGGATTGCGGCGGTTTCGTACCAGGAAGTCCCGGCTGACCGCGCGGGCGAGCTCCCGCAGTTCAACTTCATCCGTCCGGTAGTCCGGAGCCACACCGAACTGCCCCGCCGCCGCCCGGACGATCCGGCCGCAGAAGCTGTCCAGGGTCGAGATCTGCGCCTCGTCGAAGCGGCGCAGTTGCTCCGCAACGAAGGGATCCGCCTCATGAGTCTTCAGGAGCCGATGTATACGTTCGTGCATCTCCGCCGCGGCCTTCCGCGTGAAGGTGAGGGTCAAAATCCGATCCACCGGGATCTCATGCTCCGTAACCAGGTGGGCAAACCGCCGTGCCAGGACGGTGGTCTTCCCGGACCCGGCGCCGGCAACAACGACGGTGTTCGCAGTGGCGTGAACGGCTGCTTCCTGGTCCGAGTCGAGTCTCTTTACCTCCATGGCTACCTCACGACGAAGCGCTCCCGGCACACCCCGCGCATGCGGCACGCGGCGCAGCCCCAGTCGGGAGTAGGCACCCGGAAGTCGCCGTCTCGCAGCCGCCCCGGAAGGGCGGATAGACGCTCTTCAATTCGCGCGATCAACGTGTCGAGCTGTTCACGGTTGAGCCAGGGATTTCCGGCGCCGCCGTAGACCAGGGAGGTCTTGGCCTCCTCCAGGTTGAAGTACAGCGCCGCCTCCACGGAGAGACCGTTTCGCTCCAGAAGATAGGCGTACGCCGCCATCTGCAGGCTCAGCTCCCTGTCGGGGTCCGCGGCGCCGGGGACCGCCGCGGGACGGTCGGTAAGCTCGAGCTCGATGGTCCTTCTGCCCGGCACGTTCCGGCGCTTGTAGTCGGCAACCACGACGTCCCCGGTCCCGGGGTTCCGCAGTACCCGGTCGATTCTCCCGCGGAGCCCCATGAGGTCACCGGCAACCGGCGCCGCCTCGGAGGGGTAGGAAAAGGGGGCCTCCAGAGCGTACACCTCGTAGCCGTCGAAGTTGTCGAGATCCCAGGTAATGACGAAGTCGGTGATCTGGTCCAGGAGCGCGAGATAGGCGTACTCGGCGACATCGCGGAGGGGCGTGGCGCTTTTGGACAGGACCTCTCGGGCGATCTCCCGCGCCTGCTCCCGGTACCGCTCCCCGTGGGAAGCGTCGAGGACGCCGTCGCGCTCCTTGATCCACTCGTAGAGACGCTGAAGCACCCGGTGATAGAGCGTACCGATGTGGCGCGGGTCGGCGGGAAGCGGCACCGTGTCCGGGTCCCGAACGCCGTAGACGAACTCCATGAGATATCCCAGCGGGCAGTTCCAGTACCGCTCCAGCTCGCTGACGGTGATCTCCGTCGGAATGTCGGCGTTGCCCTTGTCGTCTCGCCGGCGCCACAACTCCGGCGGCACCGGCGCGGCGGTGACGGCGCGGTCCCCCTCTGCGGCGCGCTCGACGCTACCGATGATGTGGCTCAGCCCGGAGCGCTGGGCGGGATACACCCGCTCAGGGGGAGTGGGGCTCTCTCCGCCGAGGTAGCGCCGCTCGAGATCCAGGGGGTCCTCCAACCGGTCGGCGAGCTCCTGAAGGCTCGCGGTCGTGAAGCTCTCCGCCGGCAGTTGCGCTCCTCCGGGGCCGCGGTCGGAGAATGTGAAGGTGACCGCATCACCTGAAGCCGCATAGGCGCCGAGCATGGCGTGGCTGACGTCGTATGCATCGATCCCAAGAGCCTCATGATCGGTCTCCGGGATCAACTGGACCGCCCCTGCCCCGCTGACCTTTGTTGCGCTCTGAGAGCAGTTGAGAACGAAATGGTGCTGCGGCGCAATGCACGCGGAAACCCGATAGGGATAGACGGCGACTCCGCCGGCTTCATCCCGGGGCACGTACTGCCGGTCGGCGAGAAGAGAGACAAAGAAACCGAAGGGATCCTCCAGTACGGGGAGCCCGCGCTCCTCTTCACGGGCGAGTTCCGTCAGGACGTCGAGGGCAGCCTGGAAGGCGCGCTCCTGGTCGGCGGGGAGTGATCCGGTGTCGAGGTATTGCGCGAAGAAAACGTAGAGGCGCTCCCGTATTGCAGCGAAGGTTTGCGCTGTTGCTATCCCCCGGATCCGGCGGGCCAGGGCCCCCAGCGTTGCATCGACGTCTGTTATGCGAAGAATTCCGCGCGCAGCCGCTGCGGTCAGGCGGCGTCGGAGCTCGCCGCGATCGCGCCAGGGTACGGCGCCGTGGAGGACGAGGTCGCGGAACCGCTCGAAGCGGAAGTCCTCCGACACGGCAGACGCCATGAGCGGAAAGAGCGCCACCGCGGAGTACTCCGCAAGGGGACGGCCTTGGCGAATCACAATGGGAACGCCCCGGGCGGAGGCCTCCAGTTGAATGCGGTCCCGGAGCGTCGGGAGGTCACCCACCGTCACGGCGATCTCGTGACCCGGTACGCCGTCGGCCAGGAGTGCTTCGACGCGGAGCAGGACGTCCGTGATCTCCTGTGCCACCGTCGGATAGCGCCGGAGCCTCGCAGAGCTCCTGAACCAACGGGGCGCTCCGAGAAGCAGAATGCGGTCGCTCTTTTCCAGGGCCGGATGGTACTCCGGGAAGTCCGTCGCCAGGTCGCAGGCGATTAGTGCCGTCATCTCCGCCGGCTCCGTCAGGGTGGCGGACCGCCACTGCGGCTCAAAGAGGCCGTGTTCGTCCAGAAAGGAGCCGTATGCCGCATGAAGCTGTTCCAGATCGCGCCGAACCGCGGAGACGCCGTGCGGTCCGGAGGCCGTCGCTCCGGTGGTGCTACGGAGCGCTCCGGCGGCGCTGCGAAGGGCAACCAGGTGCGGCAGCAGCAGCGTCAAAGCGGCGGCGTAGCGGCCGGAGTACGCCGCATAGGAGGGGGCAATGAGACGTTCGAGCCGCGGCCGGACGGCGTTGGCCTTCAGGTAGTGTTCTGCGAAGATGCGCCGCATCAGCCGGTTTGCCGGACGCCGCTCCTCGTACGCGCCGAAGGCCTCCTCCTTGAAGCGGTCCCAGGACACCACGTTGTCCGCCCACACACAGCCCGATCTTCGTGCAAGCCGCTTGCGCCATTGTCCGGCGGATACCTCCGCAGGGAGCACCAGCCGGCGAGCGCCCCGGGCCAGGGCCGTGTCCACAAGTCCCTCTATGTGTTCCGGCGCCGCAGACGGGGCGGGTGGCGGAGAAGGGGCGGGCTGCGATGGATCGGCTTGATGGACAGGATCGGCCATGAACGCGTCTGTGTCCGTATACGTGTGTGTGTGTGTGCGTGCGTGCGCCCGGGCGCCCGGGCACGCAGCCTTCGGCGCCTTGGTGACCCGCGGGCGCCTTTGTCTAAACGAGGATAGCCCTTCTGCCGAGCATTGAACAATAAGGGAGGATGTTATGAAACGATATCCATCCACCAATCGGGTTTTCGAGGTGAAGGGCACCGCTTCAATACGCACCTATCTGAAGCTGCTCAAGGAACACCCGAACGGGTTCCTCGTGAAGATCACCAGCGTCGGCAACTACACCGTGAAGGAATCGGAGGAATACATTACCAAGGCGCTCCTCGAAACCTGCCTCCGGACCGGATACCTCACGGAGTGCGCGGAACGGGAGCCCGTGGCGGTGTGACCCACGTGCGCCGCGCGCCGCCCCCCACTCCTCGCTCCTCGC
>CAZUVX010000027.1:28280-37767 GCA_964623865.1 uncultured Spirochaetaceae bacterium | reverse complement strand
CATCCCGTGCGCGTAGCTTGACATCACTCAACACCCTTCGTATCATGACCGCGTTCCCGTGGGGGTGTAGCTCAGTTGGCTAGAGTACTTGAATGGCATTCAAGGGGTCACGGGTTCGAATCCCGTCACCTCCATCTCCGGAAGGGCTGATACCCCGGTATCAGCCCTTTTCGTGTCGAGAAGGACACAATCTATTCCCGAGCGCGACGCCGCTTGAACGGCACAGCCCAGACGACACATGAGCGACCAATTCGAGAATCCCGAAAACCTCTTCACCGGCAACGACCCCAGCATCGACGACGACGCTGAAGCTCTGCTTGAGAGCATCGACGACGAGGGTGGCGGAGAAGGTGTTCCCGACTTCGATGACCTCTTCGATGAGCCCGGCGCGTCCGGGGACTCGAATGATCACGGCGGCCCGAGCTTCCAGTCCCGTGGCTTCAAGGTACCCGAGAAGATGGAAGAGGCTCCCAAGCCCTACTTCGCCGACAAGGGATACTACAAAGAAGTCCTTACCGGTGAGGGAGAGGTGTCAAAGCGTGTTCACTCACTCCTGTCCTCGTTTCTGAACGCCCAGGACTCGCAGGACCGCGGCATGTATCGGAGCAAGCTCATTCCGGCGGTGTGGGAGCTGAGCGCTTCGATTGCGGAGAGGATCCGCCGGAGTCCCTCGCAGCCGAAGATCCTGATGCTCCGCTTCGGGGTGCTCCTGCCGACGCTCCTGTCCAAAGACGAGCGAGAGATGCTCTCCCGCGTCATCCATGAGAACAGAACCGGCGAGCCTATCCACTACGTGGACGAGTGGCTGCAGCTCGTTGCCCGCGGCAAGGTCAACACCTCCGCAGTGGATGAGACGAAGGCGCCCCAGAAGCGCTCTCCCGAGAAGACCTTCGCCCTCGTCGAGAAGACCCGCGGCAAATATGAGGCGCAACTCAACGTGGTGAAGTCACGGGCCCAGGAGATCGAGTCTGAAGAGGACCAGCTCCGCGACGGCATCGACCGGCTGACGAGTCATGAGACGCTGGAAGAATTCGACAACGTCATTGCTCCCTTCTCGGATTCCCAACGATCCGCCCTGACGGACATCAACAACAGCATTCGTCGGCTCACAACCCTGAACAAGGATCTCACCCGCCAGGTCTCCGAGCTCGAGAGTGCCAAAGAGCACCTGGAACAGCTTCAGGAGAAGGAAGACGATCTGGAAGAGGCCTACGCCGTCGACACCAAGACGGTGGTGCATGAACTGAACACCATACGGCAGATGGCGAAGCTCTGCGTCGGCCGCCAGGGCAATCACTTCCCGATCCTCATGAAGCAGTACCTTCGCGGCAGCCTCCGGGAGTTCGGCACCCGGGAGATGGTAATCAAGCTGCTCGCCGAGGCGGAATACCTCGATCCCGAGATCTTCCTGCGGACGTACAAGGGACAGACGAACCGAATCGTGCCGTATGTGATTCTCATCCCGTCGTACGGGGATCAGGGTATCTGCTGGGAGCCCTTCGAGCGCTACAACCGGTCCACCAGCCGTGGCCGCCTGGCCATCCCCATGTACGCCAAGGAGCTGAAAGAGGCGATCATCGCTGCCCTCGGAGACCTCCGGTGGCAGATTGCCAAGGAGAAGGCGCAGCACTACTGGATGGAAGAGGGCCTTACCGGATGGTACTACCAGTGGTTCAGTGAACGCCGCATGAAAGGCGACGTGAAGGATGCCTTTGTTCAGGACTACGTGCTCTGGCTCACGAAGGAAGCGGAGGGCACGCAGAAACTCGACCGTGAGATCCGAGGTATCTTCTGGCGGTACATGCCCTTTCCGCAGGAAGTCAAGGACAAGCTCAAGAACCGCGGTTTCGTCTACAACGAGCTGTACAAGAAGGACCAGAACCGCGCCATGTCCGACGGCTACTAAACGCCGTCGACTCCACCATACTGAGGGCTACCTCACCGCGCGTATGAAGAAGCGCGGTGACCCGCTCGGACTTATCTCCGGACCTTCTACTGCTGCTTCTTCTTGAAAATCGGATCGAAGTACTTCTCCATATCCACCCGGTTGGTCAGGAGCTTTATCATTCGGTGGTAGGCGAAGTATGTCAGGACGATTGACCCAACGAAGATGATGACGACGACGATCTGATCTGCCGCGGGCGGAAGCAGCGGCGCCAGAAAGCGCCCGAAGAGGATGAACAGAACCACGAAGACGATCGACATGAAGAGCACATTGGCAATCGTTGCCCCGACGATGAATAGTACTGTGTTAACCTTCTTGTTCATGTTCCGCTGATCCTTCCCCGATGAAGATGGTGGCCACCAGGAGAATACCGCATACGACGACGCCGGCATCCGCAATGTTGAAGGTCGGCCACCGCTCCATGCCGAAGAGACCGTAGAACTTCACGTCAATGAAGTCCACCACCCCGGCCGAACGGAATACTCGATCAATCAGATTGCCGAGGCCGCCCCCGACGATGCCGGCAATAGCCCATCGCTGCAACGACGTGAGCTCATCAGTACGAAAGTAGTACACCATGAGGGCGAGCAACACGACCGCCGGTAACGCCGCAAAGAGCAGCGATCGCACTCCCGCTTCGAGGCCGTGCCCCATGCTGAAGGCAATCCCCAGATTGCGCGCATGGATCAACCGGACGAAGTCACCGATAACCTGAATTATGGGTCCACCATCCCCAAGAGGGGCAATGTGCTGCACCACCAGCATCTTGGTAATCTGGTCCGCTGTGACGATTAACGCTATCAACAGAAGCGGCCGCAGCAATTCCTTCCTTGTCGCCATGTATCTCCTCTGAACCGTAGAGCGGCGAATCCGCCCCGTAGAGCGGATCCCCGGGGTCGCCGCTACAAGCCGGTCGGTACGTCTATGAAAGTGGTCTCCAGGCCCGTGTCTTCAGCGAGTCGCCCGGCGAGCGCCGCGATACCCCATGTCTCCGTATTGTAATGCCCGCCGAAGATAACACTTATGCCCTCTTCCAGGGCAGCGTGATAGATCGTATGCGACGCGTCCCCGGTTATGAAGCAATCCAGACCTTTGCGAATGGCCTCGTGAACCGATCCCGGCGCACCGCCCGAAACGATACCGATACGCCGGATACGCTCCGGCCCGAATGGAAGGCTCTGGATCACGTTATCGGCCGAGCCAAAGAGCTTGGTGACAATCTCCTCCAGCGTCAAGGCGTCGGGCAACTTGCCACGATACCCGATCGCCGCCCCGCGAAACTCGCCGAAGGCCTCAACCTTCTCCAACTCCAGTGCCCGGGCCATCTGAATGTTGTTGCCCACGTCCGGATGCTGGTCCAGGGGCAAGTGCACTGCATAGAGCGCCATATCGTGCTCCATGAGGTACTTCACCCTGGTGTAGTGATGCCCCGTGAGAGCTTGCTCAGTTCCCCAGAAGAGTCCGTGATGGACCACCAGAGTCTGTGCTCCGGTCTCACGGGCGCGCTCAAAGGTCTCGAGACACGCGTCCACCGCGAAGGCTACCTTCTCCACCGCCGTGTCGCTTCGTCCAACCTGGACGCCGTTCATTGACGGGTCGATTCCGGCCATGTCGTCGATGGCGAGGTAGCCGCGAAAGTACTGGTCCAACTCCTTAAGCAGCATGGGGCCATTATAGTGGTCGAGGTGGCATTTGCAACCGAGGGCGCGCGGGAACGGGTAACGTATCCCGAACCTTGTTGGTTGAATCAGCAGAACCCGTGCGGATGTGCTGCAGCCCCGCACCCAGGTGTGCTTCAACAAGCGGCAAAACATGCGCCTCTTGTCTTACCCCGGCATTGGTACTATGTTAACCTGCAGACTACACGATCGATCCAACCATGAAGAAACAGTACAGCACGGTCACCAAACTCCCCCTTGCGAACGCGAGAGCGGCGGCCTCCGATCAAAGTGCGTACAATCGCCTCTCCCCGGAGGACGTCGCCTTCTCGGTCGATCCGGAAGAGATAAGCGCCGTTGATGACGGCCGGAGCACGTTCGATGTCATTGGGCAACCCCGGGCATTGCGTGCCCTTCGCATGGCCATTGAGATGCGCGGAAAGGGCTACAACGTCTTCGTTACGGGCGCCGGGGGAACCGGCAAGCGGACGGCGATCCAGAGCATTCTGGAAGAGTACGCATCCGACACGGACCGCCTCCACGACATCGCCTGCGTCTACAACTTCCGGGACCCGGACAAGCCACGGGTGCTCTACTTCTCTCCGGGCGAAGCGCGGGAGTTCCGGCAGTCCCTCAAGCGGCTCATGGAGACCATTCGGTCGGTCGTCGCCGTTCTGTCGGACAATCCCGCCTTCAAGGAGGAACGGGATCGCCTGGTCCTGGAAGTGGAGGACAAGGAGAACGCAGCCTTTGCCGAGTTGGAGGAGCAGCTTGCGCAGGACGGCTTCCGAATTGTCCATAGTAACGAGAACGATGAGAAGCGAACCGACCTCATGCCGGTTCGCAACGGCAAGGCGGTAAGTTTCGACACCCTCCAGGATCAGGTCGCGCGGGGCAAGCTCGACCGCGGCGAGTGGGAATCCATCCGGGCGAAGTACCTCACCTACATGGATCAGCTAAACCGGACCTTCGCCCGCCTCCGGTACGAGCGGGACGCGGCGGAGGACAAGATCCACAGGCTCCGCGTTGAGAAGCTCCGGCCCGAGATCGATGAGGTTCTCAATCACGTACGGGAGCGCTTCCACGACGACCGCGTCCACGACTACCTTGCCTCCCTGCGGGAGGACGTGCTCGAGCATCTGGATCTCTTTGCAGCTGAGCCTGAGGAGAATGACGAAGAGCGCCGGGAGCTCCTGCAGCGCTACGGTGTGAATATCCTGGTAGACAACAGCGACGCCACCCGTGCGCCCATACTATTCGAGCGCCGGGCTCAGTACGCGGACCTCTTTGGAACGCAGGATTTCGTGCAGGAACCCGGCAGCGAGCCCCGAAGCAGCTTTATGATGCTGCGGGCGGGGTCGGTGCTGCGAGCGTCGGGAGGTTATCTCATTCTCCGCGCCGAAGACGTGCTTGCCCAGGACGAGGTGTGGAACGAGCTGAAGCGAACCCTGGACGAGGGCACCGCGGAGATTCGCGGTCCCGCCGCGCCCAATCCCCACGGGGGGCCCGTCAAGCCGGAACCCATTGCGGTGGACCTGAAGGTCATTCTCATGGGTGCGGAGCCGCTCTACGACCTCCTCTTCTACTCCGACGAGGACTTTGCGAAGCTCTTCAAGGTCCCGGCGGAGTTCGATCTGGTCATGCCGCGGACCCCTGACACGACGGCGCAGTACGTCCGATTCATGCGGATGATCTGTCGGGAAGAGGGCCTTCCCGCCCTCACCGCAGACGGTATGGCAAGCGTAGTCGAGTATGGCGTGCGTCTGGCGGAGATCCGGGACAAGCTCAGCACACGGTTCAGCCTGCTTGCGGATCTGATCCGGGAATCCGGATACTGGGCCGGTAAACTCGGTGCGTCGGAGATCGACCGCAGCATTGTCGAGCGGGCGCTTTGGGAGCGGCAGTACCTCCACAACATGCCCGAAGAGAAGATAGACGAGCAGATCCTCAGCGGTGAGCTCCTCATTGACGTGGAGGACCGGTTGGTGGGTCGCATAAACGGGATCGCCATCGTTGATCGCGGCTACTACTCCTTCGCGCGGCCCGTCCTGATCACGGCGCGCACCGCCCCGGGGGACGACGGCATCATCAACATTGAGCGGGAGTCCGGCCTTTCCGGTGAGATTCACGACAAGGGGATCTACATTCTCCAGGGCTTCCTCCGGGCCAAGTACGCCCGGGACTTCCCACTGTCAATTCACGCGAGCATTGCCTTCGAGCAGTCCTACGTGGAGGTTGACGGTGATTCCGCTTCCTCGACGGAAGTGTACGTCCTCCTGTCGTCGATCACCGAAGTGCCGCTGCGTCAGGACGTTGCAGTGACCGGTTCCGTGAACCAGATGGGACAGATCCAGCCTGTCGGCGGCATAAGTGAGAAGGTGGAAGGATTCTATGCAATCTGCCGCAAGGTCGGCTTGACCGGCGAGCAGGGCATCATTATTCCCCGGAAGAACATTCCCAACCTTATTCTATCCCGGGAGACCCAGGAAGCCGTCGCCGACGGCTCCTTCCACCTCTTCGCCGTGGACACCATCGACGAGGGACTCGAGATCCTCACGGGCAAACGCGCGGGTGAGGAAGTCGGAAACGGGACCTTCGAACGGGGCTCGGTAAACGACTTGGTCCAGGCGCGCCTGCGGGAGATGGCACGAACCATGAAGGAGTTCGGCAACTAGCGGCGGCTGCGCACGCGGAGTGCGCGGGTGCTCCGGCGGAGTGCGCGGGTGCTCCGACGCGTCGGCAGTCAGTTGACATGACTCCATAGCGCCATATACTGAAGCCGGAATCTGTCAGCAAGGTTGTCTTCATGGCGAAAAAAGTCGATTCGGCGAAGGTCCTACAGGCCGCCCGCAGCGCGGTACCGCTCACCGTCAAGTCCTACACCCTTCCCCACGAAACCGAAGTCTATCTGGAGAAGATTCTTACCGTCTTTCTGAAGGAGATGGGGCAGGAGAAGCTCCAGGATGCTCTCGCCTACTGCCTCCGGGAGCTTGCAGTGAATGCCAAGAAGGCAAATACCAAGCGCGTCTACTTTCGGGAGAAGGAGCTCCAGATTCGGGATCCCCAGGACTATGCCGAAGGGATGAAGAACTTCAAGCAGGAAACCCTGGACAACATCAACCACTATCTGGAGAAGCAGAAGGAAGCGGGCCTCTGGGTGAAGGTCGTCTTTCACGCCAAAGGCCGTGTCCTCAACCTCTACGTCATCAACAACACGCCGATCACGAAGAAGGAGCAGATCCGCGTCTACGACCGGATTGCCCGATCGCGGGCCTTCAACTCCCTGGAGGAAGCGCTCACTACGGTCCTGGATGACTCCGAAGGCGCCGGCCTTGGCATCGTCATACTGGTTCTCATGCTCAAGAAGATCGGACTAAGCGAGGACGCCTTCGACATTGACGCAGAGAACGGCGAGACGATCGCCCGGATCAGCATTCCCATGTCCGAGGTGCGCCTCGAAAACCTGGAGCAGATCTCCTCGCGGATCGTGAAGGAGATCGAGGCGCTGCCGCAGTTTCCGGAGAACATCGTTCAGCTTCAGTCGATGATTTCCGACCCCGAATCCGACATTGCCGACATTGCCCGAGCGGTTTCCACCGACCCCGCCCTCACGGCGGACCTCTTGAAGGTGGTGAACTCCGCCCAGTACATGCTGCCCAAGAAGGTCGACAACATTGTCGAAGGGGTGAAGCTCGTGGGCATGCGCGGCTTGAAGAACCTCCTCTACTCCTACGGAACCCAGAAGATCCTCGGGACCGACAGCGCAGAAGTCAAACGGCTCTGGGAGCACTCCTACCGCACCGCCTTCTACGCCTACAACCTGGCGAAGAGCGTGACCAGGAAGAGAGAGATCCTGGACGATGTCTACGTCGGGGGCATTCTCCACGACATGGGGAAGATCATCTTCTCATCCGTGCACCCCGAGCTCATTGACCGGATCAACGACTTCTGCCGCGAGAAGGGCATCCCCACGGAGACCTTCGAGGACCTCTCGGCGGGGCTCAACCACTCCGAGATCGGCGCCATGATCGCCCAGAAGTGGAACTTCCCGGAGGCGCTCATTAGCGCCATCAAGTACCATCACACGCCGACGCTGTCGCCGGTGGAGTACCGGGATGTCGTCTTCACGGTCTACCTGGCCAACTCCCTTGCCCACTACGGTGATGATGAGATCGGCATGGAGCAGTTCGACCAGGCGGTCCTGGAGTGGTTCCGCATTGAAGATGAAGAACAGCTCTCCCGCATCGAGAAAAAGCTCGACGAGGCCTTCCAGCGTCAGGTAGCGGCCTGACCCGCGTCACGGGATGCTGCTCTTCCCCCGGCAACCGACCCCGCTCCGGGGCGCTGCCCGGGCCCCGACTCCGGGTGTCGCCGCAGTTGACCCGGCTGCCACTCTATATTACATTCTCGATATATATTAACCACGCAAGACTGGAGGCTTTGCGATGGCGGTCAAGCTCTATACAACTCCTACCTGCACCTACTGCCGCAAGGCAAAGAAGTACTTCCAGGAGAACCGGATCACCTTTACCGAGTACGATGTATCCAAGGACCAGCGCCGCGCCGATGAGATGGTCAAGAAGTCCGGCCAGATGGGCGTCCCTGTAGTCGACGTCCACGGAAGAATCATCGTAGGCTTCAATCAACCTGAAATCGAACGAGCCCTGAAACGATAGACGGGCAAGGAGACCCCCGTGGCAACCAATGCGACGAAGGCCGTCAACCGCGGCAAGCTCGCGTTCGACCTGGAGCTGCAAGGCACGACCATCCGGGTAGACGCCGATCCCGCAGTCGGCGGAGAGGATTATGGGCCGCGTCCCAAACCGCTGGTCCTGTCCTCTCTGGCCGGATGCACCGGCATGGACGTCGCGTCCATCCTGGGCAAGATGAAGGTCCATTACGAGAGCTTCGAGCTCGAGGTCGAAGGGGACCTGGCTGAGCGCCACCCCAAGACGTACACGGCAATCAGACTTCGTTACATCTTCACCGGCAACGACCTCGACCGGGACAAGATCCGGAAGGCTATTGACCTGTCGCTGGAAAACTACTGCGGCGTGGCCGCCATGCTGAAGAGCGCCGGCGCCTCCGTGGATTACGAGATCGTAATCAATCCCTGAGAGGGCGAACCGGCCCGACCCTTCCGACGCGTTTCACTCGCCGCCCGGTCGTTTCACTCGCCGCCCGGTCGTTTCACCCGCCGCCCGGTCGTTTCACCCGCCGCCCGGTCGTTTCACTCGCCGCTTGGCCGCGTTCGCCTCTGCGACCACCAGGCGTGCATGGCGATCCCGGCTGCCACGGCGACGTTGAGAGAGCCTTTCACGCCGCCGGTGACAATGCTCAGCCGACCCGCTGAGGCATCGGCGGCAGCCAGGACCTCAGGACTCACTCCCAGTTCCTCCGATCCAATCACCATCAGTCCCGGCTCCGGCAGGAGGAGCTCCTCCACCGCCGTGCCTCCGGTCTCGAGGGCGAAGACGTGGGGCTCACCGGCGCGGGCGTGCGCCTCCTGAAAGGGCAGCCGCTCCCACGGCACCACCCCCGTCGTAGACATGGAGGCGCGCCGCGCTCGGGGATGCTCCGGGTCCGCGGTGTGCGGGGAGATGAAGATGCGGCGAACTCCGAAGGACTCGGCGGCACGAAAGACGGCCCCCACGTTGAACGGCGAGCGCAGGTCCTCCAGGTAGAGAAAGAAGTCCCGCACTATCCGCCTGGATGCATCCAGACCGCCCACTTCGGAATCGTACACGTCCCAGTCCGCCGACGATCGCCCGAGGAAAGCGTTCATCTCGTGCCGAAGGGTATTCACCGCCCGGCGGATCGTGGCGTCCAGAGTGGCGCCCGGCACGCCGGGGGCTCCGCTGCCGAATGCGCCGTCGAGGTCCGC
>CAZUVX010000027.1:15596-28180 GCA_964623865.1 uncultured Spirochaetaceae bacterium | reverse complement strand
GCGCCGTCGAGGTCCGCCCCGTCGGCTGCGCGGTCGGCTGCGCGGTCGAGGACATCCACGAGCGACCGCGCAATGTCCCGAATTTCCAGGGGCAGCGAGCGATCCCGGGTGACCGTCCCCATAAGATCTCCGAGGTAGCGGCGCTGTGAGATGAGGTCCGTTTCCCGCAGCTCCAGATGCGCCAGGATCGATACGGTCTTTCGCAGCCTGGTCTGGTGGGGAAGTGTCTTGAGCTTGCGGATCGTGATCATGGTTGAGCGCTCGTGCGCCCCACTAGAACGCCTGGCGAATCAGTTGATGGACGGTGTCGGAGCCGAAGGAGACCGCACTGTTTCGCACCATGGGCATCTTTACCACACTCTGAGCGGCCTGGGCGACGGCGTCGAAGTTGAGGCCTATGTCCTGCAGCCGTCCGGGCAATCCCAACTTACCTATGAGGCGTCTCGCCACAGTTGAGGCTTGATGGGCGTCGTCGTGAAGGTTTATGCCGGGGACATCCTCACCGAGGGCGCGGGCCACCTTTGCCACCTTCTCGGATACCACCTCGGCGTGGAAGTCGAGAACGTGGGGCAGCAGCACCGCCGCAACGAACGCCTTGGGCACCCGGAGCGACCCGGCAATGGCGTAGGTAAGCGCCCCGCCGATCCCCTGAGAGCTCATGGTGATTCCCACCGCCTCCAGAAGCGCCGCCTCGGAGGCGCGAGACCACGGCTCGGGATCGTCGGTATTCCAGAGCATCCCGTCCACCGCCTCCTTGATTGTGTCGACGGCGCGCAGAAAGAGCGTATCCGCAATGAACGTGCTCTTGGCGGACATGTAGCCCTCAATGCAGGCCAGGAGCATATCCATCATTTCCGCCGCGGCGTACCGCGGAGAGAGTGTCAGAGATAATCGTGGGTCGATGATTGCGTACTTCGCCGGTGGTCCCGTCACAACGCTGAGCCGATTGGCGCTCCCCTCTATGACGGCGAAGCGATCCGCCAGGGCGAAGTGATCGCGAAAGGCCGTGGGAACCAAGATGACCGGCAGGGACGCACCGACCGCTTCGGAATCGTCGGCAATCCGAAAGACCGACATGTGTGATCCCGCAGCCATGGCCGCCAGGCGCGCCACCGCGGCGGTGCGCATGCCTCCCAGGGAGATCACTACCTGGACCTGGCTCGCCCGGAGCAGGGAAACCAGGGAGGATGCGGCGATTGTCGTCGCGCGATTGCGCACCTCGTCGAAGACGATGATCTTGAAGCCCTGTTTGGCGAAGAGATCGCGGGTGCGGGAGACCACACCGTGGTCGTACAGTGCCGGGTCAACCACCAGCGCGGCGCGGGAGCCGAAGTCCGTAACGAGTTGGGGAACCCTGGTGAGGCTGTCGGAACCGTAGAGAACTGTCGTTGGGATTCGGAAGGTGAGGTCCGTCATTGGATCGTACGGTGAGTAAGGCGGAAACCCGCCGATGCCCTAGAGCTCGAACAACTCCATCAGGCGGTCGGCGACGGTGTTGAGTACTCTGTCATCAATGTAATCGGGATCCTCGAGCTTCTGCCGCACTTCCTCGATACGATCCTGCCGTACGTCGGGGGAATTCCGGACCTGCTCAGCGACCTTGTGAACCTCACCTCGGAGCTTCGCTTCGTCGGAAAAGGAGATGGAGTCTTTTCCGGGTCCCTGCTGACTCCGGTTGGCCCGCTGAGACTGCTCAGGCTTGTGGACAGGATCAACAGGACCGAGTGGGTCAATGGTCATTCCAGAGCCTTCCTTCCTTCAGTAGAAATATCGGCGCGTACATATCCAATATTAAACGATTTCAGGTCCTCCGACAAGGACAGCAAACTCGCCTTGATGACGCACCTCCGTTTCAACCTTCTCCAGTACCTCACGGACCGTGCCGAGCACGAACTCCTCGTGAATTTTCGTCATTTCCCGCGCCAGGACAATGCGGCGCTCAGGTTCCATATCGGCAAGATCGGTCAGAAGTTTCACAATCCGGTGCGGAGATTCATACAGAACAAACGGCACACCCCACTCCAGGAGCTGTCTGAGGCGCTTCCGGCGCCGCCCAGCCTTCGGAGAGAGGAAACCGGCAAAGCCGGCAGCAGCCATTCCCATACCGCTCACGCTCATGATCGCCGTGAGCGCGGATGGTCCCGGTACCGGAGAGACGTGGTAGCCCGCCTCCCGAACCGAGCGCACCAGGGTCGCTCCGGGATCACTCACTCCGGGAGTCCCGGCGTCCGTTACGTAGGCAGCGTTACTCCCGGCATCCAACTCGGTGAGAAGCCGCGCGGCGACCTCATGCTCGTTCTGGGAGCGGCAGCTTATGAGGGGCTTGCGCACCTCGTAGTGGTTCAGGAGCTTCCGGGTGTGCCGAGTGTCCTCGGCGAGAATCAGATCCACACTGCGCAGGGTTGCAACCGCCCGGTACGTAATATCCTCGAGATTGCCGATAGGAGTAGCAACGACGTAGAGCGTGGCCATATCTTCATCGTACACGTAGAGGGCGGGCGTGTGCGATAGGCACCTCAGGTCGCGCCTCCCCCGACCGAAGGACGGAGCAGGAAGAGTTGTGACGGTTCACACGATCGTACTCATCGTACTTATCTGCATTATTGCCTACCTGGTCTTCACCATTTTGCGGCTGCGCAAAGGTGGTTACACGCAGCTTGCAAACCGCATGGCCAGGAAGAGTCGAGAATCCCTCGAGGTGCTGAAGCCGTGTCCCCTGTGCAACACCATGCTGCATCGCGGCGAGCGCATCCGCACCGTGGTGTTTTCCGGCGACGGCCGAACGAAGCGGGAGGAGGTGTTGCGCCCGGGACAGCGCACGAATCGGGCCGGCCACGTCGAGGACGCCATCACCCACATGTACGGCTGCCCCCACTGTTACGGTCCAGGCGCCCACGCCGGACGGCGCTGCCCGGTCTGTCAGGAGAGTCTGGAGGACCATGATTACGTCGTTGCAAGACTCTTCGTACGGCAGGGCCGCAAGCACCTCCACGTGCTCGGCTGCACGAGGTGCCGCACCGGCTCCCGCCGATTGGGCTGAGCGCGCCGGGAGTTGAGCAGCACCGTGGGCTCACGGTAGGCTGCCGAGAGGAGACTCAGATGGACGAAACAACTCTCTTCGACAAGATCCTCGCAGGCGAAATCGAATCCGAGCAGGTCTACGATGACGAACACGTCTACGCCTTCCGGGACATCAATCCCCAGGCGCCGATTCACGTCCTTGTCATCCCCAGGAACAAGCTCAAGAGTTTTGCCGACGTTCGCGACGCGGACGCAACAGCCGTCGGCGAGTTCATGAGGGGCGTCTCCCGGGTTGCGGAGAAGCTCGGCCTGGAGGAGGGCGGGTACCGCGTCGTCTTCAACACAGGTCCGGATGCGCAACAGACGGTGCAGTACCTCCACGCTCACATCATCGGCGGGCGCCCGCTAAGTTGGCCTCCCGGCTGATCGTCCCGGTGGTCCGGCTCGCCGCCGGCTCGGGTGAATCAGGGATCAACAATTCCGGCACCACTTCAGAGGGCGGCGCCGCGCCTTGAAGGCCCAGGGGCCGCATGGTAGATTCGCTCCCATGGAGTCTTACAAGCGAACCGTCACCTGCGGCGAGCTCGACACGAGCAGTGTCGGCACCAGTGTGACCCTCAACGGATGGGTCCATCGCCTGCGGGATCACGGCGGTGTTACCTTCATCAACCTCAGGGATCGATACGGTATTACTCAGGTGCTGGTCGACCCGAATGAGCAGCCCGACGCGGCGGCCCGTGCCGGCGAGCTCAAGATGGAGTACTGCATTGCCGTCGAAGGAGAGGTGCGGCGGCGCCCCGATGACATGATCAACCCGGACATGTCCACCGGTGAGATCGAAGTTGCCGCCGTGGCCATTCACATCCTCTCCACGTCGGAGACACTCCCCTTCATGATCGATGAGCGCACCGAGGCGCGGGACGAGCTGCGTCAGAAGTACCGCTACCTCGACATGCGCTCCTTCTCAATGCAGCGCAAGCTCCAGCTCCGCCACAACGTCTCCTTTGCCGTGCGGGAGTTTCTTCATGGGCGTTCCTTCCTGGAGATTGAGACTCCGACAATGATCAGGAGCACCCCGGAAGGGGCGCGGGACTTTCTGGTGCCGTCGCGGCTGCAGCCGGGCCGCTTCTACGCCCTGCCCCAGTCGCCCCAGTTGTACAAGCAGATACTCATGGTCGGCGGCTTCGACCGGTACTTTCAGCTTGCCCACTGTTTTCGAGATGAGGACCTCCGGGGGGATCGTCAGCCCGAGCACACCCAGATCGACCTGGAGATGAGCTTCGTCTCCAAAGAGGACATCTTCGAAGTGGTCGAGGGCATGCTGGCCAACGTCTTCGCCAAGGCGTTGAATGTCGAGCTCGCACTCCCCTTCCCGCGCCTCGACTACCAGGAGGCCATGGACACCTATGGCTCCGATAAACCCGACCTTCGCTACGACTTGCCGCTCCGAGACTTTGCGGCAGTGGCGGCGGGATCCGATTTCGGTGTCTTCAACAAGGTTCTGGATAGCGGCGGCGCGGTGCGCGTCCTGCGAGCCCCAGGCTGTGCCGGATACTCCCGAAAGCAGATCGATGAGCTCGAAGCCACGGCGAAGGTCTACGGCGCCAAGGGGCTTGCCTGGATGAAGGTGAACGATGCCGGAGCGCTTGAAGGAGGCATCTCCAGGTTCTTCCAGGAGCGTGCAGCTGAGGTGGTGCAGGCCGCGGAGGCGGAGCCGGGAGATCTGCTGCTCTTCGTGGCGGATGGCTGGAAGACTGCAGTTACCTCCCTCGGCGCGGTCAGACGCGCCGTAGGGAACCGGCTCGATCCGGCGGCGAACCAGCCTTTCCGGTTCGCCTGGATCGTTGACTTCCCCCTCTTCGAGTGGAATGACGAGGAGGAGCGCTGGGAAGCGGCGCACCACATGTTCACCATGCCGCAGGAGCAGTATATTGACGATCTGGAGAGCAACACCGGGGCAGTAAAGGGGGACCTCTACGATCTGGTGTGCAACGGCATCGAGCTCGGGTCGGGATCCATTCGTATTCAGGATCCGGATCTCCAGCGACGGATCTTCGGCATTGTCGGCTTCTCCGAAGAGGAGGCTCAACGCCGCTTCGGCTTCCTCTTGGAGTCCTTCCGATACGGCCCGCCGCCGCACGGTGGCATTGCGCTGGGACTCGACCGACTCGTCATGCTCCTGGCGGGAGAAGAGAGCATTCGGGAGGTCATGACCTTCCCGAAGAACAGTGTCGGCGCAACCCCCATGGATGGAGCCCCCTCCGGCGTGGATCCGGCGCAACTCGAGGAGCTCGGCTTGAGGCTCATGGAAGCCGACACGGCGGAGTCTGACGCCCCTAAGACGTAGCCGACTCAGTGATGCCGGGGCCCCTCACAGGGGCGGGTTCCGTCCAAGAATACGCGAACAGGAGTATCAGCATGTTCCACATCCAGACCTTCAACAAGATCTCAGACAAGGGTCTCTCCTACCTCACCGAGGATGAGTTCAGAGTTGGCCCCGACGTGGATGACCCGGATGCCATCCTTCTCCGCAGTCAGAAGCTCCACGACATGGAGTTCAACCCGCGACTTAAGGCGATTGCCCGCGCCGGAGCCGGGGTGAACAACATCCCCGTCGATCGATGCACCGAGAGCGGAGTTGTGGTCTTCAATACCCCCGGCGCAAACGCCAACAGCGTCAAGGAGTTGGTCATCAGCGGGCTGTTTCTCTCGTCGCGACGCATCCACGAGGGACTCCGTTGGGTTGAAAGCGTGGACGAGCCCGCTGAGGTGGCAACTCTCGTGGAGAAGCAGAAGGCATCGTTTGCAGGTCCCGAGGTTGCAGGCAAGACTCTCGGCGTTGTGGGGCTTGGGGCGATCGGCGTCATGGTTGCCAATGCGGCGATAGCCCTGGACATGGAGGTGATAGGATACGACCCATATCTCTCCGTTGAGTCGGCGTGGGGGCTCTCCCGGACGGTCCGCCGGGCAAACAAACTGGAGTCCCTCCTGGCGGAGTCGGACTACATCACGCTGCACGTCCCCCTCAATGACGCGACGGAGCAGATGATCGATCACGGTGCGCTGACAAACGTGAAGCGCGGCGCCCGCCTGCTAAACTTTGCCCGAGGAGGACTGGTCGACTCGAAGGCGGTCCTGGCCGCCCTCGAGCAGGGAGTACTGGATCGCTACGTCACGGACTTTCCGGAGCCGGAGCTCATTCGCAACGAGAGAGTTCTCGCGATCCCGCACCTTGGAGCCTCGACTCCGGAGGCGGAGGAGAACTGCGCAGTCATGGCCGCGCGACAACTCAGGGCCTTCCTGCAGACCGGCAACATTGTGAACTCGGTGAACTTCCCGGATTGCGAAGTCCAGGAGACGGACAAGACGCGTATCGTCATTGCCAACCGGAACATCCCCAACATGGTAGGCCAATACACCACTATACTCGCCGCCGAAGGCATTAACATCCTCGATCTCCTCAACCGCCACCGCGACGAAGTAGCCTACAACATCATTGACCTGGATCGCCGCCCCGGGAAGGAAGCACTCGATTCGATACGAGCAATCGACGGGGTCATCAGGGTCCGGGAGATTGACGGCGAATAAAGCCGTCACGGCTCCGGCGCGACGCAGACGTTTCTTGCGGTCCCCGGGATGGGGGCCGGGCGCCGGGTCGGGGCACGCCAAGCCGGAGAGACACATTGGAGGCTCGCCATGCCCAAACGCAATTCATACACCGACACACCGACTCCAAAAGGCCCCACCGCAGGGCGCGCCCTTCTCCTCGCCGTGGCGGCATTCGCATTCGCCGCACCACTCTTCGCGGGTGGACAAGAGGAGAAGTATCCCGACCTGGAGGAGGGGCTCTACGCCGAATTGGAGACCGACAGGGGGGCCATCGTCATTGACCTCAAGTACGAGGTCGTACCTCTGACGGTGACCAACTTCGTAGGTTTGGCCGAAGGAAGCATTGAGAACTCCCGGGGAGACGGCCCCTTCTACGACGGTCTGACTTTCCATCGGGTGGAAGAGGACTTCGTCATTCAAGGCGGCGATCCCGCGGGTGACGGGAGCGGGGGCCCGGGATACCACATTCCTACCGAGACCCACGAGTCGCTTCGCCACTCCGGTGCGGGAGTTGTAGCCATGGCGAACTCCGGTCCCAACCGCAACGGAAGTCAGTTCTACATTACCCTGCAGGCGACGCCGTGGCTGGACGGGAACTACAGCATCTTCGGCACGGTCGTCCGCGGACAGGACGTGGTCGGCTCCATCGAGAAGGGTGACGTGATCCGGAGGGTGAACATCATTCGCAAAGGCGAGGATGCGAAGGCCTTCTCCGCCGACCAAGCGAGCTTCGACGCCCTCCTGGAGGAGCGAGAGAACGACACCTCCCGGGAGCGCGAAGAAGCGCTGGCGCGTCAGGAAGTGTACGTAGAGCGGAACTGGCCGAACGCCACTCGAATGGATAACGGAATCCGCTACGTGATTGACCGCGAGGGAAGCGGAGACAAGCCCGAAACGGGGGACACCGTAGCGGTGCACTACACCGGCTCCCTCCTCACGGGCATGCCCTTCGAGTCCACGAGAAGACGTGACGAGCCCGCGCAGTTCGAGCTCGGATCGGTGCGAACCATTCCGGGGTGGGACGCGACTCTACGGGACATGCGCCCTGGGGAGCGACGGACGGCGATCGTCCCGCCCGACCTCGCCTTCGGCGACCAGGGCCGTCAGGGCGTGATCCCCCCGAACTCCTACCTCGTCTTCGAGGTCGAGCTGGTCGCGGTCAATCCCAGCGATCCCGGGAGCTCCGGGGAACAAGGCGAAGAGTAGCAATCTCAAAGGGCCCCAGCTGCAGGGGCCCTGTCTGAGCGGGCTCCGCAACCGGGTCTTCGAGCAGATTGGTGCGTTCGACCGCTTCCAGAGGGAAGGCCGTCCGCAGGGTCGCCACAGCCGGTGCACCCTCAGTCTCGAAGAGTCTCACAATGATGCCCCGGCCATCCTCGGCAGGCTTGATCCAGTCCAGTTGCACCTGCTCCTCATCAACCGACACCAGGGAAGACTCATCCCGGGTGGGCATGCCGGTTTCCCCTGTCCGCCTTGTTGCGTTCCCCGCACCGGCTCCTCCCGGGGGCGACGCTGCCGAGCGAGCTTCCGGTGAATTGACGTCCGGCGGGAACGACTCGGAACCCGTCCACCCCTGCCGTATCACAGGCGGTGTCGTCAGCTCTGCGGCTTCTCGCAGGAGCGTGCCTGCGCAGAAGGGCTGCGGCGCGGCCAGGAATGCGTAGGTGAACTCGTGAACGCCGTTGTCCGCGGTTTCATCGGGAGCGGTCGGTGCGGTGAGCAGGGAGAGACGGATGCGCCCGTCCAGAACGTCGTACCCGTACTTGTCTCCCGCCATCACGGCGACGCAGCGGCGAGCGTCGGCAAGAGCGATGTAGCCGTGGGCAGGAACCTCGAACATTGCGGAGTCGGCCTCGCGGTTGCGGTGCGCAGGCCGGTCCACCCAGCCGTACTGGATGCCGCATCGCGCGGTCGGCGGCCGCACCGTCGTGGGGAACGACGCCTTGAGCAGGGCGTGGCGCTCCCGCCAGTCGACGCGGGTGCGGAAGTCGATGCGTCGGGTGTGAGCGTAGAGGATGGTGTCCTGTTCTATCCGCGAGGCCTCTCCCACCGGCAGGACGCGCCGGAAGACCGCCGCAAGAGGCCCGACGGAGTCCGTCTCCACCCGCGCCTCCGAAGTGACGGGTTTGAGCGTGAGCTCGTAGTCCGAATCGATATCCCAGGCGTCCCAGTTCACCGGGAGATCCCGGGCGATCTCCAGAGTATTCAGGGGCTTTCCGGGCGTAGCGAGCTCCGCGCCGGTCGCCCGGTCCAGGAGCGATGCAATGGCCCCCGCCTCGTCGAAGAGAACAGTGTAGAACGGAGTCGTCACGCCCTTGCCGTCCACCGAAAGGAGAGCTTCCGGGGCCGCCGAGCTTGCGCGTTGCGGCACGTCGGTGAGGGCCCGGGTTGCGCCGGCGCCCACGGCGTCCCGAAGGGGGGTCACCGAGGCGGCCCGCAGCCGGGTGCGCGTCAACAGCACCGCAGTACCGTCAAAATCGGTCACGGCCTGGGTGGCGTCCGCAAACGATTCTCCCTCCTCTCGGGAGATCCGGAGCACGCTGGTCCTGTCGCGGCCGAGGTGGTTTACCACGACAGCCTCGCACCTTTCGTCATCCCGGCCCTCTGCAGACGATGCAAACGAAGGGGCGCCCAGGTAGCCGGCCGCCTGTGCTTCCGCCGCTTCAATGACCGCCTCAAGAACGGTGCGCGCTTCGCGATTGACCCGTTCGATCGAAGAGCCCGGAAGAATGTCGTGGAACTGGTGGGTCAGAAGCTGCTTCCAGAGCTCGTCGCGCCCGCCCCTGCGGTGCGCTTCCACCGTCTCGCGGTCGGGTGCGCCGGCGGGCCAATCGTGCCTCTCCGTGGCTAGGTCGCGCGCCGCCAGAAACTCGAGGCGGTGCAGCGCTTCCTCGGCGGCGCGGTTGAGACGTTTCAACGCGCCCTGCGAGGTATAGGTCCCCCGGTGCAGCTCGAGGTAGAGCTCCCCTCGCCAGCGGGGAAGATTGCGCGCAGCCGCAAAGATGTCCGCAAGCGCGTCGCCCACACATCGCCAGCTCAAGGTGGGAGACCCGTGAAGATTGGTGAGTCGCCGGGCGAGCTCGAGGTCCTCCCGGCGGGGCCCGCCGCCGCCGTCACCCTCCCCGATGGGCTTGACGAAGGAGCGTTGGACATCCTTGTGGCGAATCCTCCGCCAGGAGAGAGCGTTATCCGCCGGTGTGGCCACGCCGTTGTATCCCATGGCGCCGTCGGGGATGAACGACGTCTCCACGGTGGTACCGTCAATCCCCTCCCAGAGAAAGAGGTCGTACGGGAACCGTGTCGTGTCGTTCCAGTTGATCTTGCTGGTGACGAAGTAGCGCATCCCGCATCTCGCAAGAATCTGCGGCAGGTTCCCGGGATAGCCGAAGACGTCGGGAAGCCAGGTCACACTTCCCTCGTAGCCGAGGAGCTCACGGCTGGTGCGGCGCCCATAGAGAAACTGGCGGATCAGGGACTCCCCCGTCGGGAGGTTGCAGTCGGACTCGACGTACATGCCGCCGTTGGGCTCCCATTGGCCGCGGCGATACGCCTCACGCACGGCGGCGAAGACCTCCGGGTATTCGCGTTTCACGATCTCGAGCTGCGCCGGCATGGACTGTATGAAACGAAACTCCTCGTAGCTCTCGGCAAGGCGGCACGCCGTAGAGAAGGTGCGGGCGAGCTTGCGGGTGGTCTCTTCGATGGGCCAGAGCCAGGCGTGATCCATATGGGCGTGGCCGATTGCGAAAATGTGCGGCACCGTTTCCGGATTCCGCTCCGCCAGGAGCGGACGCACGGCGCGACGGAAGGCTTCGGCCCGGCCGGAGAGAGCGCCATCGGGAGCGTCGGGGTCCAGGAGGTGAACCGCCTCCGCAAGATCGCGGAGAATCACGTTGCGCCGGAGACTCTCCTCGGGAAGCTCCAGGGCGGTCTCGAAGAGCGCCTGGAGGTCGAAGAGGGCTTGATCCAGGTGGACGTTCAGGGCGACCAGTCGCCCCGTCTCGAACCAGATCGGGTAGCGCGAGCGCTCCTGCTGCGCATGGGGAAGCACAAGGTCGCCGTGGAAGGGGTGGACGCCGGGATACCGGTGGCCTCCGTACGCCTCAACGTGAATGTCGATTCCCTGCCCGGGCGCAACGTCGCGGCCAATCGGGTAGACCTGATGGCGATCGTTGAAGGCACCCCGGGGCGTGCCGTCCAGAAAGAGCAGGCTGTCGGAGTGCGCTACGACCTCCAGGAAGAGCGGGCGCGACTCTGCGGGGATGGTGGTCGCCGTGCGAAACCAGAAGCACTTCCACGCGGCGCCGTAGGGGGCCGGAGGAGCGAAGGCGTGGTAGGTGACGTCCCGCGGCGGCGTCCGGTGGACCGTGTCGGTCTCGGCCATCTCCCAGGAGAGATCCTGAATGGGGCTGAATCTGCGCGGCTCCAGCACGCGCAGTACCTGACGAATTCGACTCTCGGCTTTGAGGTTAAGCATACACTTCCCGATAGGCTACGGAGTGTCGTTGAGCTCTTCATAGGCGGCGCGAAGATCCTCCAGCTGCCCCAGGAGCTCCCGGGATTGCGCTTCAATGCCCGCGGCAACGTCCCGAGTACCCGACGCAGTCTTCAGCCGCACCAGCTCAATGCGAACGTTCTTGAGCATGTTGAGACCGGAGTTGATGCGGAGAGCGATCATCTCCCGCTCCGACATGAGCGCCTCAATCGACTTCCTATGCTTCTCCAGCTCGCGGATAGTCTCGTCGTACTGGTTCTGCAGACGGCGGTCATCCGCTGCGCCGCGCTTGCGTTCCAGGTCTGCAAGCTCCCGGCCCACCTGACCGAGGGAGTGCGCGTCCAGGACGTCATCGAGCTCATCTGCGCGCTGCGTGAGGGCGCGGACCTGTTCGACGTAGGTGGTCAGAAGCTTCCGGAAGTCCTCTCCGAGCACATCCGAGCGCTGCCCGAGTTCTTCGATCTGTCCCAGGATGCCCTCCTGGAGCTCTTCCGCCTGTTCCACCGGGGACGCGTCGGGGTTGATGGCGGTTGCCCGCGGCGCAGGAGTACGCTCGGTTATCTGTGCCAGCTCTGCGTTGAGCTTGCGCTCTTTCGACTTGAACGAAGGCAGATGGGAGAGCACACCGATCGCCATGCCGCCAACCGGGAACACGAACCACGGGAACTCCGGCGAGACCATCATGTTGAGGGCAAAGAGGAAGATCGATGTGGCACCGTTCGATATGAGGTGGGAGTGAAAGGAGTTGCGCGCCCGGGTGATGCGTCGAAACACTCGCAGCTTGTCGCGCGTTGGATTGCGCATCGTGGCGAGCTCACGCACCTCTCGCCGGCGCTGCCGCACCTGTGCCCAGTGACTCGCAAGGCCAATGCCCCAACCCAGGGCGGGAATCGCGAGCCACGGCATGGCACCGGTCACGATGCCAATCGTGATGAGCATGCCGTTGACCCCGACATAGCTGATCAGGTGGCCCCGGAAGCCGCTCCTGACCTGCTCGAGGGACTTCTCGGTCTGCTCCCGGTAACTCTTCACGACGGGGTCTCGGGACGGCGCTGTTGCTCCGGAGAACCGGCGTGACAGGACCTGATCCCAGGCGGATTCGATCTCCCGGTCCTCCTTTTCGTCTCCGACGCCGCGGCGGGTCGGAACCATGCCCTCATCAATCCCGCTTCGGCGCCGTCGCGCCGGAGTGTGGTCCATTCGGCCGCTCCCGCCCGCCGGGTCGACGAGGGAATCACCCCGGCTTCCGCCACGGCCCCGGGCCAGAAAGCCGGCGGCCGCCAGGTTGTACAGGGCACGGCGCTCCTGCGTGGAGCGCACATCCAGAGCGTCGTAAGCCTCCGCCAGGGTCAGGCGGCGGCCGCGCCGCTTCATCTCTTGAAGAAGGCGCGTCTTGATGTCGGAGCTCTCCGACGTCTCGCCTCGGGGGCCGGCGCCTCCCTGCGGACCGGCGCCTCCC
>CAZUVX010000027.1:0-15496 GCA_964623865.1 uncultured Spirochaetaceae bacterium | reverse complement strand
GCGGACCGGCGCCTCCCCGCCCACCAGCACCCGCTCCGGGGTCGCCGCGACGCCTTTCGTTCGCCCGATCGGGCGGCAGGGTGTACCACTCCATGGTGCCACTCGGGGTCCCGTCGTTCGGACTGTCGCCGCGGACCCAGCGATCGTCCAGGGAAACATCCTTTGCCACCGCTCCGGTCAGCGATACGCCGCCGGGCCGGGTCACCCCGCGCAGCTCCAGAACGGTCGCCAGGGTCTCACCGTAGTAGTTTCCCTCGCGCTCGGCGATCTCCCCCTGGTGGAGCGCGACCCGGGGCATCATGGGCAGCGCCTCCGGAGCAACGCTGCGCCGCTGCATCTCCCGCTGCACCTCCTCAGCCACGGTGACCGCCTCGGCGGGACCGTCAAAGCGAATGAGGAAGGTGTCGCCCGTGTTCGAAAGGATGCGGCCGTGGTATTCTCGGGCCAACCGCTTGAGCAGCCCGGTGTAGAAATCCAGCTCCTCGAGGGCGCGCATCTCGTGCGTCTCGAGAAGATGTGAGAAGTCGACAATGTCGGTGGAGAGGAGCGTCGCGACGCCACCCGTTGTCTCGGCCATGGCGCTCCCACAATACGTTTGCCGTGGCAGTGCGTCAAGCAAGAGCGCCGACGGTCCGCACGCGCCGGCCGCCGGCACCGGCGAGGGGGCGCATTGGACTGGTGAAGTGCCGGGCCCGCATCCGCGGTAGCCGGGAAGTGTAGCCGGGAAGTGTAGCCGCGAAGTGAGTACACGGGAGATTGCGAGAGATCATGAAGAAGCGCGACCGTACGGTCTTCGAATGCAGCGAGTGCGGCCACACTGAAGCCAAGTGGCTCGGGAAATGCCCCGCCTGCGGTGTCTGGAACAGCTTCATGGAAGTTCCCGCCGGCCTCGGTTCCGGCTCACCGGGCTCCGCCCATGCCGGCACGCTCTCCGACGCACACGGCCGAAGGGGCGCCGCCCATTCCCCTGTCACCCTTTCTGAGATCGATGTCGACGCGGTGCCGCAAGGTCCCACGGGAATCCGGGAGCTCGACCGCGTCCTGGGAGGCGGAATCACGCCGGGAGGCTCCGTGCTTTTGGGCGGCCCGCCGGGTATCGGCAAGTCCACCCTCATGTTGCAGCTTGCCGCCCGGACGGGAAAGCCGACACTGTACGTCACGGCGGAGGAGCCCCTCCACCAGGTGGGCCGCCGAGCGCGGCGGCTCGGGGCATCCTCTCAGGATGTGGACATTCTGAGCACGACGCAGCTCGAGGAAGTGCTCGACGCGGTTGCCCGGAAGGCGCCGGAGATCCTCATCATCGACTCCATTCAGACCCTCTACACGCGGGAAGCGGGCACGGTGCCTGGGCTCGCCGCTCAGGTGCGAAGCTGCTCTTTCGCCCTCCTTGAGTGGGGACGGGAGCATGGCACCGGCGTATTCCTGATAGCCCACGTCACAAAGGAAGGATCAATTGCCGGGCCCAAGCTCCTCGAGCACATGGTTGACACGGTCCTCTACTTCGAAGAGACCGAGGGAACACTCCGTGTCGTCCGGGCTGCGAAGAATCGCTTCGGCCCTACCGACGAGGTCGCTCTGTTTCGCATGGCGGAAAAGGGGCTCACGGAGGTTGCCGATCCGGGAGGCGCCTTCATGACGACGCGGAGCAGTGTCCCTCCCGGCGTTGCCGTCGCGCCGGTCTTCGAGGGTTCGCGCGTATTCCTGGTTGAGGTGCAGGCGCTCACCGTCTCGGCAAAGAGCGGTGTGTCCCGCACATATTCGGACCGCGTAGACTCGGGGCGAGTCTCTCGAGTCGCCGCGGTGCTGGAGAAACACCTCGGTCTCAGCTTCTCGGATCAGGATCTCTACGTGAACATTGCCGGCGGCCTCAAGGTGCGAGAGGTGGGCATTGAGCTACCCCTGGCCATGGCGCTCTACTCTGCGCGAACGGGCGTTCCCCTGCCGACAGGTACCGCTATCATCGGCGAGGTGAGCCTGGCGGGAGAGGTTCGCCCGGTGGGGCACACCCGGGGCCGGGCCAAGGCCGCCCGCGACCTGGGCTACGAGACCCTCATTGCACCCCCCGCCGGATACGGCGAGGAGGATGGCGGGGTGAACTGGTACACGGTGGAAACGGTAGACGCCGCGGTTCAGCGCCTCTTCTAGCCCACTCCCGGGAAGAGCAGTGGAAAAGCAACGAAGGTGCCTATGGCGCTTCCCAGACTGGAGAGAAAGAAGACCAGGAGAATGCGGGTGACGCGGTTCCGGTAGAAGCCGCGGAGCGAGACAATATCGTCCTGAAGAGACTCGAGGTCGCTGACCCGGGGCTTGCGCACGACCGCTTCTATGAGCCCCGACACCAGGCCCACCCCGACGGTGGGGTTCATGGATGTGAACGGCGCAGCAAGGAATGAGAGGGCGATGGTCAGCGGATGCGCCAACGCAGCGGCCGCTCCGACTGCGGAGAGCGTTCCATTTACCAGAATCCAGCGATACAAGCGCTCCAGTCCGCCCTGCCAGCCGGCATCAATGAAACCCCAGGTGATCAGTCCGACCACCGCCGCGGGAATGAGCCAGGGGATGATCCGGCTAATGAGGCGCCGCGGCGGGATCTGATCTATGTCCTCTAAAGAGGTGGGCGCGTCTCCGGCCTCGAGTCGCCTGAGCCACGCTTTGATCCCGGGCACGTGCCCCGCCCCAACGACGGCGACAACGCGACTTCCCGTACTCTCGTAGATCTTCGTCGCCAGGTAGCGGTCCCGCTCGTCGATCAGCACCTCCTTTGCGGAGGGCAGGTACGCGGCGAGCTCCTGAAGCATGGCTTCGAGGGCGTTCTGCTCTTTGAGCTCCTCGATCTCGTCGGTGGTGAGCTTCTCCGTGGACACCACGGATGTCAGGAGCGCCGCCAGCATCTTCATCTTCCCCCAGAAGGAGGAGAGCGCCCAGGCGCGCCGGAGCGTCACCTGGATATCCCGGTCGCACAGGGAGTGCGGGATCCCGCGCTCAACGGCGATCTCTATGGCCGCCCGCATCTCCTCGCCCGGCTTGGTGCCGAGGTCGACGCCCATGCGCTTCTGAAAAGACGACAGGGCGAGATTGCCGAGGAGCAGGAAACCCTGGCGTCGACGGATGACCTTGTACACGTCGAGGTTCTTCCAGGAGCTGCCCTCGGCGAGCTGTTTGTACCGGGAGGCATCGATCTCGACGCATACGCGGTCCGGCACATGCTCGTCCACGGCGGCGCGGACGTCCTCGACGCTCTGTGAGGAGATGTGGGCCGTCCCGACGAGGACGATCTCCTTGTTTCCCACGGTCACCGTGTTCCAGATGGACGTCATGTTATGCGAATCCACCTCACTGCAGCCCCATTGCTTCGAGGAAGCGCTTGCGAAGCCCCTCCTCGCCGGGGTAGAGATCTCTGGGGATGCTGCCTCCCCCCATATGAACGTGACCGCCGCCGGCGCCGATCCCCTCGAGGGCCTTGCGAATCACCACGTCGGAGGGTCGGCCGTAATCCTCGCTCCGGACTGAGATTCGGTACTCTTCCCGCTCCGGCTCCACAACCACGACAAAGTGAATCTCCCGCAGCCCGAGGAAGAAGTCGGCAATGAGGGCCATTACCTCAGGGGTGGCCTCCTTCTGGATGGGCACGTAACAGAAGTCCTCCGCGACAACGCACTGGTTGATCGCCTCTCGAAAGACTGCGAGGTCGTTGAGGGAGAGGGAGTTCTTTAGAAGGCGACTGCCGGTCTGCCAGTCCCCGGTGAAGAAGAGCCTGGAGAACGCCTCCAGATCAGCGGGCGTTACGCCCCGCGTCATGAACCCGGTATCCATCATGATGCCCATCAGCAGAGCCGTCGCAGTGGGCCGGTCCAGATCCAGTTTCGCTATCTTGTAGTACTCGTAGAGGATGGTGCTGCATGCGCCGTAGTGCGGTCGGATATCCCAGTAGGGGGAATCCGGTTCGGTCGGTGGTTTGTGGTGATCAATGACGCCGATCACATCGCCCGGCATCCCTTGAATGTTCCTGTTGCCGATGAATCCGTCCACCACCACGATTTGCGTCTCATCGCTCAGTCCGAGCTCCGTGCACGAGAAGATGGGAATCTCCAGCAACCGGATGGCCTCGGTCAAAGAGTTGCTCTGGATCTCCCCGCCGTAGCAGAGGCGCGCCTCGATCCCGTTTTCCTTCAGGAGTCCCGCCAGGGCAAAGGCCGACGCTACGGCGTCATGGTCGGGGAAGTCGTGCGCCTGAATAACGAGGGGACGTTTTGCGTCGATGTGGGAGATGAGCTCCTGGATTCCCTTCATTCGGATGATTCCCGCGCCGCTCCCCCGTGCTCCAGCCGCCAGGCGGCAATCTGGGTCTCGGGGATTGTACCCGTTTCGAGGCGCTCCGCCTCCGCGTAGAAGCGACGAGCCAGGGACAACTGGCCCTCGGCCTCGTAGTGACCCGCCAGGAAGAAGGTCAGGGAGGCGCGGATCGCCTCGGTCTTCTCGTTCTGGGCGTGCCGCAGAAGCATGGAGTCGCCCGACCGGCTCATGTAGAGGCGTGCGGCCGCCCAATAGCCGGTATCCCGGGGAATGTGCTGGAGGACCGACTCCAGATAGCTGCGAGCATCGCGGTGATTTCCCTGGAGCTTCCGTGCCAGCGCGGAGAGAAGGGCGTAGCTGTGAGCACTCCGGTCTATCTCATAGGCCTCTGCAAAGTAGTCCGCGGCGGCGGAGAACTCCTCCTTCATGAAGGCCACCGTCGCGTAGGGTGCAAAGGCCGGATGGTAGGAGGGCTCGAGATCGAGGGCCTTCCGATAGTCCCGATACGCGTTTTCAAACTCGCCGCGGCTGTGGTATGCCCGGGCTCGCTGAGCGTATGAGAGAAAGACGTCGGGGTTGCGCTGGATCGCCTTCGAAAAGTCCTCTATTGCGGACTCGAACTCACCGCGCTGCGCCCTGACCCTGCCGCGGTCAAGATAGTTCCACGAGTATGAGGGCTCGAGGTCTATGGCCTTCGTCAGGTCCTCTTCCGCCTCGGCGAGCTCGTACTGAGCAATGCGCGCGCGGCTGCGATCGCTGTATGCAAAGGGGTAGTCCGGCTGCGTTTCAATGGCCCTGGTGAGGACGTCTTCGGCGTCCTCGGGCTCATCCTGCCGCAAATGAACGTTTCCGAGACCGATCAGAGCCACGAAGTTGTCCTGGTCCGCCTCCAGGCTTTTCTGGAAGGCGTCCCGGGCGGCGCTGTACCTCTTCTCGGCGAGGTGGGTCTCGCCGATGGCGGCGTGCGCCTCGGCATGCGCCGGATCCGCCTGGACGGCTCGCTCCAGATAGTCGAGCTTCACCTCCTCCTGCGCCTGAGCACCGGCAATAAGCCCGAGAGCGTAGAGGGCTTCGCTATTGGCGGGATCCGACTCGAGGACCTGGTTGAGCGTTTCGGCGGCCTCATCCAGGCGGCCGGCCACCATCTGGAGGCGGCCGAGCAGAACGAGGGTCCCCGGATCTTCGGGATCCTCGAGGCGCGCCTCCTCGTAGGCGGCGATTGCCGCTTCGGGATCACCCGAAGATACGTAGAGGCTGATCTCCTCGTAGGGGCGCTCCGGGAGCTCCTCCACCGCTTCGGGAGGCGCCTCGGGCGCGGCCTCCTCCGGCGGACGCTCCGGAGCGGTGGCGCAGGACGCCACGAACAGAAGGAGCACCGGACCGACCGCCGGGACGACGGCGCGTGCCGCTCCCGCACGGATAGCCGTGAGAATTCCTCCCCGACGCGGCGCACCGCTGTGCGCCGGAGCCCCTTCGACGGGTATCCGGGCCTCCGCGGATTGCGTCAGGTCGGGGGAATGCTGGTGACTATGTGTATTGGGTATTGCGTGCATGATTGGTCGAATGTGCGTCACTATACAGAAGCAGCTCTGGATTTGACAAGGACGCGCAGACGTCGAGTCTACTTATCCTTGAGTACGCGGACAAGCTCGCGGAGGTACGCCGGGAGGTCCGGCGGCCGGCGACTCGAGACCAGGTTGCCGTCCACAACCACCGGCTCATTCACCCAGGTAGCCCCGGCGTTCTCCATGTCGTCCCGAATCCCCGGGGTGCTCGTCACGGTTCGCCCGGAGAGAATGCCCGCCGAGATAAGCACCCATCCGGCGTGGCAGATCTGGCCTATGATCTTGCCGTCGGTGTTCATGGTGCGAACCATGTCGAGGACCTCGGTAAAGCGTCTGAGCTTGTCCGGCGCCCATCCACCGGGGACCAGAAGCACCTCGTAACGGGATGGATCAACGTCGCCGAACGAGATGGCCGACTCCGCCGGGACGCCGTGCTTCCCTAGGTAGGTCCGACCGGCCTTCTGCGCCGCCACATCCACGATCATCCCCTCCTCCTGAAGACGATACGTCGGATACCAGAACTCCAGGTCCTCGAAGTCGTCGTGGAGCAGACTGAGTGCCCTTTTTCCCTGCAGGTCCATGAATTCCTCCTTGGTGGCCGTCGCTGTGTCCACGTCCGGGGAGCCTCAGATCTCCTCGGGGTTCATCTTGTGGAGCCACCTCCCCTGCTTCAAGATGATAAATCCAAGCGCCGCCGTCACGACATTGGAGAGCAACATGGCGAACCAGATTCCCCGGGGGCCAAGAGAGAGACCGACCGCCAGGAGCGCCGCAACGGGAACTCGAATGCCCCAGAGTCGCCCAACGTTCAGGTACATTATGGGTTTGGTGTCGCCGCCGCCCTGAAAGGCGCCGTTGCTGACCATGAACATGGCAAAAGGAATGACCGACAGGGAGATAACCCTGAACATGATTGCCCCATGGCGAACGACCTCGGGATCGTTTACGAAGAAGCGTGTCACCGAGTTGCCGAACAAGAAGACCAGGATCATGGTAACCGAGATGAATACGAAGACCGTACCGATTGACTGCTTCACCACCGTTTTGGCCGTGTCCGGACGGCGTGCCCCGAGGCTTTGTCCGACCAGCGAGGCCGTGGCCCGGGAGAAGCCTATTGCCGGCATGGTGAATAGATTGATGATGCGGGTCCCCACACCGAACGCCGCCACGACGGCGGTGCCGAAGGAGTTAACGATCCCCTGGAGCACAATGAACCCCAGGGAGGCAACACCCTGGCCGATCGCCAGAGGAACGCCGATGCCCAGGAGCCGACGCTGGGCGGCCCAGTCGGGAACGAGGTACTCCGCCCGCAGCTTCATGCCGCGACTTCCCCGAAGAAGGATCCAGAGCGCAAGCCCGGAGGCAATCGCCCGGGAGAAAACGGTAGCGATTGCAGCCCCCTCAACCTCGAGTCGCGGAATGGGGCCGAAACCGAAGATGAGGATCGGGTCCAGCGCCACGTTGAGCGCAACCGTAAGCGCCTGAATCTTGAGCGGGGTCACGCTGTCGCCGATGCCCTGCATGGCCGCCTGCACCACGAAGAAGAAGAACATCACAGGCACCCCCGACAGGATGATCCGGAGATAGGCGAGGGTGCCGGCGAAGGCACTTCGGGGAACCTGAAGCACGCCGAGGATCTGCCGTGCAAAGACGACCCCGATCAGCGAGACCACGACGGAGAGCGTCAGCAGGAGAATGGCGGTCTGCCCGAGGTAGAAGTCGATGCGATCGCGATCCCCTTTGCCCTTCGACTGCGATATCAAGGTCGTTCCCGCCATTGCAAGGGCGAGACCGGAGACCACCAGGAACATAACGAGGTTCAATGAGATGGATGGGGCGGCTACCGCCTCGGCGCTGATCTTCCCCAGGAAGAACGCGTCTGCGAGGTTGTACAGCATCTGAAGGAGATTGGCCACCATGATGGGGGCGGCCAGGCGCACGAGACTCCCGTAAAGCTCTCGGTCGCTACGGATTTCGGAAATGGGGGTGTTCGTCATGTGTGAGTCCGGTACAGATTCGAAACATTGAAGGTAGCTCAGAGAGATGGCCCGAGGCAAGTCCGACGTACGACAGGGATCGTACCGAGACGCTGCGGCCCTGACCGGGTGCCCTGCGAACCGGGTGGCCCTGCGAAGGCTTCTCGTTCCGGCGCGCCGACGGCGGGAGGGTGACAGGCAACGGCAGGTGCGCTAATCTGACCGGGCTAGACAACCATTCGTGTTACCGAGGTAGGACCAGATGACAGTAGGAATCGTACAGGAGAGCTCTGAGGGGGAAACCCGAGTTGCCCTGGTACCGCAGCACGTTCCTTCCGTTCTGCGCCTGGCGGATTCGGTGATTATCCAGGCCGGCAGCGGGGAAGCCTCCGGTTATGGCGACAAGGAGTACACCGAGCGGGGCGCGTCGATCGTTTCAACTCGTGAGGAGGTGCCGGCTCAGGCGGATGTGATCCTGCGCGTACGAAGCGGAGCGGCGTCGACCGACTCCGCGACGGACATTCGTGCCATGAAAGAGGGGAGCACGCTGGTGGGCTTCCTGGATCCGTACACCCCGCATGAGAGCTTCCAGGCCATGAAGGAACGCCGGATCTCCTCCTTCGCCATGGAGCTTGTTCCGCGAATCACCCGGGCCCAGAGCATGGACGCCTTGTCGGCAATGGCCAACCTGGCCGGGTACAAGTCGGTGCTTCTTGCCGCGACGGAGCTTCCGAAGATGTTTCCCATGATGATGACGGCAGCAGGCACAATCGTACCTGCAAAGGTCTTCGTGGTGGGTGTCGGCGTTGCGGGGCTGCAAGCCATTGCCACGGCGAAGCGGCTGGGCGCGGTGGTAAGCGCCTACGACATTCGCCCGGCGGTGAAGGACCAGGTAAAAAGCCTGGGAGCGAAGTTCGTCGAAATGGATCTCGGCACCGACGACGCCGAAGGTACCGGCGGCTACGCTCGGGAGATGACCGAGGATTTCTACCGGAAACAGCGGGAACTGATGACGGAGACCATCCGCGAGAGCGACGTGGTCATTACAACCGCAGCGGTTCCGGGCAAGCGAGCGCCGATTCTCGTGACCGAGGACATGGTGAAGGTCATGCACCCGGGGACGGTGGTCGTCGACCTTGGCGCCGAGCGGGGCGGCAACTGTGAAGTTACCGAGCCCGGGAAGACCGTCGTGAAGCACGGCGTCCACGTGATCGGGCCAATCAACGTTCCTGCAACCATGCCCCGCGATGCAAGCCAGCTCTACTCGAAGAACGTCTCGGCCTTCCTGGAGACGATCGTGAAGGAGAAGGCGGTAGCCATCGACCAGGAAGATGAGATTGTGGCGGCGTCGCTCGTTACCCACGACGGACGCATTCCCAATGAGCAGATTCGCGCAAACCTGGAGGGAGAGAGGTAATCATGGAAGCAGGTCTTTCGTTCGTTCAGGTTCTGACCGTCTTCGTACTGGCGATCTTCGTGGGCTTCGAGGTCATTACGAAGGTACCCCCGATACTTCACACGCCTCTTATGTCGGGGTCGAACGCAATCTCCGGAATCACCGTCATTGGTGCCCTGGTTGCGGTAGGAACGGGGAGTGAGACACTCACGGTCATCCTGGGCGTTGCGGCTCTTGTGTTCGCCACCATCAACGTTGTCGGCGGCTTTCTCGTGACACACCGAATGCTCAGCAAGTTCAGGAAGAAGGACTAGTCATGGACAGAACCGTACTCATTGACGCCGCCTATCTCGTGGCGGCGGTGTTGTTCATCCTCGGGTTGAAGGGCTTGAGCCATCCCAAGAGCGCGGTCCGGGGCAACCTCATGGGCGCGACGGGCATGCTCATTGCCATTGTGGTGACGCTGATCCGGGCGGACATCCTGGGCTACGGCCTCATTCTGATCGGGTTGGCCGTGGGCGCGGTAATCGGCGTGGCCCTGGCCCTCACCATCAAGATGACCGCCATGCCGCAACTGGTGGGTCTCTTCAACGGCTTTGGTGGCGCAGCGTCGGTGCTCGTTGCCGGGGCGGTGCTCTTCCAGGTCATGATCGGCGCAGGTACCGGTGCCGAAGCCGCCGAGGCGGGCAGCCCCGACCTGCAGTTCACGATTGCCACGGTTGCGTCGGGGTTGATCGGCGCGGTGACCTTCTTCGGCAGCTTGATCGCCTTCGGCAAGCTGCAGGGAATCGTGACGGAGAAGCCGGTCCGTTACACCGGCGAGCAGGTCGTGAAGTCCATCCTGTTCCTCGCGGCCATTGCGGTGGGCGTATACATCGTCATGAATCCGGGAGAGGTTGCAGCGTACTGGATCCTGGTAGCCATTGCCGGCGTGCTGGGTATCTTACTGGTCATACCGATCGGCGGGGCGGACATGCCGATCGTGATTGCCCTCCTGAACTCCTACTCCGGCCTGGCTGCGGCGGCCACCGGCTTCGTCCTGGCAAACAACATTCTACTCGTGGCAGGCTCTCTGGTCGGGGCCTCGGGCATCATTCTTACCCGGATCATGTGCAAGGCCATGAACCGCTCCCTGACCAACGTCCTCTTCGGCGGCGTCGGCGCCGTCGTGGAGAGTGCCGGTCAAGACGATATCTACGCCGGCAGGGTGAAGTCCACCTCCAGCGAAGAGGTCGCCATGATCCTGAAGACGGCGCAGCGTGTGGTGATCGTGCCGGGGTACGGCATGGCGGTCGCCCGGGCGCAGACGCCGGTTCGCCTCCTCTCGGATCTTCTGGAGGCGGACGGTGTGGAGGTCGAGTTCGCCATCCATCCGGTTGCGGGTCGGATGCCCGGCCACATGAACGTCCTCCTGGCGGAGGAGAACATCTCCTACGACAAGCTCAGGGAGATGGACGCCGCCAATCCGAGCTTCCCCCAGACCGATGTCTCCATTGTCCTGGGAGCGAACGACGTGGTGAATCCGGTCGCCCGGGAGGCTCAGGGAAGCCCGATATCGGGCATGCCCATCCTGGATGTGGACAAGTCACGAACAGTGGTGGTCATCAAGCGGAGCTTGAGCCCGGGCTTTGCAGGGATCCCGAATCCCCTCTTCGCCGCGGACAACACGCTCATGCTCTTCGGCGACGGAAAGAAGGTGATGGAGGAGCTTGTCGCGGCGTATAAGGAGGCGTGAGCCTACCGGCGGGCCGCCGGGCGCCGCCCGGGCGCCGGGATTCCCGGCGCCCCAGCTCTGCGCTGGGCGCTCCTAGTTGCTCTCTTCCTTGTGGTGGGGGTCCTGGTACTTTTCCGAAATCGTCTTGATGTTCGGCAGGACCTTGAAGAAGACTTCCACGATCTCCGGATCGAACTGAGTCCCGGCCATGGAACGGATCTCTTCGAGGACCTGCTCCTCGGTCCACGCTTCCTTGTAGACACGCTTCGATGAGAGGGCGTCGTAGACGTCGGATATGGCGACGATTCGGCCGAAGAGGGGGATCTCCTCACCTCTCTTGCCCAGGGGTTCCCCGTTGCTATCCACCTTGAGGGGCTCACCGGTGGCAACGTCCACGTGACCGGGATAGCCTTTTCCGTCCCAGTGCTCGTGGTGGCTAATGGCAACCAGTTGCGCGACCTCGTCGAAGTCCGACTGCTTGTCAATGAAGAGCCGCGCCCCGTGAAGGGTGTGGGTCTTCATGGTGCGGAACTCATCGTCGGTGAAGCGACCCGGCTTCTTCAGGATTACGTCGGAGATGGCGACCTTGCCTACGTCGTGGAGCATGGCTGCCATACGCAGGTTGTCCTTGGTCTTTTCAATCTCGTGCCGGGAGTGGCCGTGATCGTGCGCCCAGCGCTCGTAGATCTCAATGGCGTAGCCGGCGACGCGGTTGACGTGAGGGCCCGTTTCGGTGGGATCGCGAAGCTCCGCCATCTTTATCATGCGAAGCAGTATGGCCCGGGTCATCTGCGCACGCTGCAAAGCCACGGTGGCGTTGGTCGCAAAGTGCATGAGCACCAGCTCATCGTCCTTGTTGAAGGAGGTGAGATTGCCCTTGGCGGTCTTCTTGTTGATGAGCTGAATCACGCCGAGAATCTCCCCCATGTTGGTCCGGAGGGGGATGACGAGCATGGACTTGCTGAGATAGCTGCTCGCCTTGTCGACGTTCTTGTTGAACCCGTAAGGTGCGTCTTCGGGAATCTTGTAGACATCCGATATGTTTATCGGCTCACCTGTGGCGGCGGCGTAGCCCGCAATGGACTTCTTGTTGATGGGAAAGGAGAAGACCTTGTAGATGAGCTTCTCCCCCTTGGGAAGCTCCGCCTGTTTGGTGTCGTTCTGAGCGTAGTTGATGACGAGCTCATCTCCTCGCCTGATGTAGATCGACCCGGCATCGGCGTTGGTGACGCGCCGCGCCTCGGTGAGGATCCGCTCGAGGAGAATGTCGACGTCCTTGAGCTTGTTCAGCTCAGAGTCGAGGCTGATTACGTCTCTGAGTTTCGATCGCTGCGCAGCCATATGTGGGAGTTACGCCCCCCTCTTCTTGCTCTCTCTCTCAGATTTGTTTCCCACTTTTCATTGATTATCGGAACGTATTGCCAATAATCCGCAGGAACAACCCTCTTAACAGGCTACTCGGCGCGCCGGCCGCCCCGTCGAGCGCGCCGGCCGCTCCGCCTCCGTCCAGGGTGCTGCGAGACGTGGTCATGTCCATGGGATTGCAGTATATCAATCAGCCCTGCAGTCGGACAGGGCGGACTGTCAGAGCCGGCGAGAGAACACCGGCCTGCGCAGCTCCTTGACGAGATTGCTCCCGGGCATCTTGGTGCGCTTGATCGGCGTAATTCGAATCCGACGTCGCTCCAGGGCGGCGCGACGAGTAAGGTTCCGAAGCGAGATGAGAGAGCGCTCGAGCTCGTGGGCCATCTCGCTTCCGAGCCGGTAGGAGAAGAAGGCCGGGTTGGTCATGCGCACGTAGCCGAGCACTACCGAAACCGCCCTGCCGAGCTTGTCGGCGCGGAGGTACGTGTTCATCTTCCGAAGGGGCCGGACCCGGCGACGCTTCAGATTGTAGTAGAGGGCGTTTATGAGTACCGGAAGATGGAAGAAACGGGCCAGGACGTCGGGACGATAGAGCTGATCCTCCACGCGCGCTTCCTCCCCTGAACTGCTGCGCATGGAGAGGTGCAGCTCGAACTCCTCCCATTCGGGACTGCTGTGAAGATCGCGATCCCATTGCGGAATCAGATCCTCAATGTGGTCGAGGACAATCTCCGCGAAATGCTCCATCTGCTGTTTTCGGGAGAGGTTGTGGTCGCGGCGTTCGACCGGAATCGGCTCACCGACGTTGGCTTCGAGAAGGGGATTCTGGAGGAAGAATGCTTTGTGAATGGCCTCTGCCACGCCTCCAAACCCTACCGGCACGACCGGGGCGCCCGTGGAGAAGCTCAACCAGGACACGCCGTTATGAGCGGACTTCCGGGCGGCCTGCCATATTCCCCCTTCCGGGAAGATACCGACGACGCCGCCGGACTCGAGAATGTGCTGCGCCCGGCGGAGCGCCTTGCGATCGAGTTGGCCTCTGCTGTACGGAATATAACCGTACCACTTCGCGAAATAGCGATAGCGGCGATCAAGGGGGATGTCTCCGGCACCGATGACCTCGACGTCGTGGGGGCACGCCATCATCATGAGAGCTACCTCCATGATGCCGCGGTGATTCCCCGCCACGATGTAGGGACCGCGAGTGGGAAAGTGCTCGGTCCCGGATATGCTGGAGCGAGTGAGGAGCCACAGCATTATGCGGGCGAACCACTTGAGTGGTCGCCGGAAGAGATTACGCCGGACGCTTAGGTACTCAGGCTTCCCGGCCACGATAATGGGCCGCCACGATAATGGGCCGTAACGGCCGACGTCTTAGGTGACGTCTTTCAGCTGAAGGCCATTCTTGCGAAGGTACGGCATCAGTCCGAGCTTGCTCACACTTCGCAGAGCCCGCGTGGAGAGACGAATGCGGACGAATCGGTTCAACTCCGGAACGAAGATTCGCTTCGAATGGATATTCGGCTTCTGCCACCGCTTGGTCTTGTTGTGCGCGTGAGAAATGTGGTTTCCGGACAGCGGTTTCTTGTTCGTTATGGCGCAACGTCGTGACATTGGTCTATCTCCTACCGGTTATTACACACAAAAGGGCACGGACGTTTCGGAGCAGGCACGGATTATCCTGCCGGCAACACACTCCGTGGGATGAGAAATATAGCCTGTCTCAAAGAAGGCCGTCAAGGCAGGGTCGCGACGCTCGGCACGTCGCCGCGCGGGCTCGCTAGATCGAGGACGGCTCGCGCTTCAGGGTCTCCTTGGCGCGTCCCTGGAGATGGCGAACGGCAAGGTTCCACTTGTAGCTGTTGCCGCCGCGATTCAACAGCTTCACCTGGTAGAGGGAGCCTCGGTAGTAGAACTCCAGGAACTCGCTGTTCTGCACGTTGATACCTTCGATCTCATCGACCTCGAAGGTGAGTGAGTCGCCCCGGCCGTCCGTCGTATCCAGGGTCAACCGGTCGAGGTAGAGGCTCAGAGTCCCGATACCACGGAACTCCAGCGGCTGGCTCTTGAAACCCTCGCGGACCTTCGCGTTACCGTCGGTCAGGATGGGATCCTTACGGCCCGTCGCCACGGCGTCGTCAATAACTCCCTCGAAGTGCTGTACCTGCCAGAGGTTCCAGCGGCGGAGATTCTGAAAGTGGAGCGGCCCGGAGACGGGTTCGAAGTAACCGTACCCGTTCATCCGGGCGGCATACCCACAATTCTCGCACGCAATCGTGTTTCCCCGGCTTCGCAGCGTAGCGATGTGCCGGCAATCCGGGCAGATGAACAGCACGATCTCCAGGTACTCGGCGCGGCGCCTGGAGGTGTAGAGGATGCGGCGCTCCTTCTGCGCCTCGAACTCATCATTGTCGAGATGTGCGACGATCTGCTCGTAAATCTCAGCGACCGTCATGCCGCGCATCTGCTTGGGCGTCAGGGCGAGCGTGTAGTGCATGTCGATGCGCCCGCGCCGCGGAGCGCGACCCCACCGGGGCAGGGAGAGAAAAGAGCCCTGTATGCGCGTGGTCACAACAGGCACTTTCAGTGCCTTGAGGAGCTTCGCCGTCGAGTAGTAGATCGGCAAGGAGTGTCCGTCCCAAGTGCTCTGCCCCTCCGGAAAGATGCCGATGATACCCTTGCGCGCCTTGATCTGAACGATTCGCTTAACCGTCTCCAGGTCCGACAGCGCCTTCGTCTTGGGGATGCCCCCGACGAGGCGAAGGCCAACGTCGACAATGGGGGATCGGAAGTTTGAATCGGATACGACGTAGTGAACGGCGTAGGGGACGCGGCTTGCAAGCAGAAAAGGATCCAGAACACAGGCGTGGTTCGCCAGGATGACAAAGGGAGGCTTGACCCGCCGGAACACCTCAGTGTTGTGGGCGTGAAGTCGGAACAACCAGTTCATGACCGGTCCGAACGTCATGCGGAGGAAGCGAAAGACACTTTCCGAAGCGTGGATGCGGCGCCGCGAACGGCGCAGGTCCCGGCGTTTCCGACGAGTCGCGATCTTCGCCACCCCGCCGGCCGTGCCTGCACTACTCATGATGTTAGATTCTGACACACCTCTACGGGTAGCTCAAGTATCTACCGAGTTGCCATAAAGCAGTCCGCGATTTGCCGAACTCGGCGCGGTGACGGTAAT
>CAZUVX010000026.1:28651-38635 GCA_964623865.1 uncultured Spirochaetaceae bacterium | reverse complement strand
CCAACAAGCTTCGGGATACGTTAGTGGGCGCGCTCCTGCTCCAGCACATCGATCTCCTCCAGACGGTCCCGAATAATCCGCATGACCTCCGCTCTCGTGTCGGGGTTTTCGAGGGGCAGTTGCTCCGTATCGATCTTGATCTTGTCGGAGCGGTCGTACGCGCCATACCAGTCGAGATAGCGGCTGTTCAGGTTTTCCAGGTAGCTCCGGGGAATGGTGCTTTCCAGGCCGCGGTTGCGCTGCTTGATCCGCTCCAGGGCGGTGTCGACGGTGCAGTCCAGGTAGATGAGGATCGTCGGGTCTTGGGCGTGCTCGAGCATGTTGTCCAGGAGAGTGGAGTAGGTGGAGAACTCCTCGTCGCTCATGTCCCCGTCGTCGTGGAGCATCTCGGCAAATATGCGGTCGCCGAAGATGGAGCGGTCCAGTGCGCCGCCGCCGTTTCGAAAGATCTGCTTGATCATTCGGAAGCGCTCGTTCAGGAAGTGCACCTGCAACGTGAAAGCCCATCGCTGTTTGTCCGCGTAGAATCGGTCCAGGAGGCGGTGCGTCGACTCCTGGGTGAGCTCTCGGTAGAGCGGAATGGCCAGTTCGCTCTCCAGAATCTCTCCCATGGTCGTCTTTCCGACTCCAATCTGCCCTTCAATAATGATCACCGTTGGTCTCCCCTCCGCAGTGTGCTCGCTCATTCGCTTCCCACGGCTTCAATTGCCTGTTTACCGAGTACACGAACAGTTTCCGGTATGTTCTTGTCCTCCAGCTCCTCCGACGCGGCCCAGTAGAACCCTCCGTCGGGAGCCGATGCAACGCCGGGATCCTCGACCCGGGCAAAGTAGATGAAGTCGATGTGCTGGTGGTCCTCGGTGATGTCCTCGAGGAGCAGGGTCTCCGGCATGGCGAGATACCGTGCGTCCGCGGCGTTCCCCGGTGGGAAACGCTGATGGATCTCAACTTCCAGCCCGGTCTCCTCACGAACCTCCCGGATTGCCGCTTCCTCCGGGAGCTCGCCGGCCTCAATGTGTCCCCCCGGGGGCAGAACCTTGTGCAGCTTCGGGTGCATGTGAAGAAGCACTCGGCCCTCGTGTACAACGAAGGTTGTTGCGGTGAAGTCTCGTGTCATGCCTCGTACCACAGATCTCGTGCTCGTGTTGGTAGTCGTGTCGGTGCTCAGTCGCCGCGTGATCGTGAGCGCATGGCCCGGCAGGCGACGTCGGCCTTAGGTCACTTTGGTGCGGAAACGTGTCTTCGCAATGTCACAGGCAATACGCACCTGTTCGGTGACGTCCCCCCTTGATCGCACACGGACGAGGTTCTTCTGAGGCAGGACCCAAACCTCTTCGATCTGAGATATGGTCTGGAGGCCCTTGTGGATAATCGGAGCGTTGTCGTCCGTAAGGCCGTCGATAAGATACTCGTGGATCTTGCTCCGAGCCATGGCTCATCCCCCCTCCATACCGGGCCAGTACGACCGCTGGACCGCCTTGACCTGTTCGATAGTCCTGTCCGCCCGCGTGAGCGATGCTCCGTACGCATCATCTTCATGTAGGGCGAATTGGTCAATCAGCGCCTCCATGACCCGCTGCACGCTCGCGGTGAGGGCGGAGAGGTTGTAGCCGCCTTCGAGGAGGAACCCCAGGCGGCCGCCGCACACTGCATCCGCCCATTCCCGAACGATCCGCGTCAGCAGGGCAAAGCCGTCCGCCGAGAGCGCCATGTTCGCCAGAGGGTCGTCGCCGTGCGCGTCGAAGCCGGCGGAGACCAGGATGAGCTCCGGACGGTAGGCGGTGATCACCGGTTCGAAGATCTCCCGGAAGACTCGGACGTACTGGGCGTCGTACTGTCCCCCCGGCAGGGGGACATTCACGGTGTACCCCTCTCCGGTGTCGCGGCCCACTTCGCGGAGGCGCCCCGTGCCGGGAAAGAGGGGGAACTCGTGGACCGAGAGATAGAGCACCGTCTGGTCCGCCTCGAAGATGTGCTGCGTACCGTTGCCGTGGTGAACGTCCCAGTCGATGACCGCCACTCGAGAGAGGCCGTGGTGGTGTCGGGCGTGCGCCGCGGCGACGGCTATGTTGTTGAAGAAGCAGAACCCCATGGCTTGATTGCGCTCGGCGTGGTGTCCGGGCGGCCGCACCGCGGCGAAGGGAACCACGCCGTCCCCCGCGAGGGCGCGGTCGACCATGGCAATGGCGCCTCCGGCGGCGCGCAATGCTGCCGCGTACGAGCGCGGTCCCGCGGCGGTGTCCATGTCGAAGGCGCTGCGCTCCCGGCCCGCCGTCGAGGCAATCTGCTCGACGTAGCGCGGGTCGTGAACGCGGGTGAGCGCCTCCGTCGGCGCATCCTCCGGGCGGCGCTCCTGCAACGCCTCGGGCCACTGAAAACCGTCAATGGCGCGACGGACCGCCTGCAATCGTTCCGGTCGCTCCGGGTGGTGCGGGCCGTTTTCGTGTTCGGTGCAGATGTCGTCGTAGAAGATGCTCAGGTGCTTCACGATATCCTCGCTTGTATCACGCTGTCCTCGCTTGTATTGTTCGGCGGGCGGTCCCTCGTCCTCGCTTCCTCGTCTTCGCCTTCTCGGTTTCGGCGGATCCCCGCGTGCCGTCGCGCGGCCACCTCCTCCTCGTCTCAGCTTCGCTTCCGGAGGACGAAGAGTCCGGGATATACCCCGCCGATCTCAATGATCCGTACCTCGATCGTGTCGTAGAGGCCGACTTCCCGGAGGACCCGGTTGAAGAGGCCGCGCTTCTTCCCCACCAGGATCACAATCGCGCCGCCGCGCCGCAGAATCAAGCCGGCCGTCGTGAGAAAGCGGCTGTAGAGGCGGTAGAAGTCCGCCTCCCGGTGCAGGCGAATCCCGAAGGGGGGATTCGTCACGATTGCGTCGACACTCTCCGCGGGATAGTGCTCGTCGAGATCGCGGGCATCTATGGCTTTGAGATCGATGCTCACGGCCACTCCCGCCGCCTCTGCGTTGGCCCGCGTCCCGGCCACCGCCTCTTCGTCCCGGTCGGCGGCCAGGACCTTCGCCGCCGGCAAGAGGCTTGCCGCCTCAATGGGAATGGTCCCGGAGCCGCAAAAGGGGTCGAGGAGCGTGTGCAGGGGCGTGTCTGCTGCGGCGCCGACTGCGGCACCGACTGCGGCACCGCCCCCGGCCCGGGGGTTCGCCGGGAGTGCCGCCTCCTCCGGCGACTCGCCCAGGGTGCGCCGCGCCAGCGCGATCATGCCGTAGGCAACGGTCGTCCGTAGCGTCACCCGGGGCCGGTACACCCAGGGATACCGCTTGTCCAGCGCCGTGCCGGTGAGCTGAATGCCGACCAGAACCGTTTCCTCCACAATGTCAACGCGCAGGTTGACCTCGTAGCGCTCCAGATCAACCGGTGGATTCAGCATCTCTACTACGACGCTGCCCACCTCCCGCTCGATGTCCGGGCTTCTGAAGGCGTGCGTCCCGGTCCGGGTGCAGGAGACGCGAAAGGACCGCGCACCCCCTCCCAACTCCGGCAGCGAGATGCTGCGGATCTTCTCTGCGACCGTTGCCGCGGAGACCTCCATGTGTGGGCGCGGCAGGATGAAGTGCCCCCGATGTCGAATCAGATGATACGCCGAGCGCATGGCGCGGCACACCTCCGTCGCCGCGCCCGGCTCTGCGGTCGTGGCCACGGCGCAGTGTCCGTCGAGCCCGAGGAGCTTCTCCTCGAAGCGGTGCGCTCCGCCGGCGGTTGTCGGGGAGCGCGACAGGAGCGCCCGCGCTTCGACGACGCTCACCTCTTCGAGGCCCGGGGGCGTCGTCCAGCGCAGTACGGCCCTGCCTGTGCCGTCCACTGCCGGGGCGCCGTCCGAGAGCTGCCGGGATCCGGGAGCGGCGACCTCCGTCAGGATGGATGGCACGGGAGAATGCTTATTCATGTCGTAACCTTTGTCGGAGCCGTCGAGCCATGCTATTTTTCCGGCATGACTCGCTATTCTACGTCCATGGAGCGGAAGGTTCTACCGTGGCGCCCGGCGCTTGCCGGTTGTGACGGTAACGACTCCAGCACGCCGGCCCGGGATGCTCACTCCCGGCGGGTGGCCTCAGTTCTTGCCGCAGTGGTCCTGATCACTGCCGGGTGCGCCCAACCGGAGGAGCCGACTCCGCCGGATCCCGCGGCGTCCCGGGAGAGCTACGAAGAGGCGCTGCAGCGCCTCGATCTCGATGATACGACCGCGGGCGCCGCATGGCTATCAGCGGGCCGGGACGCCCTGTCCCGGGATGTGGCGGCGCCCCTCCCCTTCGCCGAACGGTTCCACTTCGATTCCACGGAGGTGCACGCCGGCGCCGTCGCCTTCCACGCCATGCGGGGCCAGCGCATTGATCTCACCGTCACCGGCTCAACAACGCGCTTCTTCCTGGACGTGCACTACCTCGGCGAGGGGCTTCCGCACGAGCGTGACACGGACGGGCAGCCGCGCCTGGTTGCAGAAATGGCCCGCGGCGACGAGCGGCTCTCGGTGGAACCGTCGCGGCACGGGTACTACCTCCTGCGGTTCCAGCCGGAGCTGCTCCGCGGCGGCAGCTTTACCATTGAGGCCGCGGTGGATGCGGTCTACGAGTGGCCCGTCGAGGGCACGGACCGCTTCGATATCTGGAGCGTCTTCGGGGATTCCCGCGACGGGGGGAGACGGGTGCATCACGGCGTTGACATCTTCGCACCGCGGGGAACGCCCGTTCTGGCGGTGGGTCCCTCCGAGGTGGCGCGCGTCTCGGAGCGTGACCTCGGTGGTAACGTGGTTACCCTCGTAGATGAGGAGCGCGGTCTCTACCTGTACTACGCCCACCTGGATCGACAGCTCACCGAAGCGGGCCGCCGCGTAAATGCGGGTGACGTGATCGGCACAATGGGAAATACCGGCAACGCCCGGACCACACCGCCGCACCTCCACATAGGTATCTACGACGGCAGCTTCCGGCAGCCGCTGGATCCGTGGTACTTCTTCGTGCCGCCGAGCCGTACCGAGCCCGCGGAGGACCCAGCGGGGTGGACCATTGCCCGCAGCGAAGAGGGAGTGCTATCCCTGGGCGAGTGGGTACGCGTGGTTCGTGGGCCCGTGGCGCCCGTGGCGAATCCGCCCGGCAGGTCGGCCATTGTCCCGTCGCCGGCGATGGTGGACGGCCGTGGCAGCCCTCTATCCGTGGCGGCCCAACCCGTGATCGAGATTGGAGCGGGCGCCGAGCGGGATGTGGTTCTCCCGCCGGACGCGCCGGTGCGCCTGATCGGCGCGAGAGGGGAGTGGGCGCAGATACGTACTCCCGACGGGGTGACGGGCTACGTGCCTGCGGAGAATCTCGGTCCGAACGGCACGCCCCTCGAGACGGTAGTGCTCCCCCGCGCGGAGATGGTGCGCTCGGCGCCACGGGAGTCCGCGGACGTGCTGGACGAACTGCCGGCGGAGACTTCCGTCGCCCTTCACGGACGGTACGGTTCCTTCGGGCTCGTGCTGATGGAGGAGGAGCGCGGCGGCTGGGTTCGCCTGAGCGAGGGATAGCAATCGGCGGCACCCGTGCCGGAGTGACGGGAAGCCTCTGGTCTACTCGCCGGTGTCGGTGTCGGTCCCGGAGGGATTCGCGTTCCGTCCGTGTCGGGGCGGCTCGCCGTGAGCATCTTCCTTCGAATCGGAGGATTCCGGGGACGGCCGGTAGTGGCGCTCAATGTCGCGCAGGAGCTTGGGAAGGTCGATCCCACCGACCTGTTTGGAAATCTGGCTGCCGTTGACGTGGACTATGGTGGTGGGAATCTCGTGGACAACGTGCATGCCGGCCAGGGTCGGGTGGCTGTCAAGGTCGACGTAGCGGATCACGATGTCACGGCGTCGCCGGGCGAAGCGATCGAGACGTTGATAGACGTATTCGCACTCCGGACAGTCGGCGCGGCCGAAGAGTGCTAGCACGACCGGGTGTTCTCGGATGAGGTCGGCGATGTCGTGAGGAGTGTGAACGTGCCGCACCGGGCCATGCTGGTCTACATGGCGCCGCGTGTCAACGCGGGCGGCCTCCCCGCCGAGGGTGCTTCGGCGTACCGGCTTCTACTCGTAGGCCAGACGCATGGCGGTGCCGGGGTTGCGCTTCAGGAAGCTGAGGACATCCTCCTTGTCAATGAAGAAGAGCCGCACCGGGCCGGGGTTCGAGAAGGTGTAGTCCGCCGGTTCCTCCCGTTGGATCTTGTGCATCATCCCGATGACGTCTCCGGGCCCGAGGGTTCGCACGGTGCGTCCCGCAACAGACTGGCGCACCTGCCCTTCCCGGACCAGGTAGACGCCTGGAATTTCCTGGCCCTCCTCCAGGATGACGTCGGGCTCATCGCGATCCTCGGGAGAAAGGACGGACTCGAGCCACATCTTCTGATAGTCGGTCAGGCGAGAGAAGAAGGGACTCGAGATCAGCAGATTCCACGTCTCTTCCCGGGGCGCCTGGATGAGCCGCTTCAGAACTCGCTCGAACTCGGTGCCGGCAATGAAGTTGATAAAACGGCTCTTGCCGATGGCGAAGAGGTCCACCTCGGTCTCGGCGACAATGTCCGCCGCCCGCTTGGCACCGGTCAGGAGGGCAATTTCGCCGAAGTATTCGTAGGCGCCGACGTACTTTGACCGCAGAAGCCCCTCGCTCTCAATGCGAGCGTTACCCGACTGGATGATGTAGAACTCATCGCCCTTGCTGCCTTTCTCAATGATCGTCTCGCCCCGCTTGTAGTGGCGCTTCTCAACAATGCTCAGAAACTCCTGTACCTTGCTCACCGGGAGGACGCGGAAGAAGTCGAGGTGTTTGAGGACGTCCAGGGTCCGGTAGGCGTCCTCGTAGGGTGCGGGCTTGGTGTCGAAGTAGAGGGTATTCTCGATACCGAACGTCGCGAGGGTCAGATTGGTCTGATCCGGCGGCGGAAAATCCTTCTTGGCAATGTGGAAGACGACGGTCTTCTTCTGGATCTCCTCGTCCAGGGAGTTGAGGTAGTCCACCGGCGTGTGCAGGGGGGCAATGCCCGCCTCGTGGTAGATGACGTCTGAGTCCCAGGGGAACTGTCGGAGCTGTTCGTAGCGCTCCTTCGACATGGCCCCCTGGTCGAGCATCTTCTTCTGAACCTCCGGGTTGCCCTGATGATCCGAGGAGTAGACAAATGACTTGTCCTGGAAGCGAAGGCGGAACGCCATCGTCGGGATTGAATGGACTGAGTAGTAAACCAGGAACTCGCCGCCGTGGAGGTAGAAGGAGCGACCCATGTAGACGGGGTGATAGGTAAAGAGCTTGCGCAGGTACTCCGGGCTTTCACCGGAGAAGGCGGAGTACTTGGTAAGGAAGCTCCCCATGATAGTTGGAGTGGTGTAGATGGTGACGCGCGACTCCTCCAGAATCTTCTGAAAAGTTCCCGCGTCGTGGTCGGCGTGGCAGTGCGTCAGAATGATGCTGTCAATGAACTTGGGATTGACGTTGGACTGTACCAGCCATTCCGTCGAGTTGACCGGCGGATCCACCATGATTCCGTTGTGATTCAGCCAGATGATGAATCCGGAGGTGTTGTCGTTCGGGTCGAAGCCGTGGCTCGGTCCGAGGCAGGTGACGCCGAAGCGCGGCGGAATGAAGGGCTCCGGGAGGCGTTCCCCAATGTCGTACTTGGGTGTGTACGTTATGGTGCCGGGAATCTCGGCGATGAGCTTCCCCTTCTCCTCCACGACGTAGTCCCCCTCAGCGGTAATTCGGATGGTGACCGCGCCGGCCTGGAGCTGATCGTTCTCAAAGTACTTGAACTCGACAAGGTTCGAGAGCTCCAGGCTGCCCCGGAAGAAGGAGAGTTCTCCCCGGATGTCCGGGACGTAGACGTCGTCCTGGGCGGGATAGGCGTCCTTCTGGAGGTCGAGCTGTACCGGTCCGAACACCGCCTGCTGCATGGCGGTCTTCAGGCGCTTCCCCTGTTCTTCCCGGCAGAAGATCGTCACTCGCTGCTTCTTGAGAAAGAAGTTGAAGTAGATTGGAAACTCCATATCGGCAACGTTGATGCCTTTCTGCCAGTTGAAGAGCTCCCTGGGCAGCACGAACGTCTGCGGAACAGAATCCTCCGTCGGAATGGTATCCTTTATGGTCTCGGGGGGAGCCCCGAACTGAATGTTGCCGTCCGAGGTCCGTACGAGGAAGCCGCCCCGCGGCAGCGCCGTGACAACTCCTGCATGATCTACCGGTTCTTTCACCGCCGACTCCTTTTTTCATAAGTCTTTGTCGTGAAGCGGCGGAATGCAAGACCCCTGTGAGGGTGCCACGTCGGAGTGGGTGCCGCGTCGGGGCGTCGCGGCGCCCGGCGGGAGGATTCACACGTTGCTTCCGCGATTTGTCGTTCCGCTGGGTCGGGCAGTAGCTTCAAAGCGAAGAAGGAGAACGATCATGGCCGAACAGCACGAGGAAGGACCCGAGCTGGGTGTGCGCCACGGGCAGCTTGCCGCCTGCCCCGACTCGGCGAACTGCGTCTCGAGCCAGAGCTCGGACCGGCGGCACTACGTACCACCCATTGAGTACTCCGGCACCCGCGACAACGCCAAGGCGCGGCTCCTGGAGTCCCTCGACCGATCCGGCACCGTCTCCTTCGTTGCCGACAGTCCCGACTACGTACGCTGCGAGTTTCGAACCAGGCTACTGAGCTTCGTCGACGACGTGGAGTGCTATCTCCCTTCGGACGAGTGCGTGATCCATATTCGCTCAGCCTCCCGGGTCGGGAGGTTCGACTTCGGCACCAACCGCCGGCGCATCGAACGGATCCGCCGCAACTTCCGCGCCATTCCGTAGAGACAGCCCGCGCGCCGGGGAATCAATCGCGCCGGGGAATCAATACAGTATGCGATCTTCCTGTGACTCCCATTGCCGAAACACCTCCAGACACTCCTCGCGGTCGACCTCGTCCATGATGATCTCCCGGTCCTCCGGGGGCTGTGCAATGTCCTGGTAGATCTTGAGGTCGTTGAACCCGATGGCGGCGGCATCCTCCTTGGTGGCGCCGCGATGAATGGTTCCGATGCGCGCCCAGTGGATCGCGCCGTAGCACATCGGGCAGGGCTCGCAGGTGGTGTAGATCTCGCAGTCGGAGAGATCGTAGCGGCTGAGGAAGGCTGCTGCCTCGCGAATTGCGTTGACCTCGGCGTGAGCCGTCGGATCGTTCGTTGCGACGACCCGATTGTGGCCGCGCCCGACGATCACGCCGTTTCGAACCACCACCGCGCCGAATGGTCCCCCGTCGTTTCCATGGATGCCTGCGACGGCCTCTTCGATTGCCGACTGCATGAACTCGTTCACGTGTCTGGACCTCCCAACAACTCTCGAACCCGTGGAGTCTCGTCCGCGCCGCCGGGGCGATACTCGTACGGAAAGACCTTCAACGCCGCACGGTGGCCGGCTTCTTCCGGAGGCGAACCTTCCCCCTGGAAGCGCTGCGTCTCGTCCGCCCATGCCGTCGCCTTGTGCCTGTTGGGTACGTGAACCAGCCGGTACTTGCGCTTGAGGCCAATGCGAAGGTCGTCTATCCGCATGCAGTCACCCGGAGTTCAATGATAGGGGTACCCCGGGTGTCTCGCAAGGGGCACGGTCGGTTACGGCAGGAGAACCGCATCCTCCGGATCGAAGGCGATGTACGTCTCCGTGCCGGTCTCTCTCTGCTCGCGGTCATACACAACAAACTCCAGGTCTCGGGAGCCATCGGACGGCGAGGCGCTCTTCCCGGGAGGGACCTCCGCCTTGCCTTCCATTCCGCGCCACCGGCAGGTGTACTCGAAGTAGTGAGCAAAGTACTGGCGCTCCGCAATGACGACGGGGAAGGCGTTCACCGCCCCGGAATCGGCAAACCGCAACCGGTGCGGCCGCACCAGGATTGTGCGGTGATCCACCGCGCTTCCGTGGGTTCCGGCGTCGGGACCGGAGCCGGCGCCGCTGTCCCCGGCGGCCGGGTTGGCGCGGCGATGATCCGAAGCGACCGGGCCGCC
>CAZUVX010000026.1:4647-28551 GCA_964623865.1 uncultured Spirochaetaceae bacterium | reverse complement strand
GTGGAGGGTCTCGTCGTCCAGGGTGCCCTCAATGAAGTTGGCGCCGCCGACGAAGGTGGCGGCGAAACGGTTCACCGGCGCCGAGTACACCTGATCGGGCGGGTCCTGCTGGATGACGGCGCCGTCCTTGATGAGAACCAGGTGGTCGGCAATCGACATGGCCTCGTCGCGGCTGTGGGTGACGAAGATCGTGGTGACGTTGAGGGACCTCTGGAGCCGCATGACCTCCCGGCGCAGGTCGCGTCGGAGAATGGCATCGATTGAAGAGAAGGGCTCGTCCAGGAGCAGTACGTCCGGCTCGATCACCAGGGCTCGGGCCAGGGCCACTCTCTGTCGCTCACCCCCCGACAGGGTGTGCACGTCGCGACCCCCGTAACCGGGGAGACCGACCACCGAGAGAAAATGGTTCACGCGGTCGGCAACGTCGTCGGCGGGGGTGTGTCGCACCCGGAGCCCGTAGGCGACGTTGTCGAAGACGTTCATGTGGGGAAACAGCGTGTAGTCCTGAAAGACGAAGCCCACCCGGCGATCCGCCGGCGGCACGTGCGTGACGTCGTGGCCCTCAATGACAATGCGTCCGGAGTCCGGTTCCTCGAACCCGGCAATGAAGCGGAGAGTGGTCGTCTTGCCGCTTCCGCTGGGGCCCAGGAGGGAGACGAGGCTGCCCTTGTCAACCGAGAGACTCACGGATATCGAGAAGCCGTCCTCGTATGTGCGGGAAACACTGTCCAACGTTACCATGCCAATTTCCTATCGTGACGTCGAGTCTATGATCCGAAAGAGCACCAGGCAGATCGCCAGGTACACCACGCCGAGTGCCAGTGCTACATCGAAGCTGCGGAAGCCGATGAGCCGGTAGATTGCCACGGGGAAGGTGGTAATACGCCCTGCACCCACCGTAAGGACAATGGTCAAGTCCGCAAAGGCGATTGCCAGGCTGTATGCGAAGGCGTTCAGCAGGGGCCGCCGCATGAGCGGCAGCGTGATATCCCGAGAGAGTCGCGCTCCCTTGGCCCCGAGGGCCTGAGCAGACTCTATGTAGTGGTCCCGCACCTCCTCGACGGCACTTCGCAGGATCCGAAATGCAATCGGGAAGGCGACGAAGACCTGCCCAACCATCACCAGGGCGAGCCCCGGGAAGAGATCGCCGTAGAGGAGGCGCAGGCCCAGGGCCAGGGTAACGAAGGAGATGCCGATCGGGATCTGAAACAGCGAGTCGACGAGCGGGGTTGCCCGCCCGCGCAGGCTCAATACGATCGGCACCGTCAGCGCCATGGTAATGGTCCCGCTCGCCCCGGCAATCAGAATGCTCCGCGCGATCACGCCGGCGACGCTGCTGCGAATCACCGAGGCGATGTCGCGGGGGCTCGCCCCGGGCACGAAGAGCTCCCGGAAGTTCTCGAACCCCAGGCCGCCCTCAACGGCGAAGGCGCGGAGGATCATGGTTACAATGGGACCCAGGAGAAACAGGACGATGAGTACGAGGTACGCCGCCGCGGCCGCCCGAAGAGGCATCGACAGGCTATTCAGGGTGCGGAGGGTCGCCGGGGGGCCGCCGCTCCGGCGGGTAACGTGGCTGCTTACTCCCCTGGCCACCGCGAAGATGAAGGTAAATGAGAACAGGAGCTGCAACAGCGCATACACGGATGCCGCGCCCATGTCCAGGTTCACGTTCATCTCTTCGTAGATCTTGACCTCGAAGGTGGAAAACTGAATGCCCCCGAAGACCAGGACAATGCCGAAGCTCAGGAAACTGTAGATGAATACCAGGAGAAAGGCGCTTCCCATGGAAGGGAGGAGCAGGGGCAGGGTCACGCGGCGGAAAACGCCGAAGCCGCGGTCGCCCAGGCTGTTAGCCACCTCCTCGTAACGGCGGTCGATCCCCGCCCAGCCGTCGGCAATGATCCGCAGTGCCAGGGAGAAGTTGTAGAAGACGTGGGCAAGAACAATACCCCCGAAGTTGTACACCAGGTTCAAGTCCGCCGGGATGATCCGGTTCAACAGGCCGTTTCGGCCATAGAAGCTGATCATACAGATCACCACAATGATGCTCGGCAGCACAAAGGGCAGAAGGGAAAGCGAGTAGAGGAGACGCCTGAAGGGAAAACGGTAGTGCGAGAGCAGGTAGGCTCCCGGGAGGGCTATCACCAGACTGATCACACCGGTGAGGGTGGCCTGGCCCACCGTGAAGGCTGCGACCCGGCGCGTTTCGCCCCGAGTGAGGATATCCGAGGCCATGGACACGAACTCTCGTACCGACGTGTCCATGACAACTCGGAAGAACAAGTAGAGGATGGGCAGCCCGAGGAAGGCAAAGAGTATGAGGAGCCCCGCCGGGACGGCGGGACTCCGCGTCAACGCATTACTTGTTCCCATTCATCCAGCCAGGTTTGGATGTTCTCCAGCACGCTCTCCTCATCCAGAGAGACGGTGCGTTCCGGTTGCGGGATTTCCTGAAAGGAGTCCGGCAGCTCGACGTCAGGATGAACGGGATACATGATCTGGTTCAAGGCGATTTCGCTCTGGAACTCAGGGCCCAGCATGAAATCTATGAAGCGCTCGGCGTTGATTCGGTTTCGGGCGCCCTTCGCAATGCCGGCCACCTCGATCTGTGCGTACGCGGTGCCGTCGAGGTAGAGCGCTTTGTACCGCGTTACGTCTTCATACGCAATGTGGTACGCCGGGCTTGTGGAGTAGCTCAGCACGATGGGCGCTTCGCCCTGGGTGTAGAGGCCGTAACCCTCGCTCCAGGTGCTGGTGATGGTGAGGATGTTGGGCTCGAGGCGTTCCCAATAGTCGGTGAACTCGTCGGCGCCGAACTCTGCGACGGTGAGGAGCAGGAAGTTACGCCCCGGCGAAGCCGTTGCCGGATTCATGAGGACGATTGAGTCGCGGTACGCCTCGGACGTCAGGTCTTCCCACGTCTCCGGCGGATCGCTGAGGCTCCGGCTGTCGTAGTTCAGCGTGACGAAACCGTAGTCGAAGGGAATGGCCCTGTACTCGGGGTCCACAAGCAGGAACTCTTCCCGGAGCCGGATGTCTTCGGGCTCGTAGCGCTCGAAGAGCTCGGAATCGTAGATCCGGCCAAGATAGGTGTTATCCAGTCCGATCACGACGTCCGCTTCCGGATTGTCGCGCTCCAGGTAGACCTGGTTGAAGAGCTGTCCGGTGTCGGCAAAGCGCTCCCAGGTCACCTCTACACCGTACTCCTCCTCGAAGTGGGCCGTGACCGCGTCGCTGAGTGGCTGGGGGAAGACATCGTAGGTGTAGACGGTTAGCTCATCCGAGGCCTCTCCCTCGGCTCCGTCGGTCTGCCGGCCGCCGGTTTCCGGCGCTTCCCGGGCGCCCGTCGCCGCGAGCGTTGCGACTCCCCCCAGTGCGAGGACCAGAGCGAGAACCACTGTGAGTGAACGACGAAACAGTGAACGACGAAACATAATGACCTCCTGTGCCTGTTCTGCACGGAGGTGCCTGTGCAAGGATTGTAAGGTAAGCAGGAGATTACCGTTCCCTCCGCCGGTATTACCCGGATCAGGTCAATGGGTATGATCTCAGCCTTTCTTGCAGAAAAGCACCCCGTGTTCTCTCACGTAAAGATGCCGCGCTCGTCTTCGCGCGTCAAGGGTGGCGGCATGCGGACGGTGATCCCGCAGCCGCTCTTCAGAAGCCCGGAGCCAGCACGATGTTCACATAACCGCCGCGAGCGGGTCGCTGGAACGGATATGCGTAGTAGACCTGAAGTACGAAGGCTCCGAGCAGGTTGAAGCGTGCGCCGCCTCCCACACTCGCCACGGGGACGCGGGCGTCCGTTGAACGCGCCCAGGTCCATTGCGGAGGGTCCGCGGGAGACCAGGCGATTCCGGCATCGGCAAAGGCGAAGAGGGTGGTCGGCAGATAGCGGAAGGGGAGGAGCCCCAACTGTTCGGTTCCCAGCAGAGGCAGGCGGATCTCCGCCTTGGCCGCGGCGACCTGGGAGCCGAAGATGCGCTCATACTCCGGGCAGGACTGCGCCTCGGGGTCGCAGTCATCCTCAGTGTAGCTTCCCGGATAGTATCCGCGAACGTAGAAGTCCGATCCGAGGTCGAGGGGGCCGACGAGCCCGTCGGTGCCGCTCTGCAGGTATTGGCCGTGGTGGAGCGCCTGGAAGGCGAAGGCTACCGGCCGGAGAAAGAGGTACTGCCGGAAGTCGACCCGGGAGTTCACGAGAGTCAGTGACCCTACCGAGGCATCCACCGCCGCTCTGAATCTGTTTCCATCCAGAGGTCCGGTATAGCCGGAGGACGAGTAGTCTCCTACGAAGGCCAGCCCTCCTTGTGCAAGGTTGAGCGGCTGTTCCGGCGTGGTTGTCTGAGTCTGTTCTACGAGGGTGCTCCCGTCCTTCGTAGCTACCGTTTGAATCTCCTGCAAGAAACTAACCCGCGTGTATCCGCCGACGCCCTCGAATCGGAGGTTCCCGGAGAGGGGATACTCTCCGAGAAGTTGCACGCGGTCGACGTAGGCGCGGTCGATCACCTGCTGAGTGATGGTCGCCTCGACTTCCTCTCCATCTTCACTTCCGTCATCCTGGGTTATCGTTCCCTCTTCGGTTGTGGTCTCGACGCTCCACGTCGGCGTTCGGGAGGCCGAGACGCCCCAGCCTAGGCGCTGCTCCCGGTTGAAGTACGTCGCCTGACCGCCGAGATCCCGGGTCGAACCGGCCAGCTGGAGGTAGAGGGAGAGCAGGTGGTCGCTCAGGAGGTCCGAGAAGTTGAAGTTCACCGTTCCGAATACGCTTGATCCGAAGCGGCTGAAGGTCACGCCCAGAGCCGCCTGACCCACCGAGGTGAGGCGGAGACGCGGACGGTAGGGTTCGCTTCGGGAGCTGTCCGCGGAGATCAGACCGCGTTGCTCCTGGTCGAGGTAGGTCGACACAATGAAGTTGCGAAAGCCCGGTGGCGTGAGGTGCGCGCCGGCTGCCCGCTCGCCGTCGATGACGGGGACTCCCTCCACTCCCGCAAGGTCCATGGTGCGAAGGGAGTACTCCCGTTCGGTGAACACCGTGAAAGCGGCCGTGTCGTCGCTCCCGGCGACGGAGAGCGCCGGCGCAAGGTCGGTGAAGCCGGCCACTCCGGTGGACGCGTTGGTCAGGCGTACCGTCGTCCCGGTCCCCAGATCGTAGCGGTAGACGTTGGAGACACCGTCGGGATCGGCGACGAAGTAGAGGTGACGGCCGTCCCGGGAGAAGTGCGGATTGATGTGTTTTGTCGCTCCCGGCAGCGCTACGAGCTCTTCCGCGCCCGTTTCCACATCCCGGAGGGCGATCTTCATGGCGCCGAAGGACAGCTCATCCAGGGAGGTATCCTCACCGGCGTCGGTCACGTAGGCAATGCGCTCGCCGCGTCGGTCGTAGGTTGGTTGCAGCGCGGAGTACCGGTCCTCCGTGATAGGGCGGATCGAACCGTCCGGGAGGTCGACTTCGTAGAGATCGCTTTGCCCCCCCTGCGACCCCGCCAGAACCAGACGATCCCCTTCGGGGTGCCACGCAACGTGAGACAGGCCGGTGACATCGTCCCAGAAGAAGGTCTGCTGGATCTTCAGGTCCGGTACCGATGCAATGGCGACGCCGTTGTCTCCGCGGCGCTGGATGATGAAGGCAAAGCGGTCTCCTTCGGGTGAGAAGGTTCCGCTGGAGTCGGTGAAGCGCAGCTGATCGAAATGGCGATTCGTGCCGGTCGTCGAGAGTCGGCCGACAATCTCGCCGCTTTCGACGTCGGCAACCGTGAGCGCCAGGGAGAAGACGTCGGGCTGAGAGAAGAAGGCAACATACTTCCCGTCGTCTCGCAGGGAGGGTGAGATCATCAGGCCGTCCCGATCCGGCAGCACGGCCGAGCCAACCTCGTTCGGGGCGTTTCGCCGCCGGATCTGCGGATTGTAGAGCTTCCGGAGGTCCTCGTGCCAGCGCTCGGTAAGCTCATCCGGAGAAACGCCGAGTACCGTTGACGCCGCTCTTCCAAAGCCGTGCGCCAGCGTCTCCTTGTAGAGGTCGGCGAGCTTGTCGTCGCCGAAGGCGTGGCCCATGTATGCCCACAGGGCGTGACCGAAGCGATACACGTTGTACTCCGGGGCGCGTCCGAGCTTCCGCACCGACGGCAGATCGTCCCGGGCGACGGCATCCCGCATCCACATGGCGGTCTGCGGATCCGACGCCCCCAGGGTGGCGTACTCGGCAACGCCCTCAATGAACCACAGCGGCACGTTCTGCACGAAACCAACACTACCTGCAAACTGCTCAACCAGATCGAAGTGGAAGCCGTGGACCAACTCATGGCCCAGGACATGATCGTTATGGGTATTGCTCGGGCTCAGGGGCAGCACAATGCGGCCCTGCCGGCCCTCCGTGACACCACCGATACCCTGGGAGATCAGGCCGGAGATAACGTTGGTCTGCTGAAAATCGGGATGGTCTTCATAGAGTACGACGGGCTGCCTCGAGGAGAGGGTGTGATCGAAGAGGCGCTCGAAGCGGGAATTCCACCGCTCGAGCATCCGCCCGCTCCACTCTGCTGCGTCGGAAAGGTTGTCGTAGTAGAGAAGGTCGAAGTGATCCGTTTCGAGGACCTGAAAGTCGAAGTCTTCGTAGCGAACCTTGTTGCGCCCGAACTCCTGGGAGGTCGCGACGTCCGCCGGTGCGATCAGAAGGACCGCAGCTGACAGGAGAAGCGGCACGCACGGGAGGACGGCGCGGGCGCGGCGCCGAGATCTGACGGCGGCCGCGGGGCGCCGCGGTTCCCGCGCCGGGCGCGGGGAAACGGCGGGTACAGGGCGCTGAAACGCGAAAGGAGCCGGCAGGGAGAAGAACCTCATGCCTACATGTGTACGCACTTTTCCCCACCGGTGCCAAGTCGTACGGTCGCCGGGATCCCGCGGTGGGCTCCGGCGTTGGTATTCCCAACCCTCACCGCCTCTGGCATCATGACGCCTTTAGGGGGTTGCAATGTTCTGGGTTGCAGCGGTCGTGCAGGAGCTTATTCTTCCGCCGGGCGTCTTCATTGTGCTGGGGATCGTGGTCGTGATCCTCTTTGCGGCGCGGAAGTCGCGGATTGCCATGTGGATCGCTGTGGTCGCCGTGGTAGCGGCCCTGGCACTCTCCATGGAGCCCGTTGCGACCGCGCTCCTTGCGCCTCTGGAGAATCGCTACGAACCACTGCCCCCGATCGCGGCGCCGGAGGATTCAGGTGAAGATGGTGCGGACGATGCCGAAGCGCGGATCAATGCGGCGAGCCACATTGTCGTCCTCGGCGGCGGGACCGTTCAGGGATCGCCGGAGGCGCCGGAGGGCACCCTGAAACCGGACGCCATGAAGCGCGCGGTCTACGGCCATCAGCTGCACATGGCCTACGGCCGGCTGGTGGTGCTCACCGGGGGACCCCCGGCGGGATACCCGGATGCGCCCTCCGAGGCGCGTGTTGCGGCGGATCTCCTGTTGTCACTGGGTTCCACCGAGGAGCAGTTGCTGCTGGAGGCGGAGAGCCGCGACACCTGGGAGAACGCCCGCTACGTGGATGCGATGATCTGCAACGAGACCGTTATCCTGGTGACATCGGCCTATCATATGGCCCGGGCCGTGAGGAGTTTTGCCGCGCACGGGTTCACCGTCGTGCCCGCCCCGACGGATTACAAGGCGAAGCGCGGCGGTTACTCGTTTCTCAGCTTCCTGCCGTCGATTGAGAGCCTCCGGAATAGCTCGATTGCACTCCACGAGTACCTGGGGATTCTCTACTATCGACTGCGTACGCCGGATCCGGAGGACGCGGTCGTACGGTAGCAGAAGCCTACTCCGCTTCCCCTCGCACCGCGGCGGCAAATGCGCGGACCCGTTCGAGGTCCTTCTCGAAACGCCCGCCGCCGAGGTCGCGATTGGTGTGGGTCAGTGAGTCCACCCCGGCGGGTCGTACCGTGCGAACCGCTTCGGCCACGTTCTCCGGGGAGAGGCCACCCGCCAGAATGACAGGGATGGATGCGTCCTCTACGATGCGGCGGCTCACCGACCAATCGTGTACCGCCCCGGAAGCGCCGACCCCCGGAATGTCCGGGGCCTGGGTATCCAGAATGAACCAGTCGGATACCGCCTCGAATCGGCGCGCCTCATCGAGAGCTTCGGGGCCGGCCACCGAGACTGCATACATGGTCTCCATCCCCGGGAATCGTCCGCGGAACTCTGCGATCAGGTCGGGAGCGATTGCCCCGGAAGGGGGGCAGAAGTGAAGCACGTCCGGCTCCACCGTCGACGCCATCTCCGCTATGGCGTCGAGATCGCGGTCTACGCTCAGGGCCACGAGGGTCGGCCCGGTGCCGCGGAGCGCCCGGACGATCGCGGCGGCGCGGTCGCAGTCGATCTCACCGGGCAGCCCGTGCTGCGCCGGCGTGAGCCCAATGTGGTCGACACCGAGATCGGCCAGGGCACGCGCCTCTTCGACGCTCTGGGCGGTGTAGATTTGAACGATCATGGCGGTATCCCCCGTGGCCCCGGCGCGGCCGCTCGGCGGCGACACGGCGCAGGCGCCGGGTGCGGCCGCTCGTCCTGCGCACCGCGGCGCTCAGTACACGAAGATGTTGCTTCCCACGGAGAGGCCCGCTCCGGAGGCGACGAGCAGGACCGTGTCGCCGCGTTTGATCCTGCCGCTCTTGACGGCCTCGTAGAAGGCCATGGGGACGCAGGCGCTGCCGGTGTAGCCGAATTTGTCCATGATGGTCGTCGTCTTCTCCAGGGGCTGCCCCAGTATCTCCATGACCTCCTCGATCACGGAGCGGTTGATCTGGGTGAAGATGAAGTGATCGATGTCTTTGAGCGTGCGCCCCGCCTTCTCGGCCAGCCGCTCCACGAGGGGCGGCCAGAGCTTCACGTTGCGGTCCCCCGGAAGGCGCTGCAGGAGCTGCAGTCCGTAGTCGCCCTCATCCAGAAGCTTGTGGGTGATCGGCTTGCGGCTGCCTCCGGCGTAGACGCCGACGTAGTCCCACTGGGTGCCGTCGGTGACGAACTCGCTGTCGATGTAGCCCGCCTCGGTCTCGGTTCTTTCGAGGACGGCGGCGGCCGCTCCGTCCGCGAAGATGGAGTAGCCGAAGGCATCGCCCTCCCTCACAAAGGCGGGCATGTTGTACATCCCCACGACCACCCCGTAGCGCAGCGACGGGTTCCCCGCCATCATCCGGTCCACGGCGTCGTAGGCGGTGACGAAGCCTGCGCAGGAGGTGTTTATGTCGAAGGACGCGGTGTAGCGCCGACCGCCCTGGATACGGCCCTGGATGAGGACCGCCGTCGAGGGCGATATGTACTCGGGCGTGTCGGAGCCAACCACGAAGATCCCAACCTCCTCAGGGGAGATCCCGGCGTCCTCGATCGCTTCCCGGGCGGCCCGCTCGGCGAAGTCGGCGCTGGTCTCGTCGATGCCGCGCAGGTGCGCAATGTGACGTCGCTTGATCCCGATCTTCTCCTCCAGGCGCTCCTTGTTGAGCTCGATCCCGGTGAGCTCAACGAGCTCGTCGTTGTCGATCGGGTCGCCCGGCGCGTATCTGCCGATACCGGCTATTCGCGTGGTCGTCATGATTCTCGATTCCTCCCGGCCCCGAGACGGCGCGAAGGGCCGCAGCAGGGCAACAGTACTGAGAGCTGATTCAGGTAATACCTTTGCAGGATTATAGACCCGAAACGCCCCGCTCACAAGGGGATGACGGCAGGGTTGCGGTAGTCGGGTCGGCCGATCTGCGCTAAGATGGCGACACAATGAACGAGATTCTGTACACCATCGGCAAGCTCGGCATTGTGCCGGTCGTCACGATGCCGGACGCGGACGTTGCCGTGGATCTTGCGGAGGCGCTGGTTTCGGGGGGGCTTCCGGTTATCGAGATCGCCTTTCGGACCGACGCCGCCGAGACCGCCTTACGTCGCATCACCAAGCATACGTCGGACGTGCTCGTAGGAGCCGGTACCGTGCGGTCTGCGGCGCAGGTGGACCAGGCCATTGATGCCGGTGCGAAGTTTGTTGTTACACCCGGGTTCAACCACACCGTGGTGGACTACTGTGTGCGGCGGGGGATCACGGTGATTCCCGGTGTGAACAGTCCGATCGGCGTGGAGATGGCGGTTGAGCGCGGTTTGGACGTGCTGAAGTTCTTTCCCGCCGAGGTATCCGGTGGTGTCTCCATGATCAAGGCGCTCGGCGGTCCCTATCCCGACGTCTCCTTCATCCCAACCGGGGGTGTCAACGGCGCCAATGTCGCGGAGTACCTGGCGTTGCCGAACGTGCACGCCTGCGGAGGGAGCTGGCTGACCCCGAAGGAGCATCTGGTCGCGCGCGACCTCTCCGAGATACCGCGGCTGATTCGAGAAGCTCTGGCGGCGCTGAAGAGCGTTCGCTCCGCATAAACGGCGTCGGCCGGCGTGGCGCCGCAGCGGTCCCCTCTCTGTTCCGGTCTGCCCGCCGGCTCCGGAAGCGAACCGACGCGGCGCATCGCGCCCTCGGTTTCCGCAAACGGGATCGCATTGGCGGACTTCGGGGTGACGTATGCAAGAACCTGTACACTCATACGCTTACAGGGTACCGCACCGACCGGAATATCGAAAAGGCGCGCGGGGCGCAGCAGATCCGTGTCAGGATGGTCGGGCGGTCAGGAGGTTATACAAGCTCCTGAGCCGTCTCTGCATCGCCCCGGCGAAGTCCTCTTCCTGCCAGATGAAGACGATGAGGGCGGTCCCCTCGACCTCCGGGATGATCAGCTCGGCAATGGCGCGTGCCGAGATGCGGTCGGTGATCTCCCCTGCTTCCTGGGCTCGCCGCGCCACCAGGGTGAGCTCATCAATGAAACGCTGATACTCCGTTGACATGCTGGATTGCAGATCCGGGAAGAGGCGGAGCGCCTCGAGGACCAGCAGATAGTAGCCGAAAGGGTTCTCCTCCGGGCCGACGAGCTCGAAGAGCTCCTCCACCATGTTCTGGAAGTCGGCTGCCATTCCCTCGAGCGCGTCGCCCAGCGTAGCATCGTCCCGGGAGTACTGAAAACTTCTGAAGTAGTTGAAGAAGAAGTACTCGACCACCTCGCGGAAGAGCTCCAGCTTTCCCGACCAGTAGTGGTAGAAGGACCCCTTGGAGACCCCGGCCTCCTCGATCAGGCGCTGGAAGGTGACGTCGCGATAGCCGCTCCGGATGAAGAGGCGAAGGGCCACCTGCAGGATGTGCCGGCGAGTGTTCGACATCAGGCGCGCTCTCCGTACATTGCCGTGACGATGTTCATACGCGCTGCTCTCCAGGCGGGAATGATCGAGCCGACGACGGCAGTCGCCGCGGCCACGCCGATCGATACCAGATAGTGCAGGAGGGCGAAGTCGGCGTTGAAGGCCTCGCCGAAGGGTACCGGCACGTCTTCCGGCAGCGCTCCGGACACGTCCAGGCCTGTCGTACTGAGATACACCGCGACGGGCGTGCTAATGACCAGTGCGGCAACCGTCGCGATTCCCGCAATGCACAGGCCTTCCGCCATCACCAATCGTATCAACATCCTTCGCCGCATCCCCATCGCACGCAGGGTTCCCAGCTCATCGGTTCGCTCCAGGATCGCCATGGACATGGAGTTCACAATGCCCACGACAATCAGGATGAAGAGAACCACCAGCATGACCCAGAAGAAGAACGTATCCGACTTCACTGCAACCACCGCCGGTCGAACGAATTGCTGCCACTCTTCAACCGTGAGGTCGACTCCATCCTCCGACGACCCGTCGCTTCGTGCCGTCGTGGTTTCGGCGTGGTCCGTCGCGGCCCCCGCGGTGGCGATGATCTCCTCGATCTCCCGTACGAGTCCCGACGCATCCGTGCCGCCCGTACCGCGCACCGCGAGGCGCGTGACCTCGTTGTCGAGGCGCAGGAACCCGGCGGCACTCTCCATATCCATGAAGAGGACGTTCTCATCGATCTCAGGATATCCGAAATCGAAGACGCCCACTATACGGGCGTCCACGAAGTTCCGGGCGCCGAACTTGTCGGTTGCCGTGAGGAAGACCACGTCCCCGGCGGCAAGGTCCAGACGCTCGGCGATGGGGCGGCCGATCAGGACGCCGCGCCCTTCCGTCAGGTAGGAGCCTTCGGCGATGTACTCGTCGATCACGGTGACCCGCGCCTCCCGGGCCGGCTCGATGGCCTTGCCGGCGAGGCGAATGGTGGCTCGCTGGTTGCTCATTTCAACGCTGAAGTTGACGCGTCCCGCCGCCTCGACGATGTCGGGATGCTCCGTCAGGCGCGCCTGCAGCGCCGCATAGTTCGGCACCGTTATGTCCAGGGGGAACCGCGCGGCCTCGGCGGAGTACCCTTCGTTCAGGACCTGAGCGTGACCTGTCTGGAAGTCGATGAGAGCGCCGAAGACGTAGGTGTTGTAGCCGCCGACCCAGCCGAAACCGATGATCATGATGGCAATGCCTATAGTAAGGGCGATGATGTTCAGAATGCTCCGGCGGCGGTTGCGAAAGACGTTCCGAAAGCCGATCAGTATCACTCCCATGGCTCGCTTCCTATCGCTTTCCTGCAAACATGTCGATCGGCCGCATGCGGCCGCCCACCCAGGCTGCGTATCCGGAGCTTACCAGGGCGATCAACACGCCGAAGCCCAGGCTCCGTGCCACGCTTCCGGCGCCGAGGTCGAAGTAGATCGTGTTGCCCAGGCCGAAAGCCTCGGTGATTGCGCCCATGTCGATCCCGTTGGTCTGGAAGTAGAGGGCAATGGGGGCGCCGATCGCAACGCCGACGATCGCCCCGATCACGCCCTGCGCGGCGCCTTCCAGCAGAATCAGCCCGGTTTGCTGTCGCCGCTTCAGGCCGATTGCCCGAAGAGTGCCGAACTCTTCGATGCGGCGGAACAAGTTCATCAACACCGCGTTGGTGATCACCGTCGCCGAGACGACGGCCACAATAAGGTTCATGAAGAAGACGAAGACGTCGAAGAGCTCGAAGACGATGATGAAGCTCCCGTGGATCTCCCGCCAGGTCCGGGCGGAAACCCTGGCCCGATCGAAGAGATCGCGGTGGTCCGCCACGAAGCCTTCCGCCTGGTCCGGGTCCTCAAGGCTGATCCTGACCTCAATGGTGACGTTCTCAAGATCAAGGAGCTCCTCCGCGGCGGCGTGGGTCATGAGGAAGGTCGTGGTATCGAACTGCTCGGAGTTCGTTTCGAAGAGTCCGGAGATGGTGTACTCCACGTAGTACGGCGCGCCCTGGCTGTCCTGGACCAGCGCAACAAGAGCATCGCCCCGCTCTCGCTCCAGGATGCCTGCGACCTTGGTCGAGATTGAGATCTCATCATCGGCGCGGGGAAGGTGGCCGGTTTGCACGCCCTCCCGGGCACTGGAGAAGAAGCCGGTGTCCGGAGAAACGCCGACGCCCATCTGAGGCATCCCCTCGTCGTCGGCCATCGTCAGTCCCCCGAAGAGTATGATCTTGTCCGCGGCGGTAACCCGCCGGTCCTCCCGGATGGTCGCCACGAGGCGGTCCGGATCTTCAATGGTGTGTCGAAGCGACAGCGGTTCCAGGCGATCCGCCCGGCCGTCGGCGTGAAGCTGGACGTGGCCGGAATCCTGGAGCATGTCTCCGAAGAAGGAGGTGCGCATGCCGACGAGCATTGCATCGATGGCGAGCATGACCGCCACGGACACGGCAATGACGAAAACGATCACCACCGTACGGCGGGCGTGCATGCTCAGGGCGAGCAGGGCGAGCTTGACGAAGGTCACTGTGCGCCCTCCGACCCGGCGCCCCGGGCGGCGCGGGGCGCCGCCCCGCCGGTGCTGCCGCCGTTGATCGCCTCGTCCTTCGTCACGACGCCGTCACGCAGGTGGATGATGCGGCGGGCGTAGCTCATGATCTCAGGATCGTGCGTTGCGAACAGGAAGGTCACGTTGCGGGTGCGATTGAGCTCCAGCATCTGCTCCACGAGCATGCGGCTCGTCTCACTGTCGAGGTTGGCCGTGGGCTCGTCGGCAATGACGATCTCCGGCTCGTTGACCAGGGCGCGGGCAATAGCAACGCGCTGGCGCTGTCCACCGGAAAGCTCGTCCGGGCGGTGGGTCGCGTGTTCCTCGAGTCCGACCGCTTTCACCAGATCGAGGGCGCGGTCTCGCCGCTCGTGTCCGGCCTTCCCCGCCATGATCATGGGCAGCTCGATGTTCTCCAGAACGTTCAGCACCGGGACCAGATTAAAGGCCTGGAAGATGAAGCCCATCTTCGAGAGGCGCACGCCCGCCGCTTCGTTATCATTGAAGCGCGCCATGTCCCGCCCGTCCAGGAGGACGAGCCCATCCGTGGGAGCATCGAGACAGCCGATGATGTTCATGAGCGTCGTCTTCCCGCAGCCTGAGGGGCCGACGACGGAAACGAACTCCCCGTGGCCGATCTCGAAGGATACGCCCCGCAGTGCGGGCACCGGAGTCTTACCGAGCATGTAGGTCTTGTGCACGTCCCGTACCGACACGATAGCCATGTCCGCTCTCCTTCAGAAGTGGATCGGCGCCATGATTGCGGCGCCGACGCGTCCGGGTGGTGTGTCGGCACTGGGTGCGGTGCCGAACTCGCTCTCGCACTCCGTTCCCAGAGCCGGGGAGCCCAACAAGGTAACGTCCGGACTGCTCGACGGGGTCGCACTGATGTGACGAGTCACCAGCGCAGTGCCCCCTGCGGTGCATGCACACTCATATGGCCCTCCTCACCGGATCAGATTGTCCTCGGTGAAATGTTGGTCCGGCAGGTCCGTGCGCTCCTCGAGTTCGAGGATCTCAACCCGGGAGAAAGCGTTCTCGAGCTGTAAGGACTCCATCCGCATGACCGCCGGCCGTTGCCGGCCGGCGAGTTCACGAATGTCGGAGAGGTACAACCGTTTGAAGAGAAGGCCCGACCGCGCGTAGTACTCCATCTGCACCGGCACGGAATCCTCTCGGCGGAGCCACATCCTGATGCGTCCGTACGGTGCCTCGTCCGTTCCGGCAGTCGCTTCCAGGATCACGGTCTCGACCCGGCCGAGCTCCGGGTGATCGATCGTCTCTTCCCCGAGATGCGAGGCCTCGTAGTCGTCGGTGTATCCGGGATTCCCGAGATCGTGGTTGGAGAAGAGGCTCCCCTGAAAGGAGTCCCGCGGAGAGAGCCGGATCGCCCGACGCGAGTTCGACCGCGGATTGAAGAGCCGGAGGCTCTCGTCCTTGATGAGGAACCGAATGCCTCGTAACCGCGGGGGTTCCTGAATCTCAATGAGAGTTCCCACTCCGTCCTTGTGAAGGCTTTCGAAAACCATCTCGGTGCTGCGCCGATTCGGCTGCTTCGTCTCGATGCGCGTGCGCATGTAGAAGCTGTCCGGGTACAGCGCGTCCTCCGCCTCCCGAAGCAAAGCCTCCGCACTCTGTGCGAAGATTGTTCCTGTCGCCACGGCAACGAGGACCAGAATGGCTGTTGCCGTTCGTCCTGGGTCATTCACCGCTCTCTCCACTCGATGATCTGGATCGATGCCGACGGTCCTGCCGCGCGGCCACCCCTTTCCATTTCCTGTACCAACATGCCGTCGGCCAACATACCGACCGGTCGGTCTTATGATACCTTCGCGGGGGCCACGGCGTCAACAGGTATTCTCAGCCCTTGTCGCGACGTCGCAGGGTAGGGTTCAACTGCTCCGACAGGGTGTCGCCAATGACGTTGAAGCTGAAGACCGTCAGGGCAATGGCAAGGCCCGGGTAAATGGCCAGCCAGGGTGCGTTGCTCAGGTAGCCCCGGGCGTCCTTGAGCATGAGGCCCCAACTCGGTTCGGGTGGCTGCGTCCCGAGGCCCAGGTAGGAGAGGGAGGCCTCGATTGCCACCGAGAGCGCAAAGGTCGTGGAGGCCAGGACGATCACCTTGGGCAGCATGTTGGGAATGATGTGGAGGGCCACGGTCCTCCAGAGCGCAGTCCCCAGGGCGCGGGAGGACTCGACGTAGGCTTCCGCCTTTATGGCAAGAGTCTCGGCTCGAACGGTGCGGGCGAAGAGGGGACTGAAGATGATGCCGAGGGCGATCATGACCTGCAGCAACCCGTAGCCGAAGACCGAGACCACGGTGATGGCCAGAAGAACCGTCGGGAAGGAGAGCACACCGTCCATGATGAGCATGAGGCCGTTGTCCAGGATCCCTTCCGCCAGGCCGGCGGCCAGGCCGATTATCAGCCCGACGACCAGCGCAACGGAGACCGCGACAATACCGACGAGCAATGCCGACTGGGCACCGTACATGACCCGGCTGAGCACGTCCCGACCGAAGTCATCGGTACCGAGGACGTGACCCTCACGCCCCGGAGGCAGGAAGCGCTTGTCGAGTTCCTGCTCCGTCGGGTCCGCCGGCGCGAGTAACGGTGAAGCCACTGCAACGACCAGGAGCACCGCGACGAAGAGGATCGAAACGTAGAATAGCGGCCCGAAGGCGGTGCCGCGCCCGACCGGCGCGGCACCTTGGGCGATATCGCTCATGGAGCGTACAGGATATCAGTTATCGGTAGTTCGGCGGAAGTCGAAGGTGTCGAGCTTGGCGTCCATGTGGAATCCCTCCACATCGCTGCGCAGGCCGACGTAGCGATAGCTCGAGCCAACGTAGACGTGGGGGACTTCCCGGGCCATGAGCTCGAGGGCGCGCGCGTAGAGCTCCTTGCGTTCTTCGAAGTCGACCACGCGCCGCGCCTCTTCAATGAGTCGATCGGCCTCCTGGTTCTCCCAATGGACGTAGCTCTCTCCGGTGCCGTAACCGGCCAGGCGTCCGTCCGGATCGAGCTTGCCGGTGTGGCCGATGACCGTCAGGTCGTAGTCGCCGCCTCCATAGACGTCGCTCAGCCAGGTGGACCAGTCCACCAGGCGCAGCTCTATGTCGAGACCGGCGTCGGAGAGCATGTCCTCGTAGATCTGACCCGCCTGGACGTGGGCTTCGTAGTTCTGGGGCACGGCCATGATCAGCGGCTCGCTCAGGTCGACGTCCGCCTCTTCGAGCTTGCGTCGCGCCTCCTCGGGGTCGTACGGGAGAATGTCGCTGTAGTCGACGTAGTAGGGGTCGCTGTAGTCCATGAAGGTCGATACCGGCTCACCCCCTCCGTAGGCGGTGTCAAGGACCGCCTGCTTGTCGATGGCCTGGGAGATAGCCTGGCGCACGGGAATCTGATCGAGAGGAGCGCGGTCGTTGTTCATGGCGAGAACCATGACCAGAGCCGAGAGATCCTGCTGCACCTTCGTCTCATCGTTCCGGCGCAGCAGTTCGAGATCCTCGCTGGGTACGGTATCAATGATATCCAGCTCTCCGGCGAGGAGCCCCTGTACCTGTACCGACGGTTCTACGATGATGTTGATCACAATGCGGTCCGCCCGCGGCAGCCCATCCATCCAGTACGAGGCGTTCCGGGTCATGACAATGCGGTTGTCCCGGACCCACTCCTCGAAACGGAAGGGTCCCGTTCCGACCGGCTGGTTGGCGAAGTCGTGATCGGCGTCGATAAGACTCTTCGGGAGGATGGCGCCCCACCCGGAGGCGAGGGCGGACAGAAGCGGCGCGTACGGCTCGGAGAGCTCCAGCACAACCGTGTCGTCGTCGGGGGTCTCGATACGCTCGATCGACTCGAACTCACTTGCCTTCGGCGATGAGACCGCGGGACTCATGATGCGCTCGAACGTCGCCTTCACGTCCGCCGATGTGAGTCCGTCGCCGTTGTGAAAGGTGACACCGTCCCGGAGCGTGAAGGTCCAGGTGAGGTTGTCCTCGGAGACGCTCCAGCTCTCGGCAAGTGCCGGCACAATGCGTCCGTCGGTGTCCGGCTCTACCAGTGTATCGTAGAAGCTTCGGACGACCTGGAAGGTCAGAGTGCCGGCTGTTGCGTGGGGATCCAGAGTATCCGGATTGCCGGAGAGGGCGAAGTCGATGGTCGATTCTTCCTCTTCCTGCACGCCCGTGGCAAAGAGCCCGACCGGGAACGCCACCAGGAGCGCCGCCAGGAGCGCCGCTGCAATGGCGAGGGTCGGAATACGAGGTGTGCGTTGCATTGCTACTCCTCCTTAACGAAGTAAGCGTTGGGTCTGGTACGATCGTGAAATCCGGTTGCGCTCGCGAAGAGCCGCTGCGTATACGGATGCTCCGGACGCGACAGGATGCGCTCGGCCGGCCCCATCTCAACGAGCTCACCGTCCTTCATGACCGCTACAAGGTCACTCATATACCCAATCAGGTTAAGATCGTGTGAGATGAAGAGGTACGTCAGCTCGAATTCACGGTGAAGTCTCAGAAGAAGGTTGATGATCTGCGCCTGAATGGAAACATCCAGGTTGGATACCGGTTCATCCAGGACAAGAAAGGCCGGTTCCATGGCCAGCGCTCGGGCAACGCAGATGCGCTGCTTCTGTCCTCCGGAGAACTCGTGGGGGTGACGGTTCATGCGGTCCGGTGAGATCCCCACCAACTCCAGGAGCTCGGCAACCCGACGGCGTTGCCGTTCCCGGGGCACCCCATGGTTCGTCAGGGCCTCGCGGATACTCCCCGATACTGTAAGCCGTGGATTGAGAGCGCTGTTCGGGTCCTGGAAGACGATCTGCATCTTGCTCCGGAATGCTCGAAGCTGCTTCCGGGATAGTGCGCCGAGCTCCACGCCGGCGACGCTCACCCGGCCCTTGCTGGGCGGGTCCAGGTAGAGGAGGGAGCGCGCCAGCGTGGTCTTGCCGGATCCGGACTCCCCGACGAGGCCCATGATGGCGTTTCTGGGTATGCTCAGGGTGACGTCCTTAACCGCGGCGACGCTCTCCCGTCGGCCACGGAACACGCCGTGCGGGTGAAAGGTCTTCTCCAGGGACTCTATGACGACGAAGTCGTCCTGAAGAACGGCGCTCATTCGCGTCCCTCCAGGCCGGTGTATTCCGTCACCCGATGGCACGCCGCCATGTGATCGTCCTGCCCGTAGTACAGCTCCTCAGGGGGGGTCGTTCGGCAGATATCCGTAGCCAGGGGGCACCGCGGATGGAAGGCGCACCCCGGCGGAACCGCTTCGGCATCCGGAACTCGGCCGCGCACCCCCGAAAGCGCGACGCCCCTGCGCTCCGCGCTGGGAATGGACAACAGCAGAAGCTGGGAGTACGGATGCAGCGGCTGGGCGAAGAACCGCTCCGCCGGGGCGGACTCAACGATCTTGCCGGCGTACATGACCGAGATCCAGTCGGCGATGGATTGCACGACCCCGAGATCGTGGGAGACGAAGAGCACCGCCATGTCCAGAGCGTCCCTGAGCTTGAGGAGCAGATCCAGTATCTGCCGTTGCACCGTGACGTCGAGGGCGGTGACGGGCTCGTCTGCAAGGAGGAGCCCGGGCTCGCAGGAGATCGCCATGGCGATCATTGCCCGCTGCTTCATGCCCCCGGAGAGCTCGTGAGGATGGCTTGTCAGGATGGAGCGTGGTCGTGGCAACTCGACAAGGCCCAGCAGCTCTTCGGCGCGACGGCGCGCCGCGTCTGTAGAGAGCCCTCGGTGGAGGACCAGCATCTCCTCGATCTGCCGGCCAATGGTCAGACTCGGGTTCAGGTAGCGACCGGGCTCCTGGAAGACCATGGCAATGTCGTCCCCCCGGAGGTTTCGCAATTCCTCCCGCGACAGCGCGAGGATGTCCCGCCCCTCGAAGTCCATGCGCCCGCCCTCCACCACCGCGGGAGGCTCGCCGATTCGGAGGATGGCCCGGGAGGTGACGCTCTTTCCGGAGCCGGATTCACCCACGAGGGCGTGCATCTGCCCGGGCAGGATGTCCAGGTTGACCCCGCGAACCGCTTCCGCCTTCGTGTGGCGGCCGAAGAAGCTGACCCGAAGATCCCGGACGGTGAGGAGGTTCTTGGTGGATGTCGAAGTCGTGTTCATGGTGCGCGCCGTCCACTAGGAGAGTCGGATCCTGGGGTTCACAACTGCGTAGAGGATGTCCGCAATGAAGTTCGTCACGGAGAAGGCCACGGCAATAAAGATCACACCTCCCTGAACCAACGGAAAGTCCCGCTGGTAGATTGCCGACAGGAAGAGGCGGCCGAGGCCGGGAATGGAGAATACCTGTTCAATGATGATGGAACCGCCCAGAAGGTAGCCGAACTGAATACCGGCCAGGGTGATGACGGGGAGCAGGGCGTTCCGCAGGGCGTGGCGGTAGATAATGGTGTGGTGCTTCAGTCCCTTGCTCTCGGCGGTGATGACGTACTCCTTCGCGAGCTCTTCGATCGTGGAGGCTCGTACAATCCGGACAAGCAGCGCGGCGCGCCCGATTGCCAGAGCCAGGGCGGGCAGTACGAAGTGCCTGAAGCTACCCGCCCCGAAGAGGGGAAAGAGCCGCAGATTCACGGAGAAGACCAGAAGGAGCAAAATGCCCAGCCAGAAGCTGGGTACCGCCATGCCGAGCTGAGAGAAGAGCATGCCGGCGTAGTCCCAGCCGCTCCACCGGCGGACAGCCGAGACGACGCCGATCGGGATGGCCAGCAACAGGGAAATCGCGAAGGCGAAGAGGGAGAGGAAGAGGGTGATCGGGAAGCGCTGCAGGATGAGCGTAAGCACCGACTCGCCGGAGAAGAACGACTCGCCGAAATCGAAGCGGAGAACGCGCCAGAGCCAGTCGAGATACTGGACAATGACAGGCCGGTCCGTGCCGAGGCGGTCACGAATGGTCTCAATGCTGTCCTCGTCGGCATCTATGCCGGCAATGACGGCGGCGGGATCGCCGGGAATCACCCGGACCACGAAGAAGATGATCGTGGAGATGATGAAGACCGTGAGAACGAGCCTTCCGAGTCGCCGCGTGATGAAGCCGAGCATGGCGGTCTCTCAGGACCCGTCCACGTTGGGATCAATGCGAAGGCGCCGTGTGCGCTGAAACTCCTCCTGCGCCAGCGAGATGAGCCGCTCCACCAGCTCGGGGTAGGGAATGCCGCTTACCTCCCAGAGCTTGGGGTACATGCTGATGGCGGTGAAGCCGGGAATGGTGTTGACCTCGTTGACGAAGACGTGGCCGTCGGCGTCCGTCAGGAAGTCCACCCGGGCCATTCCGCGGCACTCCAGCGCCTGGAAGGACTCTACCGCCATGCGGGTGAGGGTTTCAGCGATCGTCGGCAGAACCTCCGCGGGAATCACCAGCGCGGCGCCGTTCTCATCCACGTACTTTGCTTCGTAGGAGTAGAAGCCTCCGTGGGGCACGACCTCCCCCGGGAGGGAGGCGACGGGTGACTCGTTTCCCAGGACCGACACTTCGAACTCGCGCCCGCGGATCTCCCGTTCGACGATGATCTTGGTGTCGAACTGAAAGGCAAGGTGCACTGCTTCCTCGTAGCCGGCGCGGTCATGGGCCCGGGAGATGCCTACCGAGGAGCCCATGTTCGCCGGCTTCACGAAGAGAGTCTTTCCGAGACGTTCCACTACCGCCTCGTAGCCGGCGGCAGCCGCCTCTTCGGTCCGGTACACGGTGAAGTCCACAATGGGAAGGCTCGCGTCCCGCAGGAGGCGCTTCATGACGTCCTTGTCCATGCCGGCGGCGGAGCCCAGGATGCCGGATCCGACGCAGGGCAGATTCGCGAGCTTCGCCAGGCCCTGAATCGATCCGTCCTCACCGAAGGGGCCGTGCAGAACCGGAAAGATCACGTCCACGGAGCCCAGGGAGGTGCGGGAGCTTACGTCTATCAGCTCGCGATTCTCGCCGGCCGGTGCCAGGGTGACCTCCCGGGACGACTCGGAGATCCCCCGGCGCTCGTTGCCGTCTCCGTCGAGCATGCCGGCGGCGTTGTTGTCCAGGAACCAGCGCCCCGTGCGATCGATCCCAATGGGTACGATGTCGAACTTCTCCGGATCCAGGACGTTCATGACGTTGCGAGCCGACTGCAGGGAGACTTCGTGCTCGGCGGAGCGCCCGCCGAAGAGAACTGCTACACGAATGCGGCGTTTCATGGTTCGACACTATACACGACTTGCCGCGCGGATTGAACCGCATGGCGCAGCACCGCCGGCGCACGAATCCTATTGATACCTTCGGTTCTGAACGATACGTTATTAATCGAGCGAAATTGTCAAATGCCGACGCTACAGGACCGTGACACACGACGACCGGACGCCGCACCCAGCCGGGTTTCTCCCGAATACCTCGCGGAGGATCCGTACGTTCAGCTGCTGAAGTCCCACCTCCAGGATCGTGATCTCTTCAAGGGTGACCCGCGGCGCACGCGGAAGCGCCATCAGGAGCTGGTGCGCCCCTACCTCGACTTCTTCTTGCGCCACGACCATGAGGGCTTCTACCGGGATCTCTTCTCCCGGAGCGGACTCCTGAACCGCCACCGCACCGCCGTCCGCGACCGCGTCTCTCCGGAGGATCTCTATGCGCTCCGGGTGACCTCCGACGAGCTGCGGGGTCACGGCCAGCGTCGCAGGCTCACCGACCTTGCCGTTCAGGATCGCGACTCCGAGGAGCCGACAGGCAAGGTTTTTGCCTCGACCGGGACGACGGAGCATCCGGACGGGCCGGTCCGGATCTACAGGGGGCCCGTGACGCTCGATCTGGCGCGACGAGTGAACGGGGGGCTCATCGATTGGGCCCTCGGGTCGAAACTCGTCGAGGGATCGGCAATGCTGTACATGCCGGAGCAGATGGCCGAGTACAATTGGTTTGCTCACCTGGGACGCGCCATTCTGTCGGCAAAGGATGTTCGGGTCCGGTTCGGCGCCAATCTCAAGGGCCGGCCGTCAACGAGCACGGTGTGGCACAAGCTCAAGCCCGACGTCGGGGCCATTCGGGACTTCGTGACCGACGAGGCGCGGCCGAAGTACCTGATCGGGACCACTCCCTCCCTGCACGACTTGCTGGTCGACAACACCGTAGCTCAGCGCGCCCTCATGGGCTTCATTGCAGGGGTTCCCCCCATTCATCTCGGACGGCGCGGCGTGGTGGTGCTCGGCGGCGGGACCAAGGATCCGGAGGACCCCCAGGGTACCTCCCGGGAGCTGGTCCGGGAGATCGCCCAGTACGTAACCACGGATACGGGAAAGGGCCGGGTTCCCGCGCCGGTGATCGATATCCTGGGACTCACCGAGAGCGCCTCCATCTTTGTCGGGAGGACGACGAGTCCGCTGTCACCGCGGGCGTGGATTCACTACCCGCACCCCCTGACCTACATGCAGTACCTCGAGGGGCCGGGTGAGCCCCGGCCCGTAGCGGTCTCCCGGAAGGACCAGGGAGATCGGGAGCGCCGCCTCTTCTACGTGAACTTCGCCTGTCTCGACTACCTGGAGGCGGTCATCTCCGGGGACGTCGTCGGGCCGGTCTACCGCGACCAGATGCACCAGCACGGCTTCGTCTTCCGCCACCGCCGATAGGCGCACGCCGGTGCAGCGGCCGCGCGCCCTTGTGCCGCGCGCCCTTGTGCCGGGCGCACGGTGACTCGGCCCGCTTCTCGGCTTCCGGCATGCAGCCGGCTTCGCGCCGCCCCTACGCCCTCAGAAGCGAATACCCGTCCCGAAGGTCACGCCCAGTCCGAAGGACTGCAGCGCGAAGGGGTAGACGTCCACGATCGGTCCGTAGCCCAGCTCGAAGATGAAGGAGTAGTGGGAGATCAGGACGACCTCGAATCCCACGCCCACCGAGGCACCGACGTAGGGCACGAAGGGCTGGAGCTCGTAGGTCGGCTGCGGATATTCGTAGTCGTCCGGGGGATTCTCGGGGACCTCTTCGTCCGGATAGTTCGTGACAACCTCCATCCGGCCGCCCTGGCTGAGGCTGCCGTAGACGAAGAGGGCGCCGCTGAGCCGGTCGGCGACGTCGGCGGAGAAGAGGCGGCGCATTGCGTCCCCGCGCACTTGGTAGCTGAAGAGCAAGGGGTCGCCGCCGGTCAGGGCGTCGGGG
>CAZUVX010000026.1:1486-4547 GCA_964623865.1 uncultured Spirochaetaceae bacterium | reverse complement strand
GCCGCCGGTCAGGGCGTCGGGGTCGCGGGTGAGGCTCGCCGTGACGAGGTAGCCGGTTTGATCGTTCCACCGCTGATAGTGGAGCCCGCCGGTCACGAAGGGCGCCTGGTTCACCACGGTGTTTTGCGTTCCCAGGGCGTTCGGCAGGCGCTTGAAGACGTCACGCTCCGGTTGTTGCGCGCCGGCAAGCGACACGACGAAGAGGCCGAGGAGGAGCGTAAGCATCGATCCAATAATGTGTTTCTTCATTGCGTCCTCCTAGTAGCGGAACCGGACGCCGCCGGCCGGCTGCAGTCCGAAGTCACCGGCGGTGAGGTCGGTTACGACGAAGGAGCCGGTGTAGAGCAACTCGAGGGGAAAGGAGAAGTGCTCGAATAACACCGTCTCCACGCCCAGGCCGATGCCGCCGTGGATCCGCGCGTCGAATGCATCCGGTGTGATGTCGGCGTAATGGCCGACGCCGGCGACGGCGTAGAGCATGCTGTCCACGCGGTCGTGCAGGGCGGCTTCGTGGATCTGGTACATGCCCTCCACGCCGATCGCGTACTGCCCCTCCTCACTCGGGAGGTAGTAGCCGCCTCCGGCGACCTGCCAGCCGAAGCTGCCGAGCCACTTCTGATAGGAGATGCCAACGCCGCCGACGTAGCCGGCGAAGCCGCCGAGGGCCTGGTCGAATTGCCGGATGTTCGGCTCCGGCGCGCCATCTTGAGCCGCAAGGGGTGCCACCACCGCAATGATTGCGAGTGTCGCAAGGAGTGCCACTCGTGGCAGGGGTGGAGCCGACCCGCGGAGTGGGATCCGGCGGAGTCGATCCGGTGAGAGGGCCGCGGCGGGCGCGCCCGGCGTGCGGGGAGCGCGGATCGCGCCCGTGACCGGGCGCGGGCTCCGGCGATCCGGCCTTGAATCCGGTCGGACGGCCCGACCTGCTGTCGGTATGGACATGTCGGTTCAGTCTCCTGTGTTCGCCGCCGACGCGGAGTCGACGGGGAGTCGACGGGAGCGATCGACGCCGATTCGGAGCATCGGATGTGTCGAGCGCCATCGCGTAATCACATCATAATCCCGCGGCGGCCCCGGGTACAACAGATCTGTTGCGGTCCTGCCGGGGCCGGGGGTAATGCCTGACAAATCGAGTAAAAAATATTCGTTGTGTTTTGGCGGAGGTGTTAGTACTCTGGGTTCAGGTATCGGTCGGTTGCCCGCCCTAAGCCGGTTGACCGACCCGTGCCGTAACCTGGATGGCATTGGGGAGGACCTGCCGAATGTTTTCCTTTGAAACCTTGCCGGGGCTCTTCGAGCACGCAACGAAGAGCTACCATCATGAGGACGCGTTGAATTATCCGCAGGGTGAAGAGTGGATCTCCTACTCCACCTCTGAGTTCCGGGAGCGCGTCACGGCGCTGGCCCTGGGACTGCACGACATGGGAGTCGAGCGGGGCGAGCGTGTCGGAATCATTGCGCCGCCGTGTCCGGAATGGATCATGCTCGATCTGGCCGTCCAGATTGCAGGAGGGGTGACCGTTCCCATCTTCAAGCGCATTTCCCACGAGAGCTTCAGCCACGAGGTGCGGGATTCGGGCATGCGCTTTCTCTTCGTCGGGAATCCGGCGGAGGTTCCCATGGCTCTGGAGCACAAGGACGGGCTCTCCCGGATCATCACGTTCGGGTACGATGGGGCGGACCACCACGACTTCGCCCGCGTTCAGGAACAGGGGCGCACCATGGCGAAGGTGGACCCCAACCTCTTCGACGCCCTTCTGCTTCAGGTTCAGCCCGAAGACCTTGCGACGATCATCTACACCAGCGGTAGCACGGGATTGCCCAAGGGTGTGGAGCTGACGCAGACGAACATCGTCTCTCAGGTGAAGGCTACGGAGCAGCGTTTCCCGAACGATCAGCGCAGCGATGTTGCGCTCTCGGTTCTGCCCCTCGCCCACATCTTCGAACGCATGGTCATGTACTTCTACATTGGAAGCGGACTTCCCGTGTACTTCGTCGATGATCCCAAACGCCTCGCCGAGTACGTCGCACGCGTCAAGCCGACGGCGATGACCGTTGTGCCCCGCATCCTGGAGAAGGTGCACGACAAAATGACGAGCCGCGTCGTGGAGGCGGGAGGCATTAAGGCGCTCCTGGGCAAGGCGGCGATCCGACGCGCCGAGAACAAGGACATTCACGCCCGGCGAGGCGTGCAGGATGTGCTCTTCGATCGCCTGGTCTACAAGAAGCTGCGCGCCGTCTTCGGCGGACGCCTTCGCCACACAATCTCGGGGTCCGCCAGGCTCGATCCGACGATTGGCCGCTTCTTCATCAACATCGGCATCCCGGTGTATGAGGGCTACGGCCTCACGGAGGCGTCCCCCGTCATTGCCGCCAACTATCCCGGTCACCGCAAGATCGGGACGGTGGGTCCGCTCTTTCCCGGAATCGAAGTCAGAAGCGGTGCCGACGGCGAGATTCTTGCGGCGGGCCCCAACATCATGCGCGGCTACCACAACAATCCGAAAGCGACGGAGGAGACCATTACTCCGGAGGGATGGCTCCGCACCGGCGACCTCGGGCACGTCGATGAGGACGGTTACCTGGTCATTACCGGTCGCAAAAAGGAGCTCCTCAAGAAGTCGACGGGAGAGTACGTCCCGCCGCAGCCCATCGAGCGCGCCGTCGTCCAACACCCTCTGGTGGATACGGCGGTCATCTTCGCGGACAATCGCGCCTACGTGACCTGCCTGGTCTTCCCCGACATGGAGGAGCTTCCCCGAGTGAAGGAGGAGGCAGGATACCTGCACATGACGGATACGGAGTTCCTCCACAGCGACCACGTGGATGAACAACTCCGGGAACACATTGAGGAGGTGAACCGGCACCGTCACCACAGTGAGCGCATCGAGCGCTTCCACGTGATGGACCACGCCGCGAGTATCGACACCGGTGAGCTGACGCCTACGTTCAAGGTCCGACGATTTCACATCGAGGAGATGTACCGCGACCTTATAGAGGAGATGTACGGAACTATTCGCGGCTGGAAGTAGCGGCTGGAAGTAGCGGCTGGAAGTAGCGG
>CAZUVX010000026.1:0-1386 GCA_964623865.1 uncultured Spirochaetaceae bacterium | reverse complement strand
ACGGAACTATTCGCGGCTGGAAGTAGCGGCTGGAAGTAGCGGCTGGAAGTAGCGGAAAGGACGGAGAAGAGATGAAGGAGCGCCTCGCAATCATTGACGGAATACGATCCCCCATGACGAAGGCGGGGGGTGCCCTGAAGGACGTGCAGGCGGACGACCTCGGAGCCATTGTGGTCCGTGACGTCATGAAGCGCAGCAAGATCGACCCGGCGGAGGTGGACGAAGTAATAATCGGCAACGTCGCCCAGCCTGCCCATGCGGCGAACATCTCCCGGGTGATTGCCCTCAAGGCAGGCCTACCGAATCAGGTGCCGGCGTACACCGTACACCGCAACTGCGCCAGCGGTATGGAAGCCGTCACAACGGCGGCTAACAAGATCAACGCCGGCCACGGCAGCGTGTACATGACGGGTGGCGTGGAGAGCATGAGCAACATACCGCTGCTCTTCAACAAGGAGTACACCGAGTTCATGAACCGCCTCGCCCGGGCAAAGAGCGGGAGAGAGAAGCTAAGAGCGCTCTTCGGCTTCCGTCTGCGCATGCTGCGACCCGAGATCGGACTGATCCAGGGACTGACGGATCCTGTGAGCGGTATGATCATGGGGCTCACCGCGGAGAACCTTGCCCGGGAGTTTCGCATTTCCCGGGAGGAGCAGGACGCATACGCCCTGCGCAGCCATCAGCTGGCTACCAGGGCCACCGACGAGGGAGTCTTTGCACAGGAGATCGTGCCGGTGCCGAGCTTCCCCGATCTGGCCACGCTCGTGTCCGAAGACATTGGACCCCGAAATGACTCGAGCATGGAGAAGCTCGGCAAGCTCAAGCCCTACTTCGACCGGAAGAATGGGACCGTCACGGTCGGAAACTCCTCTCAGGTGACCGATGGTGCGGCCGCGCTTCTGGTGATGTCGGAGAACGAGGCGAAGCGTCGCGGCCTGGAGCCCCTGGGCTACCTGAAGGACTACGCCTACGCCGCCCTGGAACCGGAGCGCATGGGACTGGGACCGGCCCACGCAACGGCGCGTCTCTTCGAGCGGACCGGGGCGACCATGAAGGACATCGACTACATTGAGATCAATGAAGCATTTGCCGCACAGGTTCTGGCTGTGGAGCGCGCCTTCGCATCGGATGACTTTGCCCGAGCGGAGCTCAACCGAAGCGCCAAGCTGGGTGAGATTGATCGGGACAAGCTCAATATCCACGGTGGTGCCATTGCCCTTGGCCACCCCGTCGGGATGACGGGCGCGCGCATTGTCCTGCACACGCTGAAGGAGCTCCGTCGCCGCAAGCAGAGCACCGGTCTTGCAAGTCTTTGTGTCGGCGGCGGGCAGGGCGCTGCGCTGCTTCTGGAAGTGGCGTAGGTGGACGTGGCATGAGAGATCTCAC
>CAZUVX010000025.1:35379-41204 GCA_964623865.1 uncultured Spirochaetaceae bacterium | reverse complement strand
TCGAGCTCGACGGACTGCTTGATCAGGTCCACGAGCTGGGCGCGGAACTCATCCGTCCAGACTTCAGGGTTCTCCTGCACAATCGTGTTGATCAGGTCCACCCCGTAGGCCAGGTGAAGGCTCTCGTCGCGCATGATGAACTCGAACTGCTCCCCGATGCCGATCATCTTCTTCTGCCGCTTCAGGGCGAGCATCATGGCGAAGCCGGCGTAGAAGAAGATCCCCTCCATGATCACGTAGAAGCCCACCAGGTCGTGGATGAAGCGCTGGATGTTCGCCGTCCCATCGGTGGTGAAGTTGGGATCGAGGACGCTGGTGGTCAGGTTCACCACGAACTCGTCCTTCTCCCTGATCGATGGAATCGTCTCGTACATCCCGTAGATCTCATCCGGGTCGAGGCCCAGGGAGTCGCAGACGTAGATGAAGGTGTCCGTGTGGACAGCCTCCTCGAACGCCTGCCGGAGCATGTACTGCCGGCACTCCGGGTTGGTCACGTGGTTGTACACCGCCAGCACAATGTTGTTCGCCGTCAGACTCTCCGCGGTGGAGAAGAAGCCCAGGTTCCACAGAATCAGCCGCCGCTCCACCTCCGTCAACGCCGTGGGCGACTTCCACTGCTCAATGTCGTCCTGCATGGGTATCTCTTCCGGCGTCCAGGTGTTGGCCAGCGCATCCTTGTAGTGCTGCCGCGCCCAGGAGTAGGTCATCGGCAGGATCTTGTTCGGGTCGGTCTTGGAACTGTTAATGATAGCCATGGTCTTCTCCTTCACTCATTGATCTCATGCATCCGGGCGTGTCCGGGCCCTCCGGCCCGGACCGCGTGCTCCGCTCCAAGTCCTCGGCGCGGCTTGATCCGCGGCCCTTCCGGGCTCCGTCCCCTCCGCCCGGGGCCGCGGGCCGCGCCTCCGGGCTTTCCGCTTCGCCCGCTCACGCATTTGCCTCCGTCCTCGCGGCACCGACGGTCGAGGCAGCGGGGAGTCACCGTGTCTCATCGACACTCCGGGAGCCGTCCCGTTCCCCTACTGACACGCCTCGCAGTCCGGGTCCAGGACGCTGCAGGCGTTTCCGACCTGGCTCGCCGGGACCACTCCCTGGATGTCCAGGTTGGGGATCGCGGCGCTCGGGGTCGAGCCCGCGCCGGCCGCCGGCCCCCGCGTGCCGGCCAACAGCGGATTGCTTCCGGCGCCCCCGGGGGCCGGCGGGGGAACGGGCGCGGCGCCGCCGGCCGCCGTGGCGGTCTGCGTACGGCCCGTGCCGCCGCTCGAGGTTTCCTCGCGCGCGGTTTCTCCGCCCGCCGCCTGCGCCTTCGAGCCGCCGCCGAGGAGGGGGTTGGCCGCGCCCCCGGGGGCGGGTGGGGCGGCGGCAGGCGCGGCGCCGGCGTTTGACCCGGCGGTGGCGGTCGGCCCGGCGCCGGGGGTGGCCGTCGGCGTTGGTGCCGCAGCGCCGGCGCTTGCCGCGGGGGCAGGGGAAGACGCCCGCGCCGGGGTGGCCGTCACGTTGGGCGCTTCGGCCGGGGTGAAGGCGCCGTCCTGGTCGCTCTCGATGGGCGCGTCGTTCTCGATGGGCGCGGCGGTCGGGGCGTCGGCATCGGCCGAAGGCTGATTATTGTAGACCCGCTTCTGGGTGTAGCCGTACTTCTTGGCGTCCAGGGTGGACTTCTCGATCTGGCTGGCGCCGAGGGTGCGCAGGTAGTAGGTGGTCTTGAGGCCCTTCTCCCAGGCGGCCATGTAGGTCTCGTGGAGCTTCTTGCCGCTTACACCCTGGATAAAAACGTTATGCGACTGGCTCTGGTCGATCCATTTGGCGCGCCGGGCGGTGAGGGTGAGAGCATCGACGGGGTCGATCTCGAAGGCCTCCTTGTAGAGGGGCTTCAGGTCGGCGGGGATCTCCGGGATGGCGGAGATGTTGCCGTCGTAGTACTTGATTCTCTCGAGCATCTCCCGGCCCCAGAGGCCGCGCTCCTTGAGGTCGTTCACCAGGTACTCGTTGATGACGGTGAACTCTCCGGACATGTTGGACTTCACGTAGATGTTCTTGTAGATGGGCTCAATGCAGGGGTAGCAGCCCGAGATGTTGGAGATGGTCGCCGTCGGGGCAATTGCCATGGTGTTGGAGTTGCGCATGCCGTGGGCGGCCACGTGCCGGCGCACCGGGGTCCAGTCCAGGCTCGCCGTCTTGTCGACATCCAGAGGCACGCCGCGCTCCTCCTCGAGTTGCTGCAGGGAGTCGATGGGAAAGATCCCGCGGTCCCACTTGCTTCCGGGGTAGCTCTCGTAGGGGCCGCGCTCCTTCGCGAGCTCGCTGGATGCGAGGATGGCGTGGTAGGAGATGAGCTCCATGGTGCGGTCGGCAAAGTCCGCGGCCTCGGCGGAGTCGAAGGGGATGCGCCGAATGAACAGGGCGTCCTGAAATCCCATGAGCCCCATGCCCACGGGGCGGTGGCGCATGTTGCTTCGCCTGGCCTCCTCAGTGGGATAGAAGTTGATGTCGATCACGTTGTCGAGCATCCGCATGGCGGTCCGGACGGTTCGGGATAGAAGATCGGCGTCAACGCCTTCGGGGGTGGTGTGGACACGGAGGTTGATGGAGCCGAGGTTGCATACGGCGGTCTCATCTTCCGAGTTGTTGAGGGTGATCTCCGTGCAGAGGTTGGAGTTGTGCACCACGCCGTCGTGGTCCTGGGGACTGCGGATGTTGGAGGGATCCTTGAAGGTGATCCAGGGGTGGCCCGTTTCGAAGAGGCGGGTGAGCATTTTGCGCCAGAGCTTGACCGCCTCGACGCTCTTGAACTTGCGCATTTCGCCGTTTCGCGCCTTCTCCTCGTAGGCGAGGTAGCGCTTCTCGAACTCGGCGCCGAAGGTTTCGTGGAGGTCGGGGACCTCATCCGGGGAGAAGAGGGTCCACGGGCCCTCCTCGCGGACGCGCTTCATGAAGAGGTCGGGGATCCAGTTGGCGGTGTTCATGTCGTGGGTGCGCCGCCGGTCGTCCCCGGTGTTGCGGCGCAGGTCGAGGAAGTCCTCAATGTCGAGGTGCCACGTCTCCAGGTAGGCGCAGGTGGCCCCCCGGCGCTTGCCGCTGCGGTTAATGGCGACCGTGGTGTCGCTTGCGATCTTCAAGAAGGGAATGACGCCCTGACTCTCCACGTTGGTGCTCTTGATCACGCTCCCGGTGCCGCGGATGCTCGTCCAGTCGTTGCCGATTCCCCCCGACCACTTGGAGAGCTGCGCGTTGTCGCTGATCACCTTGAAGATGTGGGAGAGGTCGTCCTTCACCGTGGAGAGGTAGCAGCTCGAAAGCTGCGGGTGGGTGAGGCCGGCGTGGAACAGCGTCGGCGTGGAGGCGACGAAGCGCAGGGAGGAAAGGACGTTGTAGAACTCGATTGCCCGCTCCTCGCGGTTCTCCTCGTGGATGGCCAGGCCCATTGCCACGCGCATCCAGAAGCCCTGGGGCGTCTCGATTGGGCGGTCATCGATCCGGACGAAGTAGCGCTCCTGCAGCGTCTCCAGGCCGATGTACCGGAACAGCTTGTCCCGCTCCAGATCCAGGGCGCCGGCCAGGCGGTCGAGGTCGAACTCGAGGAGGGTGGGATCGAAGTGGCCCGCCTCGACGCCGCGGCGAATGGCGGAGGTGAAGGCCATGCGGTAGTTGCCGTCGCGCTCCTCGTCGCTTGCGGACTTACCGATTGCCCTGCGCAAAACGCGGTTCAGGAGGAGCCGCGCCGCCAGGGTGTTGTACCCCGGATCGCGCTCCATGAAGGCCGTGGTGGAGAGAATGAGGGCGCGCTCGATCTCCGCGGTGGAGATGCCGTCGTGGATGTTCTTCTGAAGCTCGGCCATTATGGCTTTGGCATCGATATCAGGAATGCCGACGGAGAGGCGCAACAGGAAGCGCTCCACCTTGCTGACGCGGAAGGACTCCATCTCGCCGCTTCGCTTGGTGACGCTGAGCTTGCCCATGGCGGCGCGACGCGCCCGTTCCTCGCGCTCCCGCTCCCGCGCTTCGTGGCGGCTCTGACGGTAGAGCATGTAGCGCTTGGAGACCTCGTAGAGGTCGTGCTTCACCAGGTGGCGCTCGACAATGTCCTGGATGGACTCCACGTCCGGGGAGTACTCCACGTAGGTCGATTGAATCTCCGCGACAATGCCGTCGACGATCGCGTCGAGGTCGTAGGCTTCATTGCTGATTCCGGCGGCGTCGAAGGCCTTGGTGATTGCGCCGGCAATCCGGCTCCGGTCAAAGTCGACTCTTCTTCCATCTCGTTTCACAACCGTCAGCTGACTCACTTGGAAACCCCTCCTACATCTAGTGTCGTCTCCGCGACAGCCGCGCTATCCTTGCGGTGCCGATCATACTATCGGCAAATTCCTGAGTGAATCAAGAGGAATTTTCGAAAACACACCAGATATGGTGGCGTTTCTCCAGTGCGGGGCGGTTATCCACCACAGGCAGTGGGTTGTGCACCGGTTGTCCACCGATTGTGCACAGCGCCCCCCGGTGTCGTGCGGGACCGGAGCCGCGCGGGACCGAAGAGAGCGTCCAGGAGCGCGCCTGCCGACGGCCGCCGGCCCGTGACCTTACCCCGAAGACGGGAGGGCGGTCCCGGTCCGCCGGCCTGCCGCGGCGCGGCGCGCAATCACCTCCGAGCCCGCGCGGTTCCGGCGTTAGTTCGGGGGACGGCGACGCAGCGTCCGGGAAGCGCAGTGCAATCAGGATGGAAGCCGGCGTTCACGCGCCGAATTGATCCTGGATTCGGCGACGAACCTCGTCCGCTGTCACGGGTTTGATCCGACCGTCCTGAACTTCTTTGAGCCTTCGCTCGGCCTCAGCGAAGCCACTTGCTATCGATTTCCGGGTCGGCGGTGTTGAGTGTTTGGAGTATTCCATCGGCTACGGCAGCCCGCTCTTCCACGGGAAGCGCCGCGAAACCAGGGGAAGTGATCGAAGTCCAGGTAGAACTTACGATCACGGTAGGCAACCCAAATCCCAAAAGGGGTGACTTGAACAACGTGCACTGACGGAGCGGCTAAACCCGCCATCTTTGGCCTGCCTTTCGCGCTGGGCGGCTCGTTGGAGTCCCCTCCTTGGTGTTCTTAGCTCTGAGTCTCGGTATCGGTTAACCCGTGCCGGCCCCAAACACCCGAGCCGGCTCCACCTTCAGCCCCGGGACTGCCGCCGAGTCCACGGTGTCCTCACGCCCGTAGGCATTGGACCGTCGGTACTGCGGAGTGTCCGAGCCGGTGTTCGATAGCTCGAAGACCTCGAGGACGTCCTCGTTTTCGTCCACAATCCAGTATTCTGAGACGCCGTAGCGCTGGTAGAGGTCGAACTTGCGGGCGCGATCGTGGTAGCCGCTTTCGGGGGAGACGATCTCAATGACCAGGTCCGGAGCTCCGGTTACGCCCTGTTCGGTCAGCTTGTCTGCGTTGCAGACCACGGTGAGATCCGGCTGTACGACGGTCGGCGCGTCGTCCGCGTCCTCTCCGCTCAGCTTCACATCGAAGGGGGCGGGGTACACATGGCAGGAGCTTTCGAGAAGGGCGTTGGCAATCTGACGGTTCAGCTCACTCACCATGCGCTGGTGCTTGCGTCGGGGCGCCGGGCTCATGGCGTAGGCAACTCCTTCGACGAGCTCGAAGCGCTCTTCGTCACTCCAGGAGAGATAGTCCTTCCAGCTGTAACGCTCGCTGCGCCGTGCGGTCGACATGACTCTAACTATGCGTTCTTGAGCCGAGGGCGTCAATTCACGGCTCCGTCCCCCCCCTCGACTCGGCTCCGTCCCCCCTCCACTCACGTTCCACTGCGCCCGATCCCGGCGTACAATGGCC
>CAZUVX010000025.1:13303-35279 GCA_964623865.1 uncultured Spirochaetaceae bacterium | reverse complement strand
CCGCCGCCTTCCGCAGAGGAATGACGCAGGCCGAGCTCGAGGCCTTCATTGACCACGCAATCGAGCGCATGACCCTTCGGGAGAAGATCCGGGCCATCCACGGCCGGGCGACGCTGCCGCGATTGGCGTGGGATGTGCTTATCATGCGCCACTACAACCGGCGGCCCTACGAGGGCGGCGGGGTGCGGCGCTTCGGAATCCCGCCGCTTCGCTTCACGGACGGGCCGCGCGGCGTCTCGGCGGGACACTCCACGTGCTTCCCCGCGGCCATTGCCCGGGCGGCGACGTGGAACGTTCCCCTCCACGAGCGGGTGGGGGACGTCATCGGTCGGGAGTGCCGTGCCAACGGCGCCACCTACTACGGCGGAGTCTGCGTGAATCTCCTGACCCACCCCGCCGGGGGCCGCGCCCAGGAGAGCTACGGCGAGGCGCCCCACCTCATCGGCGAGATGGGCGCCGCCCTGGTCCGCGGCGTCCAGCGCCACAACGTCATGGCCTGCGTGAAGCACTACGCCTGCAACAACATTGAGGACACCAGATTCAAGGTCAATGTGAATGTCGACGAGCGAACCCTCCGGGAGGTGTACCTGCCGCACTTCAGAACGTGCATCCGCGCCGGGGCGGCCTCGGTCATGGCGGCGTACAACCGCGTCCGCGGCGATTGGTGCTGCGAGCACGAGTACCTCCTTTCGACCATTCTCAAGGGGGAGTGGGGCTTCACGGGCTTCGTCATGTCGGACTTCAACTTCGGCATTCATACCGCTGAGGCTGCGGCTAGCGGCGGGCTGGACATTGAGATGGGCGGTCGGAAGCACTTCAACATGCGCCGTCTCGGCGCTGCGGTGCGGGCGGGCCGGGTAGACACCTCCAGGTTGAATGACGCGGTGCGACGCGTCGTCGGCACTACCCTCGCCTTTGCCAACCGGGAAGACCCGGAGCGCTACGACCGTTCGCGCATCGCCGCGGTGGAGCACACCGCCCTGGCCCGGGAGGTCGCCGAGGAGGCAATGGTGCTCCTGAAGAACGAGCCCGCCGAGGCGGCCGGCGGTGGGGCGGCGCCGATCCTGCCCGTGGATCCGGACCGTGTGAAGCGCATTGCCCTCCTTGGGCGGCTTGCCGAGAAGGAGAACACCGGCGACCACGGGAGCAGCAGCGTTTATCCCCACTACGTCATTACCGCCGCCGACGGCCTCCGCGACGAGGCGGAGGAGCGCGGCGTAGAGGTCACCATGGCCTCCGGGGCGACGGGGGGAGGTGCCGCGCGGCGCGCCGCGGCTGCGGATGTTGCCGTCGTTGTGGTGGGCCTGGATCACCGGGATGAAGGCGAGGGCGGGGTGAAGCTCCTCGGTATCGGCGGTGATCGGGACAGTCTGGGGCTGCATGCTGTAGACATCGACCTGATTCAGACAGTGGCGGCAGCGAATCCGCGGACGGTGGTCGTACTGATCGGCGGAAGCGCAATCACGGTGCGAGAGTGGGAGGAAGCGGTGCCGGCGATCGTCATGGCGTGGTACCCGGGCATGGAGGGCGGCGCTGCCCTGGCGCGGGTGCTCTTCGGCGCGGCAAATCCGTCCGGGCGCTTGCCCTTTGCGGTCCCGGCACGGGAGGCTGATCTGCCGCCCTTCGACCACGAGTCGGAGGAGGTCCGCTACGAGTACTTTCACGGCTACGAGCACCTCGACCGGGCCGGCATTGCGCCGCGCTTCCCCTTCGGCTACGGCCTGAGCTACACGACCTTCGCATTCGAGCGCTTGCGGGCGCGGCGGGAGGAGGTGCGCCCGGGGGTGCCCCCCGGCGGTGACGGAGCGCGGTCCGCCCCGGAGCCGGCCGTGGTGGCGACGGTGGACGTGACGAATACCGGGGGCCGCCGGGGAGCGACGGTAGTCCAGTGTTACATCGGGTGGCCGGACTCGCGGGTCGAGCGGCCGATCCGCCGCCTCCACGCCTTCGACAAGGTGTGGCTCGATCCGGGCGAGACGCGCACCGTCGAGCTCACGGTGCCTCTTGCCGACCTGGCCTACTACGACGCGGCGACGGGCACCTGGGTCCAGGAGGAGGGGCGGCTCATCGTGTACGTGGGTCCGTGGAACGAGGAGTCGCTGCTGGTGACGGCGGAGGTGTGACGAGCCGGGTGTGACGGCGCAGGTGTGACCGCGGTCGGTCCCGGGAGCGGGCGTGGGCGGCCGCAACGCGCGGCGGGCGTCATGGCCCCGGGCACCCCCTCGCCCGCCGCGTCGCGGCGCGGACACTCCCCCGCACCGGGTGACGCCCCTGCCTGCCGGCCGCTATCTTCGAAGTGGAGGCCATCATGATCAAAGTGGAACGGAACGATGACAACACCTTCACGGTTACCGTCAACAAGAGCGGCACCACAACCCACCGGGTGACGCTGCCTGACGACTACCATCGGAAGCTCACCGGCGGGAAGGAGTCGAAGGAGGATCTGGTGAAGCGCTCCTTCGAGTTCCTCCTGGAGCGCGAGTCGAACCAGTCCATCCTGAGCTCATTCGAGCTCTCGGTGATTCAGCGCTACTTTCCGGAGTACGAGCGGACAATTTCCACGGCGTGACCGAGCGCGCGGCGCGGGACCACCCGTGTCCGGCGGCGGCCCGCCGCGCCGTCGACCTTCAGTCGCGGCGGCTGCGGGAACCGCTGCAACCGCGGCGCACTCTTTACCCTGCCGTGCCAAGTTGATATTCTAATGTGATAAACCTCGGCCCAGGAGCCCCATGCATGATCATCCCCTTGGACAAGCTTATTGACGAGTCCAGCAACATCTACGAGTTGACCGCCGCCGCGATTCGCCGGGCCTACCAGATCACCATCACCGGTGACGAGGAGCTCGAGGAGAATCAGGGCAAGGTCGTCTCGACCGCGGTCAAGCAGATCCTCACCCGCAAGGTGCAGTATCAGATCGAAGAGTAGCGTGACCACCGGCACTGCGCATCACCAACGCGAAGACGATCGGGGGCGGAAGCCTTCGGTCGTCTTTCTTTTTGGTCCCACCGCCACGGGCAAGACGGCTCTCCTCAAAGTCCTCTTTGGGAACGATGCCGACGGTCCGGCCGAGATCATCAGCGCCGACTCAATGCAGGTGTATCGGCACATGGACATCGGCACGGCGAAGCCCACTCCCGAGGAGCGGGCGGTGCTTCCCCACCACCTCATCGACCTGAAGGCTCCGAATGAGCCCTACCACGTCGGGGAGTTCGTCACTCGTGCGGAGCGTCTGGTTCATGAGATCACCGCCCGCGGCGCCCTTCCAATCATTGCCGGGGGCACCGCCTTCTACTTCAACGTCTTCCTCCACGGCCTCCCGGGGACTCCCCGGGCGAGCGCCGAGACCCGGGCAGCCCTGCAGGAGCGGCTCGCGCAGGAGGGGCTTCCGGAGCTGCGCCGGGAGCTCGAGGCGCGCGATCCCGAATCCGCCGCCCGAATCGCCGTCGGCGACACCTACCGCATCCTCCGCGCCCTGGAGGTCCTCTACCAGAGCGGGAAGCCCCGCTCCGCCTTTCCCGTTCCCGCGGAGCCTCGCCGGGACATGCGGATCCTCACCATCGGCCTCCACCGTGAGCGGACCGAGCTCTATGCGCGGATCAACGCCCGGGTCGGGGAGATGATGGCGGCCGGTCTACCGGATGAGGTCCGTCGCCTCGCCGCCATGGGCTACGCACCACCGGACCCCGGCATGCGCGCCATCGGTTACCGGGAGTTCTTCCGGGAGCCCGGGAGTCCGTCAAACCGCGTAGCCGCGCCGTGGACCGGCGGTCAGGGCGGCGAGCCGTGGCCGCCACGCGCGCCCCTGCGCGACCTGGACGGCGAGCTCCCCGCCGTCACTACCGAGATCCAGCGAAACTCCCGGCGCTACGCCAAGCGCCAGCTCACCTTCTTCCGGAAGCTTCCCGACGTGGCGTGGTTCGAGCCGGAGGACGTGAACACGATTACGCAGGTGATCCGGGACTTCCGGCGGGTCGTGTAGCCGACACCGCCATGTACGCGGCCGAGCACGCGGGGCGCAATGGGGTGTACGTGCCCGGCTCCAGGGACGACGCCTCCTGAACGGCCGCTCCGGGGGCGTATCGAGGGCCGGTCGCCGACCGATGGTTACTTGACACAGCTACAGTGAGCAAGTAGCTTAAGACTTCACACTGCGGCAACGAGCATTCCTCGTTCAGCATTACTATCCCAGCAGGAAGGAGCGTCGGTCTAGTGCCAAGCGGACGAAAGCGCAAGCGCAAGAAGATTGCGACTCACAAGCGCAAGAAAAAGCTTCGAAAGAATCGACACAAGAAGCGCAAGTAGGCCGGGCGCGAGGTAGTCTCGCTCTCGCCATCCTTCCTGCCTGACTCCGTGCAACCCGGAGATCGGACTCATGACCAAGTCACTCTTCACGCCTCATGACCGGCGCCCGCTGGTCATGGGGATCGTGAACGTTACGCCGGATTCCTTTTACGCCGAGAGCCGCGTGGCCGACACGTCGGCGGCGCTGAGGCGCGCGGAGGAGATGGTGCGGGAAGGCGCCGACATTCTCGACATAGGTGGGGAGTCCACCAGGCCCGGGAGCAGCGCCGTCGAGGCCGCCGTCGAGAGCGACCGCGTGGTGCCGGTGATCCGGGCCATTCGCGGCGCCGAGGATCCCACCCTCGCGCAGGTCCGGATCTCCGTGGACACCCGGAAGAGCTCCGTCGCGGAGGCGGCGCTGGATGCCGGAGCGACCATGGTGAACGATGTCTCCGGTCTCACCGACGACCCGGGGATGATTCCCCTCGTCGCGCGGTGGGGCGTTCCGGTTTGCATTATGCACATGCAAGGCGCTCCCGAGACCATGCAGAAGAACCCCTCCTACACCGACCCGGTTCGCGACATCCGGGAGGAGCTTCGGCGCCGCGCCGACCGCGCCGTCGAGGGCGGGGTGGATCCGGCGCAGATTCTGGTGGACCCGGGCATCGGCTTCGGCAAGACGGTCCGGGACAACCTGGAGATCCTGCGCCGCCTGGCGGAGATTTGCGAGCTCGGATACCCCGTAGTCGTGGGTCTCTCCCGGAAGTCGTTCCTGGGAAAGATCCTGGCGTACCGCGGCGTGCCGGGGATCCCACGAGCCGCCGGGAGTGAACCGGTTCTCAGCGGCGCACCAAGTCGCTTCGAGGCGGTCGACGGGGCGCAACCGCGGCCGACGGCGGAGCGTCTGGCGGCGACCCTTGCGGCCACCGCCGTCGCCGTGCAGAACGGCGCCGATGTACTGCGCGTTCATGATGTGGCGGAAACCGCCGATCTAGTAACCGTAATGGGCGCGCTCTCTGAAGACAGCCGTACAGATCCCACGACCACGGAGGCAGGACTCCCCCGGTGAGCTGGCTAACAGACATCTGGTTCATGCGAGACATCGTGCTACCGGCGCTCGATGTCGGCATCATCGCCTTCATTATCTACAAGGCGTACCAGATCCTCGTGCAAACCCGGGCGGTCCAGCTCATCAAGGGCGCCTTTGCCGTCGTCCTGGTCTACGCCCTCGCGTTCTTCCTCAACCTCGAGACGCTCCTCTGGATCATGAACCAGATCGCCCCGGGCGTGGTAATCGGCATTGCCGTCATCTTCCAGCCGGAGTTGCGGAAGATCTTCACGCGGATCGGGCAGGGGCGGCTCCTCTCCTTCGGGGGGGCCTCGGAGCCCCAACAGATCGAGGCGGTGCTCTCGGCGGCGAGCGACCTTTCGGAGCGGCGGCGAGGAGCGCTTATCGTCTTCGCGCGCACCGTCGGCAGCAACGCACTCTCTGAGACCGGTACGCGCCTGGATGCGGACGTTTCGTCGGCATTGCTCGTGACCATCTTCGGGTATGACACCGCCCTCCACGACGGTGCGGTCATCATTGAGGAGGGAAAGATTGTGACCGCCGGCAGCTTCCTGCCCCTGTCCGAACAAGTGGACATCCGTCGAAGCTTCGGTTCCCGGCACCGCGCGGCGCTCGGTCTTGCCGAAGACAGTGATGCGGTGGTCCTTGTGGTCTCGGAGGAGACCGGCGCTCTCTCCCTGGCATACGACGCCAATCTCTCCTATGACCTGACTGTTGACGAGTTGCGGCAGCGCCTCCGGGAGCTCCTCAACGTGCGCGCCCGGAAGAGCGTGAGCGAGGAGGTGTCCGCCTTTGAACAGTAGACGCTTCTTCGCACACATCGTCAGGAACTGGCCTGCGAAGGTCATTTCGATTGCCGCCGCGGTGGTTCTGGTCGTCTTCTACAACATCTCGCGGCTGGATGATCGCTTCTTCACGGTTCCCCTGGAAGTGTCCGTGGACGACGAGTTTATCGCCGCATCGGCCGTCCCCACGGATGTGCGCCTCCGTCTTCGCGGAGAGCCGGAGGTGATTGACGGCATTCGGGAAGATGATGTGCGCGCCGTCGTCGATTTCACCGACCACGATTCGCCGGGGACATACGCGGAGCCGGTGCGAATCAGGAAGATCGGTTCCGCTCTGGATGCGGCACCGGTCGAGATCCGCGTGGAGCCGGCGCAGGTAGAGATGGAGCTGGCGGTCCGCGCCACCAAGAGTGTCGATGTGGAGCCGACAATCCAGGGCTTCGCGCCCACGGGTTACCATCTCAGCCAGTATCAGGTATCGCCCTCCACCGTTGAGATCGAAGGGCCGGAGGAGGTCGTGAACGGGATTGAGTTGGTACGGACCGAGGAGATCGAGCTCTCGGGCCGCGAGGAGGACTTCACCGTGCGGGTGCGACTGAGGCAACCCGAACCGCTCATTGAGTTTCCCGGCGGCAGCATCGTGGAGTTCCGCGGCATCATAGAAGAAACCGTGGTACTTCGCACCATTGAGCCGGTCGAGATCGTCCTGCTGGATCTCGACCCGGATTTGCGCTTGATATCCGAGCTTCCCGGCGGACTGGTGCGGGTTCAGGCGCGGCAGGTCGAGCTCGAGGAGGTGTCCCCCTCGCAGGTCCAGATCGTGGCGGATGCATCCGAGGTGGATGGGCCGGGTACCTACACGTTGGATGCGCGGCCCTCCGTGCCGCGGGGATTGGTGGTTCTCCGGTACGAGCCCACAACGGTAGAGGTTGAAGTAGCGTCCACGAATGCTCAATGATAGGGGCAATGATAATGGGCGTTGGCGTGGACGTCGTGCAGGTCAGCCGGATGAACGCCTGGCTGGACCAGCGCGACCTTCTGCACCGGTTCTTTCACGACGACGAGGTTTCCGACTCCCTGTCCCGGGGTGGTGAGGCGATTCAACGCTCCCTGGCGGCTCGCTTCGCGGCGAAGGAGGCCTTCGGCAAGGCCATCGGCACGGGGCTGCGGGAGTTTTCCCTGAAAGACGTCCAGGTCATGAATGACGACCTCGGCAAGCCCGAGGTGCGTCTCCACGGCAACGCCCTGGAGGCGCTTCGGCGCCACGGCGGCGGGCGCGTGCACATCTCCCTCACCCACGAGATCGACAACGCGATCGCCGTAGTCATTATTGAGGAGGCGGTGCCGTGAGCGACGCCGGCAGTCTGACCTACTTCTCCAAGGAACCGGTCCAGTGTCCCGTCTGTGAGAGCAACTTCTATCGGGAGGAGCTGCGCAGGGGACGCGGTCGCCTCATTGCCGGGAGCCTGACGAAGGAGCTGCGCAGGGAGTACGAACCGTCGAAGAAGTACGGGGAGGTCTTCCCAATCGCCTACAGCGCGACGGTGTGTCCCCACTGCTACTACGCAACCCTGCGGGAGGACTTCTCGAAGGTCCCCGGCGGTATTGTCGGCGCACTCTCCGGGGAGACGGAGAAGCGCATGGACAGCATGACCGAGATCTTCGGTGCCCTCGACTTCAACCAGGCCCGGGGCCTTCCCGAGGGGGTGGCGAGCTACGTCCTGTCGGTCATGTGCTACGATCACTTTCCGAAGGAGTTCTCGCCCACGTTCAAACAGGGCCTCTGCAGTCTCCGGGCTGCGTGGCTCTGCAACGATCTGCATCGCAAGCAGCCCACGGAGAACTTCGACTACCTGGCCAACCTCTTCTACCGGAAGGCGCGCTTCTTCTATTCACTGGCGGTGGAACGCGAAACTACCGGCACGGAGCCCATTCCCAACCAGATGCACCTGGGCCCCGACACCGACAAGAACTACGGGTACGACGGGGTGCTCTACCTGACGGGCCTGATGGAGTTTCGCTACGGTCCGAAGAAGGACGCCGAGAAACGCAAGGTAGCCCTGGATCGCGCCAAGCGGACCGTCGCCAAGATTTTCGGAATGGGAAAGGCCTCCAAGAACAAACCCCAGGCCATTCTGGACAACGCCCGGGATGTATACGAGGAGATTGCGAAAGAGCTCGGCGACGAGAACCGCGACCCCGAAAAGCAAGATCCGAATGCGTAACATCCGCCTTACCCTTTCCTACGACGGCACCAACTTCAACGGATGGCAAATCCAGCCGTCGGGGCGCACCGTACAGGGCGTGCTCGAAGAGGCGCTGGCAAAGATCCACGGCGTGCGCATCCCGGTTCACGCCGCCGGCCGGACCGACTCCGGTGTCCACGCCGTCGGGCAGGTCGCCGGCTTCAGGACGGAGCACCCCTCGCTACCCACCGAGAGGTTCCGGGAGGCGCTGAACTCGCTGCTCCCCCTGGACGTGCGGGTTCACGAGAGCGTGGAGGTGGGGCCGGACTTCCACCCCCGCTACTCCGCCCGGCTCCGGGAGTATCGCTACTACCTGCTCTTCTCCCCGGCGCCCGCAGCACATCGGCAGTTGTACTGCCACAGGGTGAGCCGGCCCCTCGACGTTCGCCTTCTGAACCGGATGACCGCCGTTCTGGTTGGGGAGCACGACTTCGCCGCCTTCGCCGCCGCCGCCTCGAAGGACGAAAACACGGTGCGCCGCATCCATGCGGCGAGCTTCTTTCCGACGGGACCCTACGTCTGTTTCCGTATTGTCGCCGACGGGTTTTTGTGGAAAATGGTGAGGTCGATCATCGGCACGGTGCTGAGCCTGGTGCCGGGTGACGCGCACGGTGGAGAGGATGCAGCCGACCCGGTTACCGCCTTCCGGGACGTCCTGGGCGCGCGCGATCGCGCCCGGGCTGGAACAACCGCCCCGGCCCGGGGCCTCTTCCTCCACCGGGTGATCTACGACGAGTGATCGGCCGGCTGCAGAACCTATGAACGACCGCGTACCCAAGCGACTCATCGAGCTCATATACAATGCAGAAGACGCCCTGACGGTGGGCTACCGTCGGCATCGTTCCATTCCTGATCCAGCTCAGCCCCCACCAGGCGGGAGGTCTCGTGAGGCGGCGCTCCGGGAGTTGGAGCAACAGGTCCTGGTGTGTACGAAGTGTCCCCTCAATGAGGGGCGGACCAACGCCGTTCCCGGCATGGGCGTGATCGATCCCCTGGTCATGGTGATCGGCGAGGGCCCCGGCGCCCAGGAGGACGCCCAGGGCGAGCCCTTTGTGGGCCGCGCCGGACAGTACCTCGACAAGTGGCTGCAGGCGATCGGGCTGTCTCGGCGGAGCAACGTCTACATTACCAACATTGTGAAGTGTCGTCCTCCGGGGAATCGCGACCCCCAACCCGGCGAGGCCGCCGCCTGCAACCCCTACCTCGAGCGCCAGATCGACCTGGTCCGCCCACGCGCCATCCTGGCGGTCGGCCGCATCAGCTCCAGTCTTCTCACCGGCCGCAGCGACGGGATCGGCCGTATCCGCGGGCGGGTCTACTCCTACCGCGGCATACCCCTCGTGCCGACCTATCACCCCAGCGGTGTCCTGCGGAACGACCAGTGGCGCCGCCCGGTCTGGGAGGACTTGAAGCTTCTGAAGTCCATACTGGACCGTGCCGACGGGCACGGCGCCGTGCCCACCGACGGTGCGGCGGCGCCGGCCGCCGACGAAGGGCAGGATGAGCACGGGTAGGACGCCCCCCGGCACCATGAGTGCGCATACCACGGCTTCGGAGAGCGGAAGCGCCCCGGCGTACCTCGAAGTCGTCTTCAACGTTCCCGTCGAAGGGCCCTTCACCTACCGCGTCCCCGAGGGCATGAGCGTCGGGGAGGACGTGAATGTGGGGCGGCGCGTCATGGCCCCCTTCGGCCGGCGGAAGCTCCAGGGCTTCGTCATCGGCACGGCTTCTCGAGCTCCTGCACATCTGGAGACGGTCAAGGAGATCACACGGGTCATCGACAAGGAAGAGCTCTTCGATGCGGAGTATCTGGAGCTCGCACAGTGGGTGGCGCGGATGTACTTTGCCACGCTGGGCGAGGCGCTGGCGGCCATGCTGCCCGGCGGCCGCCGGGAGAGCGAGATGTCCACACTCGGCGCCGACGAGGTCGCCTTTCAGGAGGAGCCGGTCACGCTATCCCGGGAGCAGGCCGACGCGGTGAACCGCATTGCCGGCAGACGCTCCGGGCGCTTCTACCTCTACGGCCGCACCGGCTCCGGGAAGACGGAGGTCTTCCTGCAGGTGGCCGACCGCGTCCTCGAGGAGGGACGGAGCATCATCTACCTGGTGCCGGAGATCTCTCTCACCGGCCAGGTGATAGACGCCATTCGCAGTCGCTTCCACGAGAGCGTCGCGGTCCTGCATTCGCGGCTCACCCCGTCGCAGCGGCTCACCGAGTGGGGCCGTATCCGCCGCGGGGAGGCCTCCTTCGTTATTGGCGCCCGGAGTGCCGTCTTTGCACCGGTTCGCAGTCTCGGCCTCATTATCCTGGACGAGGAGCATGAAGGCTCCTACAAGTCGGGCTCGTCGCCGCGGTACCACGCCCGGCAGATCGCTTTCAAGCGAGCCGCCGACGCCGACGCCCGTGTCCTCATGGGCAGCGCCACGCCCTCGGTGGAGGCGTGGCATCTGATGCACGCATCCGGCGGTTCAGGCGCCGCCGAGGGCCGGGGCGGTCTTACCGCCCTCTACCTGAGCAGGCGCCTCGCAGGCGGTGCCATGCCGACCGTGCGAACCGTCGACCTGACCCTCAACGAGGGGCCCCTTTCTGCGCCGCTTCTGGAGGAGATCCATGCCACCTACAAGGCGGGGAGGCAGACGGTCCTGTTCCTCAACCGCCGCGGCTTCTCCTACTTCTTTCACTGCAAGAGTTGCGGCTACGCCATGCGCTGCACGCGCTGCTCCGTCTCCCTGACCTATCACAAGAGCCGGAACGCCATGGTCTGCCACTACTGCGGCTATCAAACCAGGCCGATCTCGGTCTGTCCGGAGTGCGGCTCCCTGGATGTGGGGTACTCCGGCTTCGGCACGGAGGGCATTGAGGACGAGATCACCCGGCGCTTCCCGGAGATGCGCATTGCCCGGCTGGACACCGACTCGGTTCGCAAGAAGGGCCGGTTGGAGGAGGTCATCTCCCGGTTCCGGAACGGAGAGATCGACCTTCTCCTGGGCACGCAGATGGTAGCGAAGGGGCTCAACTTTCCGGGTCTCCGCCTCGTCGGCATTATTCACGCCGATGTCGGATTGACGCTGCCGGATTTCCGCGCCGCCGAGCGCACCTTCGCCCTGATTACCCAGGTGTCCGGTCGAACCGGCCGGTACAGTCCCGACGGGGAGGTCATCATCCAGACCTACCGGCCGACAACCGCGGCGGTGAAGCTCGCGGCGGAGTTCGACATTGAGGGCTTCTACGCAGGGGAGCTCGCCCAGCGAGAAGCGTTGGCGTTTCCGCCGTTTACGCGGCTCATTCGTCTGGTCTTCAGGGGAAGGAAGGTGGAGGACGTCGAGGCGGCGGCGCAGGACTTCGCCCGGCTCGCGGAGCGCCGTCTCGAGGCTGCGGCGATCCTCGGCCCCGCCGAGTGCCCGCTCGGCGTGATCTCCGGGAACCATCGGCATCACGTCATTCTGCGCTCGTACGCCTTCGGTGCAACCCACGCTTCGTTGCGGCGGATGCTCGGTCGCTACCACGCTCCCCAGCGCGTCTACGTGGAGATAGACGTGGACCCGGTAAGCCTTCTCTAACGCGGCGCGGGCTCATGCCGGCGCGGGCTCATGCCGGCGCGGGCTCATGCCGGCGCGGGCTCGAGCCGGCGCGAGGTGAGGGAGGCGCGGGCTCAGGGTGCCGAGAGCTCGGGGTGACCGAAGTTGCCCAGGAGCGAGCCGTCCTGATGATCGTAGAGATTCCCGCGGCGCACCGCGAGCTGGACCTGATCGTTCGGCCGGATGCCGGTGAGCTCCCGGACCGGACCACGCGCGATGAGATGGTCGCGCTCGCCGGGGAGGAGAAGGTGCACATCCGCGTTGCTTCCGTCCGGCATGACCGCCAGGACAGTCAACCGCCCCGCATCCGGAGAGAGCTCGGCGCAGACCGACAGATCCTCGGGCCGGGCATGGAGTGTTGCCCACTGCCCGTGCCGGTGGGCCAGTTCTCCGGGTACGGAGATGAAGGTGAAGGGGTCGTTTCGCGGGAGCAGGTAGACGCCGTCCTCTGCGGCGCGAATCTCGCCCATGATCAGGTTGGTCTTCGGCGTTCCCGTCAGCCCTGCGGAGGTGGCCGTCTGCGGGTAGCGGTATATCTCCCGGGGCGGAGCGACGTCGACAATGCGTCCCCGATCGAGAACGGCAATGCGATCGCCCAGGATCATCGCCTCCGCGCTGTCGTGGGTGACGTAGACGAAGGTAATGCCGGTCTTGCGGTTGAGATCCCGCAGCTCTCGTCGCATGGCGGAGCGGAGAACCGGATCCAGGTTGGACAGGGGCTCGTCGAAGAGCATGACCCGGGGCAGCGTGACCAGGGTGCGCGCCACGGCAACGCGCTGTTGCTGTCCGCCGGAAAGCTCCCGGGGCATGCGGTGCTCGAGTCCGGTGAGCTCCACGAGTTCCAGGGCGCCGCGCACGCGGCTCTCTATGAGCTCCTTCGATGCACCCCGGATCGATAGGCCGAAGGCGACGTTACGGTAGACGTTCATGTGCGGATAGAGCGCGTAGTGCTGGAAGACGAACCCGACATCCCGGTCCCGGGGCGGCATGGCGTACCGCTCCCCTGCGGAGAAGACGAGGTCCCGGCCAAGGCGGATCTCCCCGGTATCCGGCAGCTCCAGCCCCGCAATGGTCCGGAGGAGGGTGCTCTTCCCGGAGCCGGAAGGTCCAAGCACTACCAGAAGCTCGCCGACATCGACCTCCAGATCGATTCCGGCGAGAGCCTCAACCTCTCCGAAGCGCTTCTTCACGCCGCGAATGCCGATTCCTGCCACGACTGCCTCCCCGATCCGGCCTGCGTATAGTGTACAAATCCGGAGAGCACATCGGCACGGATCGTGTCGAAGATGGGAGGTGTCGTGGTATACTTGGCGGCGGCGCAGCAATGTATCGATTCCTGATTATTGATGATGAGCCCGTCGTTCGTGAGGGCATTGCCGAGAACATAGACTGGGGCGCCTACGGGTTCGAGCTGGTGGGCTCCTGCCGCGACGGGCGTGAGGGGCTGCGCGCCGTCGAGGAGCTTCGCCCAGACGTGGTCCTGACGGACATCTGCATGCCCTTCGTCGACGGGCTGGAGCTGGCCGGTTCCATTGCCGAGGAGTACCCGGGTACCAAGACGATCCTGCTTACCGGCTACGACGAGTTCGAGTACGCCCAGGAGGCGGTCAAGCTGAAGGTCAGCGACTTCCTTCTGAAGCCCATCACCCCGGACGAGTTGCGGCAACTCCTCGTGTCGATCAGGAGCCAGCTGGATGAGGAGCGCAACCGCCTACGACGCCTCGAGCGCCTGCAGGAGCAGCTTACCGAGAGCCTGCCCCTCCTGCGTGAGCGCTTCCTGAATCGCCTCATAACGGGTGTCGCCCGGCCCGAGGAGATTGCCCGGCGAATCGAGCTTCTGGATCTCTCCCTGTCGGGGCCCTGGTATGCTGCGGTGGTCTGCGATCCCGACGCCCCGGAATGCGGAGGCGCCCGGGAAGGGGCAAACGCCCCGGAAGGCACCGCCGCTCCCACCAACAGCCCCGACGATCTGGACCGCCTGGCTGTGGAAAACATCGTGGAAACCGTTGCGGCGGAGCTCGAGGAGGCGGTGACCTGGTCCACTCTGCGCGACGAAGTGGTCGTACTCCTCTCGGCACCGAGCCCTGAGGAAGCTGTGGCAAAGGCCCTCGAGTGCGGCGACGTAATCGCCGACCGCGTCGCGGGAGAGCTCGGCCACGCCGTCTCGATTGGCACCGGCGATCCCGTGGATGCACTGACCGCAGTCTCCGCGAGCTACCGCCACGCACGCCTCGCCCTGGAGCACCGGCAGCTGCTGCGCTCGAGCCGGGTCATTACCGCAGCACAGGTCAGGGGCGGCGACTCCGCCGCTTCTCCTGGGACCGATGCCGACGCCCGAGCCCGATTCGTCCGGACGCTGAAGGGTGGGGACATCGACGACGCGCGGCTCGCCCTCGCGGAAATTCTGAGCTGCTTCGATTCCTCCGAGAGCGAGATGGAGCACTGTCTCGTCGTCATGCACCGTCTCCTGGGGGACGTCCTGAATGCCCTTGAAACACTCGCGGTAGATTACGGGCGCATTCCCGAGCTCGGTCGCAACCCCTTCGGCGAGCTGAACCGGCTGCAGAGGAGGAGCGAGATCGAACGGTGGTTCCTCGCCCTGGTGCGGAGCGCTCAAACCTTCATGGGAAACCGTCGCAAAGAGCACTCGCAGTGGAAGGCGGAGGAAGCGAAGGAGTTCATTCGCAGCCACTACACGGACGCCGGGCTCTCCCTTCGCACAATCTGCAATGCCCTGGCTATCAGCAAGAGCTACCTCAGCTCGGTTTTCAAGGCGCACACCGGCATGACCGTCGTGGAGTTTCTCACGAACGTCCGGATGGAGGCGGCAAAGGAGCTTCTCGCTTCGGAGTGCCTCAAGAGCTACGAGGTGGCCACGCGGGTCGGCTTTCGAGATGCCCACTACTTCAGCCTGACCTTCAAGAAGCAGACCGGGATCACTCCGACGGAGTATCGGGAGCTGGCGCGACAGAGCGTTCGGTGAGGCGGAGGCAGAGGCGGCCGTGAGACGGATTAAGTCCCGCAAGATTCAGACCACTATTGCTCTTGCCTTCGCGGTGCTGGTCTTCACCACCGCGACGGTCATTGCGGTCCTCTCCTATTCCTTTACCCGGCAGGCGGTACGCCGGACCTCGGAGGACTACACCCGGCAGCTCGTCGATCAGGTGCAGCGGAACATAGACTCCTACATCACCCACATGGAGAACATTGCCGAGGTCGTGCAACTCAACGAGCAGGTGCAGGAGTTCTTCGGCGCATCCGGAGTGATTGCCCCCGCCGACGAGGAGGAGTACCGGAGGCGGATCACTACCTTCCTCAACTCAATCTCCCGAACCCGTCGGGACATCTCGCTCATCCTCATTGCCGGCTACAACGACCGCATCCTTACCCACGACCCCGCGATCGAGATCAACACCTCCGTTGCGGTGGACCGGCAGGAGTGGTATCTCAAGGCGCGCGCCAACAGCGACAGCGCCGTGGTTTCGTCTTCGCACGTACAGAACCTCGTCGATGGGGAGTACCGCTGGGTCATTACCTTGAGCCGCACCATCAACGATCCCGTGACCCGTGCCGACTACGGCGTCATGCTGGTCGACCTCAACTTCTCGGTGATCAACGACCTCTTGAGCGGTATCAGCCTGGGCCGGAAGGGGTATCTCTTCATCGTGGATGCCGACGGCAGCATTGTGCACCATCCCCGGCAAGAGCTGATCTACAGCAATCTGGAGCGGGAATACATCGACCGTGTTCTCAGCGACGCCGACGGCTCCTTCGCGGTCACCGATGAGAAAGGCGAGCGGATCTACACGGTGCGCACCTCCGATCACACCGGGTGGCGTACGGTCGGCGTCAACTACGCCCCGGAGCTGGTCCAGAATCGCGCCACCATCCAGCGTTTCTACAGCTACTGGGTGCTCCTGTGCATTGTCGTAGCCATCCTCGTCTCCATTCTCATCTCTCGCCGAATCTCGGCCCCCATCCTGCGGCTGCGGACTTCCATGCAGGCGGTGGAGCGGGGCAGCTTCGACATTACGGTGGATGTCTCAAGCAACAACGAGATCGGTGACCTGGCCAGGGACTTCAACATCATGATCGCCCAGATCAAGGAGCTCATGCGGCGCAACGCTGAGGAACAGGAGCAGAAGCGCAAGAGCGAGCTCCTGGCGCTGCAGAACCAGATCACCCCGCATTTTCTCTACAACACCCTCGACTCAGTCATCTGGATGGCCGAAGGAAGACAGTACGCCAACGTCGTGACGACGGTCTCCGCCCTTGCGCGGCTTCTGCGCCTATCGGTGAGTCGGGGTGACGAGCTGATCACCATCCGCGACGAGATCGCCCACATCAAGAACTATCTCATAATCCAGAAGCTGCGCTACCGGGACAAACTCGACTTCGTGATAGATGTGGATAAGGGAGTGCTCCACCTGAAGACTCCGAAGGTGATTCTCCAACCCCTCGTCGAAAACGCCATCTACCACGGGATCAAGAACAAGGAGGGGGTCGGCCGGGTCACCGTCACCGGCGCGCTCCGCGGCGACGACGTGGCTCTGTCGGTTCGGGACGACGGCATAGGCATGAGCGCGAAACAGATGCGCACCATTCTCCAGGAATCCGCGGACGCCGCCCGGTCCCGGCGCGGGCGCGCCCGGGTTGGTGTGCGAAACGTCCACGAGCGGATTCAGCTCTACTTCGGATCCGCGTATGGGCTGTCCTTCGCCCGCGACAACGGGGCCGGCACCGTCGTGGAGGTGCGGCTGCCCGTAGTCACCGCCGAGGAGGAGTCGTATGCGTAGCCGCCATATCGTTCTCATTGCGATTGTCGCGCTGGTGGTGCCGCTCGCGGTGTGGGGCGTGCCGCGACTATTGGGCATTCTCGAGCCGGACGGTGATGAGGACGTAGTCGTCGTTCTCAAGACCACGGGGCGCCACATGGAGTTCTGGCAGATCGTGCGGGCGGGCATTCAGGAGGCCGCTACGGAGCTGGATGTGGAGCCCGCCATCGTCGGGCCGCGATGGGAGAAGGACGTGGACCGCCAGATCGAGATCCTCGGCAACGTAATCGAGCAGGGACCCGACGCGATCCTCCTGGCGGCGTCCGATTTCCACCGCCTGGTTCCCTTGGCGGAAGAGGCGGCCCGGCGGGGGATTACGATCGTGACCCTGGACTCCGCCCTCAACAGTGATGTTCCGGTCAGTTTCGTCGCCACGGACAACGTCGCCGCCGGGATCAAGGCGGGGCGGGAGATCGATACCCTCGTCGACCCGAAGGAGCGCGTTGCCATTATCTCTCACATTGAGGGAGTTGCCACGGCGATCGACCGCGAGGAGGGCGTCCGGCACGCCCTTCGGGAGCGCGAACCCGCGCACATCCTGGGCACCTTCTACTCCGACAACGAACCGGATGCGGCGTACCGGATTGTGGAGGAGCTGGTTGCGCAGTACTCCGACCTTGGCGGCATAGTGTCGTTGAACGAGAACTCCACCGTCGGCGCCGGCCGCGCCATTCGCGATTTGGAGCTCGCCGGACGCGTTGCCCTGGTCGGCTTCGACAACTCGAAGGAGGAGATCGAGTTTCTCGAAGACGGTGTCGTCGACGCCCTGGTCGTTCAGAAGCCGTTCAACATGGGGTATCTCGGGATCCAGACGCTCCTGGCGGCGACTCGAGGTCGCAAGGTGGATCCGGTAATCCATACCGATGCGGTCCTGGTGCGGCGCGACACCATGTACACGGAAGAGAACCAGAAGCTGCTCTTTCCCATTGTCCGGCAGCGCTAGGGTCGGGCCCGCCTCGGCGACTGCAACTTCCCTTCATGTGGCCGGGATGGCGACGCACTCGGTCCCCGCCGCGCCGGAGAGTATCGTACGATCACGACCACTTCCCGTACGATTCTCCATTTACGGCTCATGAAAGCCGTGGGAGCATTGTCGCGATCGGGAGGAGTCTCATGCCCGCTGAATTGCTTCTCTCCATGCGTCAGGTCGACAAACGCTTCACCGGCGTTCATGCGGTGAAGTTCGTCGATTTTGATCTGTATGCAGGGGAGATCCACGCCCTCGTCGGTGAGAACGGCGCCGGAAAGTCCACCCTGATGAAGATCCTCACCGGCATTCACGAGCGTGATTCCGGTGAGATCATCTATCTCGGGCGCCCTTTCAATCCTCGCGACCCAAAGCACGCCCTGGATCTGGGCATCGGTATCATTCACCAAGAGCTCAACATGATGGACCACCTCACCGTGGCGCAGAATCTCTTCATTGGCCGCGAGTCAATGCAGAAGAACGGGGTGCTGCTGAACGAGAGACAGCAGAACCGGCGCGCCGCTGAGCTCTTCGACCGTCTGAACATGAGAATCGAGCCGACTGCAACCCTGGGGCGGTTGACCGTCGGCAAGCAGCAGATGGTGGAGATCGCCCGGGCGGTGTCGCACAACCTGCAGGTTCTGATCCTGGACGAACCGACCGCCGCCCTCACGGATGCGGAGATCGAGGAGCTCTTTGCCATCATGCGGGACCTCAAGGGGCGCGGTGTCGGGATGATTCATATCTCCCACCGCCTGGACGAGATCCATCGTATTGCAGATCGGGTCACGGTGATGCGCGACGGGGAGATGGTAGGCACCAAACAGACCGAGGAGGTGACCAAGCAGCAGATCATCAACATGATGGTCGGCCGGGTCATCTACGAGGAGCCGAAGAGCGCGAGCCGCGTTTCCGGCGACGCCGAGGCGGTGCTCCGCGTGAAGAATCTGAACGCCGGCCCTCTGGTGAGGAACGTGAGTTTCGAGTTGCGGAGGGGTGAGATCCTCGGATTCGCCGGGCTCATGGGCGCCGGGCGCACCGAGACCGCCCGGGCCATCTTCGGGGCCGATCCCGTTGAGAGCGGCATCATAGAGATAGAGGGCAGACCGGTGCGAATCCAATCACCCCGGGACGCCGTGGCGAACGGGATTGGATACCTCTCGGAGGATCGCAAACGCTTCGGTCTGGCTCTGGGGCTGTCGGTCATGGATAACATCGTCATGGCCACGTACGACCGGTTCCAGTTCGGGCCTTTCGTGAACGACAGGAAGGCAACTCGCGAAGCGCAGAAGTACGTCGACCGGCTCAGTATCAAGACTCCGTCGGTGGAGCAAATCCTGCGGAATCTTTCCGGCGGAAATCAGCAGAAGGTGGTTCTGGCGAAGTGGCTCATTCGCAACAGCGACATCCTGATCTTCGACGAACCGACCCGGGGTATAGATGTCGGAGCCAAGAGCGAAATCTACACCCTCATGAACGACCTGGCCGCCCAGGGTAAGTCCATCATCATGATCTCTTCCGAGCTCCCGGAGATTCTGCGCATGAGCGACCGGATTATCGTCATGTGCGAAGGGCGAATCACCGGCGAGCTCGGCATCAGTGAGGCGAGTCAGGAAGCGATCATGGAGTACGCAACCTTGCGGATCTACGAAACACTGGTACGGAGTTAGCGCGTATGTTGTCACCGTTGATGCAGGCGAGTTGGTGGGAGCAGTTCAAGACGAAGGGCCTCAAGTGGCTCCTCGCCCCGGCGGCCCTCATCATCCTGTACATCTTCTTCGGCCTGTTCGGCCGGAACTTCTTCTCTTACGCCTCACTGGTAAACATCATAGACGCGGCGTACTACATAGGCTTCATCTCCGTCGGGGTCACCTTCGTCATCATAACGGGTGGCATCGATCTCTCCGTCGGTACGGTCATGATGGCGGCGGCGATCATCGGCGGCACGGCGTACAAGACCTGGGGATTGCCCATGTCGCTCTCCCTGTTGCTGATCATCGTGATCGGGGTCCTCTTCGGGGTCTTCAACGGGGTCTTCGTCTCAAGGGTGGGTATGCCGCCCTTCATTGTGACCCTTGGAACCATGATGATCTCCATGGGAATCGGGTCGATCGTCTCCAACGTTCAGAGCGCGACCTTTCCGACCCGGGCCACGGCGGACGGCTGGTTCAAGAACGTCTTCAAGTACATCAGCGAGGAGGGGTTCACGATTCCCACCGGGGCCTTCCTCCTCCTGGCGATCGTGATCATATCCCATATCATTCTGAGTAAGACCAAGATGGGCCGCTACATCTACGCGATCGGCAGCAACAAGGAGGCGGCCCGCCTCTCCGGCGTCAACGTAAAGAAGTGGGAGATGTCGACATACATCGTCGCCGGCACCTACGCCGGGATCGGCGGTATCTCCTACGCCGCGCTCTACACAACGGTTCTTCCCGCTCAAGGACAGGGCTTCGAGCTTCTGGCCATTGCCGGCGCCGTTATCGGCGGAACATCCCTCTCCGGCGGTGTCGGCACGGTCTTCGGCACCTTGATTGGTGTGCTCATCATGTCGGTCCTCAGCGTCGGATTACCGGCCATGGACCTCCAAGCGCACTACCAGACCTTCTTCACCGGTGTCGTCGTCATTGGCGCGGTGCTCCTGGATATGTACCGGAGCCATAAGGCCACGGAGGTCGCCGCCACGACGCCCGCCGATGACTACAAGACTCAGAAGGAACAGGAGATTGGGGAGCTGCGCAAGCAGCTTGTCACGCACAAGCGGGAAGGCAATTCGGAGAAGGTGCGGGAGCTGAAGTCGCAGATCGCTACGATTCGGACCGAGCTCACACATACGTACAAGAAGATGAAGCGTGAGGAAAGGGCCGAGCAGGAACGAATCCGGGCGGAGGAGCGCGCCGCCGAGCGGGAGTTCCAGGAGATGCTGCGAAAGCGTGCGGAGCAGCAGGCGGACGACGAATGATCATCCATGGAAACGTTGTTTCCAGATGAAAAACCCATTGGAGGTGTGAGTATGAAGGCTTCAAGACGACTTGTGGTCGTACTGACGGGCATTGCGCTCCTCGTGGTGCTGGGGCTACCGGCGTTTGCCGCGGGGCAGGCCGAGGAAGAAATGTACATCCCGGTCATTTCAAAGGGACTGCAGCACCAGTTCTGGCAGACCGTCAAGGACGGTTCCGAGGACGCCGCTGCGGAGTACGGCGTTGATATTACATTCGAGGGACCGGCTTCCGAGGCGGACATCCAGGACCAGGTGCTCATGCTGCAGAACGCCATGGCGAAGGACCCTGCGGCAATTGCCCTCGCCGCCCTGGACACCCAGGCGGTCATGGACCAGCTGCAGGATGCGCTCCGCCGGGACATTCCGGTCATTGGATTCGACTCCGGTGTTCCCAACGCTCCGGAAGGCTCGATTTACGCGACCGCCTCGACGGACAACTACGCCGCCGCGGGTCTCGCCGCCGAGGAGATGTTCGCGGAGCTTGAGGACGCCATCGGCACGGTTTCGTCCTCCAATCCCGCAACGGTCGTGGTCTTCAGCCAGGACGCTACGAGCGAGTCGGTGACCCGCCGTGGCTTCGGCTTCCGGGACCGCACGATTGAGCTGCTGGTCGACAATACGGACTTGTCGCGCGACGACATCCGGGTGCAGGGCAACCCCGCATACGTCGCAGACGACAGTCCCCGCAGTGACGAACCCTCGGTCATCATCGACATGGTTGTGCCGGCATCCCCGCGCACCCAGGATGTGACCTCTACGGCGAACGCCATCTTCAACCGCGTCGAAGACGACAACATTGTCGGCATCTTCAACTCCAACGAGGGTACGGTTGTCGGCGTTCTGGCGGCAACGAACGACGGCGCCGAGCTCGCCTCCACCTACGATGATGTCGTGGTAATCGGCTTCGACGCCGGAGAGGCGCAGAAGAACGCCGTCCGGGAGGGCTACTTCCTGGGCTCCATTACTCAGGATCCCTACCAGATCGGATTCAAGGCTGTCGAGCTTGCCTACAAGGCCGCCACCGGAGAAGATGTCTCCGACGTCGACACCGGCGCCAAGTTCTACACCTCGGAGAACATGGACGACGAGGACATTGCGCCGCTGCTGTACGACTGATTCCCTTGCTCTGCGACGCTCCTTGTCGTAGAGTCCGGGGTGAAGCGCACGACGGGCGGAGCCCCGCGGGCGAAGCCCCGCGGGCCGAGCCCCCGCG
>CAZUVX010000025.1:0-13203 GCA_964623865.1 uncultured Spirochaetaceae bacterium | reverse complement strand
CCGAGCCCCCGCGGGCCGAGCCCCGCGGACAAGGCGCATACGAGCAGCGCCACTGCGCGTACGTGCTTTCCGGCATCGATTCCGGCTGGGGCCCACACGGCGTGCCGCGTGGGCCCCTTTACGTGGTAGGGCACCGATTCCGACGTGCGGGCCCGGATCCAACGGAGGTGAGCTATTCTCAGTCAAGTCACAGACATCGTCGTACGGGTTCTCCCGATCATTCTCATCATTGGCCTGGGTAACTTCATCCGGGCGCGGAACCTTCTGTCCTCGGAGACGGTTGATGAGCTCAAGTGGCTCGTCGTCAACGTTGCACTGCCGGCGGTGCTCTTTCTTGCCTTTCTCGACATGGAGCTGGAGGCGGCGTTCCTGGGACTCTTTGCGACCATCGCGGTCGTCTGCTTCCTGCTTCTCGGCTACGGCTACCTCCTCCGGCGCATTCTGTCCGTAAGGCACGAGTACTATCCCTTCCTCATGACCGGCTTCGAGTTCGGGATGGTGGGCATCACGCTCTTCGGCACCGCCTACGGACTCTCCAGCGTCGGCTACATTGCGATTGTCGATCTCAGCCACGAGCTCTTCATCTGGTTCGTCTTCGCCACCATCTTGACGGCCAAGCGGGACGGCGTGAGCAGCTTCACCGGCACGCTGAAGGGATTCGTAACCTCGCCGCTGATAGTTGCCATTGTGGCGGCCCTGGTCCTCAACCTTACGGGGCTCGGTGAATGGTTCCGGACCATGCCGGTGGGCGTTGCCGTCACTGAGACCTTCGACTTCCTCGGGGGACTCCTGATCCCGGCAATCCTCATTATCATTGGCTACGGTATGCGTCTCTCTCGTGAAGGGTTTCGGGAGGCAATCGGTGTCGTCGTTGGTCGCTTTGTCGTCCTGGTACCCCTTGCCTTCTTCGTGAGCCTGGTCGTGGTGAGGCGGTGGCTCGCTCTGGAACCCGCCTTCGAAGCGGCGGTATTCACCTTCTTCGTCTTGCCGCCGCCGTACATCGTGCCCCTGTTCATGCGCAAGGATCTTACCGAGGAACGCGTCTACGCCAACAATGTTCTCTCCGTATACACCGCAATCTCCCTGGTGGTATTCATTGTGTATTTCGCGCTCAATCCAACCCTGGGGTGATTCCCGACCCTCACCTTGAGACGGAGGTTGTGGTCGCCGTTGACTGCCGGCGCTGAGCGTGGATAATTTCTCCGGGAGGTAGTCTGAACTCCATGGACATCGTGAAGTACCCCCATGACGCCCTGCGCATGGAAGCAGCGGAGCTGCATGACATAGATGAGCGCGTCATCCAGGTCGCCGAGGAGATGGTCGACGCAATGCACGCCGCCGAGGGAATCGGTCTGGCTGCGCCGCAGGTCGATCTGCCCTGGCGGCTCTTCGTAGTGCACGTGAAGAACGATAAGCCGCGTATCTTCATCAATCCTGAGATCGTTCAGACCTCACTGGAAACCACCGCATACGAAGAGGGCTGTCTGAGCATTCCCGGCGTGTATGCGGACGTAGAGCGCGCCGCCCAGGTGCAGGTTCAGGCGTTCAACGAGCGTGGGCGCCCCTTCTCCCTTGCCGCCGACGGCATGCTGGCCCGGGTCGTCCTCCATGAGTACGACCACCTGAAGGGTGTCCTCTTCTTCGATCACCTCCGGCCGCGACGCCGGGAGAAGCTCCTGAAGGAGTACGACCAGCTCGTCCACGCGAGCTGACCGGAAGCCGCCATGCGACTCCTCTTTGCCGGCACGCCGGAGATGGCGGTTCCGTCTCTGTACCGTCTTGCCGCGCGCTTCGAGGTTGTTGGTGTCCTGACTGCGCCGGATCGCCGTAAGGGCCGCAAACGCGGGCCCCAGCCCTCGCCGGTGAAGGCTGCCGCGGAGTCTCTGGGCCTCCCGGTCATGCAACCACCCCGACTCAATGGCGATGCCAGAGCGCAGGTGCAGGCGGTCGCCCCGGACCTGCTGGTCGTCGTCGCCTACGGGCGCATCTTCGGTCCCCGGTTCATGGCGCTCTTTCCCCACGGGGGCGTCAACCTCCACCCTTCCCTGCTGCCGCGCCACCGCGGGCCGAGTCCTATTCCGGCGGCGATTCTGGCGGGAGATTCCGAGACAGGGATCACCGTGCAGCAGGTCGCGCCTGAGATGGACAGCGGGGACATCCTGGCTCAACAGCGCATACCCCTCACCGGCACGGAAACCACCGCATCCCTGACCGACCGGGTGGCCCGTGAGGGGGCCGTACTCCTGGAGGAGGTCGTGGCGGCCATTGTCGCGGGCACCGCGATCCCGGTCCCCCAGGACCACGACGTCGCGAGTTACTGCAGGCTCATCGAGAAGAGCGACGGGCGGGTGGACTGGACGACCTCGGCGGCCCACATCGAGCGGATGAGCCGCGCCTTCAATCCCTGGCCGGGAACGTACACCTATCTCGACGGTCGGCAACTCACGCTGTGGGAGACCTCCGTCTATCCGGCCGGCGCAGACCCGGCAGGGCAGGATCCCACCGTGGCAGCCGGGGTTGGCGCCGAGAATGCGCCCGGGGGCGGCTCGGGCCGGAGGTCGGCCCCGGGGCCCGGGCAGGTGCTGGGAGTAGACAAGGCTCACGGGATTCTGGTACAAACGGGCGACGGCGTCCTCGCGGTCCGGCGTCTCCAGCTTCAGTCCCGCGGCGCGACCGACTGGAAGAGCTTTCTTAACGGCGTGCACGGTTTCATCGGGTGCACCCTTGAGTAAGCGCCAATACAAGAGCGACAAGACAGCATAGAGATGTGGCGAATCAGTGAATGGCTTCGGCGAGTCCTTCCGAACGACAGGGAGGACCCGGAGAAGCGCTTTTCCAAAATCATCATCTTCACCTTCGTCGGCGTGATCCTTCTCATGGCCGCCGCGGCGCTGACCTCTTTTCTTGTGACCCTCGAGGGGCCGGAGGAGATCATGGTTCCGGAGGTCCGGGAGAAAGAGCTCGAGGAGGCTCTCATGGATTTGCAGGAGCGCCGCCTCTACGGCTTCGTTCGGCTCCGCCACACTTCGGATCCCACTCTCAAGGGCAAGGTTGTCGGACAGGAGCCGGCGGCGGGCACGCTGGTCCGGGCCGGGAAGGAGATCGAGCTCGTTGTCAGCCGCGGCGCCGTGGTCGACCGGGTCGGTGACTACATCGGTCGCCCTATCGACGACGTGCGCCGGGAATTGCAGGCGCTCTTCACGACCTTTGACGAGCTCCTGCAAATCTCAGATGTCAGCTACGTCTTCAACGACGCCCCGGCGGGGACCATCCTCGATCAGTCTCCTGAGTCCGGGACGGAGCTCACCGGACCTACGGAGCTCGACCTCGTCGTAAGCCGGGGGCCCGACGTGGAGCGTATAGAGCTTCCATCGTATGAAGGGCTCGAGTACGAGGAGGCCATCCGCCTCCTGGAGAGCCAGGACCTGCCTTTCATCTTTACCCGCGCCTCCGAGGACGCTGAGGGTAATCCCGGCTTCGTCGTCTCGCAGTCCCCTCCTTCCGGCACGGATGTAGCCCGCGGGTCGAAGGTGACCCTGCGCATCATTCCGCCGGAAGAGGTCGGAGATGACCGCGTCTTCGGCATCTTCGAGCGGGTGCTTCCGGACTATCCGGTTGCAGTCGACATGACCCTGGAGGCGGTGGCGCCGGACGGGACGCGCCGCACCATCTTCTCCATGCGCCATCCCGGCGGTGAGCTTGCCGTACCCTTTGTAGAGGAGATCGGGACGACACTCGTGCTCTCCCGGTTCGACAGAGAGGTGATCCGATTCCTGGTGCGGCCACCGGAGCGGCCGGACGACGAGGCCGGGGAGGAGGATGATGACTCCGCGGGCGCCACCGACGCCGAGCAAGAGGACCGGGAGAGCGACGGCGGAGAGACGGATCAGGAGCGCACCGGCGAGGACGCGGAGGACTCCGAATCGGACGGGGAGGACTCCGAATCGGACGGGGAGGACTCCGAATCGGACGCGGACGAAGAGTAACTACTCGGCTCATCTACGAAACGAACTCCCCGGGGCGAGGGCCGTGAGCATCGATCACAGTCTCCTGCTCCGACAATCCTCCTCCGAAATCTCTATGGATTTTGACCTTTCCGACCATTTCGGGTAAAGTTTGCGCGTCACGCCGATGAAGCCGGGATGGAACCGACGGGGTGACGGGGAACACCATGAGCTCGATACTGGCAAGCAAGGTTTTGGTCCTCAACCGCGGGTACGCACCGGTTCGAACGACGACGGTGCGCTACGCCTTCCTGAAGCTGTTTTCGGCTATTGCCGAAGCGGTCACCGTGGAAGAGGGCCGCTATGTCAGTTACGACTTCAACTCCTGGGCGGAGATCTCCGAGCTCAAGCGCGCCATAGGGGATCACCCGCCGGACGCCGAGTGGGTCCGCACACCGTCGCTGTCACTGATCGCGCCGCGGGTCATTCGGTTGCTGACGTACGACAAGATGCCGAAGTACGAGGTGAAGCTGACCCGGAAGAATATCTTCGAGCGGGACAACTACACCTGTCAGTACACGGGGCGGCGCCTGCGCACGTACGAGCTCAACATTGATCACGTCGTGCCACGATCCCGGGGCGGCAAGAGCACCTGGGAGAACCTGGTGACCTGCAGCGTCGAGGCAAACAACCACAAGGGCGATCGCACACCTCACGAGGCGGGAATGCGGCTTATTCGCAAGCCCTTCAAGCCGTCGCCGCATCACGCCGTAAGGCTTTCCCTGGGCTCCGCCCGGTACAGCGACTGGGACCACTTCGTGAGTGACCTCTACTGGAACGTCGAGCTCTCCGATCGCAACTGAGGTGGTCCAGGCGGGCGCACAGGCGGGCCGCGGTCCAAACGGGCACAGGCAGGCCGCCGTCCGGGCGGGCGGGGGCGGGCAGGGAGAGGCCGGGAGATGCCGGGAGAGGTTGCGCGGCCGGTTCCGCCCGTAGTCCCGGCCGGCCGGCGCGACCCGGTACGCGGTCCCGCCCGCCGGACCGCTGCGTACGTGACGGTGCGTGACTCAAACTGAGCAAGGCAGATGTCGAAGAAGAAGCAGCGTCGGGGCTACCCGGCATCACCGAGAGATACCGCGGCTCTCCCGGGCCGGCGCAGGACGACGGCCCACGGCGGGGCTACTCCGCCGACACGACCCTTCTCCCTGCTGATCAAGCCGGCCGGAGCGGATTGCAACATCCGCTGCGACTACTGCTTCTACTACGACCGCGGTTCCCTCTATCCCGGTGTCCGACGCCACCGCATGAGCGACGAGACCCTCGATCGCCTGGTCGCCTCCTACATGGAGACGGAACAGCCGACCCATTCCTTCGGCTGGCAGGGCGGCGAGCCGACTCTCATGGGTGTTGACTTCTTCCGGCGCGCGGTGGAGCTCCAGCAAGCGTATGGACGTCCCGGCGCCCGCGTTGCCAACGGCGTGCAGACCAACGGCATGCTCATCACGGATGAGCTGGCGCAGCTCTTCCACGACTACCGCTTCCTCCTGGGTGTCAGTCTGGACGGCCCCGAGGAGGTTCACGACACCTACCGGAAGGGTGTCACCGGCGGGGGAACGTACGCCCGGGTGCGTGAAGGCATTCACACCCTTCTCAAGCATCAGGTCGATGTAAACATCCTGGTCCTGGTTTCCCAGGCGAATGTCCACCGGGGAGCCGAGGTGTACGAGTTCCTTCGCGACGAGGGCTTCCGATACCACCAGTACATCCCCTGCGTCGAGTTCGGCCCGGACGGCCGGAAGGCACCCTTTGCCATTACCGGGGAGGAGTGGGGACGTTTCCTCAACGAGGTTTACGACGCCTGGTATCCGCGGGACACTCGGCGCGTCTCCATCCGTCACTTTGATTCGGTCCTGGAGTATCTGGTAAAGGGCACATACAACGTCTGCTCCATGAGCGGGCGCTGCAACGGCTACTTCGTAGTGGAGCACACCGGCGACGTCTATCCCTGCGACTTCGCCGTTTCCGAAGAGACTCTACTGGGAAACATCCACCATACCGACTGGGGATCCCTGCAGCGCAGTCCCGCCTACCGCCGCTTCGCCGCCCGGAAGGCACAGTGGTCGACGACCTGCGCCGAGTGCCCCTACCTCCATCTCTGTTCCGGCGACTGCACCAAGCACCGGCGTGTACCCGACATGTCCGGCGCCTTCGCTCAGCCGGAGGCGCCGGGCGAGAGCCGCGACGAGGCGGATCCCGGCATAAGCCTGCTCTGTCGGGGATGGCAGGAGTTCTACGAGCACACCCTGCCGGGCTTCACGGCCCTGGCGGAACAGGTCCGGGTTTCACAGCATCTCTCGCCGGTACGGCGTCCGGCTCCGGATGAGCTGTGCCACTGCGGAAGCGAGAAGCTGTACCGCAACTGCCACGGCACGGCGCCCCGGTTCACGGTCTCGTCGAGGGCAGGGACGTGACAATGCGCCGGCGCGGGCGGCGCAGGATCCGAGGGCGTACCGCCTGAGAGGGCGTACCGCCTACTCGACTCCCACAAGCCCGCTTGCGGCGATCACCAGTACGATCACCACGAGAAACGCCATGGCCGCGTAGGCGTGGTCCCGGCGGAGCAGGTACATGACCGCCAGGGCGATGAAGCAGATCGGCGTTGCCGCACCAATGAGTGCCAGTGACACCAGGTTCAGGACATCACTGTTGGTAAGGTGGCGAACCCAGGCCCAGTCCGTGGGAAACGCAGTCTCCCGGGCGTACTCCCGCGCCGAGAGGGTCCACAACTCCACGACGCGTTCCGCCGGTACCACCGCCGGAAGAACACCCGTAGTCAGGAGAACAAAGCTCGCCAGAAGCAGAGTGAAGGCCAGAATGACGAACCACTGGAGAATGCCGGCGTAGCGCCTCTCAATGTCGCCGCTCCGTGGCGGCCGGTCCGCACCCTGGTTATCCATCTCGCCTCCCATGATACACGACCTCCCTTACATCAGCCCCACTCCGGCGAGGAGGGAGCGCAGTCCGGCCGCCAGGAGGATCACAATCACCACGACGCGTACCACCTGCGGGCGGACCTGGCCCAGAAGGAGGGCGCCCACGCGGGTGCCGAGCATCATTCCGGCCACCGAAGGCACGGCGACCAACGGCAGCACCGCTCCGTTGTTGAGGTAGACCCAGGTGCCGGCACTGCTGTTGATGGTCATGACCAGTCCGCTCGAGGCTACGGCCGTCTTCACCGGTGCGCCGAGAAGCAGGTTCAGAGCCGGGACGTTCGCCCATCCGGCTCCCAGACCGAAGATCCCACCAAGGAAGCCGATTCCCACGTATGCGAGGAGGCCGATCGGCATCCGATGGATTTGCCACGCGACTTCGCGCCTTCCGTGCACTTCCCAGTAGACCCCGTGAATGGCGAGCGCCTGGGAGAGGGCGTCCGGCCGTCTCACCTCAGGGAAGTCTGAGCGGCGCGCCCGGAGCATGACCAGGACAATGCCGAGGATTGCAACTCCCAGGGCAGTCTCTACGACCTCCGTGGAGACGGCCAGCCCGACCGTCGCCCCGGCGATGGCGCCGACGGAGGCGACCAGAGCAAAGGGCATTGCCAGACGCAGACTCGCAAGGCGCTGCTTCAGGAGCGTCGGGGCGGCGGAGAGCGCCCCCGCCAGGGCGACCATGAGGCCGGCGCCGCGAACGAAGTCCAAATGGAATGGAAAGAGGGCGCTCACAATGGGCACGAAGAGAACGCCGCCACCGACGCCGGCGATTACCGCCAGCACCCCGAGGACCAGCGTGAAGCCGAAGAGAAGCAGCGACCATCCCCACCAGGGGAGATCGGCCTGGATCAGCCCCCCCGCTCGGTTGTCTGAGGCCGCTCGCTGTGTGACATCTACTTCGGGCTCCGCCGTCTCTACCGACTCCGCAGTCGCATCGGTGTTCCGGGATGAGGCCTCACCAGAGTGCGCCCACACCAATGTCCCGGGCATCATCACGAGGAGGGCAAGGAGGGGGATGATGGCGGACCGGCGTGCGGGATGTGGAACGGCCGGATCTGATCCACCGGGGTATGACTCGCCTCGAATCGGCGCACCTTTACGCGAGCGCTTCACGCAGCTTCCTTTCAGTACGACTAATGCAGCCGCGGGGTCGCCCGCCGGCGTCACCGCAGCTTAATTGGCAACCGCGGCGCATGGCAAGCGTTCCCACAGGGTTTAAACCTGATCGCGTTTATCATAAACTCCGCAAATGGGGTTCGATGATCGCGAATCAGTAGAAGGGCTCGAGGCGGCGCGCCACGCCTGCTGCGCGCCGGGCAATGCTGTTGCGGGGAGTAGCGGCCGCGGCGGGCTCAACTCGGAGGCACGACGCGGTCGGGCCCCCGGTACGGCCGCCGCCCCCGAGACGGTGCGATCGGGCTCGACGCTCCGGCGTCACGAGGACGTACTCATGGACCTTCCAGGGGGCACCTTCCTCATGGGTACGGATGATGCGGTGGGGTTTGCGGCGGACGGTGAAGGACCGGTGCGCGAGGTGACTCTCTCACCGTTCCGGATGGATGCTCACGCCGTCACAAACGCGCAGTTCTCGGATTTCGTCGAGGACACCGGATACGTGACCGAAGGGGAGCGCTACGGCTGGTGCTTCGTCTTTCACTTGCTCGTCTCGAAGCAGGCGGTGAAGCGCCGACAGGTCCGGCGGGTGCCGGGACTGCAGTGGTGGCTCGCCGTCGAGGGTGCCGACTGGCGCCACCCCGAGGGGAAGGGCTCGACCATCCGCCGCCGCATGGACCACCCGGTCGTCCAGATCTCCTGGAACGATGCCCAAGCCTACGCCGCGTGGGCCGGCAAGCGCCTCCCCACGGAGGCGGAGTGGGAGTACGCCGCCCGGGGCGGTCTGGAGCAGAAACGCTACCCCTGGGGGGATGAGCTGACCCCGAAGGGAACGCACATGTGCAACATCTGGCAGGGCGCCTTCCCCCGGATCAACACGGGCGAGGACGGATACATTGGGACCGCTCCGGCCCGGTCATACGAGCCCAACGGGTACGGCCTCTACTGTGTCAGTGGGAACGTTTGGGAGTGGTGTGCGGACTGGTGGAGCCCCGACTTTCACCGCACGGGACCACGGGTGGATCCCGTCGGTCCGCCCACGGGGCAGGCGCGTGTCACCAGAGGCGGGTCCTACCTCTGTCACGACTCCTACTGTAATCGGTACCGCGTCGCCGCGCGGACGAGCAACACCCCGGATTCCGCAACGGGTAACACGGGGTTCCGCTGTGCCGCCGATGCGGCGTGAGGCACCGCCAGGGGGCTTTGCGCGGCCTCACCGGCCGGCGCCCCGGCGATTACCGGCGCGGACCAGCGGAAGCGCCGGCTTCATCAATCGTCCGGCGCTCCTTCGTGCGCCGCCTCAGGTGTCGGCGTCCGTTTCGTCGGCGCCGTTACCTTCATCGTCCTGGTCTTCGGACTCCTCGGAGTCGTCTTCATCTTCCTCCATTCCCATGGTGTTGCGGACCGGACCGCTGGGATTGAGGTACTCCAGATAGGCGTCGTCGCCTTCCGGGCCTTTGGTTTCACCGCTTATCTTGCGCTGAAACTTGGCGTCCTTCTTCTTCTTCTTTTCGATTTCTCGTCGACGCTTGTCTCCTTTGTATGATCGCTTGGGCATGATGCACTCCTTATATGGAAAGTCTGAACAGCAGAACTGAATCAGGTGTCCCGTGAACACGCGATCAGCGGGAGCTCTTTGGGTCTAACCGTGAGATGCGGGGATACGATCAAAAAGCCGGCACAGCCGTTGCCGTGCTGTATCGCGTATGCCACAAGATGCGACATTTCGGCTGATTTGGCAAGTCGATACAGACCTGCGGCACCTCCTGAAATGGTGCCGGAATTGTTGTTCCCGAGGGCCCTCCCACCCGGCCGCTCAACGCCCTTGCCCCGCGTGGGGACCGGTAGTATTCTGCAGGTAGAACATGTCAGAACCAATTGTAGAATCCCTTAAGGATGTGCTCCTCGAGAGCACCGATCGACACCCCGACCGGCCGGCTCTGGCGCGGCGAGGGGGCGCCTCCTACACCTATCGAGACGCATTTACTACGGCCGCGGGAGTTGCTGCGGCTCTCATGCGCCGCGGTGTGCAGCCCGGTGACCGGGTGGCGCTCTTCGCCGAGAACAGTCCCGAGTGGGGCATAACCTATCTGGCTACCACGGCAATGGGTGCGATCATTGTGCCCATCCTGACGGACTTTCATACCGAGCAGGTCGACAGCATCCTCCGCCATGCGGAGCCGCGTCTCGTGGTGGTCTCGGAGTCGCTGCGCCCCGTCGTGAACGGGGCGTCGCAGAGCGCACCGACTGTCACCGTTGAGACGCTCGCCGCGGAGGCACGGGCGGCCGGCGGCGCTCCCGGGACATCCGGTCCCAACGTTGACCCCAACGAGGTCTTTCCCGGCCGGCCCGGCGCCGACGATACGGCAGCCATTATCTACACGTCGGGCACCACGGGCTCGCCCAAGGGAGTCATGCTCACCCACGGTAATCTCGTGTCCAACGTGCTCAGTACCCTGGACATGGTTGCCGTCGGCGAGGACGATCGGTTGCTGTCCATTCTTCCCCTGGCGCACACCTACGAGTGCACCATTGGTTTTCTCATTCCCTTCCTGGCCGGCGCCTCGATCACCTATCTCTCGGGTCCGCCGGTTATCTCGGCACTTCTGCCGGCGCTGGCGGACGTCAAACCGACCATGATGCTCTCGGTTCCCCTCATCATGGAGAAGATCTACCGCTCCCGGGTTGCACCGGTCGTTGCCGGGCTTCCGGGACTGCTCCGGAGGATGCGGCCGGTGCGGGTGTTGGTCCATCGCGTGGCCGCCCGCAAGGTGAAGCGGCTCTTCGGCGGCTGTCTGCACTTCTTCGGCATCGGTGGTGCCGCTCTCTCCGAGGACACCGAGCGCTTCCTCCGGGATGGTCGTTTCCCCTACGCAATCGGGTACGGCCTTACCGAAACCAGCCCGCTCATCGTCGGCAGCGACGCTCGACAGACGCGCTTCCGTTCGGCGGGCCGACCCATCGGCGGGGTGGAGATCCGCATTGTGCCCCAGTCTCAGAACGATGCCGACGTCCCCCACCGGGCGGTGCACGCAACGCAGGCCGGTGGCGCAGGCATCGACATGCTGGGGGAGATTCAGGTCCGAGGTCCCAACGTCATGAAGGGTTACTTCCGCAATCCGCAGGCGACCGCCGAGATCTTTACCGAGGACGGCTGGCTGCGCACCGGGGATCTGGGCACCATTGACCGGCACGGCTACGTGTACATTCGCGGCCGCTCCAAGACGACCATCATTGGTCCCAGCGGAGAAAACATCTTCCCGGAGGAGATCGAGGCCGCCATTGAAGCCGACGAAGTGGTAGAAGAGTCCCTCGTCATGGCTGAGGCGGGCGCCCTGGTGGCCAGGGTCAGGATCAACGTTGAGAAGCTCGCCGAGCGCCTCGGGGACGCTCTACCCTCGGTCGACCTGGAGGGTGTCCGGGAGCATGCGCAGGAGTTTCTGAAGGATCTGCGAAGACGTGTCAATGCGCGGCTCAACCGCTACTCCCGGGTAGCCAAGATGGAACTCCAGGAGGAGCCCTTCGAGCGTACCCCCACCAAGAAGATCAAACGGTTTCGCTACAGAGACGGCGGCGAGTCCGATACGACGCGATAGCATACGACGCGATAGCATACGACGCGCCGGCAGACGACGAGCGCAGGCCGGTGTCCAGGGTGCGGACAATCGTATAGAGTCGTCCCATGCTCGAAATCGGTGGACCACTTCTGGCGGGGTTGCTCTACACCTTCGCAAGCTTCTACATCCGTCGAGCTCTTCGGGGCGGCATCAACATGGCGCTGCAGTTCAGCGTCACCAATCTCGCCTCCGCCGTAGTCGTGGGAGGGCCGGCGCTGGTTCTCAGCGGAGGCTCCCTTGTACTCCACTCGTTCTGGCCCTTTCTGAATGCAGGCTTCTTCATCATTGGTCAGATTCTGGTCATCCTTGCTCTGCGCACCGGCGATTCGAGTATCCAGACGCCTATCATGGGCATGAAGGTGCTCTTTGTGCCGGCGATCGTTGCACTGGCTTTTGCCGAACCCGTTCCTCCGGACATATGGATTGCCGCGGTGCTGGCCACTGCCGCGGTGTTTCTGATTGGATTCCGACGCAACGAGGCGCAGTCATTCGACATTGCACCAATCCTTGCCACTCTCGGATCCACTCTCTTCTTTGCCGCAAGCGATTCCGTCATTGCCGAGATGTCCGGCGAGCTGGGTAACGCGGCGTTCCTGGCATCTCTCCTCATCCTGGTGGCGGCCTTTTCGGTGCCCGTCGGAATCGGCGGGCTCCTCGTCCAGCTCCTTCAGGCGCGCCTAGTCCGTTCTGTCGGTGAAGCGCAGGGCGCCGCGGGCCCTGCAGGCGCCGCGGACCCTGCGGACCCTGCGGACCCTGCGGGCGCGGCGGCCGTGCCGGGTCGCCCGCTCCCGGGTCGCCCGGTGCCGGGGGGCGCGGAGGCCCGGGCCTTGCTGTGGGGATCCCTCTTCATGGCGGTGCAATTTGCGTTATTCGTCTCCGTCCTCAGTCTCTTTTCCGAGGCGCCTCAGGCGAACATCCTGTATGCAACCAGGGGCCTCTGGAGCATCGGGCTGCTGTTCCTGCTGAACCGGCTGGGCCAGGGGCACCACATGGAGCACGCCCGCACGGGAACCATCGTGCAGCGCTTCGTCGGCGCGGCGCTTCTCTTCGTGGCGGTGATCGTGACGGTGTAGAGTCAAATACCGGTTGATTCCAAAACGCCTCGGTGGTATCCTACGTGTTCAGGCAGAGGGTAGCGGCGGCCGCGTCGGTTGCCGGCCGGCGCCGCCGCAGCCACATACACGCGAGCGTCGTATAATGGTTATTACCCCAGCTTCCCAAGCTGGAGACGCGGGTTCGATTCCCGTCGCTCGCTCTTTGCACTGCGGATCGTGCCGAGTTCCTCGAGAGAACTTGCCGAGAAAGGTATCCTTCGCGACGCGTTTCGGCTTTCGCTCGAGTTCACCAGGGATCGATCAGTGGAGGCGTTGTCGGTCGTACTCGGGGAACCGTCCTCGCCACGAGGGCATAACGGTCTCGATGAACGCAGCGACGGCGGGATCGCCGTAGAACAAACCGCGTTCACTCTGTGGCGTGAATGGTGACTCGCTCGTCCGGCAGCGTGGGTCGACCTCCCTCCCCATGAAGAAATCTGTTATG
>CAZUVX010000024.1:34369-43193 GCA_964623865.1 uncultured Spirochaetaceae bacterium | reverse complement strand
GGTTCATAAGTTCCCCTTGCGTGCGTTCGGCGCCGGCGGTTGCCCGCGCAGCCGGCGGTTCTTCGCGCAGCCCGGCGGTTCTTCGCGCAGCCGGCGGTGGCCCGCGCAGCCGGCGGTTCTTCGCGGCGCCGGCGGATTAGGCCACGGCGAACTGGCTGTCGTACAATGCGGCGTAACGGCCGCCCGCCTTCAGCAGCTCCGCGTGACTACCTTCCTCAACAATCCGGCCCTTGTCCAGAACCAGAATGCGGTCGGCGGACTTCACCGTTGAAAGACGGTGCGCAATGACGAAGCTCGTCCGCCCTTCCAGAACGTGCTGTATCGCCTCCTGGATGCGCATCTCGCTTTCGGTGTCGATGGAGCTCGTTGCCTCGTCCAGGACGAAGATGCGTGGATTCGCCAACACCGCCCGGGCAAATGAGATGAGCTGCTTCTCGCCGGTGGACAGGAGGCTTCCCCCCTCTCCGACGATGGTGTCGTAGCCTGCCGGCTTGCGCATGATCAGATCGTGCGCGTTTACGAGTGTCGCTGCGGCGCGGATCTCGGCATCGGTAGCGTCCAGGCGCCCGTACCGTATGTTCGAGCGGATCGTTCCACTGAACAGGTGTGGCTCCTGCAACACGTACCCCAGATGGGAGTACTGCCACAGGATGGACCGCTCCCGGTAATCGCGCCCGTCAATGAGGATGCGCCCACTCGTCGGCTCGTAGAAGCGGCACGCCAGGTTCGCAATGGTCGTCTTGCCGCTCCCGGTCTCACCGACCAGCGCCACCGTCTCCCCGGCGCGAACAGCCAGATCGAAATTCTCGAGTACGGTCTCGCCGTCGGGATAGGTAAAGGTCACGTCTTCGAAATCGACGCGCCCGCCCATTGCCTCCCACGCCGCACGATGCGGTGCGAAGGTCGTGCCGTACACGGCTTCGACCTCCGGAGAATCCTTGATCTCGGGCTCCGTCTCGATCATCGAGATAACGCGCTCCGCCGCCGCCTGCGCCGACTGCAGCTCAGTCAGAATCCGCGCCAGCTCCCGTACCGGCTCAAAGAACTGCACCGTGTAGGAGATGAACGCCACCAGGGTGCCGTAGGTAATCGACCGGCCTAAGAGGCCGATGCCGACGGCCCCTGCACTCGTCCCACCGGCAGCCGCGGCGGCGCTTCCTGCCCCTCCCGCGGCCACACCGGCGCCGCCGATCCACAATGCCAGACCCGTCCCAATGCTGCCGAGCATGAGCACCACCGGCAGGTAGAGGGCGGAGAAGACTGCAGTGCGGATGGAGGCGCGGCGCATGCGCCCGGTGAGATCCGTGAACTCGTGCAGGTTCTCCCCCTCCCGGGAGAGCGCCTTCGTCGTCCGGGCGCCGAGGATGCCCTCGTTGTAGGCGCCGGAGATCTCCGAGTTGAGCTTCCGCACCTTCCGGTGGCTCTCGAGGATGCGCTTCTGGAAGTAGCCGCTCGCAATGACAAGCGGCGGCAGGACCACCAGCACAATCAGCGCGAGCTTCCAGTTGAGCACGAGCATGACCCCGGCAAAGGCGGCCATGGAGACCGCGCCCCACACCCCGTCCACCAGGCCCCAGGAGATGATCTCCGAGAGCTTCTGGTTGTCGGAGGTCATCCGCGCCATGAGCCATCCCACAGGGGTGCGGTCGTAGTAGGAGAGCGAAAGCTCCTGCAATCGCGCGAAGCCTTTCTTACGCAGATCGTAGGCCAGGCCCATCTCGATCTTGCCGGCAATCGCAATGAGAAGCCACACGTTCAGCGCCTGCACAAGGGTCACCGCGCCGTAGCCGGCAATGAGCTTCCAGATACCGTCGCTCCGACCGGGCACAATGAAGCTGTCGATGGCGTACTTCGAGAAGAGCGGAAAGACGGCGTCGATGGCCGCAACCGCGACCATGACAACCGCCAGCCGGATCATGTCCTTCTTGTATCCCCAGGTGTACCGCAGCAGCTTGCGCCACAAGCCCCAGTCGAACCTACGGGAGAACTCTTGCTCCGTATACGCTGTCATACTCGTCACCCTCCGTTTCCTGTCCCAATGCGACACGATCCGCCGCATGATCGATTCCCGCCTGCTGGAGATCCCAGATGCGCCGGTACATGCCGGGCATCGTGAGCAGCTCCTCGTGTCGACCCGCCTGAATGATGCGGCCGCCGTTCAGCACGAGAATCAGGTCCGCATGCGAGACGCTCGAGATCCGGTGAGCCACAATGAAGGTCGTCGCCACGTGCGCCCGGATGCGGAGAGCCCGCCGGATCGCCGCGTCGGTTTCCATGTCCACCGCACTCAAGGCGTCATCCATGATCAGAATGGGAGTCTCCCGTACCAGCGCCCGTGCAATGGCGACCCGCTGTTTCTGTCCTCCCGAGAGGGTGACCCCCCTCTCACCGACCGGGGTCTCGTAACCCCGGTCGAATCCCTGGATCACGTCGTGTACCGACGCGGTCCGAGCCGCCTCGAAGATGGCGGCGTCATCAATGGCGGCGCGGCCGTTCCCGTTGCCGACGCTCTTCGCCGTTCCGGTGATCCCGATGTTCTCCCGGAGCGTCTTCGCGTAGAGAAAGGGTTCCTGGAGAACAATGCCTATGTGCCTGCGCAGCCACTCCTTGTCGATTCGCTTCAGCTCGGTGCCGTCCACCGTAATGGAGCCCGACGAGTACTCGTAGAGTCGCGGTATGAGCTGTATGAGCGTCGACTTTCCCGAGCCGGTGGGTCCGAGGACGCCCACGGTCTGCCCCGGGCGTACCGAGAAGGTGATGCCCGAGAGGACGGGCTCACCGTCGCCGTAGCCAAAGCCCACGTCCGTGAACGCAAGGCCACCCCGGATCTCCGGCCGCAGAGTCGCGCCACCGAAGCCGCCCTCCACGGGCGCGTCGAGAATCTCGCCGATCCTCTGCAGAGACACGCTCGCCTTACCCATGTCGGTGAGGATGCGGCCCATCTGCCGGATGGGCCACAGGAGCATCCCCTCTACGGTCACGAATACCACCAGGACGCCGACTGTGATCGCACCCTGGAGGGCCAACACAGTTCCCGCGACCAGGAGAAGGCCCATCTGCGCCATGCTCATGAGGTCGGATACCGACCAGTATCGCGCCAGGAGCAGGATCAACCGGTAGGTGAGACGCTGAAACCTGACGTTCTCCCGGTCGAACTTCTCGACCTCGTAGGCCTGGCGCCCGAAGGCGCGAACCACCCGGACGCCGGTGAGACTCTCCTGGAGGACCGCGGACATCTTCCCCTCGGCGGCATCCGAGATGGTGAAGGCCTTCTGGACGCGCCTGAAGAAGGCAAAGGAGAAGACAAAGATCGGCGGAATCATGACCACCGCCACGATGGTCAGTCCCCCGTGAAGCGAGATCATGAGGGGCAGAGCCAGAGCGGTCATGAAGAGCGCTCGGCCGATCTCGACGAACTGAATGGCCATGAACTTCCGCACCGTCTCAACATCCGACGTGCACCGCTGGATCAGATCGCCGGTAGCCGCCTTCACGTGATACGAGAAGGGGACTCGCTGCAGGTGGTCATACACCGTGTTCCGCAGCTTGGCGGCAGTACCCTCGCTGGCGACGGCGGAGCTCCGCCCTGCCAGGAAGGAGAACACACCGCCGACAAGGGTCAGCGCCAGGATCGCGATTGCCGCAAGCCAGAGGCGTCCCGACAGGAGCTCACGGAGACTATCGACGGCGCCGGCCGACAGGAGGGCGCTCGGTCCGGTCGTCTCTGTATTGCCGATCACGAAGTCAATGACGAAGCGAACCACCAGCGGAACCGCATACGAGAACGCCGCAGCAATGCCGATCGCCAGGATGCCGAGGACGTAGCTCCGTCGGTTGCCCGCCATGAAGCCCCAGAGGCGGCGAAACTGTCGTACGCTGTCTACCTTGTGTGCCATGATGTCCCTCACACGAAATCAGCCGAAAAAAAAGCCCGACGGCACCTTCGGCGGAAGGTGCACTGTCGGGCTTCAACCACAAAAAAGGGGCCAGCCCGACTTGGACTGGCCCTGCTATCTACCGGAACTCACGTGCTCAGGAGCAATCTCCGTAGAGAGAGCACCGAACGCCGGCAGGACAGACCAGTCCCGCGTAACCCTGTGCGTAATCTGTAACGGCGCTCATTCGAAGCATAGTACTCTCTTCAGTCCTTTCGATTGCTGTATGGTAAGCCGTAGCCTTACCCCATCGGCGGAAAATGTCAACACCATTATTGAAACTTTTGCGAAATTGCCGGCCTCTTGAAAGCAGGGTATCTTTCCGCACATGGACGTCGCAGGAGTCCAGAGCGCCTACGTCGCCGCACGGCAGGTCCCGCAGCTCAACGAGATTCGTCTCACCAACTTCTACCCCCTTTACGACGGCACCAACGATCAGGTCGACCGCGTACTTCCGGTTCGGCACACCATCTTTCAGCGGGTAATCCCCCGCTACGAGCTGTCGACCAGTGAGACCCGGGATCAGGGGGTGGGCCCGACCTTCATTGAGGTGCCCGGCATCTCCTGGTCGTCGGCGCGCCCCGCTGAAGCCGAGGCGGGGGGTCTCCCGCGCCGGGCACCTTCACGGCCAATGACGCCGCCGGGTCCGGAACGCGCGCCGCTGCCGGACTACGCCGGGCGCCGCATCGATTTGCTTGTCTAGTAATGGTGTGACCCTGGCGGAAGCAGAGGGCGCCGCGTCAGAGCAGGACGGGCTCGACGTCCACCGGCTTCTCCGCGATCCCCTCCACGAACGCGCCGTTTGCGAAATACCGCATCTCCTCAATCAGAAAACCGCTCTCCCGGATGAACCGAACGGTCCGGCGGTTGAGATGGCAGCCTCCGGCAAGGTGTTTCCACACCGGCGTAACGGCATTGAAGAGCGGTTGTGCCGGGCCATGCTCCGGGAGGATGTGTTCAATGAAGAGGAATTTCCCCCCGGGCTTCAAAACGCGTCGCACCTGCCGGAGTCCTTCGTAGGGGTCGGTAACGGAACAGAAGACCAGAGTGGACACGACCGTGTCGAAGTACGCGTCGGGAAAGGGCAAGTTCTCCACGGCTGTTCGGCGGAACCGCAGCATGGCGCGGGTCCCGTTGGTGCCGTGGTTGCCGTCGTCGCCGTGGTGAGCTATTCCCACGTCGGCGCCCCGGGTGAGGACGGCCGGCCGCAGCTCAACGTCGGAGACCGTGACCTCCTCGAGGTTTGCCTCGCGGTAGTGGGAGAGGTTGGCCCCCGTTCCGGCGCCTACCTCGAGCACCCGACCGGCGGCGCGCCCGATCAGTGCCTCCCGACGGCGGCGGAGAGAGCTCGCCTCCAGCGGTGCCATCAGCATGTCGAAGGAGTGGGAAAGCAGATCCATCAGTCGCTACCTCGAAACGCCTCGATTCCCGGGTAGTGCAGGCGCTTTCGCGCTATGTGCTCCGGGAATACAACGTAATGACAGAGCGCCTCGGAGGACAGCACTTGGTTCTGGAAGAGGTGACACCGAATGGCGGCGTCACGGCCGTTGCGGGACTCCACGAGGCCGCGAAGGGTAACCGCGCCGGCGTTCGTGCGAACCTGCTTGTGATAGGTGACCTCCATGCCGCGAGTCATCCCTGCAGTCTCGAGCTTCACGAAGACCACCCAGCTGGCGAGCTCGTCCATGAGGGTGGCCTGGATCCCGCCGTGGAGAACTTGATCGTACCCCTGAAAGTGGTCCTTCGGTTCCCAGGTGGAGATGACGTAGGCATGGTCCTCAAAGAATTGCATCTGCAGGCCCGCCGGATTGTGAGGGGCGCAGCCGAAGCACTCGTAACCGTCAATATCGTTGAAGGGGTTTCGCAGCTCAATCATGTCGTTCGAAGAAGGTAGTGATAACCGCCGGTGGTGTACAGAGGTCACGCTCCATGACGCCGGAGCCGCGACCGACGCGTGCCCACACAGGCGTGACCTGTCCGCGAAGGTGGCGCCGACTCGCTATCCTACTTCTTGAGCCACACCTCGCCGGCGCGCTTGAACGCCTTTCCCCGCGCGAGGATCAGGTAGCTCACGAAAACGAAGAGGAGATAGGCGGCGCTGACCAATACGGCCAGCCAGAAGTAGAAGGTGTTTCCCGTGGCAAAGGCCTGGACGGGTAGGTTGATCGAGAGGATGAACGGGATCGCGAGGACGAAGACCATCCCGCTCGCGTAGGCGTAGTCCGTCGCCACCGGCGTCTCGAACTCCGGGTCGAGAACGCGCAGGAGCGCCAAACCCGTCGTGAGCGTGCCCGTCGAGACTCCGAAGAGGAGGATCATACGGTGGAACTGATGATCCTCGTAGAGGCGTGAAGCTATCCACGGCAGGGTCACGAAGGCGAGGATGGCCCCCGTACCCGCCAGGATGAGAATGGGCCAAATGTACTGTTGAACGACGACCAGAGAGATGGCTGCTATGGCGCTTGCCACCATGAAATCGACCCCCCATCCGGAGAGGCGCGTGAGGGTGCCGTTGTCGACGACGTGGGTGACGCCGACCAGATTGATGAGCTGTCTCACTCCCAGGCCGAAAATGGCGGCAAAGATGAAGTGAATGCCCCAGAGGTTCACGGCCAGATCCGCCCCGGCGTCTCCCGCCAGCAGCGGCAGCACCCAGTTCATGAGCTTCAGGAACAGATAGGCGAACAGATACACGACCAGGACAATCGCCGCATTGAAGGTCATGGAGTCAATTGCCTCGGTCTCCGTGGTGAGGCGTGCCGCAACCTTCTTCTGAGCGGTTCGCGGGACGATCCCGGTGGTGACCGTCTTGGTCTCCATGGTGGCGAGCTGCTCTTTGGTGATCCAGCGGCGACGCAGGCCGTAATTGATCAGATAGACCCCGCCGAAGGTCGCCAGAATGAAACCGAGGGCCGCAAAGGTAAGACCTACGCTGCCGGCTCCTTCAATGCCGAAGGAGCTCCAACTGCGGCCGATGGCGAGGGCCTGGCCGGGGCCCAGCACGAACCCCAGGGGCAGCAGGAACCCGAACGGCTCGTAGAGCTTCGGGAAGATCGTGGACATGAGAACGAAGGTAAGGGTGAGTCCGAGAAACGCCTGAACGGCGTACTGCGAGAGAATCCCTATTGCCAGAGAGAAGCGGCGCTTCGCCTTTCGTTCCGTCTCCTCCGGCGAGCGTCGCAGGGCGACCGCAACGAAGGAGAGGGCAAGGAGGTGGTATGCAAGGTCGCCGAGCCCATCTGAGGTAATCCCGATGTGGGGAAAGACGAAGTTGTACAGGGGCAGCAGAATGAAGCCGGCGGTGAGCGCGTTGGGAATCAGGAAACGCTGAAAGAACGGCACTTTTGCACGGATGAAAGTTGCAAGGAGCAGAGCTGCGGAGATGATTCCCAGGTCGACGAACAGGGTCCAGTTGAAATCCACGGGTTCCCCCTTCTTCTAAGCTCGTCTCGCGGAGCAGTCCACCGTTAACGAAAATCTCACACCTTGTATATGAAAGCCTTGATGTAGTCAACAGAGGTTGGTAGGTTGCGTAGCTAGGGATTGGACCACAGACGGTGAAAGCGCGAACCGATCGTCGCCGGAGTCGAACCTTCCGGGGCTTCAACCGGTTGCTAAAGCTGGTGCTCGGAACCTATCTGCGACTCCGGTTCAATATCCACGGCAGAGGCCTCAGCACCGTCAATGGACTCCGGCCGCCCTACGTCATTCTGGCAAACCACGTGGGGTACTGGGATCCCTTCGTCATTAGCGTCCTCACTCGTGACCCGGTGCACTGGGTCGCCGCCGACCAGACCTTCCGGTCTCCCGTTCAGGGGTACCTCCTGCAATTCGTGGGAGCCATTCCCAAGACCAAGGGTGTATCCGACTTCGAGACCATTCGGACGATCCTGCGTATCCGCCGCAACGGCGGCACGGTCGGCGTCTTCCCCGAGGGCCAGCGGACCTGGGACGGAGTCACCCTGCCCCTGCTGCCGTCTACCGCCAAGCTGGTGAAGCTCCTCGCGGTTCCGGTGATCACGGCTCGGGTCAAGGGTGCGTACTTTGCCCACCCCCGGTGGGCGCGGTCGCCCCGCCGGGGCAAGCTCCTCGTTGAGTTTCACCACGCCTTCGACTCCGCCGAGGTGCGCACACTCTCAACCGAGGAGATCCACCGGAAGCTTCAGAGCATGCTGGAACACGACGACTACCAGTTTCAGGGTCGCCGCAAGCATCGCTACGGTGGACGGCGCCGCGCCGAGTATATTGAAAACGTCCTCTTCTCCTGTCCTGTCTGCCGCGCCGTCGGCTCCATCCGCTCGCACCGCGCGCAGTTCAGCTGCTCAGCGTGCGGAACCACCTGGGACTATACTGCCGACGGCTTCCTCCACGCGCACGCGGGCGTCCCGACACACAGCACGGTTCGAGACTGGAACGACTGGCAGCTCGCCGAGTTGCAGCGGCACCTGCACAGTGCCATGGAAGGCTTGTCGGGGAGGGCACCGCAAGAGAGCCGTGCGGACGTCGCGGCGAGCGGCGAGGCCGGTGGTGCAGCGTCACCGGCGACACCGCGTCGACGCGGGGCCACGGCGGTTCTCTCCACCCCTCCGATCTTCGAAGAGCGCGGCATCGTCGTGGAAACCGGCTTTCGCTCCGCCCGGGTTCGCCGGGTCGGTGTCGGTGAGCTTCGTCTCTTCGCCGACCGGATCACCTTCTCGGACCCACGGGGTCCTGAACGCGTCTTCGATCTCGCCCGAGTCGACGGTATCAACATCCAGCTCGTCCGGAAGCTCGAGCTCTACTTCGACGGCACCCTTTACACCTTCGACCCCCTCTCCCCGCGGGTGAGCATGTACAAGTGGTACATGGCACTGGAGTACCTGGCATCCATGAAGGGACTGGAAATGCGC
>CAZUVX010000024.1:28081-34269 GCA_964623865.1 uncultured Spirochaetaceae bacterium | reverse complement strand
CCCGGCCCCTCTCCCGGCCCCTTGCACATGTCGCGCCCGGACGGGCATAGTGGACCCGAACCACCAACCTGAGCTACCAACGAGATTGAGCCATGAGTGACCGAATCGATCCGCGCGTGCTGAAGGGCTTCCGCGACTTCCTCCCGGAGGAGGAGTTGGAGCGCCGACGCGTGCTGGGAATCCTGGAGAGCAGCTTCCGAAGCTTCGGCTTCGTGCCAATTGACACGCCGATTCTCGAGTACACCGAGATCCTCCTGGGAAAGGCGGGCGGCGAGACGGAAAAGCAGGTCTACCGCTTCGAGGATCACGGCGGTCGCGACGTGGCCATGCGCTTCGACCTGACCGTGCCCTTCGCGCGTTTCCTGGCGCAGCACCGCAACGACCTCGCCCTTCCCTTCAAGCGCTACCACATTGCAAAGGTTTTTCGCGGCGAGAACACACAGCGTGGCCGCTACCGGGAGTTCATGCAGTGCGACTTCGACATTGTCGGGACAGACTCCGCTTCGGCGGACCTCGAGATCATTTTCATGATCGTTCGCTCCCTCGAAGCTCTCGGCCTCTCGGCGTTTCACGTGCGCATTTCAAACCGTGCCATCTTCAACCGCTTCCTGGACCACCTCGGGATGGCCGGACACTCCGAAGAGATCCTCCGCACCGTCGACAAGCTTCGCAAGATCGGGACGGAGAAGACCCGGCACATCCTGGCGGAGCTCACCGGGGCGGAGGCTGCGGCGGACATTCTGGCGTTTGTGGCCGGGGCGCGGGAGGGCGAGCGCTACGGCGGGGGAGCAACCGACACGGCCGCGGGCACCCCCGCCACCCGCAACGCCGCCCGCAACGCCGCCGTGCTGGAGAACCTCACCGTCCTGGCAGGGGGGCCGGCGGACGACACGGTCCGGGTGGCGCAGATTCTGGAGCACGCGGAGACGATCGGTGTTGGTGACCGGATCGTCCTGGATCCGTCGATCACCCGGGGCCTCGACTACTACACCGGCATGGTCTTCGAAACCTTTCTGGACACGGAGGAGAGCATCGGCAGCGTATGCTCCGGAGGGCGCTACAACGACCTGGCGAGCCTCTATACCAGGGAGCAACTGCCCGGCGTGGGGGCGTCCATCGGCGTGGACCGGCTCCTCGCCGCCGTGAGCGACAGCCGCGCGGCGGTGCCGTCGGCGGACGCCATTGTCCTCTACATGGACGACTCCCTCGTGGGTCGTTACCACGCCATTGCCGACGCGCTGCGCTGCGCCGGCTTGCGCTGCGAAGTCTACCCGGAGTCCCGGAAGCTGCCGGCGCAGTTCAAATTCGCCGAACGGAAGGGCATTCCCGCGGCCGTGATCTGCGGGCCCGACGAAGCCGCGCACAACGTGGTGACCGTAAAGAACCTTGCTACCCGGGAGAGCTTCGACGGTGTCACCCTGGAGAGCGCAGTCGAGAGCATCCGTGGAATCGTTGCCGAGGCCGAGTCCGCTGTGGGAGCCGAATAGCCGCATGCATCCGCACGACTTACCCGTCTACCGCCGGAAGGACCTCATCCTCAACGCCCTCGCCGACAATCAGGTCATCGTCGTCGAGAGCCCCACCGGCTCCGGCAAGACCACCCAGCTGCCCATCATCCTCCACGAGGCCGGCTATAGCCGGCAGGGCGTCATCGGTGTGACCCAACCACGGCGCATTGCGGCAGTCTCGGTGTCCGACTACATTGCCCGGCAACTCGACGTTCCCGAGCCTGAAGATCCCGGGATCGATGCCGACGCGCCGGCGACGAACGGCCACCGTCCGGCATCGAGCGGCCGGGCCGACGCGCCCCCCGGGGAGACGCCGCAGTACGGCAGCTCCAGCGCCGCCGATCTCTCCAGCGCCGCCGAGCGCAGCGACATCGTCGGCTACAAGATGCGCTTCGAGGACCACACCTCTCCGGGAACGCAGCTCAAGATCATGACCGACGGTATTCTCCTCCAGGAGATCAAAGCCGACTACATGCTCTCCCACTACTCGGTCATCATGATCGACGAAGCTCACGAGCGCAGCCTGAATATCGACTTCATCCTGGGCCTGTTGAAGCGGATCCTGGAGGCCCGGCCGAGCTTCAAGGTCATTGTCTCGTCGGCAACCATCAACGCCGAGGTCTTCTCCCAGTACTTCGACTCCTGCCCGATTGTCCGGATCGAGAGCGAGATGTATCCGGTACAGGTCGTCTATGATCCCCCTTTGGTCGAAGACGCAGGGGAGGAGTTGGTCCGCAAGATCACGGAGATCGTCGGCCGGATCATGCAGGAGGAGCGTGAGGGGGACATTCTCATCTTCCTGTCCGGAGAGAAGCTCATCAAGGACACCATTTCCCAGCTGCGAATGCAGCCCTACAGCAAGAACCTCTACATCCTCCCGCTGTACGGCCGCCTGAGCAAGGAAGAACAGGACCGGGTGTTTCCGCCTCCCCCGCCCGACAAGACCAAGGTTGTTGTTTCAACCAACATTGCCGAGACGAGCATCACCATTGACGGCATCACCTCGGTGATCGACTCCGGCCTCGCCAAGATGAACTACTACAATCCCCGGAGCTTCACCTCGTCCCTGGTGGAGGGCCCCATCTCCAAGGCCTCCGCCAATCAGCGCAAGGGACGCGCCGGCAGGACGCGCCCGGGAACCTGCTACCGCCTCTACACCCGAGAGGACTTCGAGACGCGGAGCCTCTTCACCCTGGAGGAGATCTACCGCACCGATCTGTCCGAGGTGGTGCTCCGCATGGCGGAGCTCGACATTCGCGACTTCGAGTCCTTTGACTTCATCTCCTCCCCGGGAAAGCAGAACATCATTGCCGCGGTGGAAACGCTCCTGCTGCTGGATGCCCTCAACGGCGACAATAGCCTCTCCGAGATCGGCCGGCGCATGGCTGAGTTCCCCCTCCTTCCCCGCCACTCCCGGATTATCGTGGAGGCCATCCGGAACTACCCGGATGTCATTCAGGAGGTCCTGGTGGCGGCGGCCTTCCTTACCACCAACACCCCCTTTCTGCTCCCCGAGGGCGAGGAGCTTGCCGCCCGGAAGGCGCACCACCGCTACCGCGACGACATGGGAGACTTCGTCTCCTACCTCAAACTGCTGCGCGCCTACGCGGATGCCGAGGACAAGCAGAGGTTTTGCGACCGCCGCTACCTCGACCCGCGCACCATGGCGGAGATCTGGAACATTCAGGAGCAACTCGGCGAGATTGTTGCCGGCATGGGCGTGCCGGTAATCGGCGGCGGCCACCTGGCGGACTACCTCTGCGCGGTCTCCCGCGGGCTCATCCAGTTCGTCTGCGTTCACACCGGCCGCGGCAACTTCCGGAGCCTGACCGCCGCTCGCATCATGATTCATCCCGGTTCCGTAATGTTCCGCGAAGAGCCGGAGTTTATTGTCGCCGGAGAGATTGTTCGCACCAGTCGCACCTACGCGCGTTCGGTGTCGCCCCTGGAACCATCCTGGCTCCCCCGCATCCTGGGAGATCTCACGGACGACCTCCTGGCGCTGACCCAGCCCGGCAAGGGGAAGGGAAAGAAGACCGCCAGGGAGGAGAAGGCGCGTGACACCACGTGGCAGATCCGCATTGCCGGGCAGACCTTCCAGCTGCGACCGCACAAGGGCAAGAAGAAGATCGCCGTCCTGCCGTGGCGGCAGCTCCAACGCATCCTCCAGCGACCCGACATCGAGCTCCTCCCGCAACACGCCAACCTCCGCGGCACGGTCGTCCTGGACAACGCGGAGTTTCTTACCGGTACGAAGCTCGGAGAGATCTTCCGGATTGCACCGCACATCGATCCGCGCCGCGACTACACCACCAGCCGGCCGAAGAAGCGCAGCTATGAGATCGACGTCGATATGGACGGGCTCTGCGCCGACCTGCACTACGCTCTCAGAATGGTGAAGGCCAAAAAGAGCACCAGGGCGCTCTCCTTCCTCTCTCTCCAGACCGATGGAAACGGCACCTACTGGTTCAAGCCGCAGAAGGACTTCTACACCGCCGCCTACGAGACTCTCGCCGGCCTGGACGCCCTTTCCGACGAGACCGACCAGGCCGGCATGGACCTGGACCCCGACTGCGCCGACCGGATCGGGGCGCTGTACCGGCGGTTGACCGCGATCATTGAGACGTACTGATCGAAGTCGGTCCAACGCCTGGATGGGCCGCCGTGTGCAGCCGTGACACGCCTCCGGCATACGAGGTGAGCCGCGCCGCATAACGCGTACCGCCTCAGGAGTGCCGCCTTGGGCGTGCCGCTCAGGAGTGTCTCCTTGACCCCGGACGAGCTTCCGGACCATGCTTCGTGCTGTACACTGCTCCCGGGAGATCGCCGTGACCTACACCGCAATTGGAAGTCCCACAACCACGTTGACGGACGCCGAGCTCGGCAGCCACCTCGAGACGGCGCTCCACCGACTCGGGCCGCGGCGCAAGGTCATTGCCGTGCCCCCCGACATGAGCCGATTGCATTCCCGGGCGGGCCGGATTACCGGAATGGCATGGAGGCACTACGGCGACGCGCTGCGCGCCGTGCTCCCCGCCATCGGCACGCACTTCCCCATGAGCGACCGGGAGCTCGAAGAGATGTACCCCGGAGTGCCCCGGGAGCTCTTCCGGGTTCACAACTGGCAGGCGGATCTCGCGACGCTCGGCCGAGTTCCCGGCGCGGTCGTCCGGGAGGTCTCGGAGGGGCGGCTGGATTTTGACTGGCCCGCACAGCTCAACTCGGCGCTGGTGGATGACGGCTACGATCTCATTCTCTCCATAGGCCAGGTGGTACCCCATGAGGTTACCGGCATGGCCAACTACAACAAGAACATCTTCATCGGGACCGGCGGCCGCGAGGGCATCCACAAGAGCCACTACCTCGGCGCCGTTTGCGACATGGAGCGCATCATGGGTCGGATCGACACGCCGGTCCGCCGCGTACTCAACTACGCCTCGGAGCGCTTCGCCGCCGACCTGCCCATCGTGTACATTCTCACCGTCATCGGCCGTGACGACACGGGCGAACTGGTCCTCAGGGGCTTGTTCATTGGTGACAACGAAGACTGCTTCCGCAAAGCTGCACGCTTGAGCCGGCAGGTAAACGTCACCACCGTTGCGGAGCCTCTGGACACGGTGGTGGTCTATCTGGATCCGGCGGAGTACCGAAGCACCTGGATCGGCAACAAGGCGGTGTACCGCTCGCGGATGGCCCTCGCCGACGGCGGCAGGCTCATCGTCCTTGCGCCGGGGGTGCACACCTTCGGTGAGGACGGTGAGATAGATGCGCACATCCGCGCGCACGGATACCGCGGCACCGACTACGTGACCGAGCTGGTCAAGGGCGAGCTGGAAGGAGTCGCCGGTGCCGGGGGCTTGGGCCTCGCGGACAATCTGGCCGCCGCGGCTCACCTCATCCACGGCTCATCCGAGGGGCGCTTCTCCATTACCTACTGCGCGGGCGGCCTCACGCAGGAGGAGATAGAGGGCGTAGGGTACGACTACGCCGACGTATCCGCCATGTCGAAGCGCTACCTCCCGGCGAATCGGCGAATCGGCATGCACACTACCGACGACGGGGAGACGTACTACTTCATTGCCAACCCGGGTCTGGGACTCTGGGGCACCGCCGAGCGACTCGGCGGCCACTGACCGGCGCCGCCGACCCGGAGCGGATTCGGCGCCTTATTGCCGTGGCGGACCGTGCTCGTGGTCGACGCCACGCAGCACCTCCCACACGAGCGCTTCATCAACGGAATCTACGAAGGTATCCTGCGCTCCGCGCTGCAGGACGAATCGCAACTCACCGGCAGCGGCCTTCTTGTCGCGTCGCATGGCATCAATCATTGCCGTGGGATCGAGAGGAATGGCACCGGTGTGGAAGCCGTATGTCCTCAGCAGGGCGCAGACGCGGCGGCGATAGTCGACCGCGGTCACACCGTGAGCTACTCCCAGATCGAGAGCGCGGCAGATACCCCAGGCGACCGCCTCCCCGTGAGTCCAGTGTCCGAAACCGGCAACCGACTCGAGGGCGTGGGCGAATGTGTGTCCCAGGTTGAGATGCGCGCGGACCCCGCTCTCCCGGAAGTCCCCCTCGACGACGCTGATCTTCACCGCGACGGCGCGCTCCACCACCTCGGCCAGAGCGCTCCGATCGGCGCGAAACGCCTGCACCGCGCCGGCGACGTCACCGCCGGCG
>CAZUVX010000024.1:26576-27981 GCA_964623865.1 uncultured Spirochaetaceae bacterium | reverse complement strand
CGCCGGCGACGTCACCGCCGGCGCCGGAGTCGACCCTTTCCCCGCCTGCGAGCTCTTCCAGCTCTCGGAGAATGGCTTCATCGCCCAGGAGGCCCGCCTTGATGACCTCTGCCAGGCCGCTCTTCATCTCGCGGTTGCTCAGGCTCTCCAGCCCATCCAGGTAGATCTCAACGGCGTGCGCCGGATAGAAGGTACCGACCATGTTCTTGTAACCGCCGTAGTTGATGCCGGTCTTGCCGCCGATTGCCGCGTCGACCATGGCCAGGAGGGTTGTGGGAAGGAAGACAAGCCGGACTCCCCGCATGTAGAGGGACGCCGCGAGACCGGCGGCATCGGTGAGGGCTCCTCCGCCCACCGCGGCAATCGTGCCGTGGCGGTCCATGCCGCCATCGAGGGCGCGATCCAAAACGCGGGTGACCTCCCGGAGGCTCTTCGCGGCCTCACCGGGCGGCATTACCAGGACGCGACCCGCGGTAGCCGGTTGCTCCTGCGAGGGGGCGAACAGTGCGGCGGTGTTCTCATCGAAGACCGTGAGGACGTCGTCGCTTCGGTTCAGCAGGTTCGTCAGGCGGGAACGGAGGCCGGTCTCCGAAATTGATACATCAGTGGCAAACTCACCGAGTTGCAGACGCAACACACGTGGCGGCTGGGGCTCGAAGGTTCCGGAAGGAGTCACGTGTGCTACGCGACCTGAAAGGCCTCGGCTTGGAGGGCATCCACCAGGTTCCGGACAAACGGGTCCACAATGGAGTAGATCCGGCGATTGCCCTGCACCTCGGACTTCACGATTCCCTTATCCTTCAGCACCGCCAGGTGCTGGGAGACGACCGGCTGGGGCTGATTGAGACAAACCCACAGCTCGGATACGCACGGCTGCTGCTGCCGCGCAATGAGGCACAGGAGCTTGAGTCGGACCGGGTGGCCGCACACTTTGAGCTTCTGGGCGTATTCTGCGATCTTCTCGTCCGCACAGGTCGGATCAACGCTTTCGAACATCAATTACAAGATACTGCGCTTCTCCGTGCGGTGCAAGACTATATAGCACCCGGCGCATATATTGGCGACGGTTCTCACGATCCGGCGCAGTCGGGCGGGTCATACGGCATCAGTGAGGACGGCACGATACGGGATGAGCTCATGCTCGTGCTCCCGGGGAGCAGCAGGAGCCAGGCGGAGCAAACGGTAGAGCGGCTGATTTCGGCAATGGAGGCTTCGGAGCCGCTGCGAGCCATCAAGCCGCCGCCGTACTTCAGTTACGGGTTGGCGGAGTTCCGCGGTGACGCCAATGGGAACACGACACCGGCTGCGTTGATCCAGCCGGCGGACAAGGTCATGTATAACGAGAAGCGACGTCGCCGCGGGGAAACTGCGGCAGGATAGCTCTACTTCGCTGCCGCGCTCTTCG
>CAZUVX010000024.1:20779-26476 GCA_964623865.1 uncultured Spirochaetaceae bacterium | reverse complement strand
TTCGCTGCCGCGCTCTTCGCCGTCGACGACTTCTTCCGCGAAGAGGTTGAGCCGGTCTTCTCGGAAGAGCCTCCCGTTGACTCGGAGCTCGTCGATTCCGTGGACGGTTCGGAGCTCTTGGAAGAGCTGCTTTCAACGGCACTACTCTCCGAAGCACCGTTCTTCCCGGCGCCGGTGGCCTTGGATGAGCTTCCGTTCTTGCTGTCGGTCACGTAAAAACCACTGCCCTTGAAGATGATACCGATTCCCCCGCCAATGAGACGCCGCAGCGACTCCTCGCTGCAGTTCGGGCACGTGGTGAGTGCAGGATCGGACATGTTCTGGAACTCGTCGAACACATGTCCACAGGATTGGCATTCGTACTCGTACGTAGGCATCGACAGGTTCTCCTTACCGGTCGGTCGGACTTTGTCGGACGAAATATATCAAAACCGTGAATCAAGGAAAAGCAGTTCTCATCCTTTGGTTCCGGAGGCTGCGGCCCCGCCCAGGCAGCCGGGAGACTCCTGCCTGATAGGGCGGGAGGTTTCAGTAATCCGTGCGCACGGCTATTCCCGCCGCGCGAAGGTGTTCCTTGATGTCGGGAATGGTGTAATCCCCGTAGTGGACCATGCTCGCAATGAGCGCGGCATCCGCCTTCCCCTCGGCGAACACCTCCGCGAGGTGCTCGGGCTTCCCGGCGCCGCCGGATGCGACCACGGGAATGCTCACATTCTCGGAGATCAGGCGGGTCAGGGTGAGCTCATAGCCGTCCCTGGTGCCGTCGGCATCGATAGAATTGAGGACGATTTCCCCGGCCCCCAGGGACTCGGCTTCCTGCGCCCATTCCAGCGCATCCAGGTCGGTGGGGGTGCGCCCGCCGTTGATGACGACGCGATAGCCGGAAGGCATCTCCGAGTCGGCTTTGGCGTCCATGCCCAGGACTATGCACTGATTGCCGTAGAGCTCCGCCCCGGCGGAAATGATTCCCGGATTGCGCACCGCCTGGCTGTTCACGCTCACCTTCTCCGCGCCGGCAAGAAGGACCTGTCGGATATCCTCACGACCGGCGATTCCTCCACCGACGGCGAAGGGAATAAAGATCTGCTCGGCTACGCGGGCAACAACGTCTATCATGATCCCGCGCCGCTCTGCGCTGGCGGTAATGTCGTAGAAGACCAGCTCGTCGACGCCCTGCTCGTAGTAACTTCGGGCCATCTCCACGGGATCGCCGATGTCCACGTTCCCCTGGAACTTCACGCCCTTCGTGGTCTTTCCGTCGCGCACATCAAGGCAGACAATCACTCGTTTCTTCAGCATGGATTCGTCTCGTCCGGCGCTCACAGTGCCAGAAAGTTGGTGAGCAGCTTCAAGCCAAACCTGCCCGACTTCTCCGGGTGGAACTGTGTGGCCCACAGGTTCTGCCACGACAGGGCTGCACAGAAGTGGACGCCGTAGTCGGTCCACCCGATCCCGCTGTTGCGATCCGTCGGATCGGGATAGTACGAGTGGACGAAGTAGAAGGAGCTGTTCTGAGGAATCCCCGCAAACAGGACGTTGCCCTCATCAGGATAGGCGACGTCGTTCCAGCCCATGTGCGGCACCTTCAGGCCGGGCCGGTTGGGAAAACGCTTTGCCGTTCCCGGGACAATGCCAAGACCCACGGCGTCGCGCTCCTCGGAAGCGTCCAGCACGATCTGGCTGCCCACGCAGATCCCGAGCATCGGCTTTCCGGTGGCAAAGAAGTCCCGCAGCGCATCCGACAGGCCGCTCCGGTTGAGGACCTCCATGGCGGCCTTTGCGTCCCCGACCCCGGGAAAGACTACCTTGTCCGCGGCGAGGACGCGGTCGGGCTCGCTGGTTATCTCAAAGCTTGCGCCGACGGCACGCAAGGCTGTTTCAACGCTGCGGAGGTTCCCCCCCTCGTAGTCAACGACGGCAGTGTGCATGAAAGTCTCGAACGTGCATGGTGCTCCCGGCGGTCAACTATACCCGAGAAGGCGCAGCGCGTTAAGGAGGTTCTCTTCCAGCGTCTCCTGGGGAATCACGAAGCCGCGCACCGCTATTACCGTCCCGTCCCGCTCAACCGAGAGGCTCGGAAGCATGTCGCCGGTGGGTGTGGCGCCGTCGGGGGAGGCGTCGTCACCGGAGGGGCCACCCTGGGCGGTCCCGCTCCCGGAATCGCCCCCTTCAGGGGCGTCTTCTTCAGGACTCTCCCCGTCGGAACCCCGGTGGAGCTCGATCTCCGTACGGCTTCGCCGCGCCAGGAAGCGCACCAGGGTGGTGAAGATGCGGGCGTTGAGCTCTCCATCGACAACGACGTTCCCGGAAAGGCTCCAGAGTTGTCCGGCGGGTATTGGACTCGCCGCAACGGTCATCTCGGAAATCGGCAGACGCGCCTGCCTCGCCGGGACCCAGTCGGGTAACTCCAGGTTCGGCTCGCGCAGATACAGTCCTCCCGCAGCCTCTTCCATACGGAGGCGCGACTCCGTCGGAAGGGAGGCGGAGCCGGCCTCCCCGGCCAGAACGGCAAAGGTAGAGTGGATGCCGCCCTGGGAGATGATCACATGCCCTGATCCGACAACTGCAACCTGGAGGGGGTGTGTGGCGTGCTCCCAGTACCGAAAGGTCTGCCCACCGACCTCCGTCCGCGCCCGGGACCATTCGGCACCGCGCCCGAGGGCGGCGTTCACGAAGAGCGCCGGCAGGTCGCCGCTCACCGCGGCAATGGGCGCCCGGTCCCGCACAGCGGTGCGTTCCTCCCCCGGAAGGAGCGGAAGGGCGACGGCGACGCGGTCAACCCGGTCCATGATGGCGCGCCGGTCATCCTCATTCGGGAACCAGTCCGCCATGAGGCCGTCTACGAGGCTTCGCGTCCGGGCAACCTCGAAAGAGGCGTATCCCTGGTATCCCCCGGGAAGCAGGTCCCAGAGAGTGGCATCCCGCGGTGCCGGTGCGATCTGACAGCCGAGCATGGTTGCGACGAGGGCCGCACCGAAGAGCCCCTGGGTCAGCGCGCGTCGTGTCATGGAGAGGAGAGTACACGTCCCGGGCAACCCTCGTCCAGCGTAGCGTATTACGCAGCTTGTTGAGAAGCGACGGCCGACCCGCTCGGCTACCTTTACCCGCGGGGCCGGACGTGGTTGGAGCACCAGGGACGGGGGTAACAGGTGGGTTCGGGATACGTTAGGCCCCGTCGGGCCGGGCGAGGCTCTCCAGCAGCTCTTCAAGCTCCTCAGCGGACACCGGCTTGCCGAAGTAGTAGCCCTGGGCGTAGGAGCAGCCGATGCGCTTGAGGACCTCGACCTGGGCGGCACTCGTCACACCTTCGACGACGACCTCTCTGCCCCGAGCGCGTATGCCCGCTACAATGCTCGCCAGGTACGCTTCCTCATCCTGACCGTGAGCCAGGTCGTCGGCGAAGGTCTTGTCGATCTTGATGACGGGGACCGGCAGTCGTTTTAGATAACTCAAGGATGACTGGCCCGTACCGAAATCATCGATCCAGACATCTACTCCCAAATCCCTGACCTGCTGGATTCGCCGCACCGCCATGTCAGGATCGTCCATGCAGCGGCTCTCGGTGAGCTCCAGCCGCAACGCCTCCGGCGGCACGCCCTCGGCGTCCAGCGCGGCCTTCACCACTTCAACGAGATACTCGTCGTTGAACTCCGCCGCGCTCAGATTGACGCTGCAGAAGATGCCGAAGCGCGGGTACCAGTCGGCCAAGTGGGCTGCCACAGCGTAGAGGGCCCACTTGTCGATGGCTGAGATCGACCCGCTCTCCTCGGCGACGGCAATGAAATCCCCCGGGGGAACCATGCCGCGGGCAGGATGGTTCCACCGAACAAGCGCCTCGGCGCCGATGATTCGGCCATCAATGGTCACGATGGGCTGGAAGTGGAGGAGGAACTGCTGCTCCCCTACGGCGCGGGCTATCTCGGTGCGCAGCTCCATGCGCTGAACCGCGCGCTCATGGAGATTCTGGTCGTACAGCAGGAACGGCTCGTTCAGATTCTCCGCCTCAATGACGGCGGAGTTCGCCCGCTGCACCAGCAGCTCGCCGTCGTCACCATCCTGGGGATAGATGGAGACGCCGATGTGGCAGGAAATCACAATGTCCTGGTCGCGATGCCGATACGGCACCGTCACTGTGTCATGGATCTTCCGGGCAACGACCGCGGCATCCACGCTCTGTGCCATACTGGTGAGAAGGACCACCAAGTTGGTCCCCTCGAAGCGGAAGACCAGATCGCTCTCCCGGACGCTCTCCTTCACGCGCAGCCCGGTATTCTCCAGGAGAAGATCACCAATCTGATGCCCCAGAGTCTGATTGATGTGCTTGAAGTTGCGCAGGTGAATGAAGAGCACCCCCCGCAGGCGACCCGGTCCCGTTTCCCGCCGCGCCCGGCCGAGCTCCCGGGCGAGCATGGCCGTCAGACTGCGCCGGTTGTAGAGGCCGGTGAGAGGATCTCGATACTCGACGGCGGCGAGCTTGTCTTCGACCTCGCTCAGACGCGTGACGTCGTGGGAGAAGACGAGCACATCGGTTGGGCTTTCCGACCCGGGCGGATACGGATAGTAGGAGACGTGCATGTTCTTCTCGAGCCGGCCGAACTCGAAACGTTCAATGTAGTGGACCTCTTCCCCTGCAAGGCACCGGTCCAGGTACCCCTTGATGGTACTCTCGAACTTCTCCCGGCCCCACACGTCCGCCACGGACTTGCCGACGAGGTCTTCCTTGTCCAGTCCCATGCCGCGCGCATAGGTGTGATTCACGATCTCGTAGACGTAATCACGGTTGATGAGGGTGATGAAGTCCTGAGATTGATCGACGATGAACTGATAGGTGTCTGGATTCACGTCCCGCCCGCCGCAAGGAAATCTCAAAACTCTTCACCAGCCTAAGGCGATGCCGACGCGCCGTCAATGGTCCTGGGCAAGAAGTGTCACACGGTGTTGTATGCGGTGCGGGGGCGGTGGCGCTGTGCCGGAGCGCACGCCGGGTTGACACGTTGACGCCGCACGCCCCGTGTAGCGCACGCCCCGTGTGGCGCACGCCCCGGCCGAGCAGATGGGTGCGCCGGACCGAACGAGGCCCGGCGCTCAGTCCACTACGCCTCGAGCTCGTAGGCTCCAATGTCCACCCCGGAGCCCTGGGGCCGCGCAGTGCCCAGGATATCCGCATCCGGGGCGTCCGCTGCCTTGCCTGCGTCCACCGCGGGGGATCCGGAAGCAAGGGTAAAATCCCTACCGGCAGCGTCGGTGAAGACCGTGTCCGTCGTAACCACGGCGTTATCTCCCTGCGTTTCGCCGTCCGCGCCGAAGAGGGTATTGGTAAAGAGATTGGTATCGATGGTGACTACCCCCGCCGGCACCTTCTCGTCGATGATCACGGTTGCACTGGTCAGCCCGGCAAAGATGTTGTTCCGGAGCGTCACGGCGGAGGTGTCGCTCAGGCTTCCGTCGACGGCGCCGCCGGTCACATTGTCGGTCGTCCCGGAGGTGCCGTATATGGTGTTGTTGATGAAGCTCACGTCCAAGAATGCCTCCGTCGCACTCTCCGGTGCCCACGCCTGGAGCCCGGTGGAGCTCAGGTCCGTGACCAGGTTGTTCACGAAGAGCACGGCGGTGCCGCTTGCGGAGTCCCCCAGACTCGCCGGCAGCCCCATTCGAGCGGTGGAAATCGCATTCGCGGAGACAACTACTGCGTCGACG
>CAZUVX010000024.1:0-20679 GCA_964623865.1 uncultured Spirochaetaceae bacterium | reverse complement strand
CGTCGACGAGCTGTATTCCGGCGCCGTTCCCCGCAAGGGGTCCGCCGGCCACCTCGTTTCCGATGACGGCCAACCCCGTGCACTCCCACACCCCGATGCCGGAGCCGTTGGAGCCGTCGGTGCTGTTTCCGGAGAACTCGATATTCCCGCAGCGCGTTCCATCGAATGCTCTCGCGAAGAGCGCAGATCCCTTGGCGTTCCGCACGGTGAGTCCCTTCACCACCACGTGACTGACGCCCCTGAGCTCGACGAAGCCGCCCCAGTAGCCGACCCCATCCTCGGGCTCCTCCCTGCTTCCGTCCAGGACCGCCCCGTCCTGACCGGCGATCGTAATGGGAGCCCCCTCTTCCCCGGACACCGTTACGATCACCCGCTCGTAGTAGGTTCCAGGCAGCAGGTGGATAGTGTCCCCCGGCTCCGCCCGTTCGAGGGCCACGTTGATCGACTGCCAGGGACTGCCGGTCGTCCCGACCGCGCCGTCGTTGCCGTTCGGGCCGACATAGTGGTCGGGGGACCAGCCGCCGACGAGCACGCACGAGCTCAATCCCGCCACCAGGACTGCCGACGTGAGAAGACTACGCACAATGATTCGCCTGATACTACGCATACGTGCCTCCTTGAATAGACTTGCCGAATAGACTTGCCGCACGATCATCGAGCATTTTATGCCCTCCGGCGGCAACCAACATCGGGGGAAACGTGCGTACTTCTTGGGGTATGGGGTGCCCTACCTGTGTGAAGTAATCAGGCTTGTGGAATATCGAACCGGTGATATCATAAGTACAAAGAGCCATGTCCAAGAGCGACCCCGATTGGCGCGCAGTATACGATGTGTGTGCCGAAGCCATGGAAGCGTCGGATGCCGACGGAATCCTGGAGCTCGTTGCGCGACGAGCGGGGGACCTCCTGCCGTCGGACCGCGGCGCAGCGCTCTTCACCATGCGGGACGGCTATCCCTGGTGCATTAGATGGCCGCACTTCTGCGATCGCAGGATCGACGAGTTCAACACCTACTACGGTCGGATCGTTCCGGTTCACTACACCGGCACCGAACCGGTGCTCGGTCCGGTGATCTGGGGCGATTACGCGGGCACCGAGTACGTAACCGACTTCCAGCGTCCCCTCGGTATGGAGTGCGGAGTCGGCGCAAGCTTCCGGGATTCCCACAGGGGAACGCAGTACGTGGTGTGGATCCACCGGGAAAACCCCGCAGCCGCCTACGAAGACGGCGAAGTTACAACGCTCCGCCTCGCGTGCCGTCAGATCGAGAGAATCCTGTCGCTGAGAAGCGAGGTGGATGCCGCTACCAGAGAGCCCTTCTACGACTCGGAGCTTGGTCCGGATGCACAGGTGCTGAGCCCACGAGAGGTGGAAGTTGCCGGACTCATCTGCCGGCGTCTGACCATGCGAGAGATTGCGCTTCGCCTGAAGGTCAGTCCTCGCACGGTTGAGCGACACGCCCTGCACATCTACCGGAAGCTACGAGTAGACAACCGCAAGGAGCTGGCGAAGCTCCTCCTTACGTCTTCCCGCCTCGAGATCTCCGCAAGTTGAGCCGACGCGCCGCCCAAGCGCGTCGACCCGATTCGAGGAGCCCCGACACTCCCGGGGAGTACTAGCTCTTGTCCAATCCAATGTGGATCGTCTCTTCGCCGACTTCGACGGGGCGGGCGTCGGCCTTGCGCTCCCACTTCAGGTCGGTGGCGAGCGTCTCGCTCATCAGATAGTCCTGGAAGTCCTCCACGGCGTTGCGGACGCCGTCCTGAGCCTCAATGTAGAGAGTGATGCGATCCGTGACCTCGAGGCCGCTCTCCTTACGGAGATTCTGGACGGCGCGAATGACGTCGCGCACCAACCCCTCGTTGCGAAGCTCTTCGGTGACCTCCGGGTCCAGGGCGACGGTGAGGGAGCCTTCGTTGAGGACGCGAAGGTTCTCCTTCTCGTGACGGTGGATCACCACACTGTCCTGCGTAATATCAATGTTACGCTCACCCAGATCGATGTTGAGGACCGTGCCCTCGAGCAGGCTCTGGATCTCATGGCTGGAGAGGGCGTGGATCTTCTCGGCGGCGGTCTTCATGTCCTTGCCGAGCTCCTTGCCGAGGATGCGGTAGTTGGGCTTGGCCTCGTACTCGACCAGGTCCTCTTCGTTCTCCCGGAAGATCGCCTCCTTGACGTTGAGCTCCTCCCGGATGATGTCCTCCATCTCCCGGAGAATGCGCTTCTCATCGGTATCCCGGGTGACCAGATGGATCGCCTTCAGGGGCTGGCGGATCTTCAGGTTGTGCATGTTCCGCAGGGCGCGCCCCATGCTGACGGTCTGCTGGGTAAGAGCCATCTTCTGCTCGAGCTCGTAGTCGCGGCGCGTCTCGTCGGCAACGGGGTAATCGCAAAGGTGAACCGACTCAGGGCTCGCAGCGGGGCGCAGGTTCCGGTAGATCGCCTCAGTGATGAAGGGGATGATCGGTGCGGCGACCTTGACCAGCTTCATGAGCACTGAGTAGAGAGTCTCGTACGCCTGGGCCTTGTCGGCATCGTTCTCGCTTCTCCAGAAGCGCCGACGGCTGCGTCGGATGTACCAGTTGTTGAGATTGTCTATGAAGGCAACGATGGGCTCGATGGCTCGCTGCAGGTCGTACGCCTCCAGGTTGCTTGTGACGTCCGCCGCCAGCCGCTCCGTCTCCGAGAGGATCCATTGGTCCAGGGGGTTGTCCGCCACGGCGATATCGCCGGTAGGCTTCACCTGATCGATGTTTGCGTAGGTGACGAAGAAGCTGTAGGAGTTCCACAGCGGAATGATGACCGTCTTCAGGACGTCCCGCACTCCGTCGTCGGAGTACTTGAGGTCCTCACCCCGCACGACCGCTGAGTTCATGAGAAAGAGACGCAACGCATCGGCACCGAAGGTGTTGATGACCTCGACCGGGTCGGTGTAGTTGCGCTCGCTCTTGCTCATCTTCTTGCCGTCCTCGGCCAGAACCAGGCCGTTTACGACGCAGTTCTTGAATGCCGCGGTGCCGAAGAGCGCGGCGCCCAGAACCGTCAGCGTGTAGAACCAGCCGCGCGTCTGATCCAATCCTTCGCAGATGAAGTCTGCCGGGAAGTTGCGCTCGAAGAACTCCTTGTTCTCGAAGGGGTAGTGGTTCTGACCGTAGGGCATGGCCCCGGACTCGAACCAGCAGTCCAGGACCTCGGGCACCCGTCGCATGGTCCCGGAGCCGTCGGGCGCGGGCCAGGTGATCTCATCGACATAGTGCTTGTGCAGGTCCTCAACCTTCACGCCGGACTTCTCTTCCAGCTCCGCACGGCTGCCGATGCACTCCATGTAGTCGCTGCCGTCGCTCTTCCAGATGGGAAGGGGGTTGCCCCAGAAGCGGTTCCGGGAGATCGCCCAATCCTTTGCTCCTTCCAGCCACTTACCGAAGCGGCCCTGCTGAAGATGCGAAGGAACCCAGTTGACGGTACTGTTCGCGTCCAGCATGACTTGCTTGATCCTGGGGACGTCGACGAACCATGACGAGACAGCCCGGTAGATCAGAGGCATCTTGCTTCGGTAGCTGAAGGGATAGGAGTGGCGGTAGGTGTCACGCTTGACGAGCTTTCCCCGTGTCTTCAAGTCCTTGATGATCTGCGGGTCGGCATCCTTCACGAAGAGGCCCTGATAGTCGGAGACCTCGGCGGTGAACTTGCAGTCCGCATCAATGGGCACCACGGTGGTGACGCCGGTGCCCTTGAAGAGGTTGTAGTCGTCCTCACCGAAGCCCGGAGCGACGTGGACAATGCCGGTACCTTCGTCGGCGGTGGCGAACTCGGCCACCCGGGTAACGAAGGCGCCCTCTTGTCGTGCCGAGGCGAAGTAGGGAAAGAGCGGTTCATAGGAGATGCCGCCGAGGTCGTTGCCCGTGTACTCCTGGAGGATGGTGTACTCCTCCGGGGAGCGGTAGTAGTGCTCCAGGCGCGCCTTGGCAAGAATGTACTGCTCCTCACCGTCCTGCACGCGGACGTAGGTGACCTCGGGACCGACGGCGAGACCCAGATTGGAGGGAAGCGTCCAGGGTGTCGTCGTCCACGCCAGCATGTGGACGCGATCCCCCGGGGCGGCACCGACCGCGGTGGGGGCTTCCAGAGTGAAGGCGACCGTAATGGCCGGGTCATCCACCTCGTTGTAGCCGCCGAGATTCACCTCGAAGTTGGAGAGCGGTGTGGCCAGAGCGGGATCATAGGGCAGGATGTAGTAGCCCTCGTAGATAAGACCCTTGTCCCAGAGCTGTCTTACCACCCACCAGATGGTCTCCATGTAGTCGGGGTCCATGGTCTTGTAATCGTGCTCGAAGTCCACCCATCGGCCCATGCGGGTGACGACCTCCTCCCACTCGTCCACGTAGCGCAGGACCACGGAGCGACACGCCTCGTTGAACTTGCCGACGCCGTACTCCTGGATCTCCCCGGCGCCGGAGATGCCGAGCTCCTTCTCCATCTCGTACTCGACGGGAAGGCCATGGGTGTCCCAGCCGAAGCGACGGTACACCTTCTTGCCACGCATGGTCTGGAAGCGGGGAATGATGTCCTTGATCGTGCCCGGCACGAAGTGGCCGAAATGGGGCAGACCCGTCGCGAAGGGCGGGCCATCGTAAAACACGAACTCTTGCCGTCCATCCCGTTGATCAATGGATTTCCGGAAGATGTCGTTCTCTTCCCAGAACTGCAGGATCTCCTCCTCCAGCTGTGGAAAGCTGACCTTCGGGTCAACTGGCTTGTACAAAAGGACCTCCCCACGACTCCCTCAACCCCGCGCCCTGCAGGAAGAGAGATAGATACCCTCAATGTGGTCTTGTGGTTTCTTGAAACTATCAAAGAGCGGGTGAAAGGGCAACGCGGTGGCCCGCCGAACGCCCCCGTACTCCGGCGGCCGGGAGGACCGCCCGGTGCGCTTAGCGATGGCAAGGGTAGAAAGCTGTGGTAGAATTCATCTGAGGAGGATCCCATGAAAACGCGATTCCGGCGATTTCAGAGACCGCGACCGCGGCACGGAGGCGCGGCCACCATGCGCCGTGTCGTTGCGGTCCTGGCAATGGCTGCTCTCGTTCTTACGGGGTGCGGCACCATCCGAACCACCTCCCGCGCATTCGACACCGGGAAGGTGCTGGAACCGGGACAGACCCGGGTCACATCCGATTCGGTGATGTTCCTCTGGCTGCCCGTTCCCGGCCAGGTTGCCGTGAGCCGCGGCTTCAACGGCGGCTGGGAAGCCACCGCCGGGTGGGGAGTCCACGGATTCGTTGCAGACAATGAGGACCAGGACGACGCCGACGACTCCCTCCAGGGACCGGAACTCTACATTACCAAGCGCCTCCTCTCGGTTCAGGAGTGGCTGCAGGTATCCGCCACCGTGGGCTCGGACATCAACATCTACCCGCAGTTCGACGCACTGCTCCAGGCGCGCCTGACCGCCGGTTGGCACCCCACGGACTGGTTCACCCTCTACGCGAACGGTGGAGCCGCATACGTGACGGCCTCCGAGCAGCTTGCGCCGATTGTCGGCCTGGGCCTCGGCTTCGACGGCCGCTTCGTCCTGAAGCTGGGAGCCTACATCACGCCGGATCAGTCGGAGCCGTCCAACGGGGCCGACGTTCTGTGGCCCTGGTACTATGGGCTGCAACTCGGCTTCAAGACAAGGGCACCAGGTGCCGATGCTCCCGAACCGAGCGCAACACCCGAATCGACGGCGACGGATTCATCCATCTGAGTCGGCGGGGCGGGGCACGGCGGGGCGGGACGCGGCGGGGCGCGGCTGACCCGCCCTGCGCCGGGGCGGGGCGGGACGCGGCGGGGCGCGGCTGACCCGCCCTGCGCCGCACCGTGCCCCGTGCAACCGGGAACATCCTTGACCACCGCACAGTAACCAATCTACCCTCACAACGTTCTAACTCGTCGGTCCCGTGCGTACCGGATCATAGACCTGATCCGGTTCGGAGATCCAAAAGGAGGAATCCATGATTCGACGTGTTCTTGCGTTGGTGCTGATTCTGGCCGTCGGCTTCAGCTTCGCCCTCTTCGCCGCCGGGGAAGCGGAAGACTCCGGTACCGAGGACGGCGAAGACACGACGGAGCTCGAGCGGACACCCGAGGATCCGCGCCTGCACGAGCCGGGCAAGCTCACCGTTGCCACCGGCGACCCGGTTTATCCGCCGTGGATGATGGACAACGATCCGGCCGGCGGTGAAGGCTTCGAGAACGGCATTGTCTACGCTCTCGCGGAGGAGATGGGCTTCGACCGGGATGACGTAGTTTGGGTGCGCAGCACCTTCGACCAGGGTATTGCACCCGGCAACAAGCCCTACGACTTCGTCATCCAGCAGTACTCCGTGACGGAGGAGCGGCGGGAGTTTGTGGACTTCTCGATGGTCTACTATCAGCCGAAGAAGGCGGTCATTGCCCTGAGCGACAGCCCGGTGGCGAATGCAACGTCAATCGAAGAGCTCCGCGACGCCAAGTGGGGCGCAACCATTGGGACGACCGATCTGGACTACATTGAGAACCGGATAGGCGCAGAAGACGTCGCGGTCTTCGACGACCAGGTCGGCACCTTCCAGGCCCTCCTGGGCGGTCAGATCGACGCAACCACGCAGTCGGTTCCCACGGCGCTCTACGCCACGGCTGTTCAGGTACCGGAGGCGGAGATTGTGGCAACACTCCCGGCCGACCCGAACGACAAGGGCCACGGCCTCGTCTTCGAAAAGGGCAACCCCATTGTGCCGTGGGTCAACGATGCACTCCAGGCAATCATCGACCGGGGTGTGGTGGAGGAGCTCCGTCGGCAGTACCTCGTCGGCGATGAGTCGATCCAGGAGATCACCGATTGAGTTCCGAGCGTCGCAGCCCGACGGATCCGGAGGGGCCCGGCCGATCAGGCCGGCCCAACCGGCCGGTAGGGCGCACGCTCCGTGCACGTGACAGGTATCTTCCGAGCATCATCAGCGTCGGCAGCGTCATTGTCGTCCTGGTGGTGCTGCGAGAGCTGGTGACCTCTGCGGAGCAGTGGCCGCGCATCAAGAGACAGTTCTTCAATCTCGACGCGATCAGCGAGGTCTTCCCCGATGTCCTCGGGGGCTTTGCCATCAACATGTCGGTCTGGGCGATCTCCCTGGTTGCAATCGCCGTGTGGGCCCTGATGCTGGCGGTTTTTCGCTCCCTCCACGGGCCGTGGTTTGCCCCGCTACGCGTCTTCACCGTCGTCTACATTGATCTCCTCCGGGGGTTGCCGTCGCTGCTCGTGGTGCTTCTCTTCGGCTTCGGCATCCCCGCGCTGCAACTCCCGGGGCTTCCCCAGAGCAGCCTCTTCTGGGGCGGCGTCGCCCTGGTACTCACCTACTCCGCATACGCCGCGGAAGTGTACCGCTCCGGCATGGAGGCGGTCCACGACGGTCAGCGAGCCGCCGCCAAGGCGCTGGGGCTCAGTCAATGGCAGACCCTGCGGTTCGCGATCGTTCCGCAGGCAATCAGAAACGTTTTGCCGTCTCTCCTCAACCTCGCCGTGGCGCTTCAGAAGGACGTAGCGCTCCTGAGCGTCATCGGAGTGCGCGATGCAGTCCGGGAAGCGCAGATCTACACGGCGCGCACCTTCAACTACTCATCCCTCATTGCCGCCGCCTTCCTGTTTCTCCTTGCGACCATTCCCATGGCACGGTTGACCGACTACGTGAGCCGAAAGGACCGGGAGCGGCGCCTTCAGAGCACGTTATGAGCGAAAACTTCGAGACGCCCAACAGTTCCGGCGAACGTGTCCGCATTGAGAACCTGACCAAGTTTTTCGGCGACAAGATGGTCCTCAACAACGTGAGCGTGAAGGTCCGTCCCCACCAGGTGGTGTGCCTGATCGGCGCCTCCGGCTCGGGGAAGTCGACCCTTCTGCGCTGCGTGAGCGATCTCGTCGAGTTCGAGGCGGGACAGATCTATCTGGATAACGTGCCGATCCACGATCCGTCCTTCGGCAAGAACGGCTTGCACAAGCGCGTCGGCATCGTCTTCCAGGCCTACAATCTCTTTCCCCACATGAGTGTGCTTGACAACATCACCCTGGCGCCCAGGCGCGTTCACGGTGTGTCGAAGGCCGAGAGCGAGACCAAAGCGCATGAGCTCCTGTCGCTCTTCGGGCTCGACGGCTTTGCGAAGTCCTACCCGGAGCAGCTCTCGGGGGGGCAGCAGCAGAGGGTTGCGATCATTCGCGCCATGGCGACCAATCCGGACGTGCTCCTCCTGGACGAGATCACTGCGGCCCTGGACCCTGAGCTCATAGGCGGTGTGCTGCAGGTCATCAGGGACCTGAAGGAGCAGGGAATGACCATGATCGTGGTGACCCATGAGATGGGGTTTGCCCGGGACATTGCGGACCGCGTGTATTTCCTCGACGAAGGGGCCGTCTGCGAGGAGGCCCCGCCGGACAAGCTCTTCTCGGCGCCGGAGCATCCCCGGACCCGCCGGTTTCTCCAGCGCATCATTGATGCGGGCCGCATGTAGAACGACGGGCCGCATGTAGAAGGGCGGGCCGCATGTAGAACGACGGGCCGCGTGTAGAACGGCGGGCCGCCGCCCAGGAGGATTCTCCGGTTGCCGCACCGCAGCTTCAACCTGGTGAGCCCAGCCCGCAGGGCATTCCTGACCACCGTGCTTCTTTTCACAACTTGCGCGGCCACGCTATCTTCTAACGCATGTCAGGTAAATCAATTCTCGTGATCGGCGCCGGATTCGGCGGGCTGTCTGCGGCAGCCTACCTTGCAAAGGAAGGCTACGAGGTTACGGTAGTCGAGAAGAACGGCTGGCCCGGTGGTCGCGCCCAAGCAGTGGAGCAGGGCGGCTACCGCTTCGACATGGGGCCGAGCTGGTACTGGATGCCGGAAGAGCACGACCGTTGGTTCAGGGACCTCGGTTACGACCGAAGCAAGCTCTACGGCCTCTCCAGGGTCGATCCCAGCTACACCGTCTTCTACGGGGATCCCTCCGTTCCCGGCGAGCGCCGACGACTGGACGTGCCGGCCAATGTGGACGGTGCGGCCGAAGTCTTCGAGCAGGTGGAGGGGGGCGCCGGCGCACAGCTTCGCGCCTTTCTGGATCAGAGCAAGGCGAAGTACGACCTTGCCATGAACAACTTCATCTACAAGAACTTCTACACCCTCTTCGACTTCGTGAACTGGACCACCATCCGCAACCTGGGCACTCTCAACATCCTGAAGAACTACCGCAGCATGATTCGCCGGTACATCAGCCATCCCGATCTGCAGAAGATCCTGGAGTTCCCCGTGGTCTTCCTGGGTTCCAGCGCCCGGAACACCCCGGCCATGTACACCCTCATGAATCACATCGACTTCAACCTGGGCACGTGGTATCCCGACGGCGGCTTTTCCGGAGTTGCCGACGCGATGCGTACGGTCTGCGCCGACCTGGGCGTGAAGTTCGTCTTCAACTGCGAGGTGACCGGGCTGGTGACGGACAACGGGCGGGTAACCCGGGTGCAGGTGCGCGACGGCTGCGACACCGACGAGCTCGCCCCGGATGTCGTGGTGGCGAATGCGGACTATCCCCACGTGGAGCTGGAGCTCCTCCCGGAGAGCGCGCGCTCCATTCCGGCGCGGCGCTGGGATCGCGCAGCACTCGCGCCGGCGGTGGTGAACTACTACATCGGCCTCAACAGAAAGCTGGATGGGCTCGCCCACCACACCTTCTTTTTCGATGCGGACTGGGACGAGCACTTCTCCGCGGTCTACGAAAAACCGCGCTGGATCGACGACCCCCTCTTCTACATCCACATTCCCTCCAAGACCGACCCCGACGTCGCTCCGGAAGGGGGTGAGGCGCTCTTCATCCTGGTCCCGGCCGCCCCGGGCCTGGAGGCGAGCGAGCTCCTGCGCAAGCGCTACTTCGACAACGTCATGGACCGCATGGAGGCCCACACCGGCATGTCCATCCGCGACTCCGTGGTCGTCTACCGCGACTACTCACTCGAGGAGTTCCGCCGGGACTACAACGCCTACAAGGGCAACGCCTTCGGCCTGGGACAGACCCTCTTCCAGACCGCCTACTTCCGGCCCTCCAACAAGTCCAGGAAGCTTTCCAACCTCTACTACGCCGGTCAGTTCACCGTCCCCGGCACCGGCACCACCATGAGCACCATCTCGGGCCGGGTGGTGACGGACCGGATCAAGAAGGAGCACGGGTAGGCGGCAAGGACCTCGGCCGCCCATACCCGGCGCTCCGGCAATCGCTTCGCGGAGACCTCCGCCATCCGCCGTTCGAGTCCCGGGCAGTCGGCTGCCCGGCACCTTGCGGCGTCCTATAGCGGCACCTCGCGCACACGGGTGTACCCGCCGGCGCCGTAGGCCGCCATGCCCGGGTCTGCAGTGACAACCGTCGCGTCGCGGGCGCGGGCGGTGGCAATGATGAGCTGGTCGGCCAGGTCTTCGGGCGGGGAACCGGGAAGGGCACCGCCTTCCAGGGCAATGTCGGGATCCAGGGGAACAACGACGAGTCCCGGCGTGTCGATGGCGCGGCTGGTCCATTCGGCAATAGGAATGGGCGCCCGGAGACGCCCTGTCCGTACCCATCGGCCGATTTCCCACAGTGAAACAACCGAGAGGAGGAGCTCCGTGTGGTGAGCGGCCTCTTCAATGGCGCTGCGGACGCTATGGTCCGTCAGCCGGGGGTCGCCGTTCATCAGCCACACGAAGACGTGAGTGTCGAGGAGGAGCCGCCGGTTATCCGTCTGCGCCACCTGGTGAGCTCAAACCCGACGGCTCCACGATGTCGCCCTCAATGGTGAGAAGCCCCTCGAGCCTGCCGAACAGCGGGGCCGGTTTCCCCTCCCCCACGGCAACCATTTGGGCAACCGGACGGCCGTGTTTGGTAATGACCACCCGTTCGTGGCTGTCGCGGACATGATCCATCAGACTCAGACACTGAGCCTTGAATTTCCCCGCTGCAATCTCCATAGAGCAGCCCCCCAGTCAACCACTTCTGCTCTTCTGGTTTTGACTATGGTCATATTACTATAGTCATACACGATCGGCAACCCTTTTCTACTGGTGCCGAAATTGTTGATCGGTTTGAAGCGACAGGCGCATACCGGCCGTGAAAGTGTGCGGAGGTGTCCGCCATGCAATCACTTCCCGCGCTTCCGGAGTTCTGCCCAAACCCGCGGTGCCCGTTCCACGACCGCAACCGCGCTTCACAAACTCGCTGGTACACCCGCTTCGGCCGGTTTCACACCGACTCCCGCGGTCCGATTCAGCGCTTTCGCTGTTTGTCTTGCGGCAAGACCTGCTCCACCCAGACCTTCTCGGTGCACTACTGGACGCAGTCGACCAGCGACATGACGTGGATCCTGCATCAGCTCTACGCCTGTGCCGGGCTGCGGCAGATGGGGCGGTTCATCGGTGTGACCTATCGGGTCATCCAGAACCGCATCCGCCGCCTCGCTCGCAACGCCCTGGCGGTGATGGACTACGCCCTCGTCGAGCGGCATCTGACCGAGAACCTGGCCATGGACGGCTTTGCGTCCTATACACGAAGCCAGTATCATCCCAACAACTTCACTCACGTTGTCGGCAGCGACAGTCAGTTCGTCTACGGGGTGGTTCATACCACCCTTCGGCGCAGCGGAACCATGACCCCCTATCAGCGGATCCAGCGCGCCCTCATCGACACGGTGTGGAAGCCACCTCGTGGTGTCAAAGAGGATTGCGCGGTTCTCCTCAATGACTTGAGCTCGATGATCGACCGTGCAAGCCGACAACGAAAGGTCGAACTGTTCACCGACGAACACACCGCCTATCGTCCCGCGCTCAAGGCGGTTCCGGCCCTGGCCACGGCGCTGCGGGAGGGCCGGCTCGTCCATCAGCGGGTAAGCTCCCGGGCCGCGCGGATCCCGTCTAACCCGTTGTTTCCGGTCAACTACGTCGACCGCCAGATCCGCAAGAACCTTGCCGAGCACGTCCGCGAGACGGTCCGCCAGGGCCGGGAGATCAACTGCCAGATGGAGCGCATGGCGATATTCATGGTGCTGCACAACTTCATGACGCCCCATCGCATTACCGATCGTGCCGACGCCGGCGCCGACGAGCGCCATGCTTCGATCGCAGATGTCCCGGCAGACCAAGTCCGATGGCACCTGGAACGGATGACCACCCATCGTCATGTGTGGACGCATGGGCGCAGCGAGCACGCGTGGATCCGCCGCATCTGGCATCACGAATACACGAATCCCCCGGTCATCCACTATCGCCGAGGGAGGCTCGACATGTACACGGTGGCGCTGCCGCCCGGTGCGGTGGCGTATCATCTGGTGGCGTGACCGTGCCGGAGGAGAATCCCCGCCCTTCCAGGGGCGCAGGGACCCCAATCAACAATCCTGGCACCATTTCAAAGGGCGAGCAAGGATGATGCCCCACGCAACGGTCACACCGCCGACTACCGCAAAGAGACCCCACCGGCCGCCGTCCAACCCTTCCAGAAGTGCGCCTACGGCGAGATAGCTCACCGGTGCAACCAGTGCGCTTGCAGCTTCGAGGGCGGCGAAGTATCGACCAAGCAGATGCCCCGGTGCGCGGCGCTGAATGTAGGTGGTAACCGAAAGGTACACGGTGGCCGCTGCAGCGCCGCCGGCCAGTGCAGCGAGGATCAGGGTCAACACCGAGGTGCCGACAGCCACCGCAACGAATGCTGCGCCAAGGAGAACGTAGGCGCCGGCAATCCGCCGTCGTGTCGTGGTCAGACGCGACGCCTGCCGTCGAAGCAGCCCGAACGCTGCGATACCTCCCGCGATCGCCAGGGCGAAGAAGTATCCAAGGGCGCGTTCTCCCATTCCGAGTTCGTCAATGACAATGAACGGAAGCGACAGCAGAAGCACCGGCGAAACCACGAAGAGTCCCGCTTGAGAGGCCATAAGGGGGAGGACTGCACGATCGCGAAGGACCGTGCGCAGGCCGTCGCGCGCCGCAGCGCCGAAATCGCTCCGTTCGGACCCGTCCCTGGGAACCTCCCGGCCTCCGCGGATAAAGAGCTCCTGGACGGCCGAGACAAGAAATGTGACGCCGTTCAACAGGAACAGCGCAGACGCGCCGAGTAGCGCAAAGAGAGCCCCTCCCGTAGCGTTTCCTCCGAGGTTGGCGATCTGACTGCCCGCCGCCCGAAGGCCGGTAGCCGTCTGGAGTCGGCTATCAGACACCAGTGACGGCAGGATTGCGTGAGCCGCCGGGACGAAGAGCGCGTGTCCTACTCCCATGAGGAGCGTGATCGGGAGGACAAACCAGGGTGCGCGCAGCTCCGGGACGGTCAGGGCAGCGCCGGCGGTGATCATGAGAACACCCCGGTAGAGGTCCGCGAGAATCACGATGCGTCTCCGGGGCACCCGATCAATGAGCGCCCCGGTAAGGGGGCTCAGGAAGAATGCAGGAGCGAGTGCGAGAAACTGGAACAATCCAAGCATGAAGGCCGAATTGGTAAGCTCTTTCAGAAGGAGAAGGACCGCAAGGATGTATACGGCGTTACCGAAGGTCGAGACGACGTTCCCGGTTATCAGCAGTGCGAGATCGCGATGTTCGTGCCTTGATTCCGGAATCCGCCCGTTCATGCAACCCTGCTCCGCCGACAAAGCGGTTCCACTTGCGTCGCAATGTCCCACCCGAAGGAGACGACTTGCAAGGCGAGAACGCCAAGCAGTGCGATCTCCCTCAGGCCCTGCGGCAAAGGCGGCGCCAATACCGTGATCAACGTCACCACAAGGACGGCGGTTGTTGTCTTCTCGTACCATCGCTGCACGTCACTCTTGTGAGGCTCACGGTGGCCGCCGACGCCCCGGCCGGAGGTGCGACGCATGTGCCCGTAGTATGGTAGCCAGGCAAGAGAATACACGTAGGGCAGAAGCCCGATGATCAAGACGAATGCAGGCATCCCTATGACGTGCCGGGCCATCAGGGTCAGCGCTGCGCCGAAGACTGCATCAGTTTGCATGTCCCATACCGCGCCGAAGGTGCTGCTTCGGTACCTCCGAGCCAACCGGCCGTCAAAGTAGTCGGTCAGCTCCACCGTGGCAAGTAAACCGACAAGAGCGTAGCCGCCTCGCCCGCGGAGAAGAGTGCCGACATCGGGGTCGATGCTGCACGCCCCAAGCAGGGCGAAGAGCGCCACTGCGGCGACGAGCCGGATAGCCGTCAGGATGTTCGGCAAAGCCACGCCGTTGCCCTGCGGGTGACGCCGCCCGACGGCCACGAACAGCGCTGCGAATGCGCCGGCGGTCCACACGGCAAGGAGGGCTCCGGCAAAGACGCGCATAACAGAAAGCTCCGCAGCAAGCACGAGTCCAACCAGTACCGCCGAGTACAGGTAGCGCCATGTGCTGTAGGTTCGTTCAAAGCTCATTGATGTTGGTCCGTTAAGGTTTCATTAGGTTCTTATAGGGTACGCCGTCCGGCCGCGGGAGAAAAGTGGCGTCATGGCCCGGCAGCACTCCGCCTTCTTCCGCACGGTTGTTACCGTCGGCGCGCCGCCCGATTCACATCAGCAGGTGCTGATGGATGGTTGGCGCACCAAAGCGAGAACCCCGGATGGCCCGGAGTTTGCGGTTACTGCTCTGGATGCTGTCCGCCGACGGAGGAACTCCGGGCAAGGTCAGCGAACATGGAGAAGAACTCGCTCATGTGCCGGTGCGGCGGCTCCTGAGTGCCGACCATTCCCGTCTCAAAGCCGCGCTCGGCAAATCGGCGAAGGATGATTTCATCACGCGAGGCAACGTGAATCGGGACCGACTTTATGTTCTCGGGCCCCCGAATCGGCGGCTGGGCCTGGTGATCCCCCATCACAATGATGATGGGGTCCCGGCTGTGGTCCATGATCCGGGATACGTAATCCGTTAGCACCTCGAGGACGTAGCTTACCGCGGCAATGTACCCTTCCACGAGCTCCGTCCCCCCGGTCCAGGAGTTGTCGAAGCGCCGAATCTCACTGGAGCGGCGGTTGTAGATGTCGCCGTCGCCGAGGCTATCCCAGTCTTCGATGATCGGGGGGATCTTATTGAAGGGTGTGTGGCTGCTTACAAGCTGATAGTACACCAGAAAGGGTTTCTCCGCAGCCGCTCCCGTGGGTGCCGTCAGCTCTCGGATACGATTGTGGGCGGTCCAGATGGTGTATTGGTCGGTCACGGGAACATAGGAGAACCACGGCCCGGCGTAGCCGAAGTCGCCGTCGTGCGCCACGAAGGACTCTTCGAAACGATACAAGTCCCACCCCTCCGGCCAGGAGCTGTGTACCGTACCGGGGCGCATGGTCAACGTGTAGTAACCGCCTTCCTGGAGCATTCCCGTGAGCGTCGGCAGTTCGAGCTCATAGAGCTGCTTGAATCTCGCCTGAGAGTTGATGAGTCGACCGGTCAGGAGCGTCGCCTCGGCAAGCCAGGAATAGCCGCCCGCCACGGGCGACTCCAGGTAGCTCGTGCGAACGCCATACCCCTTCCGATGAAGTGCGTCGGCCAGGGCCTCTCGAGGCGCTTCTATCGCTTCACTGATTTCCGGGTGTCGGACTGTCGCATAACCGTACGCCTCGATCACAAAGAGATAAATGTCGCGGTCCAGCAGTCCGGGAAATCGGTAGACTTCCCGCACATCCGCCGCGTCGTTGCCACGCGCCCGCGCAGCCGCTTCGTCGGTGAACGCGTCCCGGCTGGGATTGTCCTCGCTGAACGCGTCGTCGACGAAGGCGATCTCACCGGAGTCGAACCAGGACCGGAGGGACATTGCCGCCGGAGGGGTCTGCAATCCTGCGGCAAGAAACGTCACCAGCGCAACAAGAGTGACAACCGCCGGGACCGCGAAGCGCATTCGCGCCCTGTGCAGCAGCACACCGAGGCCCCCGACGGCACCCACGCCGACCACGGCAAGCAGTGTGAAGATGAGAACCAGGGCGATGGGCGTAAGGACATCCGCAGTCGCGCCGATGTCGCCGAAGAAGAGCAGGATGGCGCCGCGGATCATCCCGATATCCGACCGCGGCAGGAAGTGCCGGGCGTAGTAGTACTGGAAGAAGCCCTCAGCCAGGGAGAACCCGACCATGAAGCCGGTGGCTGCGCCAAGGAGGGCATACGCGATTCGCCGCACGGCGCGGCCCGTGAAGAGGGACTGCACCAGGATGATTGCCCAGACCAGCACGGCGGTCTCAGGCAAGACGGCCAGTGCCCGAAGCGGCTGCGGTCCCGGCGCCCAGATGTGCACGGAGAGCAGCAGATTCAGCATGAGCACGATGGCGAGAATCTGAAGGAGTTCCAAGATGAAACGGCCGGCGGAGCGGCCGGAGGGTCCGGGGGGCCCGGAGGGCTCGGGCGACATCAATTCTCTCATGAACAGGCAAGAGAATAGGCATTGCGCAAGAGAGTGGCAACGTCTCGCGGGAAATCACCGTGCAGGGACCACGCCGCCTCGGTCGGTCCGCTCACGAGCCGCCCCGCCGACGTACGCCACGCCCCCGGCTGTAGCGCGTCTCCCGAAGGTGCCGCCCCACCGGGGTTTGCCGGCTCTGCTCCGCCGCCCTGCCGATGTACGACGCACCCCTCCACCGTTGGGGCGGCTCACCGACGAGCGGGGAAGACCTCGTCCACCGCATCCAGGACGTCCACCGGGACCCGAAGGCCTGCGGTGCGGGCGTTCTCCGCCAACTGCTGCGGTGTGCGCGCCCCTACAATGGCGGTGTCTACCTCGCGACGGCGCAGGACGAAGGCAAGGGCAAGCTGCGCCGGGGCAAGTCCCGCCTTCCGGGCAAGCTCGACGAACCGTTGTATGCGGGACGTCGTCTCCCCGTCCTCCAGATAGTCGCGCATGAAGACGTTCAGCTTCGGCATGCTGCCGCGAGAACCTTGCGGCGCGCTTCCGCCCAGATACTTGCCGGTAAGCACACCCTCGGCCAGAGGAGAGAAGGCTGCGACACCGAGGCCGTGGTGCTCGCATACGGACAGCAGGCGCTCCTCAGGACCGCGGAAGAGCGCCGAGTAGCGGGGCTGGTTGACCGCCGGGGGGATCCAGGCGTTCGCCTTGCACTTGCTGGCGGCCTCGGCAATCTGGTCCGGGGTCCACTCGCTCACGCCCCAGTGGAGGATCTTGCCGGCACGGATCAGGTCCTGCATGGCCTGAATGGTTTCAACCAAGGGCACGTGCTCATCGTAGCGGTGGCAGTAGTAGAGATCGATATAGTCCATTCTCAGCCGCTTCAGACTGTCGTTCACCGAGTCGAAGATGTGCTTCCGCGAGAGGCCGCGGTTGTTTACACCGTTGCCCATGGGGAAGAACGTCTTGGTCGCTACGACGAAGTCCTGACGAATAGCCATCTTGGGCAGTACGTTTCCCAAATAGGTTTCGGCCAGACCGACGCCGTGCACGTCGGCGGTGTCGAAGTAGTTGATTCCTTGGTCACGGGCGGTCGCGAGCATGCGGCGCACTCCGCTCTCATCCAGTTGATGAGAGAAGGTTCGCCATGTGCCGTATGAGACCTCACTGACAAGGATTCCGGTATTGCCGAGTCGACGGTAATTCATATGCTCACCCAGTATTATGATGCAAACTCAACGCTATCACACATCGAATCGGGTTATCAGTCGGACGGTCGGCTTGAGATTCCGCTCCGGATCGGTATAATGAATACACGGTCCCGCACGCGCGGAGCGTGCGCGGAGTCAAGTCTCGCATGACAATAGCGATCTTCACCGACACATATGCTCCGGAAATCAACGGTGTGACGACTTCTGTGCGGCTCCTGCGGGAGGAACTCCAGAATCGCGGTCACACCGTCTACCTCTTCTGCCCGGAGTACGGAGGTCGCGTCTTCAACGACGACGCCGATACCTTCCGAATGCGTTCCATTCCGTACTTCTTTCGTAAGATGAAAGAGCGGCGCTTCGTGTTCCCCGAGTTCAACACGCTCTTCAAGGTGCGCCGACTGAACGTGGACATAATCCACTCGCAGGTACCCGGCAACATTGGCGTCTACGGGTTGATTGTGTCGTGGTTGTTCAACATCCCTCACGTCCACACCTATCACACCCTCTACATGGCATACATTCACTACATGCCGATTCCGAAAGCGGTGTCTACCCGCTCGGTCAGGTGGATCTCGAGGAAGTTCCTGGGAAGGTGCCAACGCGTCGTCGCACCGAGTCACGACATTCGCGACGAATTGAAGAGCTACGGAGTGGATGCCCCGATCGACGTAATCCCGACCGGCATTGAGACGCGACGGACTCACGCCTTCCTCAATGCCGTCAAGATCAAGGCCAAGTACGGCGTACCGGAAGACCGACCATGCCTGCTCTACGTCGGCCGACTCGGCCCGGAGAAGAACGTCCAGTTCCTCTTCGACGTCTTACTCGAGCTGCGGCGACGAGAAACGGACGCTCATCTTCTGATAGTGGGCGATGGCCCCGACCGTCACCGCCTCGAAGGGCTCGTCCGTCAACACAAGCTCAACGCCGACGTGACGTTTGCCGGTTATCTTCCTCGAGAGGAGGTGTTCAGCTTCTACCGCATGGCGGACCTCTTCGTGTTCGCCTCGACGACCGAGACGCAGGGACTGGTTCTCCTGGAGGCAATGAGTGTCGGTACACCTGCCGTTGCGGTCGCAGAGATGGGAGTGGGAGATCTGCTCTCCGACGGACGCGGCGGTATTCCCGTCGGAGCTGTTCCGGAGGAATTCGCAAATGCGGTGCAGAGTCTCCTGGAAGATAAGGAGCTCTTCGAGAAGAAGCGCGCCGAGGCGTACGCGAAAGCCGATGAATGGTCCGTTGCCCGGAGCACCGACCGCCTGCTTTGGTTCTACATGGAGTCGATCCGTGACTACATGCGCCACGGCATGCCACGCCACCGCGACCGCCCCTGGTCCACCGTACCGGAGATAGACCCCGACACCCGCCTGCCTGATCACACCGCTGAACGGCTGACACGAACGAGACGCTGAGGTGAAGCGGCACCTCCCGCTCCCGGCGGTGCGTTGTCGCAGTCAAGTGTCGTATACTCCGGAAACGGAGGTGCAGTGGTGAAAAACGAATCACACCGCGAGACACGGGCCATTCGCATTCAGGCGGGGCGCAGCGCGCATCGCGAGCACAGCGTGCCCATCTACGCAACCTCCAGCTTCGTCTTCGACTCCGCCGAGCACGCCCGCGCCCTCTTTGCCGATGAGGCGGAGGGCCGGCTCTACTCCCGCTACGGCAACCCGAACAACGACGAGTTCATCGAGAAGCTCTGCAGCCTGGAGGGGTGCGAGGCGGGCATTCCCACGGCGAGCGGCATGGCCGCCATGTTCGCAAGCCTGGCCGGCTTCCTCCGCTCCGGCGATCACGTCGTCGTCTCCCGCGCCGTCTTCGGCTCGACCATGCAGATCGTCACCCGCCTGCTCCCGCGCTGGGGCATCGACTTCGATCTGGTCGATCTGTCGGACATCAATCAATGGAAGAGAGCGATGAGGCCGAACACACGCCTCCTCTTTGCCGAGACGCCGTCGAACCCCGGCCTCGAGTTGGGGGACCTCCAGGCCCTGGGCGACCTTGCCGGGAATGCCGGTGCGATTCTCAGCATCGACAACTGCTTTGCCACACCCATGCTCCAGAATCCCGCAGCCTTCGGTGCCGACATTGTCACCCACTCGGCAACGAAGTTCATTGACGGCCAGGGACGCGTCCTCGGCGGCGCCATCCTGGGCAGGGCGCAGCTCATGGAGGAGGTGCGCTTCTTCACCAGGCACACGGGACCCGCCATGTCGCCCTTCCACGGTTGGATTCTCTCGAAGAGTCTGGAGACCCTGGCCGTGCGGATGGAGCGTCACTGCCGGAACGCCCTCGCCGTGGCGAACTTCCTGGCCGACCACGACGCGGTCTCCTTACTCCGCTATCCCTACCATCCGTCGCATCCACAGCACGAGCTTGCCAAGACGCAGATGCGCGGCGGCGGCGGCATCGTGACGTTCGAGCTGACCGGGGGCCTGGACGCCGGCACCGCCTTCCTCGACGCGTTGGAGATCATCTCCCGATCCTCGAACCTGGGCGACACCCGGAGCATTGCCACCCACCCGGCAACCACAACGCACGCCAAGCTCACCGAAGAGGAGCGCCGAGCCGTCGGGATCACTCCCGGACTGATCCGCATCTCCTGCGGCCTCGAGCACATAGACGACCTCATCGAAGACATCGACCGCGCTTTGGCGGCAACCAGGCGCAGCGGGTAGTCGTGAATCACGATCTCCGGGACCAGATAGAGCGCAACACCGCACTCCACTTCGCCCGATCCAGCGGAGCCGGCGGCCAGAACGTCAACAAGGTCAGCACCAAGGTGATTGCCCGCCTCGAGATCGCATCCCTCACCGAACTCTCCGAGGAAGAGCGGGAGCGCATTCGCGCGCGCCTTGCCAACCGCATCAACAAGAGCGACGAGCTCGTCCTCCACGTCGAAGAGGCGCGCACCCAGGCGGCGAATCGTCGCCGCGCCATGGAGAACCTGGAGGAGCTCATTGAGCAGGCTCTCGAGGTAGAGCCGCCGCGCCACGAGACAAAGCCGACCCGCGCTTCGCAGCAGCGCCGGGTCGAACGGAAGAAGCGCCGCAGCCGGAAGAAGAGCCTGCGCAAGCCCCCGGCGCAGCCTGAAGAGTAGCCACGGGGGG